>JANXVY010000009.1 GCA_025351425.1 Hyphomicrobium sp.
TCGTCAGGAAGGCAAGAGCACGAAGCATCGACGCGATGGCCGACGCCATCCGTGAGAGCCTGCCGCGTTTCCTGCCCGATGAGTGCCGGAACTACTTCACCAACTCAGGCTACGCTTCCATTTGAGGTGAACGCGCTCTAGAACGCCTTCCGGATCAGCGCCCCCCGTTGCAACAGGACATGGCCAAGATAAGCGACGCATCTGCGGGCGGGGATAACTTTCTCGCACCGGGTCGCTCGCAAAATTTGCGGTGCCGCCCACGTCCTCGCGTAACGCCGGATAACCAAGCTACGCCCGCGCCTTCACGACGGCATCGATAGCCATCAGCCCCGCCATCAGCGCCTCGAACTCCTTGAGCGGCACCATATTGGGGCCGTCGGACGGCGCACTATCGGGGTTTTCATGTGTCTCGATGAACAGCCCCGCGACGCCCACCGCGACCGCCGCCCGCGCCAGCACAGGCACGAAGCGCCGATCCCCGCCCGAACTTGTCCCCTGCCCGCCCGGCTGCTGCACCGAATGCGTCGCATCGAATATCACCGGACACCCGGTCTCCGCCATGATCGGCAACGCCCGCATATCGGACACCAGCGTATTGTAGCCAAACGACGCCCCACGCTCAGTCAGCAGCACGTTGGGATTGCCCGAGCCCACGACCTTTGCGACCACGTTGCGCATGTCCCAGGGCGCAAGAAACTGCCCCTTCTTGATCTTGATCACGCGGCCCGTCTGGGCCGCCGCGATCAGCAGATCCGTCTGGCGGCAAAGGAAAGCAGGGATCTGCAGTACGTCCACGGCCTCGGCCAACGCCGCGCATTGCCCCGCCTCATGAACGTCGGTCACAACCGGCAGCCCGAGCGTCTCGCGAATTTCAGCAAACACCGGCAGCGCGCCGGCAAGGCCCATCCCGCGCTTGCCCGCCAGCGACGTCCGGTTCGCCTTGTCGAACGATGACTTATAGACCAGCCCAATTCCAAGCCGCGCCGTCATCTCTTTGAGAGCAGCCGCCATCTCCAATGCGTGGGCGCGGCTTTCCATCTGGCAAGGGCCAGCAAAAACCGCAATCGGCAACGAGTTTGAAAATGTCACCGAGCCGACGGTGACCGACGTATTTGGCTTGAGCTGGTCAATTGCGTTCATAGGGGCGACTCTTAGCCGATGCGCCCCTGATCGCCAATCCCGGTCACGCAGCCCGAACTGGATTTACCGTCTCAAAAAACGACTTAAGCAGCGACGGTCGACCGGTTCTCGGTCGAAGTTGCGACGGAAATCATCCGAATCGCCTGTTCCATACGGTTATAGGAGTGCCATACAGCAATTGGGTACTGGTTCGACGTATCGCCATCGAGGCGGCCATTGATCTTGGTCGTCAGGAACTCGGTAATGGTCCCGCGAACTTCCTTCACCGCGCTAAGCACGATGGGGTGCGACGAGAAGAAAATCTGAAACTTATCAAGCTCATCATGGGCAGCATGGACGAATCCACCACCAAGGAAAGCCCGCTCCAGACCGCGAATTTGAAATTTAACGAATTCCAGCCGTTCGGCCACGTCAGATCGCATTCTTCCGTCCCCTGCAGGTCCCACTCTATCGAATATTCCCCTACACCGTATGTAAACGATTGATGAACGTTGGCAACAGCCACGTAGACGAACCCGTTAACGTCACCCTTCGCCCGTGTCACAACCGCAACACAAATACCCCGCGATCCAATCTCGAGCCTTCCTCAAGCCGCGGCAGCGGCACGCTGGCGGACCCGCGCGCCGCCGGAGCGCCAGAGCGCGTGAGGCAACAAGGCGTGAGGCACAATGTGCCCCCCTAGAGCATTTTCCGACAAAGTTGATACCGGTTCGTCGTCGACGGCGAAGCCTCGCTCCATGAAGACGAAAATGCGACAAAATCAAGAACCTAGAGCAAAATTCCGATTCCGTAGGATCGGAATGTGCCCCCTAGACCAACCGGCTCTGCTCGATAGCGGCGGCGATGAAGCTTGCAAAGAGCGGATGCGGCTGGAATGGGCGCGACTTCAGCTCCGGATGATACTGCACGCCCACGAACCAAGGATGCCCGGAAATTTCGACAATTTCAGGGAGCAGCCCATCGGGCGACAGCCCCGAGAACACGAGCCCTGCCTCTTCCAGCTTTGCCCGGTACCCCATGTTGACTTCATACCGGTGCCGGTGGCGCTCGCTGATCTCGCAGGTGCCGTAGATATCGGCAACCCGGCTGCCCTTCTTCAGGCTCGCCGCGTACGCGCCAAGCCGCATCGTCCCGCCGAGGTCCCCATTGGACCGCCGGCTTTCGAGTTCGTTGCCGCGCATCCATTCCGTCATGAGGCCGACGACGGGCTCGGGACACGGCCCGAACTCGGTTGATCCCGCAGCCGCGATGCCCGCAGCCCGGGCCACCTCGATGGTCGCCATCTGCATGCCAAAGCAGATGCCGAAATACGGGACCCGCCGCGTGCGGGCGAATCGTGCAGCCAGAATCTTGCCCTCCGAGCCGCGCTCGCCGAACCCGCCCGGAACCAGAATGCCGTCGACGCCCTGCAGATGAACCGCCGGGTCCTCGCGCTCGAAAACTTCGCTCTCGATCCACGCGAGGTTGACCTTGACGCGGTTGGCGATCCCGCCATGCACCAGCGCCTCGTTGAGCGATTTATAGGCGTCCTTGAGGCCCGTATATTTGCCCACGATCGCGATCGTGACTTCGCCCTCTGGATTTGCGACCGTATTTGAGATCGTCGTCCAGCGATTGAGCGTGGGGCTTGGCGCGCCCGTGATGCCGAACGCGGCCAGCACTTCGCGGTCGAGCCCCTCGCGATGATAAGCGAGCGGCACATCGTAGATCGAGCCGACATCCAATGCCTGGATGACCGCCTCTTCGCGCACGTTGCAGAACAGCGCGATCTTGCGCCGCTCGCTGGCGGGAACCTCGCGATCCGACCGGCACAACAGGATATCCGGCTGGATCCCGATCGAGCGCAATTCCTTGACGGAGTGCTGCGTCGGCTTGGTCTTCAATTCGCCGGCACTCGGAATGAACGGCACCAGCGTCAGATGGATGTAGATCGATGAGCCGCGCGGCAGATCGTTCCCGAGCTGCCGGATCGCTTCGAAAAACGGCAGCCCCTCGATGTCACCGACCGTGCCGCCGATTTCGGTCAGCACGAAATCGACATCCTCGTTGCCGGAGGTGACGAACGCTTTGATCGCATCCGTCACGTGCGGGATCACCTGCACGGTGCCGCCCAGATAGTCGCCGCGCCGTTCCCGGGCGAGAATATCCTGGTAGATGCGGCCCGTCGTCACGTTATCGGACTTTTTGGCCGGCACGCCGGTGAAGCGCTCGTAATGGCCAAGGTCGAGATCGGTCTCGGCCCCATCGTCGGTTACGAACACCTCGCCGTGCTGATACGGGCTCATGGTGCCCGGATCGACGTTGAGATAGGGGTCGAGCTTTTTCAAGCGTACGGAATACCCGCGCGCCTGTAACAGCGCCCCGAGTGCGGCTGATGCGAGACCCTTACCAAGCGAGGAGACCACGCCGCCAGTGATGAAGATATAGCGTTGCATGGGATTTGCTACTGGCATGAAAACCGCGTGAGTCGAAGCAGTTTTGTGCGCCATCCACGGCTATCGGCGCCCGCACGGCTAAGTATTGAGCGCCAAACGTCTATTTGCCGCAGGCAGCCTTCACCTCGGCGGCGGACGCCTGCCTGCTCTCCGCATCGAAGGTCTGCGCGTTCAACGCGCGCGTGAGCGTTGCGAAGGTTTCGGCGCTTGGCAGATACGACGGATCGACTTGCGACTTGGCATAGACGACGTCGACCTCGACGACGGGAGCGGCAACCGGAAGCGACTTCCCGCTCTTATGGGCCAGCACCTTGCCGTCTTCGCACACGACCGAATACGCAGCTGGCCCAGGCTTGAAGAACTTGCCCTTACGCTCGACGCCGAGCTCGGCCGCCCGTGCCCGCGCAATCAACTCGATTCGGGCCCGCGGCGTCGAACCCGTCCCTTCCACCCGCACCCTCAGGCTGTCAGGCGACAGCTCGGTTTCCGAAAACCCCGATTTCACGATCGCGTTCGCGTGCCAATAGCCCGTAGGGCCTCCCAGCCCCCCAGCCGTGAGGATCGGCGCTGCGCCATCGGAACAGGCAGCCAGAACGCCGCAAATCGCCAGCACGCAGATGAGCCACGGTCGCTTGAGGCTGAACGTGGCCATCGTGGGCCTTAGCGCGGGAGTGGAGCTTGCGGGGCCGGTCCAAGCTTGTCGAGAATGCCGCCACGGCCTTCTGGCTTCGCGTCTGCTGGCTTGGTTGCATCCGCAGGCTTCGCATCCGTTGCCGCCGGCTGCCGACCAGGAGCCGTCGCAGGCTGGCTGATGGCCGGCTTGTCGAGCACCGAACCCGCCGGTTGCGTATGCGTCGCGAGCAAGGTGAGGCCGAGGCTCGTCGCATAGAACGCGGCGGCCAGGAATGCCGTCGTTCGCGTCAGCAGGTTGGCCGTACCCCGGCCGGTCAGGAACCCGCCGCCCCCGCCGCCGCCAATACCCAGCGCGCCGCCTTCGGACTTCTGCAGCAGCACCACGCCTACGAGGGCTGCGGCAATCATCATATGAATTACGAGCAAGACCAGCTGCATGGGGTGCGAAGTTCCTGAGTTCATGACGGCGGAAAACGCCTCTTACATGAGATGCGATGCCCCCGCCAGTGGTTGAGATGGCGCAGCCCCCGGCCTAGGGCGGTGCACTATTTTGACAACTCTCAAGGCGCCTGTGTAGTCCCTGGCGGCACAAAGGCATCCGCCTTGGGCGCACGCTTCTTCTTGGGAGCAGCCTGCGTATCCACGGTCGCAAGGGGCGCGTCGAAGCCTCCATCGGCCGCGTCAGGCTTAGGTTTTGGCTTGGGTTTTGCCTTCGGCTTGGGCTTGACCATGGCAGATCCGTCCCTGTCGCCAGCAGGCTCAATGCTGGCAGCCGCCGCCGGCGCTTTAGCCTGGGCCGCAGCAGCCGGAGCACCGTTTGCAGGCACAGGCACAGCTGCGGCTGGAGCGGGCGGAGGCGGGGGATTTTCGATCAGTTCGGCCGCAGCCGCGGCCCGCTTGGCCTCATCCGTGACGACCCCCCGCCCGCATCGAAACGACAGGCTCTCCTGCAACTCGATCCACCGCGCAACCCGCGCCAGCGTCTCGCGGCTGGCGTTGGCCTTGCCCCAGTCCGCCCCGCGCTCAAGGACGGCAGGCACGTCGGTCAAGTCGCTCTGCTCGCGTTTTGCAGCATCGCACGCCACACTATCAAGCGGCACAGCGCCAGCCGCGCCCGGCGCCAGCGCGAGGTAAACGACGCCTACCCAAAAAGGCCTCAATCTCAACGGTCTACTCCAAATGCGTTATGCCCGCCGCCGCCCCACCCTCAGCCGGCTGCATCATAAGCCTTGATGATCCCTAGAAAATCGGCAGCCGTGAGGCTGGCGCCGCCCACCAGCGCGCCATGCACATGCGGCACGCCAAGCAGTTCGCGCGCGTTGCTCGGTTTCACCGACCCGCCATACAGCAGCCTAACCCCTCCCGCATCTTTGCCATAACGCTCGCCGAGGGCCGAGTGGATCGCGGCGTGCACCGCCGCCACATCGCCCGTGGTCGGCGTCAGTCCGGTTCCGATCGCCCACACTGGCTCATAGGCCACGATCGTATTGGCCGCAGTAATGCCGTCGGGCAGCGATCCGGCGAGTTGCCGCCGCACCACGGTCTCCGTCAGTCCGGCCGCCCGTTCGCCGGCGGTCTCGCCGACGCAGACAATGGCCGTCAGCCCTGCGGCGTGCGCGGTTACGACCTTTGCCCGCACGTCCCAGTCGCGCTCCCCGTGTCCCGCCCGGCGTTCGCTATGGCCCAGAATGACCGCGCTCGCGCCACCGTCCAACAGCATGCCGGCCGCCACATCGCCGGTAAAGGCCCCTGATGCCGCCGCATGACAATCCTGCCCGCCGACCCGCACGTGCGATCCCTTCAGCACTTCGGCCAGCACGAGCACCAGCGTTGCCGGCGGGCAGATCATCACATCCACCGGCGCACCCGCTGCAGGCAGGCCATCCTTGACCTTGACCGCCTCGGTCAGCGCCGTTTTCAGCCCGTTCATCTTCCAGTTGCCGACCACGATCGGGTGTGGACCCGCGGCACCGCCAGGATTCGTACTGCTCACCTAAGCCCCCGTCTCGTTTTCCGTTTATTCTCACCTAGCCGTGATCGCCCGCCCACGCAAAGCCTTGCTTTCGGAGGCGGCCTGCGCTTCATATCACGCCGGTCGCGCCCGTCATCTGTCGCGATCGAACTCATGAACCGCTGGTGCGCCGCTTAAGCCGTCAAGGCGCGCCCAGCCACCCGCAAGGCCGTTTAAAGTATGCTCGAATCGATCCGTAAAGGCGCCAACAGCTGGGCCGCTAAAATTCTGCTGGGCCTCGTCGCCTTGAGCTTCGTCTACTGGGGCGCCGATTCGCGCGGCGGCCGGTTCGGCACGCGCCCGCTCGCAACCGTCGGCGGCACGTCGATCACCGAGACGGACTTCCGTACCGCCTACGACAACGAGCTAAATCAGTTGTCCCAGCGCGCCAAACGACGCATCACCGCCGAAGAGGCCCGCGCGTTCGGTTTGGAGCGCCGCGTCATGAGCCGCCTTGTCGGCACCACCGCGCTTGACAACCAGGCGGGCCAGCTGGGCCTTGCCCTCTCGGATGAAGAAATCGCAGCCAGCCTCAAGAACGATCCCAACTTCAAGGGCCTGGACGGCAAGTTCGACCGCGCGGGCTTCGACAACTTCCTCCGCCAGATGGGCATGAGCGAGCGCGCCTTCCTCGAACTGAAGCGCAAGGAAGATGTCCGCGCCCAGCTGACCGGCACGCTCGTTTCGGCGATCGTGACGCCCAAGCCCGTCGTCGACGCGATGTTTGCGTGGCAGGAAGAGACCCGCGTCATCGAACACACGACCATCAATGCCGACAAGGCCGTGACCGTCCCGGAGGCAGACGCCGCCAAGCTCAAGGAAACCTACGAAACGGGCAAGCCCCAATTTATGGCGCCCGAATACCGCAAGCTCCAGATCCTCCTGCTCTCGGTCGAGGAACTGATGAAGCAGGTACCGATCCCCGACGCCGATATCGCGGCCAGCTACGAACAAACCAAGGAAGGCTTCGCAACGCCCGAGCAGCGGCGCATCCAGCAGATCGCCTTCAAGGACAAGGCGGCAGCCGAGGCAGCCAAGAAGGCCATCGACAGCGGCAAGAACTTCATGACTGTCGCCCAGGAGATGGGCCTGAAGGAAACCGACGTTGAATTGGGCCTCGTGCCCAAGAAGGCCCTCATCGACAAGAAGATCGCGGACGCGGCCTTCTCGCTGGAGCGCGACAAGGTCTCCCCCGTCATCGACGGCACGTTTACGACAGTGCTCGTGCGCGTCCCCGAGATCAAACCGGGCAACCAGCCGACGCTTGAGGACGTCAAGGACCGGGTGAAGGAAAAGCTCGCCCGCGCCAAAGCCAAGGAAGATGTGCAGAAGCTGCGCGATCAGATCGACGACATGCGCAATGCCGCCAAATCCGACCAGGACATCGCGAGCGCCCTCAAGCTGAAGCTGGTCGATGTCGCGCAAACTGACAGCGCCGGCAAGACCGAAGATGGCAAGGCGGCGGTCGAACTCCCCGACGCCAAGGCGCTGATTGCAGCCGGCTTCGACGCCAAGTCCGGCGTCGAGCGCGATCCCGTCGATCTGGCCGATGGCGGCTACGGCTGGGTCGCCTCGACCGTCGTCACGCCCGCCCGCCAAAAGCCCTTCGAGGAAGTCGAAGCCGGCGTGAAAACGCTCTACGAGCAGCTCGAACGCAAGCGCCTCGTCCAGGAACTCGCTGCGAAGTTGATCGAGCGTTTGAACAAGGGTGAACCGATCGAATCCGTTGCAGCCGAAGCCATGGGCAGCCCCGACAAGTCGCAGCCTATTACGCGTCAGACTACCCCCCAGGGCCTGACCGAAGCCGCCGTGTCCCAGGCCTTCAAGCTCCCGCAGGGCCGTGCCGGATCGGCGGAGTCCTTCGACAAGAAGAGCCGCACCGTCTTCCGCATGGCGCAGATTGCGGCAGCCCCGGCCCCCACCAAGGAACAGTCGGACCGGCTGAGCCAGGACGTCGGGCAGCAGATCCAGATCGACCTGATCGACGACTATGTCGCGGCCCTTCAGGACACTGCGGGCGTCAGCATCAACGAAGCCGAGCTGCGCCGCCTGGCGGGCTCCAACTCGGCACAATGAGGCCAACCGTGCCCAAAAAGTCGCCCGCCCGCACCGCCGCTGCGGCCACAGCCGGCGCGGCCACGCCGCTCGCCACGCCCCAATTCGCTTTGGACGTCGAGCCCGCCTATCCAGCGTTCGCCACGGCCTATGATGCTGGCACCGCCCAGGTGGTCTGGACCCGGCTCATCGCCGATCTGGAAACCCCGGTGTCGGCCTACCTGAAGCTTGCCCGCGAGGGCCGCATGAGCTTCCTGTTCGAATCGGTCGAAGGCGGGTCCAATCGTGGCCGCTACTCGATGATCGGCCTGAACCCCGATCTGGTCTGGCGCGCCAATGGCCCGCACGCCGAGGTGAACCGCACGCCCGCAACAAACCCCGCAGCTTTCGAACCCGACGCCTTGCCGGCGCTGGTGTCCCTGCGCGCGCTGATCGCCGCCTCCGCCATCAACCTGCCTCCGCAATTGCCGCCCATGGCCGCTGGCGTCTTCGGCTACATGGGCTACGACACGATCCGCCTCGTCGAGCATCTGCCCAACGCCAACCCCGACGCTCTCGGCGTCCCCGACGGCATCCTGATCCGCCCGACCGTGATGGTGATCTTCGACGCCGTCAAAGACGAGATGACCCTCGTCACCCCGGTGCGCCCCGCGTCGCGCCAGTCCGCAGCAGCCGCCCACGCGCAGGCGCTCGCCCGCCTCGCCGAAACCGTGGCCGCGCTCGACGCACCGCTCGCCCACGCCGCCGCCGCGCAACACGCCAGCGTCGAAACGTCCGAGCCTGTCTCCAATACCACGCAGGGCGAATTCCTCACGATGGTCGCCAAGGCGAAAGAATACATCGCGGCCGGCGATATCTTCCAGGTCGTGCTTTCGCAGCGCTTCTCAGCGCCGTTCACCCTGCCGCCGTTCGCGCTCTACCGTGCGCTGCGCCGCACCAACCCGTCGCCGTTCTTGTTCCACCTCGACTTCGGCGGCTTCGCCCTCGTCGGCTCCAGCCCGGAAATCCTGGTGCGCGTGCGCGACGGCGCGGTCACTATCCGCCCGATCGCCGGCACCGCACGCCGTGGCGTCGACGAGGCCGAAGACAAGGCCCTCGCGAAGGCGCTGCTCGAAGACCCCAAGGAGCGCGCCGAACACCTGATGCTGCTAGATTTGGGCCGCAACGACGTCGGCCGCGTCGCAACCCCCGGCACGATCGAAGTCACCGATCAGTTCGTGATCGAGCGCTACAGCCACGTCATGCACATCGTATCCAACGTGCAGGGCCGCCTCGATCCCGCCCACGACCCCGTGGACGCCCTGATGGCCGGGTTCCCCGCCGGCACCGTGTCTGGCGCCCCCAAGGTCCGCGCGATGGAAGTCATCGACGAATTGGAAAAGTCGAAGCGCGGCCCCTACGCGGGCTGCGTCGGCTATTTTTCCGCTGACGGCGAAATGGATACCGCCATCGTGCTGCGCACCGCCCTCATCAAGGATGGCGTGATGCACGTCCAGGCGGGCGCCGGCGTCGTCTACGACTCCGTTCCCGAAAATGAACAGCAGGAGTGCATCAACAAAGCCAAGGCCATCGTTCGCGCCGCCCAGGAAGCTGTCCGCTTCAACGCCCAACGCCTTGGTTTAAAAACAACTTCCGGCAACGGCGGCATCTTCGACTAATTAACGCTGTTTTTTACCCTGGCGCCGTGAAACAGTTTCCTTCATACGGGCGGTGGGACGGTCGTAAATTCTAATATGTGTGTGCGTACAGGGGCTAGAACACGTGATGGTCTATCTTTTCATTGGCATGAGCATCGTAAGTCTCTTGATCATCGGCCACGCCTTCGACGAAGGCGAATGATCGCAAGTTGCCGCCTGACGATCTGTGCGAATGCCCGCGCTCAGCCAGAACTGAGCCCGATCCAGACTTGACAGTTCCATGAGCAATGGCAAGCTGGCCAGATGCTGAGATTGTTGCTTTTGCGGCACGCAAAGTCGAGTTGGGATCACCCAGGCCTCGACGATTTTTCGCGTCCGCTCGCCCCGCGCGGCATCCAGGCTGCCCCGCGCATGGGTGCCTTCATCGCCGCCAATTTCGAGGCGCCAAACCTCGTGCTGTGCTCCGCCGCCGTGCGCACGCGCGCAACCCTCGATCTCGTCCTGCCGCACCTAGTGCCTGCGCCCGACCTCGTCTTTGAAGACGAACTGTATCTCGCCTCCGCAAGCGAACTGCTGATGCGCCTGCGCCGCGTGCCAAGACGCTGGCCCAGCGTGCTCATGGTCGGCCACAACCCCGGCTTCCACGAATTCGCGCAAGCGCTGTCGGGCGCAGCCGCGGACCGGGCCCAACTCGTCGCGAAATTCCCAACCGCAGGCCTTGCTGTGCTGACCTTCGATGGCGACGCCTGGTCCAAGATCGGCCCCGGCAAGGGAACGCTGACCCGCTTCGTGACGCCTGCGATGCTCCTGAAGGGCCATGCCTCCGCCTGATCGGCCCTGACGCCCCCACCCGCACCGTTGTTATGCAAGCCTTCTCCGTGGTAGCCAGCAGCGATGCCGATCGCGATTGTTGATGCCCTGACCCACGCGTTTCTGGAGCCGCTGCGCGCCGTGCGCCGCGCGCACCTGCCGATCCTGTCGATCTACGGTGCGTCCGGCGCGCTCGGCCTGATTTCGGTCGCCGATAGCTTCTGGGTCAAAGGCGCGTTGAATTTTTCGACCTTCGATCTGGCCACCATTGCGATCTGGCTTCAGCTGCCCTGGATCGCCAAGATGGTCGTCAGCGAACTGGTGGATGGCAACCCGCTCAAAGGCGCAACCCGCCGGGTCTACATCTTGACCGGCGCCAGCCTGATCGCGCTTGGCCTCCTGCTCCTCGCCGGTGCGGCCGGCGGTCAGCTGACCGCCATGCCGAAGGAGCGGCTGTATGTGCTGGCCCAGCTCCTCATCGTGATGGGCGGCGTCATCCAGGAAGTGGTGGCCGACGCTCTGGTGCCGGGCGTCGTTGCGCGCACCGAGCCCGACGGCACGCCACGCCCGCAGGCCGCCATCAATAGCGAACTGGCGATGATCGAGGTACTGGCGCGGCTCGTCTATACCGCCGCAGCGCTTCTCGTCGGCTGGCTGGCCGGCTGGCTCGCGGCCACCCTTTCGGCGCAAACCGTTTACCTGATCGCGCTGATCATCCCAGGCCTGTCGATGGCCGGCGCCGTCTCAGCCCCCGTCGAACGCGGCGTGCCGCGCCCCGTGGATTGGCGCATCCTGGGCGGCGGACTGGCGCTGGCGGCAACGGCAGCCCTGCTCGGCATTTCGAACGTGCCCCATGCCCAGGAAGTCATCTTCATCGGCGCGCTCGTGGCGCTGACGCTCATGATCCAGCGCGTGATGCAGGACCTCGCCCCCGGCATCCGCGCGCAGATCGCGACCGTTGCCGCACTCGCCTTCGTGTTCCGCGCGACGCCCTCGGTTGGCGATGGTTATCGCTGGTATGCGATCGACAAGCTGGGCTTCGACGAGAGTTTCTTCGGCACCCTCCAGTTCACCGGCACTGCCGTCGGCCTCGTGCTGATGTGGCTGCTGTCGGGCTATGTCATCGCCCGCCCCGTTCGCCAGGTCATTGTGGTGCTCACCGTGATCGCGGCGGTGCTGCTCCTGCCGACGCTGATCCTGGCCCACGGCGGCGAAGTGTGGACGCAGCAGCATTTGGGCTTCGGCGCGCGCGGCATTGCGCTCATCGACGAAGCCGCCCAATCCCCGCTTGCCCTGCTGGCGACGGTGCCGCTGCTGGCCCTCGTCGCGGTCAATGCCCCGCGCGACCGCCGCGCCACCTGGTTTGCGCTGACCGCCTCGATGATGAGCCTCGCCATCGTCGCCGGCCAGCTGATCACCAAGTACCTGAACGAAGCCTTCCCCATCGAGCGGGGCAACTACACCCACGTGCCCGAGCTGGTCACCGCCGTTGTAGGCCTGAGCGTCGCGATGCCGTTGCTGGCGGTCGCTCTGATCCGTCCGCGGCCCGCACAGGAACCCGCAATCGAGCCCTCGCTCAGTAGCGAATAAGCGTGCGCACGCCCACGACCGTCGCGTCCGGGATCGGCTTGGCCGGATCGCTCGATTTGGGGTCCGCTACCAGCCCGCCCGGATGGATGATGTATTGCAGGTCGGGCGTCACGGTCCAGCCGGGCACGATCTGCGCCATGTAGTTCAATTCGAGCACGGCCTCATAGTCGCGCACCGGCATCGGCGTGCCGAGCGCAACGGCGTCTTGATCCGCGCGCCCTCCATCTCCGATGCGCGCATAGGCAAAGCCGAACCCAATTGTGTCGTCGGGACGCCCCGGCACGAACCCCGCAAACCGCAACCCGCCATCGGCATAGAGGTCGATCAGGCTGCGATCGGCCGGCGCCGCCGTGATCCGCGCGAACAGATGCACGCCATTGGCGCCGTCTCCACCAGGCAAGCGGTAGATCTGCTGGTCGATGACGCCGTAGAGCGCATGGCTGGTGCTGAGCCGGCGCGGCGCAGCCCCGCTCACCGCCAGCGGCACGCCGTTGGCGTCATACCGCTGATCGTCGAACCGCCCCGCATGATGCCACCCGCCCACCTTGATCGTGCCAGGCAGGCCGATCGCGCTGTCGGCATCCTTGAAATGGAATTGCGCCTCCGCAATCGAAAACGGCGCGTCTTTAAGGCGGAAATTGAGCCCGTCGTTATCGCGTTTCTGCGGATCGCCTTTGCCCGGCCCCGCCGGATCGCCGTCGAACATTGCTGCCATCAGCGTCAGCCGGTCGGTTGGGTCATACTTGACCCGCACCCCCAGCGCGGTAAGCGGATAAGCCGGCCCCGCGCTCGGCAGGTTCGACTGGTTCAACGCTGGCCAGCCGAACGTCGTGTTGATGAACTGGCTGACCGCATTGTCGCTGACGACGAATTCCGCATCCGCCGGGAACTGGCCAATCCGCACCGACAGCTTATCGCCGAATTTCTGGTCGAACGACGCCTTGTAGAGCCGGGTCGACGGCAGCGCCTCGACCGACGTCGCGGTCAGCAGGTTGCCGATGTGGTCGCGCGTCAGGCCCTGGCCGTGGATCTGATAGGCGTTGCCGTGAAACGACAATCCCTTCCAGCCGATGATCCGTGCAAGGTCGAGATCGACCACGATCTTGGCGCGCCCGTCATAGATCGTGCCCTGGCTGAACCCGCCCGACGGATTTCCCATCACCTCGCCGTAATAGCTCAAGCCATAGGTGACGCCATGCTGAGCAAGCCACGCCCGCGACCCGTCCGCATCGCCGTTTTGTGGCAGACTGGTCGCAACAGACGGATCAGGAATACCGGTCGGGGCCGTGTTGTAGCTCTCTTTTTCGGCCGCAGCGACAGGAGTTCCCGTGAGCGTCGCCAGACAGGTCGCAGCCAGCAGGTGAGCGGTGGCGGTGAGCTTGGTCGCTGGCATTATTTCCCGTCCGTCCGCGTTGCTGATAGATCTATCCTCGCACTGGTGACTGATTCGACGATGCCGATCGAGCGGACGCAGAACATCAGACCCCGCTTGCCGGTCAGGGAGTTGCCGTCATGCACCGCTTTCTCACGCTGACGGCCGCTGGTTTTGCCGGGCTGCCGCTCATCTTTTCCGCCGCGTCCGGCGAGGGGCTGACCGCCGTGTCGCTGGTCCAGAGCTGGCGGGACGAAGGCACGCCCGACGGCCAATGCGGCAGCAAAACCGGCGAATTCGAAACCGCCTTCGGCGTCCGCAGCGAAGCGATCAAATTCGACACCGACAACCGCGAAGGCGGCTGCCGGTACCGGCTCGCCATCGTCGATCCAGATGGCGTCCTTGCCGCGCGCGGCTGGCAGTTGAAGATCGTCTTCACGCCCCAGGGCGACATCGGGCAATGCAAATATCCAGGCCCCCGCGACGTGCCGGTGGTGCGGACCGCGGCCGAGGTGGCGCAAGTCTGGCAGCAAGGCCCGTGGGCGAACCCGATCATCGTGGACACCGACGACCGCGTCGGCGGCTGCGTGATGGAATTCCAGATCACGGGGCCGCAAACGGCGCGCTCGCCCGTGCTCGATATCCGCTACCTGCCCGACGGCGACCCTGGCCAGTGCCCGCAGTCTGGCGACAAAGTAGCGAGGCTGGGCCACCCGGCCGCAATGATCATCGACACCGACAACCGCCCCGGCGGCTGCTTCTTCCAACTGCGGTTGCGGGAATAGCCCCTACTTCTTCAGCACCACGGTGCCGATGACGGGCACGAACAGCAGCGTCAGGAACGGTGAGATCAGCATTCCTCCGACGACGACGGTGGCAAGCGGCGCCTGCACCTGCGAGCCGATCGCGGTCGACATCGCAGCCGGCAGCAACCCGATGCAGGCGCACAGCGACGTCGTCATGATCTGCGGTAGCCGCGCCTTGGCCGCCGCCTGCAGGGCGTCGTCCCGCTCCATGCCTTCGGCGCGCAGGCCGGTGTAGAAGCTGAGCAGCATGATGCTGTCCATCACCGACACGCCAAACAGCGAAATGAACCCGACCGCCGCTGAAATCGAGAAGGCAAGCCCGGTGACGAACAGCGCGAGGATGCCCCCGCACATCGCGAACGGAATGGCCGACAGCGCCAGCAGACTGAGCGGCAGCGAATTGAACAGCGAATACAGCAGCAGCAGGATCATGCCGATGCTGACCGGAACGATGAACGCGAGCCGGCGCTGCGCATCCTGCAGGCTGCCGAACTCTCCGGTCCACTCCGTCCGGTAGCCCGTCGGCAGCGGGATCGCACTGCCCACCTTCTGCTGGGCATCCGCGACCGTCGAGCCGAGATCGCGGCCGCGCACGGAGAACTTCAGCGGAATATAGCGCTCGAAATTCTCGCGATAAATGTACGACGCGCCGACCTCGTAGGTGATTTTGGCGAGATCGCTGAGCGGCACATAGGCCTGGGTCTGCTGGCCGGTCCCCCCGCCTGGCGCAACCGTCGAACTCGTGAGCGCAGTCGGCGACGCTGTGGGGCCCGACAGGATGGGGTTCCCGGTCGAAACCTGCAGACCGCCACCCGCACCACCTGCTGGAGCCGCCGAAACTTGGATCTTGCGGATCGCGTCGAGGTTGTTGCGATAGCGCTCAGATAACCGCACCGTCAGCCCGAATTGGCGCTCGCCTTCGTAAACGGTGGTCGCCGTCTGTCCGCCGATGGCCGCCTGCACGACCGCATTCACGTCGCCCGCCGCAAACCCGTAGCGCGCCGCGAGTGCCCGGTCGATGTTGATGACGACGTTGGGCTGGCCCAGTTCCTTGAACACGCCCAGGTCTTCGATGCCCTTGACCGGCTTCAGCTGAGCCTCGATCTCGCGCGCCTTGTCGTCGAGCACCTTGAGGTCTGGACCAAACAACTTTATCGAATTCTCGCCCTTCACCCCAGAGACCGCCTCTTCGACGTTATCCTGGATGTTCTGCGAGAAATTGAGATCGACGCCGATGATCTCCGCCGACAGCTTGTCCTGGATCGACTTGACGAGCGCTTCCTTGGTCAAGCCCTTGGGCCACTCGTCCTGCGGGCGCAGCGGGGCGAAGAACTCGCCGTTGTTGAATCCGGCCGGATCGCTGCCATCGTCCGGCCGCCCGTGCTGCGAGATGACGGTGACGACTTCGGGGAAGCTTTTCAGAATGGTGCGCACCCGCGCTATCGTGGTCTCGCCCGCCTCCAGCGAAATCGTCGGCGGCAGCGTCGCCCTGATCCACAGGTTCCCTTCTTCGAGCTTGGGCAGGAACTCCGACCCGAGCATCCGCGCAGCGCCCCCTGTGAACACGAGGAAACAGACCGCTGCCGCTATTGTTAGCCAACGGAACCGCATGGTGAGTCCCAGCACTGGCTCATAAAGCGCGCGGATGCCGCGCAGCAAGAACGTCTCCGTCTCGTGCACCTTTTCCGGCAGCAGCAGCGACGAGATCACCGGCGTAACGATGAACGTCGCGAGCAGCGCGCCGCACAAAGCGAACGCATACGTCTTCGACATCGGGCCGAAAATCTGGCCCTCCACGCCCTGCATCGTGAACAGCGGAATGAAGGCGGCAATTGTGATCAGCACCGAAAAGAAGATCGCGCCGTTGACCTGATTGGCGGCGAGCTGGATCGTCTGCAGCTTGCCCTTGAGGATGCCGGGCATCATGGATTCGCGCACTGCCCGCTCGTGATCGGTCTCTTTGCCGAGCGCATGGTGGCCCGATAGCCGCGAATAGATGTTCTCGACCATGATGACGGTGCTGTCGACGATGATGCCGAGATCGATGGCGCCAACCGACAGCAGATTGATGGACTCGCCCCTCAGCACCAGCACGATGGTCGCAAACCCGAGCGCGACCGGGATCGTACACGCGACGATGATGGCGCTGCGCAAGTTGCCGAGCAGCAGCCACAGAATGACGAAGATCAGCGTCACGCCAAAGGTGAGATTGTGGATCACCGTGCGGATGGTAATGTTTACGAGGTCGGCGCGATCGTAATACGGCTTGACGCTGACCCCCTTGGGCAAGACGTTGGACGAGTTGATCTTGGCGACCTCGGCCTCGACGCGCTTGATGACCTCCATGGTCTTCTCGCCCCGCCGCAGTAGCACGACGCCGGTGACGACATCGTCGTCCGCGTCGCGGCCCGCCTTGCCGAGCCGGGGCGCGTTGCCGATCGAAACCTCACCCACATCTGAGACCAGCACCGGCGTGCCGTTCGACTGCGACAGCACGATGTTCTTGATGTCGTCCGCCGAATAGATGAGCCCGATGCCGCGCACGTTGGCCGATTGCTGGCCGATCTGCAGCGTACGCCCGCCCACGTTGATGTTGCTGTTGGAAATCGCGGCGATCACCTGCGGCAGCGTGACGTTGTAGGCAGGCAAGCGATTGAGATCGATCTCGACGTGATATTCCTTGGTCGGCCCGCCCCAGCTAACGACATCGCGCACGCCGGCCACCGTCTTCATCCGGCGTGTCACGACCCAATCCTGCAGCGTGCGCAACTCGGTCGGCGTCATCCCGGGCGGACCGACGAGCTGGTAACGCAGGATTTCGCCCGTCGGCAGGTTGGGCGCGACCTGGGGCTGGATGCCGCTCGGCAGCGACACGTTGTTGAGGTTGTTCAGAACCTGCTGATAGGCGAACTGGAAATCCGTCTCGTAGGTGAACTGCGCCCGCACGAACGATAGCCCATAGAGCGACGTCGAGCGCACGTACTGCAGCCCCGGCGTGCCAGCGATCGCGATCTCGATCGGAATAGTGATGTAGCGCTCGACCTCCTCGGGCGATTGCCCGCGGCTTTGCGTGACGATCTCGAAAATGGGCGGTGCCGGATTGGGATAGGCTTCGATGTTCAAAAGCGAAAACGCGTAACCCGCCGCGCAAAGGAAACTCGCCAGCAGTGCGAGCACCATGACGCGCCGGGTGAGGCAGAACTCGACGAGCGCTGTCATCGCTCAGGAGCCGTTCGAACGGGCATTGTCGAGAAACACAGCACCCGCCGTCACGACGCTTGGTGCCGCCGGCAGCCCCGATAGAATTTGCACGACGCCGTCGGTCTCGACCCCGAGCTTGACCGCCCGGCGCTCGAATTCCGTCTGGGATTTGGCGAGCCATACATAGGCTGCATCCAACTCCCGGATCACGGCGCCCGCCGGAACCGAGGCGCTTTCATCGCCATCACTGGTGATGATCTTGAAGTTGGCGAACATCTCGGGCTTCAGCAAACGGTTTGCATTTTCGATTTCAGACCGCACGGCGACCCGGTGCGTGGTCGGGTCGACGGATGCGGCAATATAGGTGACCTTCGCGGTGAACGTCTCGTTGGGATAGGCGAGCACCTTCACTTCGACATCCTGCCCAACTTTCACGAACGGGATATCGGCTTCGGCGACGTTGGCCCTGAGCCACATCGACGACAGGTCGGAAATCGAAAACAGCGGATCGGTGTTGTCGACCCGCACATACTGCCCAGGCCCCACCTTGCGCGTGGTGATGGTGCCCGAGATGGGCGCGTTCACTTTCATGATCGGATCGATGCGCCGTTCGGTTTCGACGCGCGCGACATCGGCGTCCGTTTTGCCCAGGATGCGCAGCTTGTTGCGCGCGGCAATCACCACGCCCTCGTTGGCGCGCTCGTCGCTCTCGGCCTGCCGCAGGTCCGATTGCGCCTGTTCGAAATCCTTTTCCGCGACAGCCTTAGCCTTGAACAGATCGCGCTGGCGGTTGTAAGCACGCTGATTGAGCTCGACCTGGGTCCTGGATTTGGCGAGCGCGGCCGCCGCATTGATGAGATCGGACTGCGCCTGCACGACATCCGGCGTATCGATTTCAAACAGCGGGTTCCCCGCTTGCACGTCCTCGCCGAGCTTGACCAGGAGCTTGGTCACCCGCCCCGTGAATGGCGAGAACACCGGCGTCGTAACATCCTCGTTGAACGCGATCTGGCCGATCGCAAACTTCTCGGCCCGGAACCGCCGCCGCAGGGCTGGCTCGACTTTGATCTGGGAGAGCTGTTCTACGTTGACCGAAACCTTGTTGCTGTCGGTGGCAGCCTCAGGCGACTTGGCCGCCGGTTTTTCTTGGGCCGACGCATGGCCCACGGCCGGCGCGGTCAGCCCGGCGGCGGGAATGAACCCCTGCCAATATGCGACGCCAAGCACAACGGCTGCAACGCCAGCCCAAACGCCAAGCGTAGAACCTGCCTTTGATGGCGGGGTCGGTTGCCGTGACATATCTCAATTCCTAATTCACGGGCTCTCCGACGGCGGCTTCCAGCTGCGCCTGCGCCGTCACGAGATCGCTCAGTGCGCTAATACCAGCCTTCGAAGTTTCGCGATAGGAGCGTTGCGCCTCTAGATAATCGAGCAAAGTTGCCGCACCCTTGCGATAGGACAGCTCGACCCGCTCCCGCACCGTCTTCGCCTTGGGAAGATAGGTCCCATTGATCCGATTGTACTTTTCGCGCGCCGCCAAGACGGTTGCATACGCGACGTCAATATCTGCGATTACTTGGGCGCGAGCAGCATCGCGAAGCCTTGCCGCCCGTTCGATATCCGCCGCGGCCCGCGCGATTTCCCCCTGGTTGCGGTCAAAAATCGGAATATTGACCGTGCCGCCCAGCGTCCAATACTGGCCGTTGTCGTGGGTGTCGTTGTAGCCGACCTGCGGTTGGATGTCGGGAACAGCCTTCGCCTGTGCGAGCTTCAAATCCGCCCGCGACTTTTCGATGGCTTGTGCTGCCGCGCGCAGGTCGGGGCGGTTGTCCTCAGCCCGGTTGCGCAGCGCCTCCCGGTCGAGATGCGCCACCGGTTTGGCGAAAAGCTCTCCCACCACGTCGTAATTTTCCGGCAACCGTTCCCGTGAAATCGCCTGTCGCAATGCGACCTTCGCGGTCTTGACGGCAAGCTTGGCGTCGTCCGCATCGCTCTCGAACTGCAGCCGCTGCCCTTGGATGCGCAGCAGATCGAGATCCGAAATATCGCCCTTTTCAGCTCTGAGCTTCTGCAGTTTCTCGACATCGTCCAGGTTCTTGAGGTTGCTGACCGCCAGCTCGAGTTTGGCCTTGCCCGCAAGCAGGCCAGTGAACGCGGTCTTCACGGCCAGTACGATGGTGCGCCGCACATCCTGGAGTTCAAAACCGGTCACGCCGGTTCCGGCCTTGGCCAAGGCCACGCGTTTCTCGCGCTTGCCCGCCGTCTCGACGGTTGCCTGAAGGGTATAGTCGTTGTCGGTGCGCCCAAACTCTCCGCGCCGCCCCGACAAGTTGCTCGCCGTATAACCGGCCTGCGGATTGGGCGATAAGCCGGCCGTGATTTCGCCGGAGCGCACGGACTTGAGCTCGTTTTCTTTGGCTTGCAGCGTGTAGTTGTCCGAAAGCGCCAGCTCGATCGCCTTCTCGAGCGTCAGCCGCATCGGCACACCTTCGGCAATGCCACCCGCCGCGCTGGCCAGCAACACGCCCATCGCAAGCGCAATCCGCGCGACCAACGTCCCCCGGCAGCTCAAGCGTGATGGACCCACGATCAAACAAGTCCCTCCGTTAATCCCGGTCCCATTGCCCCAGACTCAGCACTTGATCCTCTCAGTAAAGTCTTGCTGCCACCACGGCAAGGTTCAGCCATGTGGACAACATCGTTGCCCGAACGCCACAACGCGCCCGAGAATGCCGCTCCAAAGCCCACGCAGTGTGGTTTGCGACGCACAGACCTGCGAAATATCGCCCATACACGACTGAATCGCGGCAGGTTCGCTCAACCGGTCCACCGCGATCTATGGGGATGGAAACGTGAGCGAAGCCGCCGTAACGCTAGCCCGTCCACGGATCGAGCGTACGTGCGTCGTGCGCACAGCCGCAGGCCGCAGCGTAGCAGGCCCGGTTCTGGCCATCGCCGTTCTTCTCGCTCTACCCGCCCTTCCGGTGTCGCCCGCTTCGGCCGGCGAAACGGGCCTCATCTCTTTCGACGAACTCTTGAAACGCGACACGCTGACCGGCGACTGGGGCGGCTCGCGCAAGAAGTTGGAAGATGCCGGCATCAAGCTCGGCGTCCAGGAACAGAGTGAAGTCTGGGGCAACCTCGCCGGCGGCATTAGCAAGAGCCTCCATTACAATGGGCTCGCCATTCCCAGCGTCAACTTCGATCTGGAAAAGTTGTGGGGCTTGAAGGGCGGCCTGATCTATAGCCAGTTCTATGAAATCCACGGCCGAGGCCCCTCCGCGACGCTGGTCGGCAACCAGCAACAGCTGAGCAACATCGAGGCGACCCCCGCCTTCAAGCTCTACATGCTCTATTACGAGCAGCAGCTCCTGAACGACCGTTTGAACATCCGCATCGGCCAGGAAGGCGCCAACGACGAGATGATGCTGTCCGCGTCCGCCGCGCTGTTCCTAAATTCGAGCTTCGGCTTCCCCGATCATCTGGCGCAGAACCTGCCGAACGGCGGCCCGAACTATCCCATGGGCGTGCCCATGGTGCGCGCCCGCCTCAAGGTCACGGAGGAACTGACGCTCGTCGGCGCAGCCTTCGACGGCGACCCCGCCGGCAAAGGGCCCGGCGATCCGCAACGCCGCAATGCGACCGGCACCGAGTTCCGCCTCAAGGACCCGGTGCTGGCCTTCGGCGAGGTCTGGTATTCGATCGGCCAGAGCGAAAACTCGAAAGTCCTGCCCGCCACCTTCAAGCTCGGCGGCTGGTACCACGACGGCGTCTATTCCGACCGCTCGCGCGACAGCAACGGCAATTCGCTCGCCCAGACCGGCGCCCCCCCCCGCCATTACCGCGGCGACTACGCCTTCTACGGCATCGTCGACCAGATGCTGTGGCGCGAGCCGGGCACCAAGGACCAAGGGCTCACGGCCTTCGGGCTCGCCATGTTCGGCCCCGACGACCGCAACCGCGAAAGCGCCTATATCGAGGGCGGCTTCAACTGGAAGGGCCCGTTCGGTCGCGCCAACGACATTGCCGGCATCGCGGTGGCTTATGCGCAAACCAGCGATAGCCTGCGCCGCTTCGGCGCGCAGACCGTGGCGCTGACCGGCACCGGCAAAGGCTACCGCCCCCACGAGACGGTGATCGAGGCGACATATTACTATCAGCTGGCGTCCTGGCTCTCGATCCAGCCCGACGTGCAGTACGTGATCAACCCCGGCGCATCCCTCGACCAGGACCCCGCTGCCAAGACGCCGGGCGACAGCCTGACCGTCGGCATCCGTACCCGCGTTGACTTCTAACCGGCGATGTCTAGGCAGCGGCGTCACCGCAAAACACTATATTTGCCCCAAACTGCCCTCCCCGCGAAACCCCGGCAAGATAGCCCTGCGCACGTGGCGAACATGATCGCCCACCGCCCCCACACCGCCTCGTATCGAGGTACGGCCAGCCATTGACAGCCGCGTCCGCGGGCATCACCGTGTCGCCGCGCATCAAACCTGGACCCTCAATGCTTCTCCTCATCGATAACTACGACAGTTTCACCTACAATCTCGTTCACTACATCGGCGAGCTGGGGGTTGCGTGCGAAGTGCATCGTAACGACAAACTGACGACGGCCGAGGCACTCGCGCTCAAGCCGCAGGCGATCGTGCTCTCGCCGGGCCCGTGCACGCCCAACGAAGCGGGCATCTGCCTCGACCTCATCAAGCAAGCCGGACCAACCATCCCCCTGCTGGGCGTTTGCCTCGGCCACCAGGCGATCGGGCAAGCCTACGGCGGCAAGGTGATCCGCGCCCCCGCCCCCATGCACGGCAAGCTCTCGACCATCACGCACCACGATACGCGCAGCGTATTTAAAGGGCTGCCGGCTTCGTTCCAGGTCACACGATACCACTCGCTGATCGTCGAGCGGAAATCCCTGCCCGAGTGCCTGAAGATCACCGCCGAAACAGCGGATGGTCTGATCATGGGCCTTGCCCACATGACGCATCCCGTCCACGGCGTGCAGTTCCACCCGGAAAGCATCGCCTCCGAACAGGGCCATGCGCTGCTCGCAAACTTCCTGCGGCTTGCGGGCTTCGAACCGGTACGCAAGTCCATCACCCCGCCGATCCACCGCGCGGTCGCGTGAGGTCCCGAGGATACCGTGTCTGATATTTCCAAGGCGTTTCTGCGCGAACTCGTCGATGACTTAAAGCATGGAAGACCGCTTCCGGCGGGCGCATTCCGCCGCGTGCTCGAAGCGCTGACGAATGAGGGAACCGATGCACAGAAGGGCGCGCTTCTCGGCCTCCTCAGCGCCTCCGAGCATATGGACCAGGCCGTGCCGCTCATCACGGAAGCAGCCCGCTTCCTGCGCGAACATCCCAAAATGGCCCGCGTCACAGCGCCCGAAGGCACCGTCGATATCGTCGGCACCGGCGGCGATGGCCAGAGCACTTACAACATCTCGACGGCCGCCGCTTTTGTCGTGGCTGGCGCCGGCGTCCCCGTCGCCAAGCATGGCAACCGCGCCGTCTCCTCCCGCTCGGGCGCGTCCGACGTTCTCGCGGCGCTTGGGGTCAAGCTGGACGTCCCGCGCGCCGTAATCGAACGCGAAATCAACGAAGCGCGCGTCGGCTTCCTGTGGGCGCCCCAGCATCACCCGGCGATGAAGGAATGGGGCAAGGTGCGTGGCGAACTTGGGTTCCGCACGCTGTTCAACCTGTTAGGTCCGCTCTCTAATCCGGCTCTCGTCAAGCGGCAGGTGATCGGGGTTTATGCCCGGGAATGGATCCGCCCGGTTGCCGAGGTCATGAAGGAACTGGGCTCCGAGCACGTCTGGGTGGTGCACGGCGAGGACGGCCTCGACGAACTGACGACCACGGGCAAGAGCTTCGTCGCCGAGTTGAAGGACCGTTCCATCCGCGAATTCGAAATCACGCCCGAGGAGGCGGGTCTTCCGCGTGCCAATCCGCTGGAACTGCGCGGCGGCGATGCGGCGGGCAACGCAAAAGCCCTCAAGAACATCCTCGTTCCCAAAGGACCAATACTCACTCAATACGGGGCCTATCGCGATATCGTCCTCCTGAATGCCGCGGCAGCTCTCGTCGTCGCAGGCAAGGCAGATAAACTTTCAGACGGTGTCCAACTTGCCCGGAGCTCCATCGATGATGTGGGCATTGACGGCTTCACTGGCAAAGCTCAGGCCGCCCTTGAAGCCCTGGTGCGCATCTCGAACGAAGGAAGGTGATCGAGTGGACAAGCCCACCGCCCCCTTACCAGGGTAAGGGGGGCGAGGGGGTAAGCCCCCTCGCCTTCTCTACGCTCAGGCGACGCGCTTGGCCGGAGCAAAGAAGCCATTGATGACAGCACGCCTATCTTTCAATCGTTGGAGCAGGCGATTGAACGCCTCTCTCGACGGGCCCGAAGCGCGATCTCGCTCAGCGCGGATGTCTTCTTCCATGGCCTCATACGCAAAATCCACGCACAGCGCAGTCTCGCGGCTATACGCAGCATATTTCGAGTCGTTGGCCATACCGGATCCTCCGTTGCTGGAAGCAAGGGTATCTCTGATTCTGGCCTAGCGCCGAATGCGGCAGTTCACCTTATCCCCACGCTAGGTAACTGGAAACAAAGTTACCGTGGGATTCAACTCCTTCTCGAGCTGGGCATCAAACACTTGAGCAGCTCCAACAACATTGTCGCGGACGGTCCGCGCGCGATTCTTATAGCTCATAAATAAGGCGTGAAGCTCGCGTGACGCTGTTGCACTCGCATTCGTTATCGCCCCCGCAGCAGCGAGGCTATCGATGATGGCGGGGTAGTCTCGCTTTGGCATTTGCCGTATGCGGCTGCGCTTGCGGTTATCCTCGACACGATCAATTGCAGCATCAAGTCTTCGACCATTGGCGTTCCAATACTCGCGCAACTGCTCCCAATTTTTACGATCGTCCGGTTGAACCTCCGGTGTGCCAATTGTGGTCTCGGCAACAGCCGGGACTGCACTTTCAGGCTGGCTCGCTTCGAAACGCTGCATGTCACCCAACTGCCGTAGAACATCTTCCAACTTCTCGGCCGTAGACTGTATCGTTGGTTCAAGTGCTCTAATTTTGTCTACCGACAGCCCAAGTGTCTGTATGGGGCCTTTGGCTTCCAGATAGTCGCTGATCATTTTTGCAACCGTCTTTATCCGCGCCACAGCTAAGAATATCGCCGAAGCTCCAAGCAAATATGTTGCGATTTGGACGACCAGCTTGGCCTCCTCCCATAATGTTTGCGCCCAGCCTCCTTTCGCAAAAAATGCGTACACTGCCTCCATCGGAGCGAGACGCTGCGTTACAAAAAAGGAAACCGTGAGCAGTCCGATTGTCGCTAAACTAGCGATCGTGAGAAGCCCCAAGCCGCGCAGCAAATCCCTTACAATGTCGCGCTCGATCGCGACCTCTGTATTTCGCCCCATCTCAACCCCACACCAACGCTACACTCAGCCCGCCATCGACGTTAACGGATTGTTAACGAAACGGGTAGGGGCCGCGCCAAAAAATCCGTGCCCCTGCTCAGCGGGGTCGAACAGGGCCGGGGCCCCCTCGCCTTCTCGTGTTCCCCATCCTATAACGGCCCCATGACCGACATTCTTGATAAGATCACCGCCTACAAGCTGACTGAGATCGCCGACGCGAAGGTTCGCCGCCCCTTGAGGGTCATGGCGGAGTACGCGCGTTCGGCCGGCCACGTCCGCCCGTTCGCCGGCGCCATAGCGGCAAAAATCGCGAGCGGAAAACCTGCGTTGATTGCGGAGGTGAAGAAGGCCTCGCCCTCGAAAGGCTTGATCCGGGCCGACTTCGATCCCCCCGCACTGGCCACAGCCTATGAAGCGGGCGGCGCGTGCTGCCTGTCGATCCTGACCGATGGCCCCTCGTTCCAGGGTGCGCCTGAATACCTCACCAAGGCCCGGGCTGCGACGCATCTGCCTGCATTGCGCAAGGACTTCATGCTCGACCCCTATCAGGTAGTGGAAGCGCGCGCGTGGGGTGCGGACTGTATCCTGGTGATCCTGGCGCAGGTCAACGATGCGATGGCTGCCGCGCTCATTTCGGCCGCCAAGGATTGGGGCATGGACGCGCTGATCGAGGTCCACGACGACGCCGAACTGGACCGCGCACTGAAGCTCGACTCCAGGCTGATCGGCATCAACAACCGCAACCTGAAAACCTTCGAGGTCTCGCTCGAAACGACCGAGCGCCTTGCACCCTGCATTCCCAAGGACAAGATTATCGTCGGCGAAAGCGGGATCTTCACCCACACCGACATCGCGCGGCTTTCAAAAGTAGGCGTCCACACGTTCCTTGTCGGCGAAAGCCTGATGCGCCAGCAAGACGTGACGCTCGCGACGCGCACCCTGCTGGGGGCCGCATGACCAAGCTCTCCCATCTCAACGAGCGCGGCGAAGCGCACATGGTGGACGTATCGGACAAGTCCGTCACGAGCCGCACCGCGATTGCGGAAGGCTTCGTGTCGATGCAGCCCGAAACGCTGGCACTGATCGAAACCGGCGCGGCGAAAAAGGGCGACGTGTTGGCCACCGCCCGCATCGCCGGCATCATGGCCGCAAAGAAGACCCACGAGTTGATCCCACTCTGCCACCCGCTCGCGATCACCAAGGTCACCGTCGATTTCGCGCCGTCGCACACGCCCGCCGGCGTGCACGTCACGGCCGAAGTCCGCGTGTCGGGCCAGACCGGCGTCGAAATGGAAGCCCTCACGGCGGTTTCGGTCGCCTGCCTCACCATCTACGACATGCTGAAAGCGGCCGATAAGGCCATGACGTTCACCGCCATCCGCCTCGTCGAAAAGACCGGCGGCCGTTCCGGAACCTACCGCGCCGGAGCCCGCTCTTGAAGCCGGCCGTCCTCACGGTCGCGCAGGCGCTGGCCCGCGTCCTCGACGGGGCAACGCCGCTCGCGGCCGAACAGGTTACCCTGCTGGACGCCCACGGCAGAATCCTCGCCGCCGATGTCGCAGCCCGCTTGACCCAGCCCCCGTTCGACGCCTCCGCCATGGACGGCTATGCGGTGCGCGCGGCCGATGTGGCGAGCCTTCCGGCCACATTGCGCGTCATCGGCAAATCCGCCGCGGGCTTGGCCTTCGACGGCCAGCTCAGTCCGGGCGAATCTGTTCGCATCTTCACCGGCGCACTGGTGCCCGCAGGTGCCGACGCAATCGTGATCCAAGAAAACACGCAGGCCGCGGGCGCAAACGTCACCATCTCAGACGGCCGCCCCGATCCCGCGCACATCCGCCCGCGCGGCGGCGATTTCACCCAAGGTCAGACGCTCTTGCGCGCAGGCCGCGTGCTCGACGCCCGCGCGCTGACGCTGGCGGCGGCAAGCGGCGTCGCGAGCCTTCCCGTCCGCCGCCGGCCCAGGGTCGCGATCCTTGCAACCGGCAGCGAACTGGTCGCTCCTGGAACAACGCCTGGTCCCGGCCAGATCGTCTCCTCGAACTCCATCGGCCTCGCCGCGATCGTGCGTGCGTTCGGCGGCGAGCCCTTGCTGCTCGGCATCGCGGCCGACGATCAAGCCGAGCTGGAGCGCGCACTCCTGCGGGCGGGCGGCGCGGACATCCTGGTCACGACCGGAGGGGCCTCCGTCGGCGACCATGACCTGGTGCGTCCCGCGCTCGCCCATCTCGGCATGACGCTCGACTTCTGGAACATCGCAATGCGGCCCGGAAAGCCGATGCTGTTTGGAAAACTAAACCGCCAGCGCGTGCTGGGCCTGCCTGGCAACCCGGTTTCCGCCCTGATCGGCGCACGCGTGTTTCTCTGCCCCCTGATCGGCGCACTTCTGGGCGCGCCATCCAAGGCCCTCGAGGAGGTGCAGGCCGTTCTCACCACGGGCATCAAGCCCAATGGGCCGCGCCAGCACTACATGCGCGCCGTCCTTCAATCCCCCGCCAATGCCGCCCCGACGGTCACACCCGCCGCTAACCAAGACAGCTCGCTGCTGACGATCTTGGCCGAGGCCAATGCCCTGATCGTGCAGCCGGCCGGCTCGCCCGCACTCCCAGCCGGCGCGGCAGTCCAGGTGCTGCGTCTCGATTATTGATCAGCCGATCGCCATCGCGCCGGCAATGAGGGCCGCAGCGCCCGCCAACACGCCCTTCGCAAGCGACCGCCGGGTTAAGAAAAACACCGCGATTCCGGTCGCGAACGCGCCGACCCGGATGCCCGGCGGCAGCGTGCCGAGTGCCCCCGCCGGAAACAGCACCAGCCGCATGACGAGGCCGGCGACGAGCGCCGTCGCGACGGAACGCACCCACGCAAACACCGGTCCGTGAACGTCGATATCCCGGCCGAGCACAATCCCCGCCCAGCGCCACGGCTCGTGAAACGCCAGCGCCATCCCGAGCAGAATGAGATAGCCCCAAAGGCCGTCTGGCAGCGCGCTCATAGGCGCCTCCCTTCGCGGCCATGGCCAAACCAGAACGCGATCGTCCCGCCCATAAGCCCGGTCAGCAACAGATCGAACCCGGGTGCAGCAAGATAACAGATGGGGCCGACCACAAGCCCCGCGAGCAGCGCCACCCAGTCGACGGCCTGTTTGGCTCCCAGGATGAGCGACATGATGAAATAAAGCGGCGTCATGAACAGCAGCGCGGAGGTTAGCAACGGCGGCACCACGCCGGCGAGTTCATAGCCCGCCATCGTCCCGAGCGTCAGGCAGCACATCAGCGCCGTGCCGATCCCCAGGAAATGCGGCATGCGCAGGCGCGGCGGCAGCAGCGGCAAGCGCCGGTAAGCTTCCGTCCAGCCGGTGATCGCGATGTAGTGTGCCGCGAACACATACTGCCATCGCGGCACATCTGGCCCGCGCAGATAGGGCATCAACGTGACCATCATCGGCAGCAACCGGATCGCCGTCAGGCAGATGGCGAACGCGCCGCCCAGCAGCGAGGCCCCCCGCGCGAATTGATCGACCAACACGACCTGCGCGGGAGTTGCATAGAGCACGACCGACAAAAACGCTGTCGGACCGAACTTCATGCCCGCATCATGCGCCAGTGCGCCAAAACCTGCGCCCGTCGCCCCGAGGATCAGCGCTGGAATCTGAAACGCGATTGTCAGGCCTTGCACGAACGCGCCGCCTTTGGTCGCCCCTATGGCCCACTCCGGAGCCGCAGGATGAGCGTCCTCAACGGCTTGCGCTGTCAAAGAAGGTTGATGATCGTCCAAAGCAGTTCACGCCCATCTGAAAATCGTCCGGCACCATATCTCACTTTGCACCGCCGCCAACCCGCCCTCGCGCGACGCAGTCATGTCCTATCGACAGGCGTGGTGCGCGCAACGGCGCTCTACAAACAAGTTGCAAACGCAAAATTATCTCACCTATACAATCCTTTAGGCGAGACATTTCGCTGGAATGACGGGGAGCTTGATGCATGGTGCCGGCCGGTCAGACGACACCACTCATCGCCCCCCCGCCGGCAGCGCCAGTGAAGGCCGCAGCGCTCGTCGTCGAGTTGCAGGCGCTGCGTTTTGCCGCCGCCATGGCCGTCGTACTGTTCCACCTCGCGGGCGCCCTCCAGCACGATCACGGCCTGAAGGCCAACTACTTCACCGCGGGTGCCGCGGGTGTGAACGTGTTCTTCGTCCTCAGCGGCTTCATCATGGCCTACACGACGCAGCCGGGCCTCGCGCCGGCAACGTTCATGTGGCGGCGCATCGCACGCATCGTTCCGCTCTATTGGGCGCTGACGCTCTTGCTGGCGGCCGTCTGCTACCTGAAGCCTGAGCTGCTGAACTCGACGCGGTTCGACATCGTCCACATCCTGAAATCGCTGTTCTTCATCCCCTACGTCCGCGATGACGGCGCGGTGCAGCCGTTCCTGTTTCTAGGCTGGTCGCTGAATTACGAAATGCTGTTCTATGCGATCTTCGCGGCCTCGCTTTATTTGCGCAACTGGAGCCCGGCCTATCCCGCCGCAATCGTGGCGAGCTTGATCGTACTCGGCAAGCTGCTCCCGTTGGACAACGTGGTGTGGAAATTCTACACCGACGAGCGGATCATCCAGTTCGTTTACGGGATCGGCCTTTGGGTTCTCTACGAGAAGCGCCGCGAGGTATTTGCGCAGGCCCGCCTTCCGCTGCTGGCTGCCTCGCTCGCCGGCGTGGCGGCCATCGGCAACGGCGTGGTCGTTCCCTATTTCGACCTGTGGGGCGTCACGGCCGCCGCCATCGTCGCTTTCACCCTCGGCTGCCGCCTGCAGAGCGCCAAAAGTCAGCAGTGGGCGGCGCTACTGGGCGGCGCGTCCTACTCGCTGTATCTGATCCACCCGTGGCTGATCCAGGCCTTCACCAAGAAGCTGACCAGCCCCGCCTTTGGCATTGCGATGGCGCCATTGTCGATCACCCTGTTGGTCGTGCTGACTTATCTCAGCATCCTCATCTACCGCCATTTCGAACGCCCGATGCAGAACGTCGTGCTGTGGTTTCGCAAAGCGTTGGCGTGAAAGAGTTTTGCGCAGTCGAGCCCCGGTTGAGGCTGCGGCCTACTCGGATTTCACTGCGAGGCAGTTGATGGCCTGCTTGTTCAATTCGGCGCACGCAGCGTGCGCGCTCGCCGCGTCGAATCCGCCAAAGCGCGCCCTGTAAAGCGTCTTGTCGCCGACGCTGACCACCCGCCGCACGGGCGCACGCTGCGCCAGCAGCGGCACTTGCGTCTTCGCTGTGGCCAATCGCTTGTCTGCTTCTGCAGCTGACGCATAGGCTCCGATCTGGATCTCGAAAGCTCCAGCCGTCGCAACGACGGGGACGACCGCAGCCCCGGCTGCATTGGCCGGTCCTTTGAGCCGGTAGCTCGGCTCGACCATCTTGGCGGAGGCCGGTTCCAGCTGCGCAAGTTGCGCGTTAAGCGACGACGGTGGCCGCCCGGGAGCTGGAGAAACCGCCGCTGCCGGAGCTACGGCCACACCCGGCTGAACCACCGGAGCCGGCAGAGGGCTAGGCTGAGCGGCAAGGTGCGAGATCTGCGCCGCGGCTGCCGGGGTCGACGGCGACGCTGGGGCGGGCTTGTGCCCGAAAACGTCGCTGAGACGCAGCGCCATCGCAGCCTGCGCGATGGGAGATGCAGGAGCCTTCGCCTCGGCAACGCCGACCGGCCGCACCCGCGCTACGTCGATTTTCAAGGGTAGAGCCCCCGTTGGAGCGGGAACCGCGGCCGCGACCTGTACGGGCGGGGCAACCACAACCGCCTGAGCAGGGGCAGCTGGAACCGGTGCAGGCTTGGGCGCGACGGCAGCAACAACTGCAGCAGTGGGCTTTGGTTTCTTGGCCGGCTGAACACCGGCGGCGAGCACCGGCTTGCGTGTCTTGGCGGTCGACGCCCTGGCCAGCGCTCGTGTCAGCGAAACGCGCATCTGGGCATTGCGCGAGCCGGCCGTTTCGCCCCCGAAGATCGCGCCGACGAGGTGCTTGCCGTCCTGCTGTAGCGACGACACGAGGTTAAACCCGGACGCGTGCGTATAGCCGGTCTTGATGCCGTTGATGCCCGGCATCTGCAGCATCAAGGTGTTGTGGTTCTTGTGGGTCGACCCGTTGTAGGTGTGGGCTCGCGTCGAAAACATCGGAAAATAGCGGGGAAAATCGTCATAGAGGCGCACGCCCAGCGTCACCATGTCCCGCGCCGTAGTCGTCTGCCCGCTATCGGGCAATCCGGACGCATTCCTGAACGTCGTCGACTTCATGCCAATGGCGTGCGCCTTGGCCGTCATCAACTTGGCGAACTCGGGCTCGGTGCCGCCCACCTGTTCGGCGAGTGCAATTGCGACATCGTTCGCCGACTTGGTAATCAGCGCCAGCATCGCATCCTCGACCGTGATCTCGTCCCCGACCGCGAGTTCAAGCTTGGAGGGCGCAGCATTGGCCGCATGCGCCGAAATGGGCACGCGCGTTTTCATCGACAGGCGGCCCTTTTCGAGCTGCTCAAACACCAGATACAGCGTCATCATCTTGGTGAGCGACGCGGGATAGCGCGGATCGTTGCCGTCCTGATCGGTCAGGACTGCTCCGGTATTGGCGTCCATGATGAAGAGGGAGTGCGCCCCGCCCGCGTAGGCCGATGGCGCAAGCCCCGTGACCAATGCGGCACACGTCACGAAAACCGCTGCGACGCGGATGCGGGTCGTAACCAAAGCGCCAAATGCCCCATTCATCGCGAACTTTGCCCTCACTTCGGCCGCGCCGAAAAGCCTGAACCCTCGCCCAAATCGCGCCCACCCCTGGTATTGCGCAGCAAAAGGCGTGGTTTTTGGGCGGCTTTGCGGCCAACCCGTGACGGACGAACGCTCCACCCACATTCGGCGGCCACACTCTAGAACGGCGATCCCAACAACCTGTTAATGCAGCGCTCACCAAGATGCCCTTGCCGTCCGCAGTCCTGGATAACACTTATTGTGCACCGCAGCATTTTTGTGGACCCCGCGACCCGGGTTGAGTAAAATTAATCTTGGACGTTCCAGGACACACCATGATCGAAATCTCATTGAACCGCGCAAGCCCCACCGAGGCGAGGGCCGTTTACGAGCAGGGCACGCGGGCTCTGCGGGCGATCTCGGCCGAAGTCGGTGACTATTCGCAGCGCTTGCTGGCCGATGGCACAACCACGGCCACCCGCCTGGCAACGGCCAAGTCGGTTCCAGAGGCCATGGACTTGATGACCGCGTTTTCCAAACGCACGTTCGAGGAGCATTTGCAGCAGATGAGCCGCATCGCGGGCATGGTTGCTTCGGCGTCCGAGACCCAGACCCGCGCCTGCCAGACCCTTTATCAGAACTTCTGGTCGCCGCGCTTAGGCTGACAGGCCGCAAATGGCCGGCGCTCAATGAACCCCACGGCCTGCCTGGTGCTGAAGGGCTTGCCCGGTTATAAAGGCCTGCCCAATTCTGAAGGCCCGGACCCGTCCGGGCCTTTTTTGTGTCCTGATCCGATATCATATAGCATCGCGTAACCGAGGTCCTTCATCGATTGCAATTCCACACGTGGATCAGCATTCACGGATCGGGCGGTCCCGGCTATGATCGGGTCAGGGCGCAAGCCCGGCCGTTAAACCGAATAAAGGTTTGAAGTAGAGACACGATGCGCGAACACTCCATTGCAGTATTCATAGGCAGCGATGGCGCACGCTTTGGGCAGTCGCGCGCGCGTGACATCGCAACCACGTCCGCCGGCAATCCTGGCCCTCCCGGGCCTCCCGGCAAGAACGGCGACGACGGCCGCACCGGGCTCGTCACCAAAACCCGCCCGAAAACCAAGAAACCGTCGCTTTACAAAGTCTTGCTCCTCAACGACGATTATACGCCGATGGAGTTTGTGGTGCACATCTTGCAGAAATATTTCGGCAAGAACCGCGAGGAGGCGGAGCGGGTCATGTTGCACGTCCACCAGAAGGGCGTTGGCGTCTGTGGCGTCTACACGTTCGAGATTGCCGAAACAAAAGTGACTCAGGTCATGGACTTTTCGCGCGCGAATAACCACCCTCTACAATGCACCATGGAGAAGGAGTAGGTCCACGTGCCATCATTCTCAAAGAGCCTGGAGACGGCCCTTCATCGCGCGCTGGAAGCAGCGAACGAACGCAACCACGAGTTCGCAACCCTTGAGCATTTGCTGCTGGCCCTCATGGACGACCGCGACGCGGCCGCCGTGATGCGTGCCTGCGCCGTCGATGCCGAGGCTCTCAAGGCCCGCATCGTGACCTACCTCGATACGGAGCTCGCCTCCCTCGTCGTGAAGGACCACGCGGAAGCCCAGCCCACGACTGGCTTCCAGCGCGTGATCCACCGCGCGGTGGTGCATGTGCAGTCGTCGGGCCGCGAGGAAGTGACCGGAGCCAATGTGCTCGTCGCCATCTTCGCCGAACGTGAGAGTCACGCCGCCTACTTCCTGCAGGAGCAGGAAATGACACGGTTTGATGCGGTCCAGTACATTTCCCATGGCATCGCCAAGCGCCCGGGCATGTCGGAACCACGTACCGTGCGCGGCGCAGAAGAACAAAGCAGCTCGAACAGCGAAGGGGAGGAAAAGAAAACGGCCCAGGATGCACTCTCCGCCTATTGCGTGAACCTCAACTTGAAGGCGCGCGACGGCAAGATCGACCCGTTGATCGGCCGCGAACAAGAGGTGATGCGCACCATCCAGGTGCTGTGCCGCCGCTCCAAGAACAACCCACTGTTCGTCGGCGACCCCGGCGTAGGCAAGACTGCGATCGCCGAAGGCCTCGCCCGCAAGATCATCCGCGGCGAAGTCCCCGAGGTGCTGCTGAACGCGACCATCTTCTCGCTCGATATGGGCTCGCTGCTGGCGGGCACCCGCTATCGCGGCGACTTCGAAGAGCGGCTGAAAGCCGTCATGAAGGAGATCGAAGCCCACGAGGGCGCGATCCTGTTCATCGACGAAATCCACACCGTGATCGGCGCCGGCGCAACGTCGGGCGGCGCTATGGATGCCTCGAACCTGCTGAAGCCCGCACTCCAGTCGGGCGTGCTGCGTTGCATCGGCTCCACGACCTACAAGGAATACCGCCAGCACTTCGAGAAGGACCGCGCCCTGGTGCGCCGGTTCCAGAAGATCGACGTGAAGGAACCCTCGGTCGAGGACACCATCGCGATCCTCAAGGGCCTGAAGCCCTACTTCGAGGAGTTTCACAAGCTCAAGTACACCTCCGAAGCCATCAAGTCGGCGGTAGAGCTGTCGGCGCGCTACATCCACGACCGCAAGCTGCCCGACAAGGCGATCGACGTCATCGACGAGACGGGCGCATCGCAGATGCTGGTGCCCGAGGCCAAGCGTAAGAAGAAGATCACCGTTAAGGAGATCGAGGCGACCGTCGCGACGATGGCGCGCATCCCGGCCAAGACCGTGACCAAGTCGGATGCCGAAGTGCTGGGCAACCTCGAAAAGGACATGAAGCGTCTGGTGTTCGGCCAGGACAAGGCGATCGAACAGCTGGCGTCCGCCATCAAGCTCGCCCGCGCTGGCCTGCGCGAACCCGAAAAACCGATCGGCTGCTATCTGTTCTCGGGCCCAACCGGCGTCGGCAAGACCGAAGTTGCCAAGCAGATGGCGAACCTCATGGGCGTCGAGCTGCTGCGCTTCGACATGTCCGAATACATGGAAAAGCACACCATATCGCGGTTGATCGGCGCGCCTCCCGGCTACGTCGGCTTCGACCAGGGCGGCCTCTTGACCGACGGCGTCGATCAGCACCCCCACTCCGTGCTGCTGCTCGACGAAATCGAGAAGGCCCACCCTGACCTGTTCAACATCCTGTTGCAGGTGATGGACCACGGTAAGCTGACCGACCACAACGGCAAGCAGATCGACTTCCGCAACGTCATTCTCATCATGACGTCGAACGCGGGCGCCAGCGATCTCGCCAAGGCCGCCATGGGCTTCAACCGCTCGAAGCGCGAAGGCGACGACACGGAGGCGATCAACCGCCTCTTCACGCCCGAATTCCGCAACCGTTTGGACGCGGTGATCCCCTTCAATGGCCTCCCCCAAGAGGTCATCGCCAAGGTGGTCGAGAAGTTCGTGTTCCAGCTGGAAGCCCAACTTGCCGACCGCGGCGTGACGATCGAGCTGTCGGAAGCGGCCGCCAAGTGGATCGGCGAAAAGGGCTACGACGAAAAGTTCGGCGCCCGCCCCCTTGGACGCGTCATCCAGGAATACATCAAGAAGCCGCTGGCCGATGAACTGCTGTTTGGCCGTCTCGAACACGGCGGAATCGTCAAGGTGCTGGTCGAAGGCACGGGCGAGGACGCCAAGCTCGCGTTCGAGTACGTACCAGCCGACCCCTCCAAGAAGCAGAAGCTCCGCGACGAAGACGACGACGAAGACGATCAGGTCCCCGTGCTGGTCGACGCGACGCCCAAGAAGGCTCTCCCGAGCCCGAAGGAACGCAAGACCACCCGCGGCGGCGGCGCAGTCCCCCCTGTGCCGCGCAAAAAGGACGAATAGGGTTCTAGGGCCGGCGGAAACGCTGGCCCTAGAGCATTTTCCGACGAAGTGGATACCGGTTCGTCGTCGACGGCGAAGCCTCGCTCCATGAAGACGGCGAAGCCTCGCTCCATGAAGACGAAAATGCGCCAAAATCAAGAACCTAGAGCAAAATTACGATTCCGTAGGATCGGAATTTGCTCTAGTTGTTTCAGCCTCGGGCTTCCTTGCTCCACGCGAAGCTGCGGCCGTAGGCGGTGATGGGTTCTTCGACGAGTTTCGTGACGCCCCAACCCAGCAGCACCGTCACGGGAAGCGCGGCGAGCGTGATCGCCCATTGCACCGGCGTCGCAATGTCGGGCACCGTGCCGAGCACCAGCCCATGCATCAACCCGAGCACGGCGAGGTGCGTAAGATAGACGGCATAGGATGTCTGCCCAAAGAAGCACAACACCGGCGACTTGAGCCGTTCGCCTTCGGGCGACCCCCTGACCACGGCCACGATATAGGCCGCGCAGCCGATGGAAGCGAACAGCCGCGAGAACACGTCGAACACCGGAAAATCCGGACGATCGACGAGCCTTAGCCCGAGCACCGCCGCGAGCATGACGAGCGGTAGCACCCGCAGATGCTGGTCATAGCGCGTCAGGTCGACCGACTTATACAGAACGGCCGCCAGCAGTCCGCAAAACAGCGGGTCCATGCAGCCGGGCAGGAACACCGATGCCGCCAGCGCAGGCCACCAACCGCCCCACAAGATCGCGGCCCGGAACAAAACCGCGATCAGCGCCCCCGCCGTCAGCACCGTTACGAGAAAACGCCTCGGCACGAACAGGAACAGCGCCGGCGCGATGAGGTAGAATTGCTCTTCGACCGACAGCGTCCACGTCGGCGCCAGCCAGTATGGCCCGAACGCGTTGGCGTCGACCATGAAGAAGTTCTGCGTGAAGGTGAGATATGACCAGAGCGGGAACACCGCCGTGATGTCCATATACGGCGCCCGGCCGACCGCCAGCATCATGGCGTAGACGAACAGCACACAGAACACATACACCGGCAGCGTGCGGCAGCACCGCCGGACATAGAACACGAAGAAGAAGTTGGCGTGGTGCTGCTTTTCCAGGATCAGCCGCCCGACGAGGAAGCCGCTCAACACAAAAAACATGAGGACAGCCAGCCAGCCGACCGCCAAAGCGTTGATGCCGGTTGGAACTTCGCCGAAAAAATGCGATAGGACGACAAAGACGGTCATCAGGCCGCGCAAGCCGTCGAGCACCACGATGCGCCCCGCCGCACTGTGGATTTCGGCCGGAGCAGCGGGAAGGGCGGCGGCGGCGCCGGCCTGCGGCAACCCACCAAACAGTGTTCCCGTAGGGGTTGCGAGCGCCGATCGCTGCATGGTTTCACTCCGCAGGCTTGGAAGAGATCAAGTCTACGGCCGAACTGGTTACACCCGGGTTACCAGCTTACCCGGCAGCCCCGATTGAGCGCCCAGCCTCAGCTTATTGCCAAGGAAACCGCCATGACCCCGCCGGCCCTGACGCTGTATCACGCGGCCCCCTCCCGCTCCTCGATAGTCCTTTGGATGCTCGAAGAGCTGGGCGAGCCCTACAAGCTAGAGCTGCTGCACCTGAAGCAGGGCGACCACTTGAAGCCCGCTTATTTGGCCATAAACCCTATGGGTAAGGTGCCAACGTTGGTCGACCACGGCGTCGCAATAACCGAAGTCGCCGCCATCTGCTGCTATCTGGCCGACCGCTACCCCATGGCTGGCCTCGCCCCCGCGATCGATGATCCCCTGCGCGGCCCCTATCTCAAGTGGATGTTCTGGGGCCCCTCGTGCATGGAGCCCGCCGTCATCGACCACCACTTGAAGCGCGAACCCGGCCCCCGCGCGATAATGGGCTGGATCGACTACGATACGACCATGAACGTGCTGAGCGACGCCGTCCGCAAGGGCCCGTGGCTGCTGGGAGACAAATTCACCGCGGCCGACGTTGTTATCGGTGCTGGCGTCAACTGGGGCCTGCTGTTCGGCACCATCCCCAAGCGGCCCGAATTCGAGGCCTACGCCGCCCGCCTGCGCACAAGGCCCGCCATGCAACGTCAAGTGGCCAAGGACGAAGAACTGTCGAAGGCCTGAGGCACAAGCTCTCAAACATTGCGACGTAAAACGTCTTAGAGTCCCAAGAAGCCCAGAGTTCCAAGAAGGAAGGGGGGCTGGCGGAACCCGTTCCCCCAGATGGGCGCGGGCGATAGCCCGCTCGCGTAAGCGACCGCCACCATACCCCGCCGCAAGTCGCAGCCCGCGCAGCTTTACGATTGCCCCCGGAACATGAGACAGTCCCGCTGTCTTCTGGGGGAACCGCGCAAATGCTGTCCGACGACGTCTACCGCTCGCAACTCACAACGGCGTTCGCAGCCCTGAAGCGGCTCGCAGGAGAGCTATCGGACGCAGCCCAGGCGGAGACAGCCGAAACCCGCGACTTCGTCCGCTTGGCGCTTCTGCCAAAGGCAGCTGGTGCCTGCGCGGTGGAGATCATGCTCCGGGCCGATCAGCTCTATGACATCGCCATCGGCAACGAGTTCTATGAGGATTGCAAAGTCGAGCGCTTCGACCTGTTCCAGCCGCTGGTCACAGCCATCACGCGCGGCGACGTTATCCAGCGTCACCACATCTCGGCGGCGACCGGCACCGAGCGGTCCATTGAAACCATCGTCACGCTGCCCGGCGGCGAGATCTGGCGCAAGGGCCACGTCCACGGTTCCGTTGCGCCCGCCATCCCCGACGCCGCAACCCTGCTGAAGGACCGGACGTTCCTGCCCTACCGCCGCTAAGAACGTGCCGTGGGTGGACGCGACGCCAGCCGTCCCAAAGCCGCGCCGAAAGCGGAAGCGGGCCGCATCCACCGCACCTACACACTGGCGCTCACACTGCCGCTCATCCGCTTGATGGCGACGATTTCGCCCCCTGTGCCTTTGATGCGCGCCGCCGTTTCCGGCAGCGGCTCTGCGTTAACCGCCATGTGGTGGGCGTTGGCGTGCACCATCATCACGCTGTCGATCATGATGCCGACGTGGCCCTTCCAGAACACCAGGTCGCCGCGCACCAAGCCTTCGAGATCGTCGGGGACGTCGATCCCGGTCCCGAGTGCGGCCTGCTGCAGATCGCTGTCGCGGGGGGCGCCGATCCCGCACGCGGCGAGCGACACCTGCACCAGCGCCGAACAGTCGAGCCCCACGCGCGTTTTTCCGCCCCACAGATAGGGCGTGCCGATCAGCCGTTCGGCGACTTCGACAAAATCTCGGTCGCGCCAGTCGCGCTCCGCCACATGCCGCGACACCACATACCCCCCGCCTGCGAGCCGGGCGAAGCGGTCGACTGTTTCAGTGACGGTGAACTGCGAACCGAGGCTCAAGTGCATCAGCGGCGGTGATTTGATGTCGGCCGCCGGATATACGAACGTGCCGATGGCCTTGACCTTGTGGGTCGCCGCAGCCACGTCGTATGACAGCGTATCGGCCGGCAGGTAGCCGACATAGCCGTCGGTGGCGAGTTGCACCCACGCCCAGCCCTCGGAAACGTCGTAGACCCACACGGGCTCGCCAAACAGCGCTTCCGTCTCGAACCCGGCCGACCCCATCGGCACCTTGCGCAAGGGAACCACCGGCCTCGCAATCTGAGCCGGCGTTCCAGCCACGAATTCGACCGCATCCACCCGCCCGCGCAAGCTCTCGGCCGCAAGGTCCGCCCGGTAGGCGTTGAGCCGGGGATCGAGGGCTGTGGTCACGCGCCGGCCTCCCCGGCGAGCACGTCGAACACGCACCGCGCCGTTTGCGGCTCGCCGCCCTTGGGACCCAGCGGGCGCAGGGCCGGCCGCCAGCCGTAGAGGTCGAAATGGGCAAACCGCTTTGCGCGTTTGGCAAACCGGCGCAGGAACAGTGCGGCGATGATCGCGCCCGAGAACGGGCTCTCGGACACGTTGTTCATGTCCGCGATTTCGCTGTCGAGATTGCGCTCGTAGCCGTTCCAGAACGGCATCCGCCACACCGGATCGCCGATCGCTGCCCCGCGCGTAACGACGCGGGAGGCGAGATTTTCATCGTCGGTAAAGAACGCCGGCAGGTCCGGCCCGAGCGCGACGCGCGCCGCCCCCGTCAGCGTCGAAAACGCGAACAGGCTGTGCGGGCTCTCTTCGTCGGCAAGCGCGAGCGCATCGGCGAGCACGAGCCGCCCCTCCGCATCCGTATTGCCGATTTCCACCGTCATCCCCTGCCGGCTCCGGATCACATCGCTCGGCCGGAACGCATTGCCCGCCACCGAATTCTCCGCCGCCGGTATCAGAACACGCAGCCGCACGGGGAGTTTTTCGGCCATGATCATGTGGGCGAGCGCCAGCACGGTCGCCGCCCCCCCCATGTCCTTTTTCATGAGCAGCATGGACGACGATGGCTTGATATCGAGGCCGCCGGTATCGAACACGATCCCCTTGCCAACCAGCGTGACCTTGGGCGCGTCCAGCGCTCCCCACTTGAAGTCGATGAGGCGCGGCGCGCGCGGTGAGGCCCGGCCGACGGCATGGATCAGCGGAAAATTCTGCGCGATAAGGTCGTCGCCGATGATGACGTGGATGTCCGCGCCATGCCGCATCGCAAGCTCGCGCGCGGCGTTCTCGATGTCTTCCGGCCCCATATCGTTGGCCGGCGTATTGATGAGATCGCGGCCGAGCCAAATGCCTTCGATCTGGGCGAGCACGCGCGCCCGGTTGGCGCCATGCGGCCACAGAAGGCGCGGCGGCCCTTCGCTGTCGGCCGACTTGTAGCGCCGGAACCTGTAGGCCCCAAGGCCCCATGCCAGCGCGGCGAGATCGGGGTGGTCTGGCGCATCGGCGAGCTGGTAGTCGCCCGGCGGCAACGATTGCGACAATTGGCCAAGCAGCAGCGCCGACGGCCCGCACGGCTCCCCGGCCATCCCGTTGCCAAGCCCGAACACCGCCCCCGCGATGCCGCCGCCTGGCCCTGGCACGAACGCCTGCTTCTTGGCCGCGGCCGTAAAACGGGTCGCCTCCAGCCAGTGGCCTGCAGCCTCGAAGCTCGGCAGCGGCGCACCCTCGCGCGCAAACCAGATCGGAAGCGCCTCGCCGTCGTCGGCAAACGCACTGTCTGGCCGCAGCAGAATAGGCGTTGTGTCTGTCGTCGACATGATAAATGGAATATCCAGAATTTCGCGCGAGCGCTCCGCGACAACACACGAAGCATGCCGCCGAAGCAAGAGGGGGACGGGCCGATGTCCATAGTCTATGAACTGATCATAGGGACCAAGATGTGGTCATCATGGTCCCTGCGGCCGTGGATTCTGATGCGGCAGTTCGCCCTGCCCTTCGCTGAGACGGTTATTGCTCTGCGCACACCCGATACCGCAGCCGCGATCGAGGCGCACTCCCCCTCGGGCAAGATTCCAGCCCTGCGCGTCGGCGCATTGACCATCTGGGACACGCTCGCGATCGTCGAATATCTGGCCGAACGCCACCCCGGATCGCCCATCTGGCCCCGCGACGACGACGCCCGCGCCATCGCCCGCGCCGTTTCCGCCGAAATGCATTCGGGCTTCCAGGCCCTGCGCCAGAATTGCCCGATGGACTTCAACGCGCATGGCTTGACGCCAGCAGACCCCGCCGCGATCGCCCCCGATGTCGCCCGCATCTTCGAGATCTGGCGCGACTGCCGCAGCCGTTACGGCGCGCACGGCCCGTTCCTGTTTGGTGCGTTCAGTGCAGCCGACGCCATGTACGCACCCGTGGTGTCCCGCTTCGTAACGTACAACCTTGTTCCCGCTGAGGTTGACGAGGGCGGCGTCATTTCAGCCTACATGGCCGCGATCCAGGCGCTTCCCCCCTGGGCGCAATGGGCACACGAAGCCGAACAATCTGCGTGAGCGCCACAAGGTTAAGGGTTTATTGACCGCCGTCCCACAAGATGACCTCCAGAGAGAGTGTGCGTTCCGATTTCGCCGGAGAGGGACCTATGGCGTTGCCAATCGCACCCAAGACTGCAAACACGTTCAGCCTGGCCGCCAGCCTGACGGCGGCCCTCCTGCTCGGCGCCTGCGCCCAGGGCAATGAAGACGCGCTGCAGTCCTCGCTGTTTGCAGCCCCCGAGAAGAAGGTCGCGAGCGCCGAGCCCGAGGTCGTCAAGACCGAGCTGGAAAAGGCGACGGAATACTGGGGCAAGAAATACAAGGAACACCCCACCGACCTTGAGGCAGCGCTGAGCTACACCAAGAACCTCAAGGCGATGGGCGAACGCCAGCAGGCGCTCGCCGTCGTCCAGAACGCGGCCAACTTCCACGGCAGCGACAAGCAGCTGGCGTCCGAATACGGCAGGCTCGCGCTGGAACTCGACCAGCTGAGCGTCGCCAAGCAGATGTTGGCGGTCGCCGACGACCCCGCCAACCCCGATTGGCGCGTTCTCTCCGCGCGCGGCACGGTGGCCGCCAAGGAAGGCCAGTTCCGCGAGGCGATCCCGCTTTACGAACGCGCGCTCATGCTGTCCCAGGAACAGACCTCGGTGATGAACAACCTCGCCATGGCCTACGCGATGTCGGGCGATGCAGCGAGGGCGGAAGACCTCCTGCGCAAAATCGAAGCCAAGGGCGGCAACGCCAAGACCCGCCAGAACCTGGCGCTCGTGCTCGGATTGCAGGGCAAGTTCGACGAACAAAAGCGCGTCGCGAGCCAGGACCTCGGCAGCGAAAACGCCGCCAACGACACGGCCACCCTGAAGCGGATGGTGAAGGTCGAAAAGCCGGCGCAATGGTCGGCGGCCGTTGCCTCCGACGATAAGCCTAAGGCCACCAAGGCCGCCGCGAAGGGGGATGCTCTCGAGATCAAGCCCGCCGTCGCGGACGCCGCCCGCAGCGACGATGCCGCGTCCTCCAAGGTCGCCGGCATCGCCCCTAATGGCTCCCCCTGGAAGGGAATGGCGTCTCAATAACGCCAGCCCGAAACCCGCCCGATACCAACGCTCGCCAGCAGCAATTCTGGCGGGCTTTTTGCTGCGCGCGGCGGCGCGTCGAAACTGCCCCCATACGCCATGACGAGCTTGACCCGGCCGCCCCCCCTCGGCACAATTCGCAATTTTTGTCCCGAGCCCACCTAGAGCATTTTCCGACGAAGTGGATACCGGTTCGTCGAAGAAAATGCGGCAAAAGCAACAACCTAGAGCAAAATTCCGATTCCGTAGGATCGGAATTTGCTCTAACGGGCAGCCGCCGGTGGCACCCGTGCCGCCGCACACACGAAAACGCGGACGGACCACTTGGGACCGTCCGCGTTTCACGACGCGAGACAAAACCGGGGATTGAAGCTTACGGCCAGCCCATCGTGGTGATGATGGCAGGCGACAGAATGGCGATGAACAGCACGGGCAGGAAGAACAGGATCATCGGCACCGTCAGCTTTGGCGGTAGCGCCGCCGCCTTCTGCTCGGCTTTGGACATGCGGATATCGCGGTTTTCCTTGGCCATGACGCGCAGCGCCTGACCGACGGGCGTACCGTAGCGTTCCGCCTGAACGAGCGCGGTACACACCGACTTCACGCCCTCAAGCCCCGTCCGCTTGGCAAGGTTCTCGTAGGCCGACCGCCGCTCGGGCAGATACGACAGCTCGGCGGTGGTGAGGCTCAGTTCTTCGGCGAGTTCCACCGACTGCACGGTGATTTCGCGGGCGACCTTGCCGAACGCGGCTTCGACCGACATGCCCGACTGCACGCAGATCAGCAGCATGTCGAGGCTGTCCGGGAAGGCCTGTTCGATCGACGTCTTGCGCTTGGTGGCGATGTTCTGGACGAACACGTTCGGCAGGTAGAAGCCGACGAACGCCGCTGCCAAGGAGGCCAAAACCTTGATCATCGGCGGCCACTCAAGGTCCGACACGAAAAACAGCCACAGCAGCGCGACGACGAAAATCACCGGCGGAATGAAGACGCGGAACACCATATACGTCAGCACCGGGCCTTCGCCGCGATAGCCAGCCGTCTTCAGTTTCATGCGCAGCTCGTCGCTGTCGAGCTTGGACTTGAGGTCGAGCGCGTCCACGATCTGCTGGATGTAGCCCTTCGGCGCCTGCCGCAAGCGCCCCCCGCCGTTGCGCTCGGCGACCGCCATTTGCGCCAGCCGCTCCGACCGCAACGTGTCGCGTTCGACCGCCATGACCCGCATGCGCTGGTTGACCCGGTCGCGTGCCAGCATCGGCAGCGCGAACGTCAGGATCGTCGCGAGGGTGCAGATGGCGGCCAGAACGACAACCAGAAAGTCGGGCTGCGTGACCAGGTTGACAAATTCGATCATGGATCAGCGTCCTCAAGCCTAGAGCATTTTCCGACGAAGTGGCTGCCGGTTCGTCGAAGAAAACGCGACAAAATCAGGAACCTAGAGCAAACTTCCGATTCCGTAGGGTCGGAATTTGCTCTAGTATTTGAAGTTGATCATCTTGCGCATGATGAAGATGCCGCACGACATCCAGAACAACCCGAATCCGACCAGCATGTTGCCGACCTTGGTGTTGAACATGGGGTCGAGGTATCCAGGCGACGTCAGCTGGATGAGGCAGATCACGATCGGCGGCATCGAGCCGAGCACCATGGCCGAGGCGAGAGCTTCGGCCGACATGGCCTTGACCTTCAGCTTGAGGCTGAACCGGTCGCGCAGCACCTGGGCGAGGTTGCCGAGCGCTTCCGACAGGTTGCCACCCGAACTCTGCTGAATGGCGATCACGATCGCGAGGAATTTGACTTCCGGCAGCGGCATGCGCACGACGAGACGGTCCATCGCCTCCGAGAGCGGCACGCCGAGGCGCTGCTGGTCGACGACTTCCTTGAACTCGCTGCAGATCGGCTCTGGCGTTTCGCGCCCGATGATGCCAAGGCATTCGTTGAGCGGCAGACCCGTCTTCACGCCGCGCACGACGACGTCGATGGCGTTGGCGAGGTTCGCCAGGAACTGGTTCTGGCGCCGCTTGATGAGAAAGTTCAAAATCCAGCCCGGCAGGCCGAGCGCGCCCACGAAACCTGCAACGCCGGCAAGGCCGGGCGCCAGAGCGGCGAGCGACGCCGGTAGCGAGAAGTAGACCGCGACCGCAACGAAGCACCCGAGAATGACGCTGCTCATCCAGTACGCTTTGGCGTCCATGTCGAGGCCGGCCTGCTGCAGCCGCGTACGCAGCGAAGCCTTCTCGAGCTTTTTCTTGCGAATATCGATTTCCTTGAGCGTCTCGGTGACCGCCTTTTTGCGGCTGGCCGTTACCTCGGCCGCGCTGCGCGCAGCGACCTTCTTGGAACGCGTCGTGGTCGCGGTCTGGATTCGCTCGGTGACGTTTTCGCCGAAGATGTAGGGATAGGCGAGGATGAAGATGATGGCCGTAATGGCGAGCGCCACCAGACCCCAAAGCATCAGGTCATAGGTTTCCGCGTCAACCATTTTGATCTCCCATCGGATTGCCGTTGGCGTCGCGGGCTTCAGACGCGGCGAGCGCTTCGGCGAGACGGCCTTCCTCGTTGTAGTATTCGGCGCGATCCCAAAACCGCGGACGCGCGATGCCGGTGGAGCGGTGCCGCCCGATGATCTTGTCGTTGGCGTCCTGGCCGGTGATGTCGAACACGATGATGTTCTGCAGCGTGATGACGTCGCCTTCCATGCCGCACACTTCGGTGATGTGCGTGATCTTGCGCGAGCCATCGCGCAGGCGCGAAGCCTGGACGATAACGTCGACTGAGCCGGCGATCATTTCGCGGATCGTTTTGACGGGCAGGGCATAGCCCCCCATCATGATCATGCTTTCCAAACGGCTGATGGCTTCGCGCGGGCTGTTGGCGTGCAGCGTGCCCATCGAGCCGTCGTGGCCCGTATTCATGGCCTGCAGCAAGTCGAACGCTTCCGGTCCGCGCACTTCGCCGACGATGATCCGTTCAGGGCGCATACGCAGGCAGTTTTTGATCAGGTCGCGCATCTTGATTTCGCCCTCGCCCTCGAGATTGGGCGGACGGGTTTCGAGGCGCACGACGTGCGGCTGCTGCAGCTGGAGCTCGGCCGAGTCCTCGCACGTGATGATGCGCTCTTCCATGTCGATGGAGCCGGTGAGACAGTTGAGCAGCGTCGTCTTGCCCGAGCCGGTGCCGCCCGAGATCAGGATGTTGCAACGGACGCGTCCGATGATCTCGAGGATCGTCTTGGAGGCCGGGCTGATCGAGCCGAACTTGACGAGGTTCTCGAGCTTGAGACGGTCCTTTTTGAACTTACGAATGGTGAGGCAGGGGCCGTCGATGGCGAGCGGAGGCGCGATCACGTTGACGCGCGAGCCGTCCGGAAGACGGGCGTCGCAGATCGGCGAGGATTCATCGACACGCCGGCCGACCTGGCTGACGATGCGCTGGCAGATGTTCATCAGCTGCTGGTTGTCGGCAAACCGGACACCGGTCTGCTGCACCTTGCCGCCGACTTCGATGAACGTGGTGTTGCACCCATTGACCATGATATCGGCGATGTCGTCGCGAGCAAGCAGCGGCTCGAGCGGGCCATAACCGAGCACGTCGTTGCAGATGTCTTCGAGCAGTTCCTCCTGCTCGGCGATCGACATCACCACGTTCTTGATCTGGATGATCTCGCTGACGATATCGCGGATTTCCTCGCGCGCCGCAGCCCCGTCGAGCTTGGCGAGCTGGGTGAGGTCGATAGTGTCGATCAGCGCGTTGAACACCGTCGTCTTGACGTCGTAGTACTCTTCCGAGTGCCGCCGTTTCGTCTCGGCGATCTCGACGCGGGTGGGTGCTGCCGGAGCCGAGTTTGCCGGCGTCTTGGCGGACTGGGCTTGCTTCATGGCCGCGGGCGCCGACTTGGGCGGCGCCGCGCCCGCGGCCGCGGGGGGGCCAGCGAGTTTGGGGGCCGAAGGCTCGCCTGTGCGCCTACCGAACATGTTCGTCCACTCCTCAAAGTCTCATGAGATGACGAGCCGGCCTGCAGACTGCGGAAACTCAGGCCCCAAAGTCCAAGACGGATCGCCCCAAGCAATCTTTTGCATAATCAAGTGAATAAGCCGTTTCCGTTTTGACCGGATTTATAAACGGCTGATTCATATCTCCTGGAGCCTGATCGTTTGAGACGGAAACTCCGTTGCTTCCATCGCCAACCTCAATCAATCTCCAAAACCGAAAAAGCTAGCGCTTCATCCTCAGTTTATCGAACAGCGGCTGCAGGGCCGAAGCAGCCGAGGGCTTAGGCTTTTCCACCTTCATATCGCGGCGGTTGGTGACTGCCATCGCGATCGAACGGAATGCCTGGGCCGCCGCTGATTTGGCGTTGACCTCTTCGATCATTTGCCCGTTATTGGCAGCTTGTCCGAAACTTTCGATATCGAAATCGATCACTGCCATGGCCTTGAGACCGAGATTGGTTTCGAATTCCTTAATCGGAATCTCGGGTCGCTTGGGCATATTGACGCGATTGATGATCAACCGGGGCTGGCTGTCGTTCTTGCGCGCGCTCTTCAGCAGATCGATGATGTTCTTGGCGTTACGCAGGTTAGCGAGATCTGGCTCGGCGGTGATGATCACTTCGTCCGCCTGCAGCAGCACGCGCTTGCTCCAGTTGGTCCAGGAATGCGGCAGATCGACGGTGACGTAGGGCACCGACTGGCGCACCACGTCGAGCACCATTTCGCACGACTCAGGCGTCACGTCGTAATCGCGGTCGAGCACGACCGGCGCCGCAAAGATGCTGAGCTGATCCGAGCATTTGGTGAGCAGGCGGTCGAGCAGCACTTCGTCGAGACGTTCGGGCGTAGCGAGCGCGTCCGCGATCCCCTGCACCGGGTCCTGGTTGAAATCGAGCCCCGTGGTGCCGAACGCCAAGTCGAGATCGGCGATGACGACGTTGCTGCGCAGCAGCTCCGACAGCGCCCAGCTGACGTTATGGCAGATCGTGGACGAACCGACGCCGCCTTTGGCGCCGATGAAAGCATAGATATGCCCGACCGGGTCGGAATCGGGATTGTTATAGAGGCCCGAAATCGTTTCCATCATCTGCATCGGCGACACCGGCGACACGAGATACTCGCTGACGCCGCGCTTCAGCAGTTCGCGGTAGAGCACGACATCGTTCTCGCGCCCGACCATCAGTACCTTGGTGCCGGCATCACAGCTTTCCGCCAAATGATCGAGTTCGGCCAGCATCTCCATCCGCGGCAGCGAACTCTCGATGACGATGAGGTTCGGCGTCGGGCTTTCCTGGTAGTGGGCAACGGCAGCGCTCGCCCCGCCCATGTGCACACTGACGTGAGCCTTGGAGAGCCGCCGGTCTTCGGCCGCATGCTGCAGCACGTTGGCGAGCCGCTGGTCTTCGCAGAACGCCTGGATCGAGATCCGCGGAATGGGGCGGGCCCGCGACGTCGCCGCCCCGTCGTCCTGGCCGCCATGCTCCAGCAGCTCGTCGTCCTCAGGCGTCAAAACGGCCGATTGTGCGTTGTTGCTCATGTGGCATCAATTCCCTGAGTTACGTGTCGCGACTTTGCCGTCTTCGTTTTTCGCCGAAGCCGTCGTTTCGCCCTTCTGGTATTTGTCCCAGATCACGTCGCGCCGTTCGCCAGCGCGCTGCGACACCGTCCGCGGCCCGAGCAGATCGGCGGGATTGGCAACCATTGCGGCAAAGTTTCGCTGGTTGGCGCAGCCGATATTGGACATCGGGAGATTATTTGGTTCATAGGCGGCATTCGTCGTCCAATTGCCACATTCGGGACCTTCCGCCACATAGCGCATATAGGACACCTTGATGGGCGGCTGGGAATGAGCCGTGGCTTCGAACGCTTCGACCGAGATCGAGCTTTCGGTGTACCCGTAGTCCGTTAACAGTCCGCGAATCTGCTGGACTGCATTCATCGCGGCCACTTCGTTGCCCGACCCGCTGGGGGCCGCGATCAGCAGGCGGCTATCGCCCGCATCGCCCGCGCGGAAGTGGCGGACGAATTCGACCACATCGGCCCGCGATTTCGGCGACAGCCCCGAGGAGCCGGTCGGCACATGCACCGAGAGATTGGTCGGCTTCTCCGACACCAGGATCGGGTGGCGCTGCGACGGATCGATCAGCGCGAAACTCGGCCCCTGCGCGGTCAGCTCGTCGTGCATGCAGCCGGCCAGCGAGACCGACACGAGCGCAGCGGCAACTGCGATGGGAGCACGCGCAAGCATCTGGGCCACCGAAGTTTTGAGTGAGAGAACGTAAGTCATGATCTGTCTCCTGGCGTGTCGAGCGCCTCAATCAACGATGAACCCGTAGTCACCCTTCAAATCGCCGACCGGCTGGGCACTTGTCTTGCCATAGACCCGGTTCAGGTGGCCGAGCAGGTTGCCCCGCAGATCGGACGCCTCGGCCAGGCCGTCGCTCGGCAGCGACAACTTCTGGCGCGACGTCGGCCGCACGAGGTAGGGCGTGACGATGATCACGAGCTCGGTCTCTTCCTTGATGAAGTCCTTCGAGCGGAACAGCGTTCCAAGCACCGGCAGATCCTTGAGCCCGGGGAACCCGTCGATGTTCTGGCGCGCCTTGTCCGAGATGAGGCCGGCAAGTGCGATCGATCCGCCCGAGGGCAGTTCAATCGTCGAGCGCGCCTGCCGCTTCTTCAGCGCCGGAATGACGAGGTTGGAAAGCGTCACGGCGCCGTCGGTCGAAAGTTCCGAGACTTCGGTTTCGATCTTGAGGCTGATGCGGCCTTCCGAGAGCACGATCGGCGTGAATGCGACGCCGACGCCGAATTCCTTGTAGGTGATCGAGATGTTGCCGGTCGAGTCGACCGAAGGGATGGGATATTCGCCGCCCGCCAGGAACTTGGCAGCTTCCCCCGACACGGCCGTGAGGTTCGGTTCGGCAAGCGTACGGATCAGGCCGTCGCGTTCCAGCGCCTGCAGCGCCTGCGTGATCTTGTTGCCACCGCCGAGATCGGCGCTGGCTATGTTACCCGACGCGCCATAGACGCCTTTTTCAGGTCCCGCGTTCCAGTTGCAAAGCACCCCGCTGGCGAGACAGCCCGTACCCGAGCCGGTTCCCAGCCCCGGCGTACCGAGCGTGCCGAGGCCGAGCGCTGCCGACAGCGGCAGCGCGTTCTGCGTGAGGATTGCGGTCGAAAAGTTGCCAGCGTTGATCTGCGCACCAAGGTTGATGCCGAGCTGCTTGACAAGCGTGCGCGAAACCTCCGCCACGTGAACCCGCAGCTGTACCTGTTCCTCGCCCTCGACCGCGAGCATGTTGATGACCTGCTTGTCAGCCGCAGCAGTCGAATCCGACCCGTTGCTCGACGCCGAGAGGTTGAAGGTCGTGCCGCCGGGCGTGGTGTTGCCGGGCGTCGGAGTGTTCGGGCTCGCGCTGCCGTTCTTGGCTACCGCGCCTTCGGTCGATTTGGCGAACTGGCGCGCGATGTCGCCTGCCCGCTGGCTGTCGATCGGCGTGCGCACGCTGCCGATCAGCACCAGCGCCTTGCCTGCGCTCTCGATTGTGATGTTCGAGCCGGGGATGAGCCGGCGCAGCAGCGATTCAAGACCGCCGAGATCGGCGCCGATGGAAACTTCGAGCGTCAGCACCTGCTGGCCGTTCTGGTCGAAGAAGAAGGCGTTCGTCGAACCCGGCGTCTTGGCGATGAGGAACACCTGGTTCGACGACTGGACGACGGCGTCCATGCGCAGCGGATCGGCCACCAGCACATCTTTGAGCGGGGTGGGAAACTGCACCATCAGCGACTTGCCGGCGCCGAGGCCCACTTGTTTGGTCATGGGAAATTTCGCATTCGCCGGAATGACAAGCACAGAGCTCTGCTCGGCCCGGGCGGAGGGCGCCCCGGGCTGTTGTTCGCCGGCGGCGAGCCGGCTTGAGGAAAATCCAATCACCGCGATGAAAAGCGCCGCGATGGCCCGTTCGAGGGTCTTTCGCATGGTCGTTACCCTTTTTAGACAAATTGCAGGAAAGATTGCCTACTCAGTTCACGCCATACGATCTTGATTTCACGCCATAGCGGAGCAATTTGATTGAGTTGCCCCGTTCTTTATTCAAAGGATTGTCCGCGATCGGGTTGGCTCCGTCCGCAACCAGATCGGCCAGCGGCCGCAAGGTGAGCGAGATTTCCCCCATCGAATTGCCGAGTGCGAGCAGCTCAGACTGCCGCGGCGTCAGTTCGAGCGTCGCAGTCGTCGCCGACGCTTCCGTCTTCTTGCCGTCCTTGGTCTCGATCTGCTGCCCGATGGCGAGTATGCGGACATTGCGGAACATCGTGTCGCTGACAAAAGATTCGCCGCGGTCCTTCGACTGCAGGCGCCGGATGAGAATCACGTCGACGCGGTCGTTGGGCAGGATCATGCGGCCGGCGGCCGTTTCATCCTTGATGCGGGTCGAGATGGCGCGCATGCCCTTGGGCAGGATCGCCGCAAGCACGCCGCCTTGACCGGCCTTGATGAGCTTGATTGCCGTGATCGGCTCGCCGGCGGTGACGGGCGAACGCACGATCGAGCCCGAAAGCTCCATCATAATTTTCTCGCCGTTGTTCGACCGCGAGACGAACGCTGGAGACAGCGCTTCGCTCGGCCAAGACTGCCAGCGGAAGTTGCTCTGGTTTGCCACCTGGCCAAGACCGATATCGGTTCGTGCGACGAGCACTTCGGTCGTGTTGACCTGCAGCGCTTCGGGCTTGATTTCCTGCTTCGGCGGCGCTCTGAAGAATGACAACAGGCCGATAAAGAGCAAAGCGCCAAACGCAACAATTCCGCCGAGTAACTGAACTTGCCGCATTTTCATCGCACGATTGGTCCTTCTGAGGCCACGGGCATCGCTGAGTCTTGAGCCCTGATCTTGCGCCAGAAACGTCAATGCGCCGTTAACGCCTGTTTCAAATTGATCCAAAAGGGGTCGGAAGTTTCAGAGCTTTGAATACAAAAAATCCAGCGTTGCTTTTCGCAACACTGGATTGAAAAATCAGGAGATGATGACCCTCACCCGATGAGTGCTGAGAACCAGCGCGTTTCGGGATAGAGCAGCAGCGCCGCGGCGCCGATGGCAAGGCCATAGGGAACTCCGTTGTCCTTGCCATGCAAGCGCACGAGCCAGGCCGGACCGCTGAACAGACGGGCGGGAACATAGAGCCGGAAGGCGAGGATGACGCCCGAGAGCAGGCCTCCGAGCACGCCGACGGCGAGCAGGAAATTGCCGAGACTATCGGCGCCGAGCCACAGCGCGGCCGCAGCCAGCAACTTGGCGTCCCCTCCGCCCACCCAGCCGCGCGCGAACATAATAAAGCCGGCAACGAGCACCGCGAGCCCGGTCGCAACGTGCATGCCGATCACATCGAGAGGCAGCCCCGACAGGGGTGCGACGACGACGAAGGAGCCTGCCAACGCCAGCGAAATCCGATTGGGGATGGTCATCGTGAGCAAATCAAACGCGGCCGCAAACACCATCGCCACTGGAAACACGAGCAAAAGCGGATATTCGAACATGTCGTAGTCCTCTGCGGCACGGCGCGGGTTATTTGAAGCCGTTGTTCACCAGCGTGAAGATGTTCTTGAGTGACGTCCCGATACTCTTAGCTGACGCGATAATCACGGTGCTGATCAGGAGGGCAATCAAACCATATTCAATCGCCGTTGCACCGTCTTCGTTACCTGCAAAACGAATAAGCATGCGCATAACTATGCCCTCCTGATGTTGACAAATCATTTACTTCGCAGCGCCCGTCAGGCCGCCGTTGACGGTCGTGAACACGGTTTTGAGCGAAGTTCCGACCGACTTCAAAATACCGATGATGGTAACGAAAACCAGCATGGCGATCAGGCCGTACTCGATGGCCGTAGCCCCGATTTTATCACTCCAGAACCGGCATACGAGCTTGCGCATGGAGGTTTCTTCGAATGAGGGTGCCGAGCATTGCCGCCGAATAAAAACGCCATTGCCTGCGGTCGCAGCCAATGGCGCTTTGTCTTCTGTAGAGAGCAGCTTTTCTGGAACGAAAAGCTTACTTGGCAGCGCCGGTCAGGCCGCCGTTGACGTTCGTGAAGACGGTGTTCAGCGAGGTGCCGACCGACTTCAGGATGCCGATGATGGTGACCGAAACGAGCATGGCGATCAGGCCATATTCGATGGCCGTTGCGCCGGATTCGTCTTTCGCAAAGCGAGCGATCATGTTCATTGTGGTTCTCCAAGACTCTAAATTTCTACTACCCATCCGTCCATCGCTGGGCCATCCGCCTCATCGCTGAACTGACGTGAATGTACCCCGCACCTCTTAAACGGTAGTTAAAATGGCAGGCCAGCCCTTCATCAATCCGCTCGAATAGCGCCTCCCAGACACGAAATCCCCCGATCAGGGCTTGACGCTTCACGGCAGTTGCATTTCAAAAACCTCCGGAAACTCTTGGAGTTAGCTGGGGGGCTCTGCTTCTATTTATTAAAAATGCACCAATCGAAACACTTGCCGCCAAAGAATTCAATTTGCGCTTGTTTGGGTCTCCGCGCGGTGCAGCCGATGCCCCTTATTAAAAATACGGATCAAGACTGCACGCGGGTTCGTCATTTCTTAACCAAGCTGACGTCTAATCGGCTTGATCCTATTTTCTCGGAGTGAAGCGATGCCGCGCAATTTCGTATCTCCCGCCAAGACCGTGCCCGCTCTCCATGCGGCCGGCCTCTCGGCGCTCGCACTCATCGCAGCAATGACGCTCGAGGTGTCCCGCGCTCGCGCTGACGACTTGATCGTTCGCTACGATCAGGCCCAGCTGCTGCGCTTGCCACGTCCCGTGGCCGAAATCGTCGTCGGCAACCCGAGCATCGCCGACGTGACCATCCAGGGCGCGAACTTGTTGGTAATTACGGGCAAGACGTTTGGCGTCACCAACGTGATTGCACTCGATAGCGAGCGCAATATTATTCAGGACCAGCGCATCACGGTCGAGCGTGACCAGGCCGTCGTCAACCTCCATCGCGGCACCGCACGCGAAACCTACAACTGCAACCCCCGTTGCCAGTCGAGCCTCACGATCGGCGACGACCCCGGCTATTTCAAACCGATCATCGAACAATCCAATGCCAAGACGCGCTTCTCTGAAAGCGGCTCGGAACCCGAGCGCAGTGGCCAATAGAGCCTCCAATAGGACCTGGAGACAGTTGGCAGCACTCTTTTGCATGAAAGCAGATACGCACACAGCTTAACCAATCGTAAACCCATAATATGGGTACTTCAATACGTTGGTACAATTTTAACGACCCCCGCCTACCCTAGTCCTCATGCTTCCATAGTAAAAGCGTGAGGACAGCCGTGTTCGTGAAGTTACATTCGACAAAGCAGCGTTCGAACAAAAGGCTGAAGAATTGCGGCCGTTCGTTTCTGAAGGATAAGAGCGGCGCCACCGCCGTTGAATTCGCGCTCGTCGGCGTGCCGTTTCTGACCTTGATGTTCGGCATCATCAATACTGGAATGTACTTCTATGCGGTAAATTGCGTCGATCGCGGCGTCGAGGATACCGCACGCTACCTGCGCACCGGTGAAGCCCAGAAGGGCACCGTGGCGAGCCTGACAACCGTCGGCCAGTTCCGCGACATGGTCTGCTCCAAAGCCACGAACTATATTACGTGCAACAACCTCCAGATCCGCGTCCAGTCGGCCCAGAGCTGGAACAACATCAATGCGATTTCTTGCCCGACGGCCGGCAACTTGGCAGCCGGCGCCATCACCTCGAACGACAACACGCCGATCACGGCCGTGGGCACCCAGGGCACGGTGGTGCTGATCGTCGCCTGCTACAAGTGGGATCTCGGCAAGTACCTGCCCTTCGTCCATTGGGATCGTCAATTCTCGGACGGCTCAGCGCTCATTCAATCGAGCACCGCCCTGAAGATCGAACCCTACATCTGATCCAAGCCTGACGGCGCCGTCCTACCTGTAACCAGTACCGGGTGTACCCATGTTCATCTCTCGTTTCAGTCCCAAGCGATCAGCTTTCAGTACCAAGCGATCAGCTTCCAGTACCAAGCGCTCCCTCAAGGGATTTGGTCCCGATAGCTCGGGGACGGCCGGCATCGAGTTTGCGCTCATTGCTCCGGTGGCATTGATGATGCTGATGGGCGCGATCGAGTACAGCCGCGCGGTCGTGATGGCGCGCCGCTTCAATCTGGTGACGGCGACGATCAGCGATCTCGTCGCCCGCGACGATTTCGAAGACGATACGACGATGATCGGGCTCAAGAACGCCATGACCACGATCTGGGCGCCCTACGACGCAACGTCCTTGAAGCTCAATGTTGTCGCAGTACGCCAGGCGGCCCTCAACGCCACTAAGCGCGCGCCCCAGTCGAATTACGTCTACTGGGGAACGCTGCTGCCCGATATGATCGACCAGCCCCGCTGCGCCGACTACTCAGGCATTCCCGCCGGCATGCTGAGCCCCGGCAACAGCACCATCATCGTCAACGCGACCTATACCTACAAGACCCTGTTCGGCATCAAGGTGCCGGGCATGACGACGACCACCCAGAGCTGGACCAGTTCGTCGAGCCACTCCCCCCGCAACCTTTGCGTCGGCTGGCAAACGCCGAACTGCTCGACTACTTGCGAATAACGAACGCCCCGTTGGCTGAGGATTATCTCCATCCGGCCAGTACTTTAGTCGCAAGGATTCGCCCCCGACGATCATCCAAACCAAAACCTAAACCTTTGATAGGGCTGGCTCTTGTATTCATCATGCTAGAAATTCAGCGTTCATAATCCCAACGGTCGCTTGCAAAATTATTCGTGTCCGTCCTAATGTGACTCTGAGTTATGCTCAGGGTTGTAAATAGGAGGCGGATCCCATGGGTCGACGATCGAGCCATACGCCCGAAGAGCTGCGGGAACTGATCCTCAACGTTTCGACCGAGTTGATCGAGCACGACGGGCTTGCAGCCCTCTCGGCGCGTCAGATCGCACGCCGCATCGGCTATTCCGCAGGCACTCTTTACAATGTATTTACCGATCTCGACGATCTCATCCTGACCATTGAGCAGCGCCTGCTCGACCGCCTGGCCCTGCGGCTCTCCCAGGTGCCCCCGTCGGCTGATCCAGTCCAACATCTGTCCAACCTGGCGATGGCCTATCTGGCCTTCACCCAGGAAAAGCCCCGCCTCTGGAATCTGTTGTTCGAACATCATATGCCCAAGGGACAGGCGGCCCCCCCCGCCTTTCAGGCCCGTATGGAAACGCTGCTGAACCTGGTCGAGCACGCGGTGCAGCCGTTGATCGTGCCACCCGACGCCGCGCGAGCGCAGCGTACAGCCCGCGTGCTGTGGGCGAGCGTCCATGGCATTACGTCGCTCGCGACCGCCGACAAGTTGTCCAACGTGACGCCGGAGAACGCCGCATTGCTGGTCGAAGACCTGGTGCGCACCTACCTCGCCGGCCTCAACCACGACAGCAGCCGCTAGAGCGGCCGGCCCGACATTTGCGAGCCAGAAGTTGCGGGCCGAAAGTTGCGGGCCGAAAGTTGCAAACCAAAGGACTGCCAAGCCGGCACGACTGATCGGCAAAGGCGGGTCGCGGTCACGAAAATGCGGCCACTAACTCCAGGTCCAAATGCCGCCACTTACTTCTTGTCGGCAGGAGTCTGATCGGTTGCGATCGTCTTGAACGGATTGACCGGCCGCTGAGCGGGGATCGAGCCTGTAACGAGGGGCGCGGCAGCAGCGGCGGGCGTGGCCGCCTGCGCGGAAACGGCAGCAGGAGCAGCACCCAGGGCGATCGGACGCGGCACGTCGATGACGCCGAACCAGCTGTCGTGCGGCAGCAGCTTCTCGTTCAAGCCAACCCACATGCTGTGCGACGACAGCCCATCGATGAACTGCCCTGCCGGCGGCGCGATCGCGAGCAATCCAGCGGTGCACGCAGCCATCGCGACCGAGTGCTTCCAGTGGTGCAGGTCAGCGAGCTTCAACGCCGTGCCGAACGACGCCTTAAGGCGGGTATCCATGACATCGACGGAATAGATCTCGTCGAGCACCAGATGGGTGATGTATCCGATGGCGAGAAACCCGCCGCCCAGCCACGCAATGCCGTCAGCTTCGCCCAGGATGTATTTGAACACGATGGCCGTCGCGACGGCGCAGAACACGGTCGCCAGCAGCGAATGCCAGATGCCCCTGTGCACGGCGATGCGGTGGAAAATCGCGTGCAAGCCGTAGCGCACGCCGAGCAGCGTGCCGAGCCACAAAACCCACAGCTCGACGATCGAATATTTGCCGGCGCACGAAAACAGCACGGCGAACGAAAAGAAGATGCCGAGCCCCGCAAACATCGCACGGCTGGGCCGGCTGTCCTTGAGGTCGATGTCGGGCAGCACCGATCCGAGCACGCCCGCCAGCGTCACCGCCACGAGGGCCTCGTGCGGAATGACGTTGGCCGCAAGCGTCAAGGTCGCGAGTGCGCCCGAGACGACTGTCCCGATAGCAATATGCGTCGTAAAATTGGCCATTGGATTGCAGCTCCCACCCCGATCGAACACGACCCTATCGCCATCAGATTCGCAATCGTCCTGGCAATGACATAATACGCACGCCGGTGTGCATAAGTATCGGTGCACCCCCCGGCAGCGGCAAATCACCGGTTGGCGGCCGAGCCCCGAGTGTGGCACCACGCGCCCATGACCAAGCCCCAGACCGAGCCCGCACCCACGGCCGAGCCAACCGAATCCTATGATCACGTCACCCGCGCAGCAGCGGCAAGCATCGCGCTCGCGTTGCTGGTGATGGGCATCAAGGCCGGCGCCTATTGGCTGACCGGCAGCGTCGCGCTGTATTCGGATGCGCTCGAAAGCACAGTCAACGTCGTAACGGCGGCGGCCGCCCTCGTCGCTATCCGGGTCTCCTCCCGCCCGGCCGACAGCGATCACCCCTTCGGCCACCACAAGGCCGAGTATTTCGCCGCCGTCCTGGAAGGCACGCTGATCATCGTGGCCGCGCTCTTGATCATGCACGAAGCCTATGATGCGTTCCTCCATCCCCACCCGCTGGCCAACATCGGCAGCGGCTTTGTCGTGAGCATGCTGGCAACTGCGATCAACGCCGGCTGGGGCGCGTATCTGATGCGCCGGGGCCGCATGTGGCGCTCGCCGGCTCTGATCGCCGACGGTTTGCACGTCTTGACCGATGTCTGGACCACGCTCGCGGTGCTGGCCGGCCTTATACTGGCCGCGATGACGGGATGGCACTGGCTCGATCCGTTGCTGGCGAGCCTCGTCGCGTTGCACATCCTGTGGACGGGCTACCAGCTGACCATGGGCTCGCTCAGCGGACTGTTGGACGAAGCTGTCAGCCCGCAGATCCAGTCCCAGATCGAGGCTGCCATCAAGGCGAACGGCGACGGCGCCCTCCAGGTCCATGCCATCCGCACCCGCCACGCCGGCCGCGCGACCTTCATCGAATTTCACCTCGTGGTGCCCGGCCGCATGACGGTGCGCGAAAGCCACGCCATCTGCGATCGCCTCGAGCAAGCGCTGGAAGCGGCAATTCCCGGCGCGGACGTGACGATCCACGTCGAGCCCGACCACAAGGCCAAGGACGACGGCGCGGTCGAAATCTGATCGGGCGGACAATTGATCTGTATAAGAGGGGTCTCGTCCCCACCTGCGTTTGATCGCGCACGCCGAATCACGCCACCACCCTCATCTAAAGGAAAAAAAGGGGTGGTAGCGATGCGGATGTGGCAAGTGCTGGGAGCAAGCGTTCTCGCCTATACGCTGGCTTATGGCGTGGCGCGGGCCGAACCCGATTCGATCGCGGCCGTGCCCGCCGAAGACCCGCGCTCGCCCCCGGCCCAGATCGACACCGGCGCGCCGCCCGAAGTCATGGCGGCCCCCGCAAGCCCGCTGGCAGCCGCCATCCGCCAGCAGCTGAGCGAGACCGTCGCTGGCCTCACCGAACGCGAACTGGAAGAACGCGCGGCGGTTACAGCCTTCTATGAAGCCCGCGCAGGTGCCCCGCTATGGCTGACCGCGGGCGCACTCAATTCGAAGGCCGAAGCCCTGCTGGCGGAGATGGCGAAGGCTGGCGACTACGGGCTCGAGGCCGCCGACTTTGCCCCGCCCCAAAACGAACCCAAGACCAACCCCACGGCCCAGCCCACCGCAAGCAGCGCCATGTCGCCGGAAAGCTCCCTCGCCCAGGTCGAGATGGACCTGACGCTGACCGCGCTGAAATACGCCCGTTACGCCCGCGGCGGACGCATCATGCACCCCGCGCAGGAATTGAGCTCCTACCTCGATCGCGCGCCGCAGCTGATGGACCCCAACCTGACCCTGAAGGAGTTGGCCGCAGCCGAGGATGCCGGCGCCTATCTGCGCAGCCTGCATCCCCATCACCCCCAGTTCGAGAAACTGCGCCAGAAGTTTCTCGCAGCGCGAGGCGAACCGGCAACCGGCCGCCGCAAGACCGCACGCGCGCTCTCGTCCGACGCCAAGCGCCTGCTCGCCAACATGGAAGAGTGGCGCTGGATGCCCGCCGACATGGGCGAGCTTCACGTCTGGAACAACATCCCCGAATACCTGCTGCGCGTGTCCATGAACGGCGAGATCGTTCACACCGAAAAGATCGTGGCGGGTCTCGTGGACAAGCAGACGCCGATCTTCTCCCGTCCCATGCGCAAGATCGTGTTCCGCCCGAAATGGAAGATCCCCGAATCGATCAAGGTGCGCGAGATCTGGCCAAGCCTGCTGCGCGGCGGCGGCGTCATGAACCAGTTCGGCCTGCGCATCGAAACCAAGGATGGCCAGGTTGTCCCAACCAAGAGCGTGAACTGGGCCAAGGAAGACATCCGCAATTACGAGGTCATCCAGCCCCCCGGCAATCATTCGATCCTGGGCAACCTGAAGTTCAGCTTCCCCAACCCGCACACCGTCTACATGCATGACACCCAGGACAAGCACCTGTTCGCGGCCACCCAGCGCACCTACAGCCATGGGTGTATGCGCGTGCGCAATCCAGCCAAGCTCGCCGAAGTACTGCTGAATGCCGATAAAGGCTGGGAGGCCGAGAAAATCGACGAGCTGATCAAGTCGGGCCCGCTCGACAACGAAGTGGCTCTCGATCGCAAGATCCCGGTGCACATCACCTATTTCACGGCCTGGGTGGAGGACGACGGCAAGGTCAAGACCTTCCGCGACGTGTACGGGCACGAGCGCCGCATCACGTTGGCACTCGAAGGCCGTTGGAACGAAATCAACAAGGGGCGCGATCACCTGGCGCCCGTCGTGCCGGACATGGCGGCGGCCGTTCGCCCCAAGGTCTCGCCCGTGCGCACGGCCAACGAAAAGCCGTTCGACTTCATCGCCGCAGTCCTGGGCGGCGGATTCTAGCCGGAACAAGGCGAGAACTGGACAGAAAAAAATAATCTGATCAATAGCTTGCTGAGCGCAAGCCGTTGAGCGAATATGACAAAAAAATCGCAAGGCGCGTGGGGAATAAAGCGCAAAGATGAGCGTTCTCTTTCCACGAGCGTCACATGACGGCCAGCCCCACCCCCTGGTCACTGTGACGCCGCGACGCCTCGCGTGACAGCGTACCGTCGACGAGGCGGCTGAAGTGGGTCGAGCCCCGAATGCTCGGCCCACTTTTTTTGTTCAAATTTAATCAGGTGGCGTTTGGAAAACTTTTTATCGCGCGGCCGGGAATAACCGTCCCTTGCCCCCGTTGTTACCCCATGAGCGACACGGAAGGCCGGCCCCACCCCCTGGTCCCCGCGCCGCTTAAACGCCCGGTGTAACGGTGTACCGTTGCAGGGCGTGCATAAGTGGGTCGAGCCCGAATGCTCGGCCCACTTTTTTGCGTCCGCGCCTGGCGCTGTGATATGCCTCGCCCGTCAAACGGGAGAACGCCATGGACATGCAGGGTTTGAGGCTCGCGAGCTTGGCGGCGCTGCTGGTGCTGGCCGCCTGCGACGGTCGCCCGCTGTTGTATTCGCTCGCACCCTCCCAGACCGACCTGGATTGCCTGGCCGCCTTCCAGATGATCGATACGGCCGGCAAGGGCCAGCTCACGCGCGCCGAGGTGGATAGCTATTTCAAGGCCCGCTTCTTGGCACTGGATCGCAACCACGACGGCTTCCTGGACGAAGCGGAGGCATCGGGCGCAGTGCCGGTCTTCGGCATGAAGACGGGTGCGAATATGGTATTCCGGCTCGACATCAACGGCGACGGCAAGCTCTCGCAGGACGAGTTCCTGCGGCTTTCGAATTATCTGTTCACGCGAGACGACAACCGCGACGGCATCCTGACGCTGACGGAGGTGAAAACCCCTCCCGCCGACACCTACATGGCCCCCCGCGATAACCCCGCAGCCGTCAGCACGGTCCGGACCGGGCAATAGTGCCACTTGGTCAGGGATCAAGAAGGCCGGAGGGCTTCTGATCCAGGCCAAACCCAAAGCGTCCCCTGGCCTTCCCCTAAACTTCCCCCCACAGGTCGTACTCGTCGGCTGCGGTGATCTTGACTTGGATGATATCCCCGACCTTCACGCCGTCGGCGCCGTCGACGAACACGCTGCCGTCGATTTCGGGCGCATCCCACTGCGAGCGCCCCACAGCGCCGTCTTCGTCCACTTCATCCACGAGCACGGGGATCGTCCTTCCGACGCGGGTCGCAAGCACCTCTTCGCTGATGCCCTGCTGCGCCGCCATGAAGCGGTGCCAGCGCTCTTCCTTGACCTCTTCGGGCACCTGCCCGGGCAGTTCGTTGGCCGCAGCTCCCGGCACGGTTTCATACTTGAAGCAGCCGGCGCGGTTGATCCTGGCTTCCCCCATCCAATCGAGCAAGTGCTTGAAATCGTCTTCGCTCTCGCCGGGAAACCCCACGATGAACGTCGAGCGGATGGCGAGATCGGGACACACCGCGCGCCAAGCTTTGATGCGCTCAAGCGTCGTGCCCTGCGCACCCGGCCGCTTCATGGCGCGCAAGACGTTTGGCGCGGCGTGCTGGAACGGAATATCGAGATAGGGCAGGATTTTGCCCTCGGCCATCAGCTCGATGACATCGTCCACGTGCGGATAGGGATAGACGTAGTGCATCCGCACCCACACGCCGAGTTCACCCAGCGCCCGCGACAGATCGAGGAACTTGGCCTTCAGCGGCAAACCTTTCCACTGGCTTTCGGCGTATTTGATGTCGAGGCCATACGCGCTCGTATCCTGGCTGATGACGAGGAGTTCCTTGACGCCCGCTTTGACGAGCTTTTCCGCTTCCGCCATCACCTGATTGGCCGGGCGGCTCGCAAGATCGCCCCGCAACGACGGGATGATGCAGAACGAACAGCGGTTATTGCAGCCCTCCGAAATCTTCAAATAGGCGTAGTGCCGGGGCGTGAGCCGCAACCCCTCCGGCGGCACCAGATCGACAAACGGGTCGTGCAGCGGCGGCACGGCGTCGTGCACGGCCTTGACGACCTGTTCGTACTGGTGCGGCCCGGTAACCGCGAGCACGCCCGGATGGGCCTCGCGGATGCGCCCCTCTTCGACGCCGAGACAGCCAGTGACGATGACGCGGCCATTAGCGGCCATCGCCTCGCCGATGGCGTCCAGGCTCTCTTGCTTGGCCGAGTTGAGGAACCCGCAGGTGTTGACCACGACCACATCGGCGCCCGCGTAATCGGGCGCGATCGCATACCCCTGCGCGCGCAGCTTGGAGATGATGCGCTCGCTGTCGACCAGCGCCTTGGGGCAGCCGAGCGACACGAAGCCGACTTTCGGCGCTGTTTTTACGGAGCCCGAGCCATGCCCATTTGCTGGGAGGGCGGCAGGTGCGCTTGGGGAGATTTGCTTTGTCATTGCTGGCTTTTAGGCGCGTGCGGGCCTGCTGGCAACGCGGTCAAATCCCCGCTGGCTCACGCCGTGCGGCAGTCACATTGTCAAGTTACGACTTGCGGTGGGTTGCAAAATCTTTAGTTCCGATTTACTGGACTATAGCGCAGAGGGGGGGGGGACGGCCCGGCCGCACCCGCCGTTCCCTTGCCTCGACAGCCAATTGCATCCTGCCCCCGCAAAAAACCTGGAGCTTCCATGAAACTGATGTCCGCGCTTGTCCTCGCCGCAGGTCTGGCTTTCGCAGCCCTGCCGGCCAACGCCCAGCTCGCAACCGACGCCCCCGCGGGTACCTATACGATCGATCCCACCCATGCGAGCCTGACCTGGAAAGTCTCGCACATGGGCCTGTCGAACTACACCGCGCGCTTCACCAAGCTCGACGCGACTTTGAAGTTCGATCCCGCCAAACCAGAAACCTCGACGCTGACCGCCACCGTCGATCCCGCCTCGATCAAGACCGACTATCCATTCGTCGAGAAGGAAAACTTCGACAAGGTGCTGTTTGAAAGCGCCAAGTGGTTCAACGGCAACATCAACAAGACCATCACCTTCAAGTCGACCGCGGTGAAGATGACCGGCGCGAAAACCGCTGACGTGACCGGCGACCTGACGTTGCTCGGCGTGACCAAGCCCGTGACGCTGAAGGTTGCCTTCAATGGCGGCATGGCGAGCCACCCCATGGCCAAGAAGCCCGCCATCGGGTTTTCGGCCACCGGAACCCTCAAGCGCAGCGAATTCGGCATGACCAATGCCCTGCCCTTCATCGGCGACGACGTGACCCTGCTGATCGAAACCGAACTGTTCAGCGGCTGAACGGTGGTCCGCACCGGCGAACCTGCGGTTCTCCGCAAAAAATCCTGCTCGAGGTTTGATCCATGACCAGCCCCCGCACGCAGCACTACTCAGCCGTTGCCATGACCCTTCATTGGGCCATGGCTGCGGCCATCATCGCGCTGCTCGCCGCCGGACTGTGGATGACCGACGCCATCCGCCAGCCCGAAACCAAGAACGTCGCCTTCCGCGTCTACCAGTGGCACAAATCGCTCGGCCTCATCGTGCTGGTACTGACTTTCATGCGCATAGGGTGGCGGCTCGCCAACCCGCCACCACCATTGCCGGATGGGATGACCGGTTTCGAACGCCTCGCCGCCCACGTCACACACGTCGCCTTCTACGCCCTGATGCTGGCGATTCCCTTGGCAGGCTGGGCGATGGTGTCGGCGAGCCCGTTCGGCCTACCGACCATCGTTTTCGGACTGTTCGAGTGGCCCCACATTCCAATGCTGGCCGGCCTCGAGGACAAGAAACCTTATGAGGCCATCTTCAAGTCGGCCCACGAATTCATGGCCTGGGGGCTGCTGGCCTTGCTCGTGTTACATGTCGCTGCCGCCTTGAAGCATCACTTTATTAATCGCGACACAGTGCTCGCCCGCATGCTGCCAGGCGTGCGCACCCGAAATCGGAAAATTGGATGATCACCATGTCGATCGATACAAGAATGCTGGCTGTTCCGGGCGCATCCCTGCGAACGGGGTGGTGGGCGGCCGCGCTGCTTGCACAGCAAATCTCCTTTGCAATGTGCGCTGCCGCGACGACCTGGATCGTCGTTCCCGCGGACAGCCAAATCGCATTTTCAGGCCAGCACGCGGGCAATACATTCAAGGGCGTGTTCGAAAAGTGGGACGCGGCGATCAGCTTCGATCCGGCGGATCTCGCGGGATCGAAGGCGACGGTGACGGTGGCACTGGCCTCGGCCAAGACGGGCGATCAGACCTACGACAAGACGCTGCCGACGGCCGACTGGTTCGACGCCGCCAAAGGCCCCTCTGGCGTATTCGAAACGTCGGCATTTCGTGCGCTCGGTGGCGACAAATTCGAAGCCGACGGTACGCTCGCGATCCGAGGCATGAAGGCGCCCGTCACGCTCGCCTTCGAGTTCAAACCTGCAGGCGAGACCGCGAAGTTGACGGGCCAAGCCAAGCTGAAGCGCCTCGACTACGGCGTCGGCAAAGGCTCCGACGGCGACGGCAGCTGGGTGTCGCTCGACATCCCAGTCGAGATCAGTGTGAGCCTGAAAAAGGGCTGACCTGGAAAAGTATGCAGCAGTTTGCCCGCGAGAAGCACGACCAAGCAAACAGCTAGAATCGCTGCGCAATTCATTTAAACTCGTAACGACCCTTGCGGTTTGATCGCCGTCAATACCATTCGACAGATCCAGCAGCAGTCTACAGTATGCGAAGAATCGCTCCTGCAGCTGATCGAGAAAGTCCGTCGTGATGGCCCACTTCTTTATGACATTCTTCAAATTTCGGCTTGTGACGGCACTCACGTCCGTATTGGCGCTGCTTAACGCTTCCATCGCCCCAGCCTTCGCCCAAGACGCCGAGCCCTCAGCCGTTTTGACCAGGCCCCAGATCGAACGTCTGGTGGCCCCCATCGCGCTCTATCCCGACGCGGTCTTGACCCACGTTCTGATGGCGGCGACGTACCCCTTCGAGGTCGTGCAGGCGGCGCGCTGGAGCGACGCAAACCCCGATGTAACAGGCCCCGCGGTCGAAGACGCGATGCAGGATCAAAGCTGGGATGAAAGCGTGAAAGCCCTCGCAGCATTCCCCCAGATCCTCAAGATGATGAATGAGAAGCTGGATTGGACGCAAGCGCTTGGCGAAGCGTTCCTTGCCCAACAGGAAGACGTGTTTGCGGCGGTCCAGGACTTGCGGCAGCGCGCAGACGCGGCCGGCAACTTGAAAACGTCGAAGGAAATGCGCGTGAGCCGCATCGTAGACGATCGCGGCTTGAACGTGACCACGATCGAACCCGCGGGCGACGACGAGATCTACGTGCCCGTCTACGATCCCTACGTGGCCTACGGCGCCTGGCCCTATCCCGACGATCCGCCGTATTTTTGGTATCCCCACAACTGGCATCGTGACCGCCTTTTTTGGTATGGCGGCGTGGTGGTTGTCGGCGTCGCCCTGTGGGCGGCCTGGGACTGGCGGCGCAGATCCATCACCGTCAATCCCCAGCGCTTCAACGCGTTCAATCGCACCAAGATCGCCCAACCAAATTGGGCCTTTAATGCGCACCATCGCAAAGGTGTGCCGTTCAAGGCTCCGGCGTTGACCCAAAAGTTCGGTCCGATTGCAAAACCAACCCCGCGTCAGCGCGCTATACTCCGTCAGACGCCACTCACGGGTAATCCCGCGTTGAAGGGGCCTGCCGGAAAAAACGTGCCGACCGCGATTAGGGGCACCAAAAACAGGCCGGTCACGACGAACCCCACCCATATCACCAAGGCATCTGGCACCCATTCGGCGGCACCGATCAAACGCCTGCCCGGAAGCATCTCGGCGCCGGACCACAAGGCGACTGTTCACACGGCGCCCGTTCACAAGGCCCCTGTCCACACGGCTCCGGCTCATAAGCCGCCCGTGCACATCACTCAGCCGCAAAACCGAAACCAGGTCCAAACTCACCAGCGCGCGCCCCAGGTTCGCTCGAATCCGGCTCCCCACGCGCCGTCCGTGGTCAAAAAGTACGTGCCCCCGCCGCCGCCCGCGAAGAAGCCCGTGCCGCCGCCGCCCAACCATTAGAGCGCGTTAGGAAAAGTGTGAGGCGGTTTTCCGTAAAAACGCGCGACAAAACAATAACCTAGAGCCTGTGAGCGATTCAAAGAAACGCGAACAGGCTCTAAGAGGCGCGCGGCCGCAATCCGCCTACCCGAATACTGTCCGCGCCGCCGCGAACGTCGCCCCATAGGCGCGGACGGTCTCCTCAATCGGCTCGCCATAGCCCCCGCCGATGAGAACGGCGATGGGGATGCGCGCGCGCCGGCACGCCGACAGGATCAACTGGTCGCGAATGCGCAAGCCGGTGGGGCTGACGTTGAGCCGGCCCAGGCGGTCGCATTCCAGCGGATCGGCGCCGGCAATGTAGAACACCAGCTGAGGCTGTGCTGCCAGCACCCCAGCGAGCGCTTCGCCGCAGCCGCCAAGATAGGCCGCATCCTTTGTGCCGTCGGGCAGTGCGACATCGAGATCTGAAGCGCATTTGGCAAACGGATAGTTGTTTTCGCCATGCACGCTGGCGGTGAAAACGCGGCGGTCTCCGGCAAAAATTGCGGCGTTGCCATCGCCCTGATGGACGTCGAGATCGAGAATTGCAGCTTGGCTGATCGCGCCTTCGTCGAGCATCGTCAGCGCTGCGACCGCGCAATCGTTGAACACGCAGAACCCGCTTCCACCTGTCCGGTGCGCATGATGCGTCCCGCCGGCAAGCTGCCCCGATACCCCATTGATCAATGCCGATCGCCCAGCCGCGAGCGTCCCACCTGCGGTCGCCCGCGACCTCTCGACCAGCACCTCGCTCCACGGAATGCCGATGGCACGCTGGATATCGTCGGAGACGGAACCATCGAGCATGGCCGAGACATAGGCGGCATCGTGCGCGCGGCAGAGTTCGGCTTCGGTTGCAATCGGAGACGCAACCAGCATCGATGGCTCAAGGATGCCTTCATCCGTGATGAAAGCGCGCAACAGCCGGTACTTGTGCGCCGGAAACCGGTGCCCCGGCGGCAGCGGAATGTCTGGCGTATCGGGATAGTAGACGCGGAAGGTCATGGCCTGATGGTAGCCGGTTTTCAGCGATCGGCAATTGGCAGAAATACCGGTTCCCAGCGGTCCCTATTTCGCCAGCACAACGTCGTTATGGAATTGGTTGCCGGCGGTGGTCGCCTTGACGTAGCCAGTCCGGATGGTGAAATCACCAAACCGCTCGCCTTCGGTCCGCTCCTTGGCATAGCGCGCAATGATGGGCGCGAGCAGCCTCAGGATTTTGTCGTGCCCCACATCCTGGGCATAGAGTTTCGACAGCCGTGAGCCGTCGAACGCCGCACCCAGATAGAGGTTGTAGAGCCCCGGCCCGCGGCCGACAAAACCGATCTCGGCGAGATATGGCCGCGCGCAGCCATTGGGGCACCCGGTCATGCGGATGACGATATCCTCGTCGCGCAGACCCGCTGCTTCAAGCAGGTTTTCGATTTCCGTAATCAGGCCCGGCAGATAGCGCTCGGCTTCCGCGAGCGCGAGCCCGCAGGTCGGCAGCGCGACGCAGCTCATGGCGTTGCGGCGCAAGCCCGACGAGGCATTAACCGCCAAACCGTGAGCTTTCAACGCCGCGTCGATCTTGGGCTTGGCCTTGGCGGCGACATTGACGAACATCAGGTTCTGGTTGGCGGTGACAACGAACTCGCAGACGCCGAGTTCGGCGATTTCGCGAACCGCCGCGCGGGCCGTGCAACCGGGGCGATCCTTGAGGCGGCCGTTTTCTACGAACGCCGTCAGGTGCCACTTCTTATCGGCCGATTGCCGCCAGCCGAGCTGATCGCCCGTGCGCGCAAACTTATAGGCGCGGGCCGGTTCGAACGTGCAGCCCACGCGCCTTTCGACTTCGGCGCGAAACGCGTCCACGCCCCGGTCCTCGACCGTATATTTGAGGCGCGCCCGCTTGCGGACCGCGCGGTTGCCCCAATCGCGCTGCGTCGTCAGCACCGCTTCGCCCGTCTTCAGCGCCAGCTCCGGCCTGCAGAACCCGAGCACGTCGGCCGTGCGCGGGAACGTATCGAGCTCGCCGTGGGTCATACCCATGCCGCCGCCCACGGTCACATTGTAGCCCACAACCTTGCCGGCTTCGACGATCGCGATATACCCCAGGCAATGGGCGAAGATGTCGACGTCGTTGTCGGGCGGCACCGCAACGACGATCTTGAACTTGCGCGGCAGATAGAGCGGCCCATACATCGGCTCATCTTCGGGCTTGGCCGCCCCGCTCGTGTCAGCAACCTTATCGCCGTCGAGCCAGATCTCGTGATAGGCGCCGGTCTTTGGCAGCAGAGTGTCGCTCAAGGCCTTGGCGAGCTCGTAGGCATCGCGATGAGCCGGGCTCAGGTACGGGTTCGCCGTCGACATGACGTTGCGGTTGACGTCGCCGCACGCAGCCAGCGTGTCGAGGCACGCCGCATGGATCGCCTGCATCGTACGCTTGAGGTTCGACTTGATGACGCCGTGATACTGGAACGTTTCGCGCGTGGTCATGCGCAGCGTGCCGTTGGCGAATGTGGTCGCGATATCATCGAGCGCGATCCACTGCTTCGGGCTGACGAGCCCGCCTGGAATGCGGAGCCGGATCATGAAGCTGAAGGCTTTTTCGAGCTTCTTCTTGGAACGCTCGGCGCGGATATCCCGGTCATCCTGCATGTAGGAGCCATGGAACTTGAGCAGCACGGTGTCGTCTTCGGCGAGCGCGCCTGTCGCAACGTCGTTGAGGCCCGCGGCAATCCCCCCACGCAACAGGTGGCTGGCTTCCTTGATGAGTTCGTTCTTGGCGCGGGCAGGTGTATCGGACATGGGAAGATCCCTGTGAGAAGCGGTCATTGCATAGGCCGGTCGAGGCTTAGGTTGGTGAACTGCCTGTGTGCAGCGTAACCCAACCCCTTGGGTCGCGTGCGGAATTTAAACCGTTGGATTACGGCGCAAGACGGCGCCTAATCCAACCTAAGAGCAGGGCCTAATACACATCCCGCTGGTAGCGGCCGGCTTTGCGCAGCTCGGTGAGCTTGGCATCACCCGTTTCCCCGTCGCCGAGAATCTTGACGAGCGTTGCGTCGACGTCTTTGGCCATGCCCTTTTCATCGCCGCACACATAGATATGCGCGCCGTCCGCAATCCAGCCGGAAAGCTGGTCGCGCTGCTCCCACAGCCGGTGCTGTACGTAGATCTTTTCCGGCTGGTCGCGCGAGAAGGCGAGATCGACTTGCGTCAGCGCTTTTGAGGCCAGCAGGTCCTGCCATTCGAGCTGATACAGGAAATCGTAGGTGAAGTTGCGCTCGCCAAAGAAAAGCCAGCTCTTGCCGGCCGCCCCCGCTTCGCTGCGCTCTTCCATGAACCCGCGATAGGGCGCGATGCCGGTGCCGGCCCCGATCATGATGATGGGACGGCTGCTGTCCTCGGGCAAACGGAAGTGCCGGTTAGGCTTGACGTAGATGCGCGCGGTGTCGCCCACCTTGCGCCGGTCGGCGAAATACGTCGAAGTGACCCCCTTGCGAGCGTGCCCATGGCTAGCCCAGCGCACGGCCCCGATCAGCAGGTGCGCCTCGCCCTCATGGGCTTTGGGACTGGACGCGACCGAATAAAGCCGCCCCGGCAGCGGCCGCAAGAGGCCAAACAGCTGGTCGGCGGTCAGCTTTTCCTTGTGGTCGGCAAACAGATCGAGCAGCTGGCGGTCGGCCGCGTATTCGGTGAACGCCTCGCCCTCGGCGAGCGCCGCCACATCGGCACGCCCGGTGAGCTTGGCGAACGCCGCAACCGCGGGCCGCGTCAGCGTCGTGATATCGCGCGCATCGATCAGTTTCTTGATGAGGCTCGCGTCCCCACCTAGCCCCGCCGCGTCCAGCAGTTCTGCAGCAAGCTGCGGATCATTCTGGGGCAGCACGCCGATCGCGTCGCCCGGCTGATAGGCAAAGCCGGTCTCGGACGACGACAATTCCACGTGCCACGTTTCGCGCGTCGAACCGGTGCCGTTGAGGTTGATCAACGCGCTGATCTCAGCGACGAGCGGATTTTCGGCCGTGAAGATCGGCTCGTCGTCGAACACGGTGCCGGACGGCGTGAAGTCGACGTGCACAACGGTCGAAGCCGGAGTAGCTGGCTCGAAAGCTTTGAGCGTCGTCTCGGTCCAGGCGTTGGCGGCCTTGGCGAAATCCAGGTCAAGATCGATGCGATCGGCTGTCCGCTTGGCGCCCAGCGCTTCCAGGCGCGCATCGATGGCCTTCCCGACCGCACAGAATTGCGCATAGGCCATATCGCCGAGCGAAAGCACCGCGAAATGAAGCCGGTCGAGGCGCGGCGCGTCATCCGCCATCAAGCCCTTGTAGAAATCGATCGCGCGCTGCGGCGGCTCGCCTTCGCCCCAGGTCGCAACATAAATGATGACGTTCTGCGCCTTCACCAGCGCGGCCATGGTCACATCGGCCATGTCGAAGACCTTGGCATCAAACCCTTGTTTCTGGGCAGCTTTGCGGGCCTTCAGTGCAAGGCTCTCTGAATTTCCAGACTCGCTCCCGTAGAGAATGGTGAGCGGGACCCGCGGACGCACAGCAGGTGCCGCAACCGCCGGTCCGTGCGCTGCCTCGAGGCCTGCAAAAAAGCCGGCGAGCCAGGTCCGCTGCTCCTTGGTGGAGCGCGCAACCACGGCGTTGAGAGCAGCGATATCGTCGGCGGCGAACGGCGCGGATTTAGGCAACAAGTGGGTCACGGTCACGTTTTCAAATCTCCTGGCGGCGCAGCCTGGGTGTGAAGGATCGTATCAACGGCAGAGTTGGGCCTTGGGCCGCCCCTCTGCCCTTTGCTAACGCCGAAGGCAAGCCCTCAAGGGGAGTGCGCGCCAGACCATAACCCGGAGAAGAATATTTTTCTACAAAAAAGAATACAGGAGGACGAATGTAGAATATTATTCTAATAACTACACGAGATTTGGCGATGCCGTCCGAAACCTCCGCCCACCGCCAGAGACACACGTTTGTGAGACAGTGTTGAGTTGTTCGGTCGCACCGCGCGTGATGTAACTTCGCCGGCAACGAGCCGGTCTTGACACTACGTCGCCGAACCGTTGACTGATGCGGCACTCTATCGTGCCCGCATGAGATGGGTGGTCCTCGGCGGGTCATCCATTGGATGAAGATAAAACACCCTAATTGGAGGAAATATCATGAAGATCTGGAACAAGCCGCAGGTTCGCGAACAGGCCGTCGGCATGGAAGTCACTGCTTATCTCCCGGCTGACATCGACCTCATCTAAGGTCATGTGATCAAGCCGCTCGGCCGTCGAGGCCGCGAGCTTGACGCGGCGGTCGGTCACCCGGCCGCCGTTTCTGTTTGCAGCAGACCCAGCCTAACTCACCTCCACAAAATCGTGATCGGGATCTGCAGCTGCTGGCCTCCGCGTTTTTGATCTGAAGCAACCGGCCCCCGGGCTGATCCGATTGATTTGCATCTCCTAAACTAGGCCGTCCCTTCAATCCGCGTTACCAAGGTCGCGCATGATCATCAAAGTCCTGGGCTCTGCCGCCGGCGGCGGCTTCCCGCAATGGAATTGCAACTGTCGCAACTGCGCGAGCGCGCGCGCCGGCCTGTCGGGCTTCCGCGCCCGCACCCAGTCGTCGCTCGCCGTCAGCGCGGACGGTGAGAATTGGGCTTTGCTGAACGCCTCGCCCGATCTGCGCCAGCAGATCAATGAAAACCTCGAGCTGGGCGCGAAGTGCTCGGGCGGCTTGCGCCACAGCCCGATTAAATCGGTCGTCATGACGAATGGCGACGTCGACCACATCGCCGGGCTCATCAACTTGCGCGAAGGCCAGCCGTTCTCGATTTATGGCTCCCGCCAAGTGCTGGAGACCATCGCGGCCAACTCGGTTTTCAACGTCGTCGCCCCCGCCAACGCCCCCCGCATCGAACTGCCGCTGGATAAGCCCGTCCCCTTGAGAGGCGCCAACATCGACCTCGGGCTCACCATCGAAGCCTTCGCCGTGCCGGGCAAGATCGCGCTCTATCTCGAAACGGAAGGCGCCAACTACGGCAGCCGCACCGGAGACACGATCGGCCTTCGGATCGCTGCGGCAAAGACCGGAAAAGAATTCTTCTACATTCCTGGCTGCGCGGAAATCGATCCGCCGCTGGCCGCGCGCATCAAGGGCGCGAGCCTGCTGTTCTTCGACGGCACACTCTTCACCGACACGGAAATGGTGGCGCAAGGGTTGTCGCAAAAAACCGGCCTGCGCATGGGCCATATCTCCATGTCGGGCCCAGAAGGTTCGATGGCGGCCATAGCGCCCTTGAATGTCGGCCGCCGTATCTACGTGCATATCAACAACTCGAATCCCGCGCTGGAAGACGGTTCTGACGCCTATAACGCGGTCACGGTCGCCGGCTGGGAAATCGGCTATGATGGAATGGAGGTGCGCCTGTGAATGAATTCGTCGCCAGCAAATCGATGACGACGGCGGCCCTGATGCCCGTCGCTGACTTTGAGGCCGCCATCCGCGCCGTGGGCGCCGAGCGCTATCACGACAAACACCCCTTCCACCGGGCGCTCCACACCGGCAAGTTGAACAAGGGCCAAGTCCAGGCCTGGGCGCTAAACCGCTACTGCTACCAGGCGGCCGTTCCGCGCAAGGACGCGGCCATGATGGGCCGCATCCTCGACCAGGAGCTGCGCCGCGAATGGGTTCATCGTCAGCTCGACCACGACGGCCACGGCGACGAGCCGGGCGGCATCGAGCGCTGGCTGGTGCTGACGGATGGGTTGGGGCTCGACCGCAGCTACGTTCAATCGATGCGCCATGCCCTGCCCGCAACGCGCTTCGCCGTCGAATCCTACGTGACCTTCGTCCGCGAGCAGCCGCTGACGGTCGCGGTCGCCTCTTCCCTGACCGAATTGTTCGCCCCGAAAATTCACAAAGAACGCATCTCGGGCATGCTCGAAGGCTATGATTTTATTGATGATAAGGTCATGGCGTACTTCAAGCGGCGCCTGACGCAAGCCCCCCGTGACAGCGACTTCGCCTTAGCCTACGTGCTGGCTCGCGCCAAGACCCGCGAAGAACAGGACGCCTGCGTCGACGCCGTCCGCTTCAAGTGCAATGTGTTGTGGGTGATGCTGGACGCGCTGGAACACGCCTACGCCGAAGGCAACATCCCCCCTGGCGCCTTCGACCCCAAGACCTATACCGGTCAAGCCGACCCCCGCCCGCCTATGACGCACGGGTGACCCTCTCTACCCGTTAAGCCCCTCTGCCCGTTAAGTACGACGGGAGGGACCAAACAATCGCCCGAGGATGACACCTGATGACGACCCCCACGCCCCGCACCCGCGCGATCGCAGTGGCAGAGGCCAAGCCCGCCTTGCCCCGGCACATCAAGTTGCGCCACGACGCTGGCCGCGGCCGCTGGATCATCCTTGCGCCCGAACGGGTGTTCGAACCCGACGACACCGCTGTCGAAGTGTTGAAGTTGTGTGATGGCGAAAGAACGGTGCACGATATCGCCGCCCAGCTCGCCAAGGACTACAACGCCCCCATCATGGAAATAGAAGGCGATATCGTGCAGATGGTGCAGGACCTCGCCGACAAGGGAGTGCTCCGCCTATGAACGAGATCGAACCAGTCGTCGCCGAAGGCGCGCACTCTTCTTCAAGTGGCGCCGAAGGCGCGCAAACTTCCCCCAGGATAGCCGAAGGCGCGCAAGCCTGGCCCAGGGCCGACCACAGCACTGAACCCGCTTGCGGCCGCGCGCCCATGGGCCTGCTTGCGGAACTGACCTATCGCTGCCCGCTGCAGTGCCCTTATTGCTCCAATCCGCTGGAGATGGACAAGCCCAGCACCGAGCTTTCGACGGCCGAATGGCAGCGCGTGTTCAAAGAGGCGGCTGAACTCGGCATCCTCCAGCTGCACCTCTCCGGCGGCGAGCCGACGGCACGCAAGGATCTGGAAGAACTGGTGAAGACAGCCTCGCAGTCGGGCATGTACACCAACTTGATCACGGCGGGCGTGCTGCTGACCAAGGACCGGCTGAAGGCGTTGCAGGACGCAGGTCTCGATCATTTGCAGCTCTCGATCCAGGACGTGGACGAGGCGAACGCCGAGAAGATTTCGGCCTACAAGGGCGGTCTTGCCAAGAAGCGCGAGCTTTGCGGCTGGATGCACGCATTAGGTATGCCGCTGACCGTCAACGCGCCGATCCATCGCGCCAACATCGAAAACCTTCCCGCCATCGTCGAATTCGCGGTTGCCATGGGGGCAAACCGCCTCGAAGTCGCGCACGTCCAGTATTACGCCTGGGCGCTGAAGAACCGCGCAGCCCTCATGCCGACGCGCGAACAGATGATGAAGACGGTCGAGATCGTCGATGCCGCCAAGGAGAAGTACAAAGGCATCATGGTGTTCGACTTCGTTGTGCCGGACTACTACGCGAGCCGTCCGAAGCCCTGCATGGGCGGCTGGGGCCGCGGCTCGATGAACATCACCCCCTCGGGCCGGGTGCTGCCCTGCCACGCCGCCGAAAGCATTCCGGGCCTCGAATTCGACAACGTCCGCAACAAGTCGCTCTCGGATATCTGGCTCACGGGCCAGGCGTTCGAGAAATATCGCGGCACCTCGTGGATGAAGGAGCCGTGCCGCTCTTGCGACCGCCGCGAAATCGACTGGGGCGGCTGCCGCTGCCAGGCAATGATGATGACCGGCGATCCAACCAACGTGGACCCCGCCTGCGGACTGTCGCCGCGGCACGCCGAGTTTGTGGCGCTTGCCACCGCCGAAAGCCACGTGACAACCCCGCCCCCATTCGTGTATCGCCGCTTAGGCGGAACGGTGGGGTAAACATGAAAACGATCAAACGCGCAGCAGCACTTGCAGCATTGACCTTGGTACTTAGCGCCTGCGCAGACGCCGTCCCTCCACAAGCCGTAGCTCAACCAACAACCGGAAACACCATGACCACGACTGCCTCGGGCCTGCAGATCAACGACACCGTCGCCGGCACGGGCGCATCGCCCGCCAAGGGCCAGACCTGCGTGATGCACTACACCGGCTGGCTGTATAACGACGGCGTAAAAGGCAAAAAGTTCGACAGCTCCGTCGACCGCGGCCAGCCCTTCGAGTTCAAGATCGGCGTCGGCCAGGTGATCGGCGGCTGGGATGAAGGCGTATCTACCATGAAGGTCGGCGGCAAGCGCACGCTGATCATCCCGCCGGCTTTGGGCTATGGCGCCCGCGGCGCCGGCGGTGCCATTCCGCCCAACGCGACGTTGATTTTCGACGTCGAACTGCTCGCCATCAAGTAGCTTCGCCTAATTGCTCAGCTGCGGTTCATCTGAGAACCGCTACAGTCCTAGCTGCGCAGCTTTGTCGCAGAGTTGCCGGTCGAGACTGCATGATAGGACACTATCCCAACCCAGCTCGACAGCGGGGACGGATTTCAGGGAGAACGCGTATGAAGAAGACGATTCTGGCTCTCGCGCTGGTCGCAGGCCTGCCGGTTGCAGCTCACGCACAGGACGCTGAAGCAGGCAAAGCCGTGTTCAACGTGTGCAAGGCTTGCCACGGCATTGGCGAAGGCGCCAAGAACCAAGTGGGCCCCGTGCTCAATGGCGTCATCGGCCGCAAGGCTGGCACGGCCGCCGATTTCAACTACTCGGAAGCCATGAAGGCCTCGGGCCTGACCTGGGATGAAGCGACGTTCGCCGAATACATCTCCAACCCGAAGGCCAAGGTACCGGGCAACAAGATGGTGTTCGCCGGCGTCAAGGACGAACAGAAGGTCAAGGACCTGATCGCATTCCTCAAGACGAACCCCTGATCGGCTCGACTTGTTGATGAATTTCAAGCCGCCGGCTTCAAATCCGGCGGCTTTTTTATGGACCAGGCGTCAACGCGACCACGTCGTCGTGCGGCAACTCGGTGAGCCACGCCCGCACCGAGCGCCCCTTGATCACCAGATCCGGCGCGACGTCTGCGAGCGGCACCAGCACGAATGCCCGCGCCGTTATGTGCGGATGCGGCAGGACGAGATCGGGATCGTTCAGCGCCAGATCGCGATAAACCAGAATATCGAGATCGATGACGCGCGGCCCCCACTTGATCGTGCGTTCACGCCCCAACTGCCGCTCGACCGCCTGGCAGCGCGCGAGCAGTTCGTGCGGCGCAAGCTCGGTCTTGACGCTCATGCAAGCATTCACGAACCAGTCCTGGTCGGTATGGCCCCAAGGCGCGGTGCGATAATTCGCGCTGCGTTTGACGAGGCGCACCCACCCGTCCGCGGTGAACGCCTGGACGGCGTCCGCAATGTGGCAAGCCTTGTCGCCGATATTGGAGCCAAGCGCGATGATGGCATCGAAGCCGGGAACGGAAGAAACAACCATCAGTCGTGCTTGACGTAGGAAAAGCGGGCGTCGCCCGTCGGCGTGCCTTCCAGCGCGGAGCCCGGCGTTTTGGCTGGCTGCCACTGCACGACCTCCTCGATCTTGCGGGCAAGCTCCAGGTCTTTCATCGTGATACCCTTGGCGGCATGCGTAACGAGCCGCACCTCGACCCAGGCATACGACGCGGTGAGATCGGGATGGTGCCAAGCCGCTTCCGCCAGATGGCCGACGGTATTGATGACCATCAGCGTGCCTTTCCAGCCGTGGGTCTTGTAGGTGCGGCGGATAAAGCCATCGTTGAGTTGCCACGACGGCAGATGTTGGGCGAGCCAAGCCGTGACGTCGGAATCGGCCATCGGCGTTTCACGGGTTGCCATTCGCGGGTTCCTCTGCTGTGTTCAGGATGGTAAGTCTGACGACGAACGGCACCACGCTGATCATTTTCCTGTTCCTGGCAATTAGACACACACATGTCCAATATCAATCCAAGCTTGGCCGGCGTCACCGGAAAATCTCCTGATGCCCTGCGCATCAAGCTGCCCGAGGACACAAAACCCAAGACCTTCCGCAAGGTCATGGTGCGGGCACCCGCCCGCTTGCATCTGGGGTTCCTTGACCTGTCCGGCGGCGTCGGCCGCCGCTACGGTGGCCTGGGGCTTGCAATCGATGCGCCCAAAACCAAGCTATCGGTGGCGATGGCGTCCTCGTTCTCGGCCTCGGGCCCGGAATCCGATCGCGCACTTCTGGCCGCCCATCGCTATGGGGCCGAATTCGCCCCCGATATCAAATTCTGCGTCGAAATCGAGCGCGCGATCCCAACGCATGCTGGCCTAGGCTCGGGCACGCAACTCAATCTCGCCATCGGCGCCGCTATCCTGAAGCTCTCCGGACAGAACCGTTCCGGCGCCCAGATCGGGGCACTGGCGGAACGCGGCGCCCGCTCTGCGATCGGCATCGCGGCCTTCGAGCATGGCGGGTTTATCGTGGACGCCGGCAAATCGCTCGATCCCGCCCACGCCAGCGCTCCGCCCCCCGTGGTCATGCGCGCGCCCTTCCCCGACGACTGGCGCGCCATCTTGATCATGGATGAGCAGATCCAGGGCGTTCACGGCGACCGCGAGACGGCGGCCTTCGCAAGCCTTCCCCCGTTCCCCTCCGCCGCCGCGGCCCACATCTGTCATCTGGTGCTGATGCAGCTCGCCCCCGCCCTTTATGAAAGCGACATCGCCTCGTTCGGCGCCGCGCTGACGCAAATCCAGGAAATCGTCGGCCACCATTTTGCGTCCGCACAGGGCGGTTCGGCGTGGTCGAGCCCCGCCGTCGGCCGGATGGCCAGTAAACTGAAGGATGCCGGAGCGGTGGGCATCGGCCAGAGTTCCTGGGGTCCGACGGGCTTTGCGTTTACCCCGACCGAAACCGCGGCCAAAAGCCTCTATCATTCTTTCGTAGGAGACGCTAAGGCCGACGGGCTGAAGTTGCTCATTGTACGCGGCCGCAATACCGGCGCGACCATCGATAGCATTTTCAGCTGATCCCCGCCTGAGAGCCCCCTCTTAGACACGCCATCCAGTTCGGACCGCCGGAGACCCAATGAGCGACGCCACGCCGATTCTGCACATGCTTTCGCCGCAAAAACACATGAGCCCGTTCGACGTGAACATGGCGGCGGATGCAGGTTTCAAAGTCATCGTGCCCTATATCAACGTCACCCCCGAAGAGGTGACGGCGCTGGTTCAGGACGCGATTTTCTCGCGCCCCCCCCAGGACGGCGTGCGCACGGGCATGTTCATCGGCGGCAAGGATGCGATCCTGGCCCTCGACATGTTGGAAGCAGCCCGCAAGGCGATGGTGCCGCCGTTCCAGGTCTCGGTGTTCGCCGACCCCGCCGGCTCCTTCACGACCGCCGCCGCCATGGTTGCCTGCGTCGAACGCGTACTTAAGAACAAATTCGGCCGCTCGCTGAAGGGCGCCAAGATCGCCGTGTTCGGCGCAACCGGCGTCGTTGGCTTCGCCGCCTCGATCATCGCAGCTCTGGAAGGCGCGGAAGTAAAGCTCGTCGCCCACCGCGGCGTCGATCGCGTGATCAAGAGCGCCGCCGTTTCCAAGGAGCGCTTCGGCGTCACCCTTGAGGCTGTCAACGGCGAAACCGACGAACAAAAGCGCGACGTCATCGCCAATGCTGAAATCATCTTCGCAGCCGCCGCTGCCGGCGTCCGTGTGGTCTCCGCCGAGCACAAGGCGCTGGCCAAGAACTTGCTGATCGCGGCCGACGTGAACGCCGTTCCCCCGCCCGGCGTGGACGGCATGGACCTGTTCATGGACGGCGCGCCGCTGCCGGGCTGCAATGCCCTCGGCATCGGTCCGCTCGCCATCGGCGACATCAAGTACAAGACGGAATCGGGCCTCTTCAAGCAGATGCTCACCTCGAAGGAGCCGCTGCTGCTAGACTTCCGCCACGCCTTCGCGATGGCGCGCGGGCTGGTGGCGTAACGCCTCGAAGCGGCGAATTCAACGGCCCCGACGAGCGTGTTTCGTCGAGAAAACGGAGGGGGTTTGGGGGAACTCGTACCCCCCCCAAACGGTGCAGGCGGTAGCCTGCCGCGCAGCGCCCGCAGGTTGGCGCCGCCCATTCGACCCCATCCTTTCAAAAGGCCGGGGAACCGCAACCAAGGATCGCCTCCATGCTCCCGATTTTCCCCAAGCCGAGCGTGAACGCCCGCGCCGACCGCCTCGTTGCGGATATCGTCGCAGACGCCGCCGCCCTGCGCTGCATCAGCTATACGGGTCCGTCCGGCGAACGCATTATCGATCTTGGTGCCGTAGCAACCGGCGGCATCGAAGCCGGCCGACGGCTTGCGGAGGTCTGCATGGGCGGACTGGGCACGGTGGCCATCACCACAGCCACGGGCCACGCAAACTGGCCGCTTGGCGTCGTCGTCCATTCGACCAACCCTGTGCTGGCGTGCCTTGCGAGCCAATACGCCGGCTGGACGCTGCAGGATGAGGCGAGCGGGTTTTTCGCGCTCGGCTCGGGTCCCGCTCGCGCCCTTTCGCGGGTCGAGGATCTTTACAAAGAACTCAACTACGTCGACGACTATGACCGCGCAGCCCTGGTGATCGAGGGCGACAACCCGCCACCGGCCGCCGTCGTCGAGAACGTTGCCAAAGCCTGCCACATCGAACCCGCCGGCCTGACGGTGTTGTACGCGCCGACCGGCAGCCTGGCTGGCGGCGTACAGGTCTGCGCCCGCGTGCTGGAAGTGGCGCTGCATAAGGCGCACACGCTCCACTTTCCGCTCGAGCACATCATCGACGGTGTCGGCACCGCGCCTTTGAGCCCGCCGATCCCCGACTTCGTCCAGGCGATGGGCCGCACCAACGATGCGATCATCTATGGCGGCCGGGTACAGTTGTTCGTGAAGGGCTCCAACGAAGCCGCCGAGAAACTGGCAGCCGAATTGCCGAGCCGCGGCTCGGCCGCTTACGGCAAACCGTTCGCCGAGATCTTCAGCGCGGTCAACGGCGACTTCTACAAGATCGACCCGATGCTGTTCTCGCCGGCCGCCGTGACGGTCTCGAACATGGACACCGGCCGCTCGTTCCACGGCGGCGGATTGGCCCCCGAAATCGTCGACAAGAGCTTCAAGTAAGCAAGGAGCATTCCCTCTCCCCGTTCTTTCGGGAAGAGGGTTAGGGCAGGCAGCGGTCCCGAACATGTGGCACCGCGTCCCCCCAACCCTCTCCCCATGCGCGTGCAGAGCATGGAAGAGGGGGAACAGTGAAAATCGCGTTGTTTGTAGATGAAGGCAACGGCGACTGGCACGCCCGCCGCCTCGTAAAAGCCTTGAACGCACGCGGCGCAGAAGTCGTCACCACCACGCTGAAGCACTGCGCCTTCGATACGGCAAGCCCAACCGGCCTGCGCATCCCCGGCTTTGATGATACCCTCCCCGACGGCGCGTTCGTCCGCTCGATCTCGCACGGCTCACTCGAACAAATCACGTTCCGGCTCGGCATCCTGCACGCGTTACGCGAAAGCGGCGTGCGCGTGTCGAACGATGCCCGCGCCGTCGAGCGCTGCGTCGACAAATCGACCGCAACCTTTCTGCTCCAACGCGCCGGCATCCCGACGCCGGCCACGATCACGGTCGAAAGCGAAACGGCGGCTCACGCCCGCTTCGGCGATCTCACCGCCCCCGTGGTGGTCAAGCCGCTGTTTGGCGCGCAAGGCGTCGGAATTACACGCGCGCCCTCACCCGCGGACTTGCCGCAGGAGGAGGAAGTGGGCCATGTATATTACATGCAGAGCTTCATCCCCCCGCGGTCGGTGGACTACCATGAGGATTGGCGCGTCTTCGTCTCCAGCGGGCGCGTACTGGCGGCCATGGCTCGGCGCTCGAAATCCTGGATCACCAACGTCGCGCAGGGCGCTGAACCGGCAGCCCATACGCCTGACAAGGCGATGAGCGAATTAGCCACCGGCGCCGCCCGCGCGCTCGGCGCGGACTATGCGGGCGTCGACGTGATCCGCCATCAGGACGGCAGCCTGCTCGTGCTCGAGGCCAATTCGAACCCGGCCTGGCGCGGCCTGCAAAGCGTGACGGACGTCGACATCGCGGGCGCCCTGGCAACCGATTTTCTGGCCTCCCTCGAACGGCGCGCGATCCTATGACCGTGGCGCAAGCATTCGTGGCCGCCTGCCGGGCCGAGCTTGCAAGCCTGAAACCCGGCAACGTCCACGCGTTCTCGCCCGGCCATCGGATGGATACGGCGATGTTCGAGGCATCGGCACTTGCCGCAGCGCCCGAAATCGCAAGGCCCCACGCAACGGTTGGCTCGCGCATCGAAGCCGCCATAACCGCGAGCGTGAAGGCGGCGGGCTGCAATACCAACCTCGGCATCGTGTTGCTGTGCGCGCCGCTTGCATGCGCCTTCGAGCGCCGCCACGGCCCGCTGCGTGTGGACCTGGCCGACGTCCTGGCCGAGTTGACCATCGACGATGCCCGGGCCGCCTACCGCGCGATTGGTGCCGCCAATCCCGCAGGTCTTGGCACTGTTGGAACCGCAGATGTCGCGAGGCAGCCCTCGATCACACTCCGCGAAGCGATGAACTTCGCCCGCAGCCACGACCGCATCGCCAACGCCTACGTGACGGATTTTGCTGACATCTTCGAATTTTCGTTGCCAGCGCTCCACGCCGCGCGCCAATCGGCAGACACGCCCGAACTCGCCGTGACCACGCTACACATGTGCCTGCTGGCGCACTTCCCCGACACCCACATCGCGCGCAAATTCGGCATCAAGACCGCCCAAGACGTGCAGACCGCGGCGCACCAGCTTGCCACGTTGTATCTGCCCGCCGTCAATGAGGACGGCTTTTCGAAGCTGCTGGAGTTCGACGCCGATCTGAAAAAGCGCGGCCTGAACCCCGGAACGACAGCCGACTTTGTTGTCGCTACGCTGTTTTCAGAAGCGCTGTTAACTGCAAATCGTCCGGGAAAATTGGTCTCGTCCCCCTTGCCTGAAGGGTGACGCTTGGCGTACGACACTTTCGGCGTAACAGCCGCTATCTGGCCAACCAACTCACAGCAATCGCGCCTTCGATCGTCGCAACGCTTTGGGGTCTGCCAACTGGGATAGCTTGTAACGAGCGCAAACCAACCGGTGCAGGTCATCCTGTTCCGCACGGTTGCTTATGTATATTAGACCTTGGGAGGAAACCCGAATGGCCTCGATTACTAAAGTTATGGTCGGCGAATCGCTCGTTGGCGATGGCAACGAAGTTGCTCACATCGACCTCATCATCGGACCCCGCGGCAGCGCTGCCGAAGTGGCGTTCTGCAACAGCCTGACGAACAACAAGGACGGTTTCACGTCGCTCCTGGCTGTGATCGCTCCCAACCTGGCCTGCAAGCCCAACACCATCCTGTACAACAAGGTCACCATCAAGAACGCCACCCAGGCCGTTCAGATGTTCGGCCCCGCCCAGTACGGCGTTGCCAAGGCCGTTCAGGATTCGGTTGCAGAAGGCGTGATCCCCGCTGCCGAAGCTGATGACCTGTACATCTGCGTTGGCGTGTTCATCCATTGGGAAGCCAAGGACGACGCCAAGATCCAGGACTTCAACTACCGCGCCACGAAGGAAGCACTGGCTCGCGCCATCACCGGCAAGCCGACGGCTGCCGAAGCGACCGCAGCCCGTAACACGGCTCATCACCCTTTCGCCGCCAAGTCGTGACTAGCTGACGCTGCGTCGGAGGCCGCTCCGAAGGCGCAGCGTCCTATCCCGCCCATTGACGACCGGCCGCCTCTGAGCGCCTCGGAGCTCAAACTCCTGGCCTTGAAGATGTCTGGACACTGGAAGGGATAGAGGGCTTCCGGAAAAGTGCGAAAGCGGTTTTCCGATAGGAAGCCCGGCAGAACACAGACTTCGATTGAAATGAATTAACGGCCGGTGATCTCGTGGAGTTCACCGGCCGTTAATGTTTGGGCGTGCAGTGCCGACGCAATCAGTGCCCCAGACGCACCTGCTGATCGGGCAGAAACGAGGTCGGCGCGGTTGCGAACGCCGCCAGCCGCATAGACAACGGACGCCGGAGAACGTCGCTTGAGGTCCCCGATCCGCATGAGATCGGGCCCAGCACCGCGCCCTACCCTTGCAAGCGTCATGGCGATCACGCGTTTGGGCCAGCACGCTGGATTGGCCAGCAGCGCGGGATCGCCAACAAAACCATCGCCGCGAAAATCGAGCGAGAGGATCACGCGGTCGCCGAACCGCCCCTTCAGCGCCGCAAGCTCCTCCGGGCCGGCACCGGTCTCGCTGCCAATGACGGCGCTCACCCCAGGACATGCCAGCGCCGCAGCGATCTCGTCAGCGGATTTCGCCCCTTGGTCGGCCCACACCTCGGCGCCCGGATGATCGGCCGCCAGCAACTTGAGCAGGGTGGTGTCCGCTCCGCGCCCCTCGATGCCATCAAGGTCGGCCACATAGATGACGGCGAACGGATGAAGTGCCATAAGGCCCTGCGCAACCGCGCGTGGATCGCTGCTGGCGCTGAACGGCGAGGCGAGCGGCCGATAGTTGGCCCGGTCACCAGCGACGGCGCGCACCGCCACCCCATGCCGCACATCTATAACGGCTATCACGTCCAAAACGGGCGTCTCCAAGGATCGGGTTTTCACGTATGCTCTACCGCAAACTCGGCCGCACCGGGCTAGACGTTTCCCTCATCGGTCTCGGCACCATGACCTACGGCCAGCAGAACAACGAAGCCGAAGGCCACACCCAAATGGACTACGCGTTGGACCAGGGCGTCAACCTGTTCGATGCCTCCGAGCTGTATCCAATCCCGCCGCTGCGGCAAACGCAGGGCGCAACCGAGCGCGTCGTCGGCAGCTGGCTCAAGGCCCGCGGCACGCGCGACAAGGTGATCCTGGCGACGAAAGCCGTCGGGCGCACGGTCATGACCTGGTTTCGCGCCGATGGCTCGCCCGGGCGCATCAACAAGGCCCAGCTGACCGAAGCCGTCGAGGGCTCGTTGCAGCGATTGCAGACCGACTATATCGACCTCTATCAGCTCCATTGGCCCGACCGGGCGACGCCCTTGGGCGCAAACCCGGCGCGTTACAACCACGCGGATTTCGACGGCGACGGCGCGCCGATGCACGAAACGCTCGAAATCCTCGAAACCTTCGTCAAGGCCGGCCTGATCCGCCACATCGGCGTCTCCAACGAAAGCGCCTGGGGCACGATGCGGTTCGTCTCCGAGAGCAACGCACGCCGCCTGCCGCGCATCCAGTCGATCCAGAACGCGTACAATCTGCTGAACCGCACGTTCGACGTAGGCCTCGCCGAAGTATCGCTGCGCGAACGCGTGAGCCTGATCGCCTATTCGCCGCTCGCCCAAGGCTATCTGACCGGCAAGTACCTCGACGGCGCGAAGCTCGCGGGCGCGCGCAACACTCTGTTCAACCGCGGCCAGCGCTACGAACGGCCGGGCGCCAGCGACGCAATCCGCGATTACCTGGCGCTCGCCAGCAAATACGGCCTCGACCCGGCGCAGATGGCGATCGCCTTCGTCAACCAGCAGCGCTTCGTCGCAAGCACACTGATCGGCGCCACCACCATGGAGCAGCTCGCCAACGCGATCGGCGCCATCGATCTCGTGCTGCCGCCCGAACTCAACGTGGAAATCGACGCCGTCCACCAGCGCCGCGGAAACCCTGCGCCATGAACGAGCACGACCAGCACAGCCGTCGCGATGTGACGACAGCCGGCTATGACGT
>JANXVY010000032.1:0-2500 GCA_025351425.1 Hyphomicrobium sp.
CAGCCGTACCCTTGGGACCTGCTCCAGCCCCAGGATGTGATGAGCCGACATCGAGGTGCCAAACGACGCCGTCGATATGGACTCTTGGGCGTCATCAGCCTGTTATCCCCGGCGTACCTTTTATCCGTTGAGCGATGGCCCTTCCACACAGAACCACCGGATCACTATGACCGACTTTCGTCTCTGCTCGACTTGTCAGTCTCGCAGTCAGGCGGGCTTATGCCATTGCACTCGACGGTTGATTTCCGACCAACCTGAGCCCACCATCGTACGCCTCCGTTACCATTTAGGAGGCGACCGCCCCAGTCAAACTGCCCACCATGCCCTGTCCCGGAACCGGATAACGGTTCGCGGTTAGACAACCATATTCACAAGGGTGGTATTTCACATTTCGGCTCCACAAGAGCTGGCGCCCCTGCTTCAAAGCCTACCACCTATTCTACACATGCAAACACGATTGCCAGTGCAAAGTTACAGTAAAGGTGCACGGGGTCTTTCCGTCTAACCGCAGGAACCCCGCATCTTCACGGGGAATTCAATTTCACTGAGTGTGTGCTGGAGACAGTGGGGAAGTCGTTACGCCATTCGTGCAGGTCGGAACTTACCCGACAAGGAATTTCGCTACCTTAGGACCGTTATAGTTACGGCCGCCGTTTACTGGGGCTTCGATTCAGAGCTCTCACTCCTCCTCTTAACCTTCCAGCACCGGGCAGGCGTCAGGCCATATACGTCGACGTATGTCTTAGCATAGCCCTGTGTTTTAGATAAACAGTCGCCACCCCCTGGTTTGTGCCCCACCAATATGGTTGCCCATATCGATGGCCTGCTTCTCCCGAAGTTACGCAGGTAATTTGCCGAGTTCCTTCAGCACACTTCTCTCAAGCGCCTTGGTATTCTCTACCAGACCACCTGTGTCGGTTTCGGGTACGGCCTATGTGGAGGCTATTTCCTGGGACACCTTCGCTGCAAACCCAATCCGATAAGGGTTCACAACTTGCAGCATCCGTCACTCATCCACTGGCCCACGAATATTAACGTGGTTCCCATCGACTACGGCTTTCGCCCTCGCCTTAGGGGCCGGCTAACCCTGCGCAGATTAACTTTACGCAGGAACCCTTGGTCTTTCGGCGGGGGTGTTTCTCACACCCCTTTCGTTACTCATGTCTGCATTCGCACTTCCAATACCTCCAGGACCGCTCACGCGTATCCCTTCACAGGCTTATGGAACGCTCCGCTACCGCTTGATTGCTCAAGCCCGCAGCTTCGGTGGGCGGCTTTAGCCCCGATACATTTTCGGCGCAGAGACCCTTGTTTAGACCAGTGAGCTGTTACGCTTTCTTTAAAGGATGGCTGCTTCTAAGCCAACCTCCTGGTTGTTATGGGATCTCCACATCCTTCCACACTTAGCCGCCACTTTGGGACCTTAGCTGGCGATCAGGGTTGTTTCCCTCTTCACTACGGACGTTAGCACCCGCAGTGTGTCTCCCGAGTAGTACTCCCAGGTATTCGGAGTTTGGTTAGGTTTGGTAACCCTGTGGGGGCCCCTAGCCCATCCAGTGCTCTACCCCCTGGGGTATTCACTCGAGGCTCTACCTAAATAGATTTCGCGGAGAACCAGCTATTTCCTGCCTTGATTAGCCTTTCACCCCTTGCCACAATTCATCCGAGGCTTTTTCAACAGACACCGGTTCGGTCCTCCAGTAGGTGTTACCCTACTTTCAACCTGATCATGGCAAGATCGACAGGTTTCGGGTCTAGTCCGACGAACTGAACGCCCTATTCAGACTCGCTTTCGCTACGCCTACAGCTATCGCCTTAAGCTTGCTCGTCAGACTAAGTCGCAGACCCATTATACAAAAGGTACGTGGTCACCATTTCAGGCTCCCACTGCTTGTAGGCATCCGGTTTCAGGTTCTATTTCACTCCCCTTGTCGGGGTGCTTTTCACCTTTCCCTCACGGTACTTGTTCGCTATCGGTCGGTAAGGAGTACTTAGGCTTGGAGGGTGGTCCCCCCATGTTCAGACAGGATTTCACGTGTCCCGCCTTACTCGAGTCTCATGCTTGGCATTACCTGTACGGGGCTGTCACCCGCTGAGGCCCACCTTTCCAGATGGTTCCAGTTGTCCTTGCATGAGCACTGGCCTAGTCCGCGTTCGCTCGCCACTACTAGCGGAGTCTCTGTTGATGTCCTTTCCTCCGGGTACTTAGATGTTTCAGTTCCCCGGGTTCGCTTCTAAACGCCTATGTATTCAGCGTTAGATACCTTCTAATGATAACCGAAAATCTTAAGCCCGGACGACTTGCGCCGCCCGAGATTAAAAGTTTCAGTTATCGAAGGTGGGTTGCCCCATTCGGAAATCTCCGGATCAAAGGCTGTTCGCGCCTCCCCGAAGCTTATCGCAGCGTACCACGTCCTTCATAGCCTCTTACCGCCAAGGCATCCACCGAATGCCCTTCATTCACTTGATCGCTCTCATTAGCAATACCCACCTGCATGTA
>JANXVY010000032.1:5000-26317 GCA_025351425.1 Hyphomicrobium sp.
AAAGACAACAAGCTCTCGTCCGGTAAGTCCGGTTGAGAACCTGGAGAAGATCGAAGATTGGACGCCCCGTCCGGGGCTGCGAGGCACTCAGTGCCGCGCCGGTGAATTGAATAAACAATATCTGACTTCCCATGTCAACACCTCTGTCAAAAAAACTTACGAAACGAACCTCGAATCAGGCTAAATTACTGATTGGACACCCAATTTCAGCGTCGTTTTTTTGCTCTCTCCGCTGCACAACCCAGAAATTACGCGGCGCTTCGGCAGTATGATGCTTCGATGACACGGGTTTGTTCGAGTCCTTCCGGCCACACGTCCCCATGTCATCCTATGGCCGCGATTAGAATGCGATGCTTCTGGGCGCCGTTTCGCAGCTGATTAGAGCGTTCTCTTCTTACTACGAGCACTCTGGGCTCTTTCAGGGTCGAACGCCTGCGGGTAGATTGGACGTTCGCACCCAACCATCTGGGGGCGGAAAGCGGGATGTGAACATTCGTGGTCGACAGGCGGAGCATACCTAGCCAAGTCCGGCGCCGCGCTGCGCCGACGGCCGACCGTCCGCGCGGGTTGCCCCATGTCTATCGCGGCGGATCGCGCGGCGGCCGCAAGACCCATTTCGAAAGCGAATACGGATTTGGCGAGCGCGGGGGCCGGTTTCGCTGGCTGCTCAGCACGTGTCTTGCCGGCGGCGTGGGGGCACTCGCCATTTTCGTGGTGCTATATGGCTCGACCGACCGCAGCGAACAGGGCGGCTTGATGCCGGCGCTCCGGCATATGCGCGAGGGAACGTCGGAAAAAGCTTTCGTGCTGCGGCGTGACGAGGGGCTCAAGTGGTCCGTGCCCAAGTCCGACAAGCTGAAGATCACCAGCGGGGCGATGTCGACCCGCTTCATCATTCACGATTCGCTCAAGGTGAAGAAAGCGAACCGCGAGTACATCCACGCCAAGCCCTATGCCCGGATCGTGGCGCATCTGGCGCCGGTCGGTGGCGAATACGCCGACGTCATTCCGCCGTTCAACCCATTCAAACTCTATGCGACCGAACGAGGAGCTCAAGCGCGCTCCGCGGACGACGGCTCCGCCAATAACGACGTGTCGATCAAAGTGGTCGAACTGATGGGCGGGATCTTGCCTGGCGAAGACGGGCAGGAACTGGACGCGCAGGAAGTCACCGATCTGGTTTCGCGCAATCGCGAGGGGGCGGCCTCCGCGGCCGAGGCGCCGCCAGTCGCCGACGCGGCGCCAGCGCCTGCAACGGCTGCCGAGCCGCGGCGCAAGATCGACGAGCCGCTGCCCTATAATACGACGCGGCTCATCAAGACGACGTTCGAGACCGAAGAGACGGTCGGTGACGATCTGGAAAACCGCCAGGTGCGCGTGGTCAAGGTCGGCAAGGCCGATACGCTCGCCAAGATCCTGCAACAGGCCGGTGGCGACGCCTGGCAGGCGAAAGCCATGGCCGAGACGGCCAAAGGGCTGATCCCCGACGGCATGCTTACGCCCGGACAGGAGGTACGCATCACCATGGTGCCCTCGCTGACGCAGGCCGGCCGCAGCGAACCGGCGCGGTTCAGCGTGTTCACCGAAGGGCACGACCACAAGGTGACCGTCACGCGCAACAGCGCCGGCGATTTCGTCGCGAGCGCCACCCAATTCGACGAACAGGTGCGCACGCAGGATTCAGCCGAAGGGGACCAATCGCAGCTGTCGAGCCTTTACGCGAGCTTCTATGCGGCGGCGCTGGTGCAGAACGTGCCGGCTGAAACGATCCAGCAGATGCTGCGCGTGCATGCCTACGAAACGGACTTCCGCCGCCGCGTGCGCGGCAACGATACGATCGAGATGTTCTTCGATCTGCGCGACGACAGCTCGCCCGAAAGCCCACCGGGCGAGCTTTTGTTCACCGGCATTTCCGGCAGCGGCATCACCGGCCGGTTCTGGCGATTCCGAACGCCCGACGGGTTGGTCGATTTCTACGACGAGCAGGGCAACAACTCGAAGAAGTTCCTGATGCGCAAGCCGCTGCGCAGCGACGACGTGCGGCTGACGTCCGGCTTCGGTTTCCGGTTCCATCCGTTGTTCAACGATCGCCGGATGCATACCGGCATCGACTGGTCCGGCCCGATCGGTACGCCGGTCGTCGCCGCGGGCAGCGGGGTCATAGAGGAAGCATTGTATAAAGGCGGCAACGGCAAGTACGTGCGCATCCGGCACGCCAACGGATATCAGACCACGTACAGCCACATGAGTGGATTTGCGCGCGGCGCGGAGGCCGGCGCTAAAGTGCGGCAAGGGCAGATCATCGGCTTCCTCGGCAATACAGGGTATTCTACCGGGCCGCATTTGCACTTCGAAATCCTGGTCAACAAACAGTTCGTCGATCCGCTGTCGATCCAGGTGCCGCGCGAACGGCAGCTCACGGGCAAGCAGCTGGCCGACTTCCAGAAAGAGCGCGGGCGCATCGACGAACTGATGCGGCGGCCGCCGGTGATGACCCAGGTGAAGTAGGGCTGGCGGGGGCAAACCCACTCGTTAGGGCGTGACCAGGAAGGTCGAGAGCCCGTTGGTCCGTCTTCAGAAGCCAACCGTATTTCTCGTCCACCTCAACCGCCAGAGCCAATTCCGATCCTACGGAATCTGAATTTTGCTCTAGGTTATTGCTTTTGCCGTATTTTCTTCGACGAACCGTTATCCACTTCGTTGGAAAATGCTCTAGCGCTTCGCGCGGACGAGGAGGGGAACAAGGCAAGAGTTGACTTGATGCGCTACCGAGCGGGCTTGGTTCCAGGCCGGGACCAAACGACCATTCAGGGCGCGAGACTGGTTAAAAGCGCGAGATTGGCCGAGGTCAGGGCTTGGGTGTTGAGCCAGCACTGGAGGTAGCCTGCAGCGCGCAAGGCTGCGGTTTGCGGCACGTCGAAAGTTGCGATCATTTCGCAGAGCGCGCCGAACGTGCGGCCGCGGCCCGCCTCGGTCCACATCATCGCCTCTTCGTCGCCCAGCGCGCGGACGGTTGCCATGCCATCCTGACGCCAGACCAGCAGGCGGCGGGTGGACGGCAGCGTTTCCGGGGCGGGAGGCGTTTCCTCCGCGCTCAGCGCCTGCCAGATCGTGAAGGCGTTGGTCGAAAGGTCGAGACGCTTGGCGGCCGGGTGGGGCGAAAACACGAGATTGCCCCATGCCTCGGGTGGAAAGCGCGCCAACCCGCCGAGACAAAGCGTTGGCGCATCTTCGGCGTCGAACGCTTCCGACAGCGCCTTTTCAATCGATGCCAGTTCCGCCAGCACGGGGTGCTCGGCATAGGTTTCAACAGCTGCCAAGAAGGCCGGAAGCCGCACGCCGAACCAACGGGCGTTGGGGGTCTTGGAGGGGCAAGCTGCGATGTAGGCACGCGCAAGGGCGTCAAACTCCTCATCGCCGCAATAGACGTGGACGAGGGGAAATTCGGTCCGCAGCACGTCGACGAGGCGGCCCGTGTAGCCGTTGCGATAGACGTCGAACAGCGTGTGACGCGTCGTACGCGAGCTATCGAGCAACGTGTCGAGGATCGACTGGTCGCCCGTCAGGATCGCCTGCTGGAAGCTCTCCTGCAGCGCGGCCAGGCCCGGTTCCACGGACCCACGGCGTGGGCCGGGGGCAGGCTTAGTGCCGCAGCGGGGAGAGCATTGGGGGCTGCTCGACTTTTGGCGCGTCAACGCTCGCCTCCCTGTTTCAATTCGGGGAGCAGTTCGTAGGCAAGCGCACGGGCGATGTCGAGTTCGCCGACGAGTTCGTCCAGCGGGGGAATACGATCGTCGCGCTCGATGATGGTCGATACCGGCCCGAAACGCTTTACCGCCGCGCGATAGAGGTCCCAGACTTCCGGTGGCACCATCGCATCGTGGGTATCGATGATGTGGGTCATGTTGTGCTCATGGCCGGCCAAGTGGAACTGCACGACGCGATCGGCGGGAATGCCTGCGATGAAGGCGTAGGGGTCGAATTCGTGGTTGAAGGCGCTGACGAAGACGTTGTTGACGTCGAACACGAGCCAGCAACCGGTGCGCCTGGTCATCTCAGCGATGAACTCCCACTCGGGCATTTCGGAGCCGGCAAACTGCACGTAGGTCGAGACGTTCTCGATGGCGAGAGGCCGCTTGAGAACGTCCTGGACGTGCTGGATGCGGGACACGACGTGATCGAGCGCTTCGGCGGTGTAGGGGATGGGCAGCAAATCGTGCAGGTTGATGCCATGCACGCCGGTCCAGCACAGATGATCCGAGACGAAGGCCGGCTGGGTGCGATCGGCCAATTGCTTCAGGCCCGCCAGATAGCCTTGATCGAAGGGCGCGGTGGAGGCGATCGACAGCGACACGCCGTGCATCACGATGGGGTAACGGGCGCGGATGGCGTCGAGGATGCGCAGGGGCTGGCCGCCCGGGACCATGTAGTTTTCTGAGATCACCTCGAACCAATCGACCTGCGGGTCGCCTTCCAGGATGTCCGCGTAGTGTTGCGGGCGCAAGCCCAGCCCAAACCCCAGATAAGGGGGCTTGCCGGACTGCCGTGCGCTGGCGCCGATCAATGCCGTGGGGGATGCCGATGCCATGATTGCCTCCTGGGCTGCCACCTTCAGAACTGCCGACAACCGCCGGCCAGGGAGCGGTGCGCCACCCGGCCGACGGTCTATCGTGGATCAGATTTGAAGCCGAATTCAGCCGTGGCTCGTGCTGCCGCCCTTGGCGAGACACTTCGACTTGCCCATCATCGAGAAGCCCTGACCCTTGCAGCCGTTCTGGCCCTTGCAGGCGTTGGCGGTCGACTTGCAATTGCCGTGGCCCTTGCAGGAATTGAGGCCGAAGCACTTGACTGTGTGGGACCCGGCGGCGGCCGGCTGCACGGTGGCGGCATTGGCGACCAGCAGGGCGGCGGCTGCGGCGATTGCTGCACCGGTATTCACGGAAAGCTTCATGGTTTCCTCCATTGGAACAGGGATGAAAGTTCGCGGGCCGCGAACCCCTTATGCGTATGGGGAGCGGGGGACGGAACTTTCACGACGCCTTGATCCTTCAGAGGGAAAATCGCGACGGGCGGCTTCGAACGGGTGCTCCGAAACACAGTTCGGCGCGGATCACGAAACCGTTACATAAGTTCAGCAATGGACTTGTTCTTCAACGGCAGCGGGCCCTTCCGCTTTCCCGGTGGGGAGCGGAAGAGCCCTGCTCGTTCATCAGACTGCCGAGTTACGCGGCGGCTTTGACGGGCCAGCCGTTCAACGTGAGCGCGCCGTCGCGCACGGAGACGTGGACGGTGTCGCCATCCTTGACGCCGCCGGACAGGATCTGCTCGGCAAGTGGGTCCTGCACGTGCTTTTGAATGACGCGCTTCAAGGGCCGCGCGCCGTAGGCTGGATCGTAGCCGCGGTTGGCGATCCAGCTGCGGGCCGCATCGTCGAGGACGACCGTGATCTTGCGATCGGTGAGCAGGCGGGCGAGCCTGCCCATCTGGATATCGACGATCTTGGCCATATCGACGCGCTGAAGACGATGGAACAGGATGATCTCGTCCAACCGGTTCAGGAACTCGGGCCGGAAGCGGGAGCGGACCTCGTTCATGACGTCTTCGCGCACGGCTTCGGCCAGTTCGCCTTCCTTCTGGGCGACGAGATATTCGGCGCCGGCGTTCGAGGTCATGATGATCAGCGTGTTCTTGAAGTCGACGGTGCGGCCCTGGCCATCGGTCAGGCGCCCATCATCCAGCACCTGGAGCAGGACGTTGAACACGTCCGGGTGGGCTTTCTCGATTTCGTCAAACAGGATGACCTGATAGGGCCTACGGCGCACGGCTTCGGTCAGGCGGCCGCCTTCTTCGTAGCCGACGTAACCGGGGGGCGCGCCGATCAGGCGGGCGACCGAGTGCTTTTCCATGTACTCGCTCATGTCGATGCGCACCATCGCGGTATCGTCATCGAACAGGAAGGCGGCGAGCGCCTTGGTCAACTCGGTCTTGCCGACGCCGGTCGGGCCTAAGAACATGAACGAGCCGATGGGGCGGTTGGGGTCTTGGAGGCCGGCGCGGGCACGGCGGACGGCGGTTGCGACCGCGGTGACCGCCTCGAGCTGGCCCACGACGCGGGCAGCAAGCGCCTTTTCCATCTTCAAGAGCTTGTCGCGCTCGCCTTCGAGCATCTTGTCGATGGGAACGCCGGTCCAACGCGAGACGACGCCGGCGATGTGGTCGGCGGTCACCGCTTCCTCCAGCATGGGCGCTTTGCCGTCGCCGACTTCGATGGTCTTCAGTTTCTTTTCGAGCTCGGGGATGATGGCATACGATAACTCGCCAGCGCGCGCGTATTCGCCTTGGCGCTGACAGCGGTCGAGCTCCATGCGGCGCTGCTCGAGCTCTTCCTTCAACTTCTGGGCGCTGCCGAGCTTGCCCTTCTCCGCCTCCCAGCGCGTGGTGAGGGCGTGGGATTTCTCCTCGAGGCCGGCGATCTCTTTATCGATGCGGCTCAGGCGATCGCGGGAGGGGGCGTCCGTCTCTTTCTTCAGGGCCTCGCGCTCGATCTTCAGTTGGACTGAGCGGCGGTCGATCTCGTCCAGCTCCTCGGGCTTGCTGTCGACCTGCATACGCAGACGGGAGGCCGCCTCGTCCATCAGGTCGATGGCCTTGTCGGGCAGGAAGCGGTCGGAGATGTAGCGGTGGGACAAGGTCGCTGCGGCGACGAGCGCGCCGTCGGTGATGCGCACGCCGTGGTGGAGTTCGTATTTTTCCTTGAGGCCGCGCAGGATCGAGATGGTGTCTTCGACCGACGGCTCATTGATCAACACCGGCTGGAAGCGGCGGGCAAGCGCTGCGTCCTTCTCGATGTACTTCTTGTACTCGTCCAGCGTGGTTGCGCCGACGCAATGCAATTCGCCGCGGGCGAGCGCGGGCTTCAAGAGGTTGGACGCATCCATTGCGCCGTCCGACTTGCCGGCGCCGACGAGAGTGTGGAGTTCGTCGATGAAAAGGATGATGCCGCCGGCTTCGGCCTGCACTTCGGAGAGAACCGCTTTCAAACGCTCTTCGAACTCGCCGCGGTATTTCGCGCCGGCGATCAAGGAACCCATGTCGAGGGACATCAGCTTCTTGTGCTTCAGGCTTTCTGGGACGTCGCCCTGGATAATCCGCATGGCGAGGCCTTCGGCGATGGCGGTCTTGCCGACGCCGGGTTCGCCGATGAGGACGGGGTTGTTCTTGGTGCGGCGGGACAGGACCTGGATGGTGCGGCGGATTTCCTCGTCGCGGCCGATGACGGGGTCGATTTTGCCGTTCGCCGCCGCCTCAGTCAGGTCGCGCGCGTATTTCTTCAAGGCATCATAGCCCTGCTCGGCCCCCGCGCTGTCGGCGGTGCGGCCCTTGCGCAGCTCATTGATCACCTTGTTCAGCGCCTCGGCGGTGACGCCCGATTCAGCCAGGATGCGGCCGGCATCGGTGTTCATTTCGATGACGAGCGCCAACAGCAGGCGCTCGACGGTTACGAAATTATCCTTGGCCTTTTCCGCGAGCGTTTCGGCGGTATCGAACACGCGGGCCAATTCCGGCGTGACGTAGACCTGACCGGAGCCGCCGCCGGTGACCTTGGGGCGCTTGGCGAGCGCCGCGTCTACCGCCTTGCGGGCGTCGTTGGCGCGGCCGCCCGCCTTGGTGATCAGGCCGCTGGCGAGACCTTCGGGGTCATCAAGCAGGACTTTCAGCAGATGCTCGACGGCGAACTGCTGGTGGCCTTCGCGCAATGCCAGGCTCTGCGCCGACTGGACGAAACCTTTGGAACGGTCGGTAAATTTTTCGAAATTCATACGTCTTCTCCACCTGCGGACCCCACCCTTAAACTCAAGCGATGGCGTTAGCTGTGATTTATATCATTGGTGTTGCAGCGCTGGATTTTCACGGAAAACCGCAAGAACACTTTTCCGAAATCCAGCGTGCGGACCCTGACGGCATCCGCGTGCACTTGATCTAGGGGAAGCCGTGGCGCAGACAAGGGCTGAGCACTGAGAAAGGCACGCCGCCATGGCCGATGCGACGATTGCGACGCTTTATCGTTATCCGGTGAAGGGGCTGTCGCCCGAGCGGCTTGCCCAAGTTGCATTGACGGCCGGGGAGGCGATGCCGTTCGACCGGATGTATGCGGTCGAAAACGGACCCGGCGCGTTCGATCAGGCGGCGCCGCGCCATCTGCCCAAGGTGACATTCCTGTGCCTGATGCGCGACGAGGGGCTGGCTCAGCTTACGACCACGTTCGACACGCAGACCCACCGGTTGACGATTGCGCGGGAGGGCGCGGCCCTGGCTGAGGGGGCGTTGCAAACAAGCGAGGGGCGTGGCGCGATCGAAGCCTTCCTGGCGCGCGAGATGGCTTCAAGCCTGCGGGGGCGGCCGCGCGTCGTGTTTGCGCCGGGGCATAGCTTTTCGGATGTGAAGGAAAAGTGCCTCCACATCATCAATTTGGCGTCAGTGCGGGCACTGGAGCAGGCGATAGGGCGAGAGATTGCCCCACTGCGGTTTCGCGCCAACGTACTGATCAACGGGCTCGCGCCGTGGGCGGAACTCGATCTCGCCGGGCGGGAGATTTCGCTGGGCGCGGTGCGGGCTACGGTATTCCAGCGAACCGTGCGGTGCGCTGCGACCGAGGTCAATCCGGCGACGGGCGCGCGGGACGCCGATGTGCCCGATGCGCTGCAGCGGTTGCTGGGGCACCGGGATTTCGGCGTGTATGCGATGGTGACTGCCGGCGGCGTCGTACGCGAAGGCGACGGCTTTGCCAGCTAGAGCATTTTCCGACGAAGTGGATACCGGTTCGTCGCAGAAAATGCGACCAAATCAAGAACCTAGAGCAAAATTCCGATTCCGTAGGATCGGAATTTGCTCTAAGTGGGCCGCGATCTCCACCAGCGTGATGTCCGCCGTTTCGGCGATCAATCCTAGGATTTCTGCGGCATGGGCCTCAATCCGCTCGGAGCGCCGGTCGCCCCCTTGCGGACGCGGCTTACTTGTACCCGCCTCACGCCAACGGCGCACCAGCTTGACGGCGGTCGAGGCGGCAACCCCGAACCGGTCGGCCGCTGCGCGGCAACTCATCCCTTTCGATACCACGTCGATCAGGCGGACACGAAGGTCGTCGGATAGAGGCTTGGTCATTCGGACTGGCCTCCTCTGCCAGCCCTCAGCATGGATCCCTGTTCGGGACCGTTGTGAATCCACAATCGATGCCGTCAGATGGGAAAATGCTCTAGCGGACGTGTTCGGCCTGCCGGTTTCGACGACGCACGTCCTTTCGTCCGGGGTCGCCGGCACGATGGCGGCCAATGGTTCAGGCCTGCAGTGGTCGACCATCCGCAACATGCTGATGGCCTGGGTGTTGACGCTTCCGGTCGCCATCACGTTGTCGGCGGGCTTGTTCTGGCTGTTCCGCCAAGTGCTCTGAGCACCCCGGTTTCGGCGTCGACATCTCATACCAGCGGTCAAAAGTTTTGACCGCTGGTATCCGCGCGCGGGGTTGGTGCGGCGTCCGCGCGCAAAGGATCAATTCTGATGCCGGCGGTCAGAATTTCTAACCACCGCTTGTAGAGGCCTGCGGTTTGCGCCGCAGGCTTTTTTGATGACTGGATCGTCTCGGCTCAGAGCTCGGCTGCAAGATCGTAGTGACCAGCGGCGGTCGCAAGATCGCGCGCGCGTTCGCGGCGGCTGCTGCGCATCGAACGGTCGGCGCCGCTTTCGATCAGGGCGCTCGCCACGGACTTGTTGCCCTGGCTCGCGGCGATCATCAGCGGAGAGTAACCGAAGCGATTGCGGGCGTTGATCTTGGCGCCGCGCGCGATCAAGGCACGTGCGACGGCGGGCTCGTCGTTGCGGGCAGCCAGCGCCAGCGCCGTATTGCCGTTATTGTTGGCAAGGGTCACATCGGCGCCTTTCGCCAGCAGTGCGCCGGTCAACGCGACGTGGCCATGGAAACTTACACGCATCAGCGGCGTTTCGCCGTTAGCGTCGGCGTGGTCGATCGCGGCGCCGCGCTCCAGCAGGGCGACGCTTGTGTCGAGCCTTCCAGCGTCTGCTGCATGCCACAACGGGCTGCGCCCCTCGCGGTCGATGGCTTCGATCTGTGCGCCAGCCGCCACGAGGTCTTTGACGAACTGGAGTTCGCACCGGGCGGCCGCGTGCATGAGAGGCGATTTTCCAGCGCTATCCTGGGTTTCGACGAGGGCGCCCGACTTCAGCAAGGATGTGGCGGTTGCGTCGAAGCAGCCGCGAGCAGCAGCAGTGAGCGCGGTCGTTCCGTCCGGCAGCTTGGCGTTGACGCCTGCGCCCGCCGTGAGCAGCTGCCGGACGATCGCACCAAAGCCTTGGCCGGCGGCCGCAATAAGCGGCGTTGCGCCACGCGCGTTGGGGGAAGCGGGGTTCGCGCCGGCGGCCAGCAGCAGGCGGGTGGCGGTGACGTGCCCAGCCTGGACTGCGATCATCAACGCGGTGTTGCCATCGCGGTCGATTGCCATGAGATCGGGCTTCGCCGCCAACAGCGTCTGGAGGGCATCGAGGTCGCCCCTCGCCGCGGCGTCATGGAGCGGGCTCAGCGGCGATGGTGCTGCAACCATTGCGGTCGTTGGGGCAGGTGTCGCCAGATCGGAACCCTCCGGCGCGGCGGAGGCTGCAACTGGGGCGGCGGCGAGTTGCAAATCCTTGGCCGGTTTAGGCAGGAAGGAAATTGCGCCAAAGCCTGCCACAGTGCCGATCATGACGGCCACGACCGCCGCCAAGGCCATGTTATTATTCATCGCCATACTTGGTCTCGATCTCTACGCCGATACTTTTGAGAAAGCCCGTCGGTAGAATGCCGCCGGCGCACACGATGACCGCATCGTTTTGAAGGACGAGCGGTCCTTGTTCTGTCGTCAAGTCCACCGAGTGTGCCGCAATTTTTTTAACAGACGATTTATAGTGGACGGTCAATCGGTTGGATGCGATGGCTGCGTCCAGGTTTTGGCGGTTTTTGAGCTTGGAGCGGTTGAAGCTGTCGCCGCGATAGGACAACGTGACCGTCGAGCCCGGTTCCTCCGCGATGCTGACGGCGGCCTCGATGGCGCTGTCGCCGCCGCCAACGACCAGCACGTGGCGGCCCGCATACTGGCTCGCGTCCACGAGACGATAGACAACCTTCGAGAGGTCTTCGCCGGGCACCCCGAGTTTGCGCGGCGTGCCGCGGCGGCCGATCGCCAGCAGCACATTGGACGCTTGATATGTGCCGGCCGTGGTGCGGATTTCAAACCCGGTGCCTTTGGCGCCGATAGGCACGATCTCGTTGACCTGCTCCTGGAAGTTCACCTTTACGCCGGTGTCGGCCATCACCTTTTCCCAGAACCCGAGCAGGGCTTCCTTCGTCGTCTCGCGGAAGTTGACTTTGCCGATCATCGGTAACGTTGCGGGCTGGGTCATCACCAGCTTGCCGCGCGGGAAGTGGGCAACCGTGCCGCCGAGGCTGTCCTGTTCGATCGTCAGGTACGTCATGCCGCGTTCCATTGCGGCAAGACTGGCGGAAAAGCCAGCCGGCCCCGCGCCGATGATGACCACATCGTAGCGGCCGGCCACGCGCAGGCGCTTGGATGCGGCGATGGCGGCCAGCGACTGGCGGCCCTGTTCGATCGCGTTGCGGATGAGGCCCATGCCGCCTAATTCGCCGGCGATGTAAATTCCCGGGACGTTGGTCTGGAAGTCGCTGCCGACGTTGGGTATGTCGACGCCGCGCTCGGCGGTGCCGAAAACGAGGTTGATGGCGTCGAACGGGCAGGCGGTCTTGCAGGCCCCGTGACCGATACAATGGGAGGGTTCGATCAACTCCGCCTTGCCGTCGATCAGGCCGATAATTTCACCCTCCGGGCAGGCCGCGATGCACGAACCGCAGCCCATGCAACGATCGAGGTTGATAACGGGGTGCAGCGAAGCGGGCTGCGTCAGACCGGCGGCGGCCGCTTCTTCGCGCGCAGCCAGGCTGCGCTTTTCTTCCGCGTGGCGGCCACGCAGATACAACAGCATGATCGCGGACAATGGAAAAGCGTACAACGCCAAAGACGTGTCCAACATATGTACCGCTCAACCCAAAACGCACCCCGGCCCGGGTTCATTTATGGGTTGGAAACGTTCCAAAAACGTCACATTTTTTGTGCGAAATCAATGGATTGTCTTGGCGCTTTGCTAACCAAACTTTGCCATTCCGGCCCCTGCCCTTATGGCAAAACACCCAATTCCTGGGCCGCCGCGGTAATACGCTGCTGCTCCTGGGGCGTATCGGCGAAAACATCGAGTGCCTTCGCGAGGGCGGCCCTGGCTGCGTCAGTTTCGCCCAGTACACGGCGTGAGCGGATCAATTGCAGCCAGCCATCGCCATCGCGGGGCGATTTTTCAAGGCGCGCGGCAAGGCCGTCCACCATGGAGCGGATCATGGCCGTGCGGTCGGCTGGCGACATTGCCGCTGCAGCTTTCATAGCGCTGGCGGAGGGGCCGCGCGGCGCGGGCGCAGCCGGAGCGCCCGCGGGATCGCTTTCGAGAGCCGAAAGGATGCCGCTTCCCGCGGGAGCTGTAGCGGCTGGCAGGCGGGCTGCGACATCGACGCCCAACTCTGAGGCGAGCTTGGTCACACGTCCGCGCAATTCCACCATCGCGGGGTCGTCCGGCTTGCCTTCGGTCTTGCCGTCGCTCAGGAGGGCGATCCAGCTGTCGAGCGCTGCCCGCTTGTCTCCGCTCTGTTCCTGGACCACGCCCTTAAAGTAGCGTGCCCGCGGCTCTTTGAGATCGGCCGCCAACGCCCGGTCGAAGATCGCGACCGCGTCGGGCTTCACCTGACCGTCCCCGCTGCGCACCATCGCCTCGCCCAGGGACGACAGCAGGGCCGCATTGGTGGGTTGCAGCTCGACGGCCTTGCGATAGGCATCAGCCGCCTCGGCGTGCCGTTCGGTGGAGGCATAGGACCAGCCGAGCATGCGCCAAGTGTCGGCCTGGCCAGGGTCCTTCTTCAAGCGCTCGACGAGGCGCTGGATCATTTCATCCAGCGAGCCGACCGGTTGGGGTCTGGCGCCGGGTGCGGTGGCGGCGGGACCGCCTGAAGGTGGGGCTGCAACGGCTTGCGGACGTTCGGCGGAGGGAGCGGAGCCGGCGGCAGGCTGGATGGCTGGTGCTGCGCCGCCTGTTGCCGGCTGAAACGAAGAGCCCTGGGCCTGATCGAGCACGAGTGTCGTTGGTGCGCGCGCCACGCTATCGATATCGGGCCGGCCGGTGTTGGAATAGAGGATGGCGCTGCCGAGCACGACGATTCCTATCAGGTTCACGACGGCGAAGTGCCGCTCACCCAACGACAGCACCGCGGACTTGCCGGCCTGATCGCGTCCGGCCGCAAGCATGCGCCGCTTGATTTCGAGTTCGGCCGCGTCGGCAGTATCCTGCTCGATCAGGCCTTCCCCGCGCTCGCGTGCGACCTCCGCCAGCTGGTCGCGGTAGACTTCGAGGGTGTTGGAGCTTGCAGCGCGCGCAGCATCGATACGGGCGAGCAGGGGCGTTGCGAGCCAGACAGCTGCCACCGACGTCATCAACGTCAAGATAATCCAGAGCAACATCGACTTCTCCAATTGGTAGCGTATCGCCCGGCTAGAGCAAATTCCGATCCTACGGAATCGGAATTTTGCTCTAGGTTCTTGATTTTGTCGCATTTTCTGCGACGAACCGGTATCCACTTCGTCGGAAAATGCTCTAGTTCTTTACGGGCGCATCGCCAAGTAATTTCGCCAGCCGTTTCTCTTCGTCCGCGCTGAGTGGCGCGGCAGCGACCTTATCTGTGGGCTGCGCCTGGGCCTTCAGGGTTCGATGGAGCCCGAAGCTCGCCAAGGCAAACAGGAGCGCCGGTCCAAACCAGAGCAGCACAGTGTTCAGCTGCATCGGCGGCTTCAGCAGCACGAAGTTCCCGTAGCGCGCAACGATGAAATTGATGGTCTGGTCGTTGGTGTCGCCGGCTGTGAGGCGTTCGCGGACCAGGATGCGCAGGTCTTGTGCCAAGGGTGCGTTCGAATCGTCGATCGACTGGTTCTGGCAGACGACGCAGCGCAGCAGCCGGCTGACGTCGCGGGCACGCGCTTCGAGCGCCGGGTCTTTCAGCATCTCATCGGGCGTCACGGCTGCGGCGGGCACGGATGCGCCCAGCATCAGCAGGGCAAGTCCTGCAAAGCTGAGAATTGCGCGGATCATCGTTCGGACCTCAAGGAAGCGAGCAGGGGCTCGAAGGTTTCCTGCCAGACGTCGGGGGTGATGGGGCCGGCGTGGCGATAGCGGATGCGGCCGGTGCGGTCGATGACGAAGGTTTCAGGCACACCCGTCACGCCCATATCGATCCCGAGGCGGCCCGAGGGGTCGTCGCCGACCTTGAGATAGGGGTTGGCGTGGGCGCGTAGCCATTTCAGGCCGTCTCCCGGCTTGTCCTTCCAATTGATGCCGTAGAGCGGAACCGCGCCGTCCTTGGCGATCTGCACGAGCGTCGGATGTTCGACACGGCATCCGCCGCACCAGGAGGCAAACACGTTGAGCAGGGCGACCTTCCCGTTGAGATCTTCGCTGGCGAGGCCGCTTGAGCCCGCATCCAGCGGCGGCAGCGCGAACTTGGGCGCCGGCCTGTCGATCAGCATGGACGGCATCTTGCGCGGGTCATTGGTCAGCGCAAAGCCAAGGCCCGCCGCAATGGCGGCAAACCCGAGCAAGGGCGCAAAACGGGTCAGGTTCGCTGTTGAAAGGGACATATCTTGATCCTTATTCGGCCGGCACGGGACCGCCCACCGCTACGGTTGGCGCGAGGCGCCGTGCCGATTGCGGTAGCCCGACGCGCAGCCGCCGATCGGCGAGCGAGACGAATCCGCCCAACGCCATCGTCAAAGCGCCGAGCCAGATCCAGGGCACGAAGGGGTGAAAGTAAAATCGCACTGGCCAAGCGCCCTTGGCGTCCTGTTCCGCAAGCGTGACGTAGATGTTCGAAATCAGATTGGTGTGGATGCCGGCCGAGGTCGTCAGCTGTTCGCGGATAGGATAGAAGCGGCGCTGCGTGACCAGCGTCGTCACCGGGCGGCCGCGCACCGAGACATCGAAGGTGCCCTGCTGAGCCTCGTAGTTCGGCCCGGCCACCAGTTCGACCGTGCGCAGCTTCACGTCATACCCCGACAACTGGAGCTGTTCGCCGGGGCGCAGCGACTGGACGGTTTCTGTTGCCCACGACGTCATGCCGGTGATGCCTGCGACGGTGATGCCCATGCCCGAATGGGCAATCACGAGGCCGTAGAACGCGAGCGGCGTGGTGCGGACGAGGTTGAGGGTCGTCTCGTAGGGTCCAAGGCCAAGCCGGACGCGGTAGGCAAGTACGGCGAGCGACCCGCCGACGAGCCAGACCGCCAGTCCCATGCCGATGGCGGAACCAACCGCTGAAAAGAACCCTCGGCCGATCCCGAGTGCGATCGTGATCGCGACAACGGCCGCAACGGCGATCGCGGGAATGCGCAAGCGTTCAAGGGCCTGGGGCAGTTCGCTGCGCTTCCATTTTAGCATCGGCCCGATCGCCATCGCGATCAGCAGCGGCACCATTATGGGAACGAACGTCAGGTTGAAATATGGCGGGCCGACCGAGATCTTGTCGCGCGTCAGCAGGTCGACCAGAAGCGGATAAAAGGTGCCGAGGAATACGGTGCCACACGCAATCAGCAGCAACATGTTGTTCAGCGTCAGCGCGCCCTCGCGGCTGACAGGAGCGAACGGCGAGCCGCTTTTCAAAGTGGGCATGCGGATTGTGTAGAGCGTCAGCGCGCCACCGGTCGCCGCGATAAGCAACCCTAAGATGAACACGCCGCGGGCGGGATCAGTCGCGAAGGCATGCACGCTGGTCAATACGCCCGAGCGCACAAGGAACGTGCCGACGAGGCTCAGCGAAAAGGTGAGAATGCCGAGCAGCACGGTCCAGCTGACGAGCGCATTGCGCCGTTCCACCACCAGGGCCGAATGCAGCAGGGCGGTGCCGGCGAGCCAGGGCATGAAGGATGCGTTCTCGACGGGGTCCCAGAACCACCAGCCACCCCAGCCGAGCGTATAATACGCCCAGGCGCTGCCCAGCGTGATGCCGATGGTCAGGAAGCACCAGGCCGCCAGTACCCAAGGCCTGACCCAGCGGGCCCAGGCGGCGTCGACCTTGCCTTCGATAAGAGCCGCGACGGAAAACGAGAACGCCATCGAGAAGCCGACATAGCCGAGGTAGAGGAACGGCGGATGGATCGCGAGGCCAGGGTCTTGCAGGATCGGGTTCAGCCCGTTCCCGTCGAGGGGCGGATTATCCAGCCGGTTGAAGGGGTTCGAGGTGAACTCGATGAAAGCAAGGAAGCCGAGGCTGATCATGCCCTGCACGGCCAGCGCGTTGGCCTTCAACGTGTCGGGCAAATTCGCGCCGAACAGCGCGAGCGCCGCACCGAAGATTGATAGGATCAGCACCCACAGCAGCATCGAGCCTTCGTGGTTGGCCCAGACACCGGAAATCTTATAGACGAGAGGCTTTGCCGTATGGGAGTTGGCCGCGACGATCTCGACAGAAAAGTCTGAGGTGATGAAGGCGTAGGTCAGGGCTGCGAACGACAGCACGATGCAGGCGCACTGGCCGAGCGCTGCGCGCCCGCCATAGGCCATGAGTTCGCGATTTCCTCGGCGCGCGCCGAGGATGGGTACCACCGCCTGAGTGAGCGAAATCGCCAGCGCAAGAATGAGCGCATAATGTCCGATTTCAGGTGCCATGCGATTCTTAACCTCAGATAAAGGATGATCGTGACACAACGTACCTCGTTGAGCCGTGAGTGCTGATACGGGGCGGCGCGCAGCTAGGGCCGCGCGATCATCTGGAGCCGGATTCTGTCATATTATGAGAATCTATCCACGAGGAGTGCCCGTAGAGCCTTGCGACGACCAGCATCATGACGCGCGGTTCGGGGCACTCTGATGACATCACGTTCCTCTCATAGGCTTGAGCCAGCGTATCGCACCTCGCGGCTGGTTGCGCCACAGCAGGGTGGTAGCCCGACCACACCCATCCACAATGAAAACGACGCGGCTGGTTCGTTATTCCCCGCCGATGCACCAAAGCCCGGCATGCAACCTGCCCGCGGAGTGCGCAGGACCTGGATCTTCGTCGAATGGTCATTTTGCGCAGCCATTCTTTCCGGGCTTGGCTATGCTTGGTCGATCCGCAACGAGGGAATCATCACGCCCGCAACCGGCACTGGATATTACCTGGGCATCGCGGGCAGCCTGATGATGCTGTCGCTGCTGCTGTATCCGCTGCGCAAGCACTGGAAAACGCTGCAGGGGGCGGGTTCGGTTCACTCCTGGTTCATGGCCCACGCCGCGCTGGGTGTTCTGGGGCCAGCGCTCGTGGTCGCGCATTCCAATTTCGATCTGAATTCGGTCAACGGCTCGGTGGCCATGATCTTCATGCTGATGGTGGTCGCGAGTGGGATCGTGGGACGTTACATCTATTCGCTGATCCACGTCGGCATGTCGGGCCGGCGCGCCAAACTGTCTGAATTGCTCGACGACGTGGACACCCTGCATCGCGCCTTCGGGCGCGACATGCAATTTGCGCCCGAGATCGAGGCCGAACTCAAGGCTTATGAGGCGGAGGCGCAGCGGTTTCGCAGATCGACGCTGGGAAGTTTCCGGGCCACCGTGTTCCTGGGCGCGCGCAGCCGCAACAGCCAGCGCCGGATCAAGGCCGATGCAGAGGCAGTCATTTCGGCGCGGGCCTTGCGCGAGCGCTGGGACGCAGCGACGCACAAAGCCTGCATCGCGGCCGTGCAAAACCACATGGATGCCTATTTCAAGACGGTGCGGCGTGCCGCAAGCTTCCATTTCTACGAGCGCTTGTTCGGGCTCTGGCACGTGCTGCACCTGCCGCTGTTCCTGTTGCTCATCGGCGCGGCGGTCGGACATGTGATCGCAGTCCATCTATATTGATTGGGGGGACCTGTGGCCGCTCGCATCAGATCGACCCTGCAACTGCTGCTCGCCGCGGCGGTGCTGCTCGTGGGAGCTGGGTCTGCAGCCCTTGCACAGAACGCTTTTGAGCGGCTGGTCATGCCGGGGCCGTTGATCGAGGGGCACGCTAAGCTTGAGGGCGACTGCGCGAACTGCCACTCGCCGTTCAGCCCGAAAGCCCAAAACGATCTGTGCCTGTCGTGCCACAAAGACGTCGCAGCCGACGGGCGCGCCAAGCGGGGCTTGCACGGATTGCGCAAAGATGTGGCGGCCAACGATTGCCGGCATTGCCATGCTGATCACAAAGGGCGGCCCGCCGACATCGTGCAGCTCGACAAGGCAACGTTCGATCACGCGGGCACGAACTTCGCGCTCGCGGGGCAACACGCCAGCGTCGGTTGTCAGGAGTGTCACAAGACGGGAAAGAAGTTCCGGCAGGCGCCCAGTGCGTGCGTCGATTGCCACACGGCGGCCGACCCTCATAAAGGGCAGGTGAGCAACCAGTGCGCCACCTGTCATAACCCGAAAGCCTGGAGCCAGATCAAGAACTTCGATCACGGCAAGACTAAGTTTGTGCTCACCGGCCGGCACGCGGATGTCGGCTGCAAGTCCTGTCATGCGGGCGAGCGCTACAAGAACGTATCGATGCTGTGTGCGGATTGCCACCGCCAGCAGGATGTCCATCAGGGCCGCAACGGGACGAAATGCGAAACCTGTCATACGACAAAGGGATGGCAAGGCACGGCGTTCGATCACGACACGCAGACCAAGTTCCCGCTGCTCGGTAAACATCAGCCGCTTGGGTGCGAAAAGTGTCACAAGGAAGATCCGCGCCGAGTGAAGGTCGAACTGACGTGCATCTCGTGCCACCTCAAAGATGACGTTCACAAGTCTTTGCTCGGCAAGGACTGTCTCAGCTGTCATGGCGAAGGCGGTTGGAAGACTGACACGAAATTCGACCATGCGATGTCGCGGTTCGCGCTGGAGGGAAAGCACGCGAAGGCCAAGTGCGAGGACTGTCATAAGACGAAGCTGTACCGCGATGCGCCAATTGCGTGCTCGGGCTGTCACAGCGATAAAAAGACCCACGACGGCCGGCTCGGGCCGAACTGCGGCGCCTGCCACAACGTGACGGACTGGAAACAGGCCCGGTTCGATCACGACCGGCAAACCAAGTTCAAGCTGAGCGGGCGGCATGTAAAGGCCGCCTGCTATTCGTGTCACACGACCCGGAATTCGGAAAAAGCCGCCGCGCCGACGGACTGCTACAGCTGCCACAAGTCCCGCGACCAGCACCGCGGCGCGTTCGGGCGCAACTGTGGCAAATGCCACACGCCCGACACTTTTGGCACGGCGTTCATCCGGAAATAGCCTGCGGCAGCACCCGATTCACTGTAGCGCGGTTCCAAGCGAAGCCGTCCTGGTGGCGGTGCACCAAACCAAAAACCGTGAATAACCGCCATCGGCCATATCGATATTGCGTACAATGATTTAGTGCATCGATCTTGGGTGTGTGCACGGCGCGCGGAACCTGATTTTCTTGGGATCATATTGCGTGTGGCTATGATTTGGGCAGTGCGTTGTTTTTGTTTGATTATCGTGACGTTTTTTGATGATGCGGGGAACTATTGTTGGGGCTGGGGCAGTTAGCCGGGCAGGACGGGAACCGTTCCGGGGGGGCACTCCGGCGCGCGGTTTTTTTTGCGTGGTTGCTGGCCTTTCTGCTTAACGCGGCGTTCGTACTGACGCCGTCCGCGATCGCTCAGACTAGCCCGCAGGCCAACTCGCAAACCATCCAAGTCGATAAGAACTTCGATCATAAGGCGACGGGCTTTCCGCTGACCGGCGCCCACGCGGCCAGTGCGTGCGAAACCTGCCACTATAACGCGGTGTTCAAAGGGCTTTCGCACGCGTGCGTCGATTGCCATAACGGCTTGCGCACAAACGGCCCGCAGATCAGCGGGAAATCGGCCGATCACGTGCCGTCGGGTAATACGTGCAGCGATTGCCATGTCACCGAGAGCTGGAAGCAGGTTCACGTCGACCACAAGAAGGTAACGACGGCCTGTACCACCTGTCACGACGGCCGCCACGCCGTGGGGATGCACCCAAACCACCTTCCGAGCACCAAGACGTGCGACAGCTGTCACAGCACGCAGAATTGGACCAGCGTCACCGGGCTCACGTTCGATCATTCGCAGGTACTCGCCACTTGCGCGACCTGCCACGACGCCAAGCGGGCGCCGGGCAAGACCCCCAAGCACGTCCCCACCAGCAATGCGTGCGAGAAGTGCCACGGGTTCGTGAACTTCAAGTCGGTGCGGATGGATCATACGCAGACGACGGCCGAGTGCGCGGTCTGCCATACCGGCGGCGTCGCGCTGGGCAAGCCGCCGACCCACATTCCGACGTCGCAGCCGTGCGGCTTCTGCCACAAGAGCACCTTGACGTTCAAAACCGCCGGCTTTGATCACACCGGCATTACGACGGGGTGCGCCGACTGCCACAACAACGTCAAGGCGGTGGGAAAGCAGCCGACTCATATCGCGACGACCGAGTCCTGCGAGACGTGCCACACCAGCACGACCAGCTTCAAGATCGCGACGATGAACCATACCGGCATCTTTTCGGGATGCGCAAGCTGCCACAACGGGATCAGCGCGAAGGGCAAATCGGTCTATCCCAAGCACGTCGCGACTTCGCTCGCTTGCGAAACCTGCCATTCGGCCACGAACTTCGTCGCCTGGGGCCCGGGCACGCCGATGAACCACGTCGGCATCACGGTCGGATGCGCGGGCTGCCACAACGGCAACCTGGCGCTCGGCAAGAACCCGACGCACTTGGCGACGACGGCGCCGTGTGAGACCTGCCACCACAGCACGGTGAGCTTCAAGGGTGCAACGTTCGCCCATACCGGCATTTCGTCCAACTGCGCGCAGTGCCATGACGGGGTCGTCGCGAAGGGCATGGCCGATTATCCCAGCCACGTGCCAACGGCGCTGCCGTGCGAGAGCTGTCATTCGAACGCCAACTTCGTTGCGTTCGGCCCCGGCACGCCGATGAACCACACGGGTATCAGCTCGGGCTGCGCAACGTGCCACAACGGGACCATGGCCAAGGGGCAAGCCTCCTACGCCAAGCATATCCCGACCACCGCCGCGTGCGAGACCTGCCACTCCACCACGAACTTCACGGCCTGGGGTCCGGGCACACCGATGAACCACGCCGGCATTACAGCTGCGTGCGGCACCTGCCACAACGGCACG
>JANXVY010000092.1 GCA_025351425.1 Hyphomicrobium sp.
TGCACGCGATCACGGTCGCGCAGGAGCCAGCCGAGCTGCGCCAATCGATCCGGCAAGTCACCGCCGCCTACCTCGCGTCGGGGCTTGATCCCCAGCGCTCGATCCTGTTCAACCAAAGCCAAGTGGCCGAGCACGCCGAACTCGCCTGGATCTTCAACTGCGTCGCGCGGCTCGGCTGGCTCGACCGCATGACCCAGTTCAAGGACAAGGCCGGAAAGGACAAGGAGCGCGCCTCGGTCGGGTTGTATGCCTACCCAAACCTGATGGCCGCCGATATTCTCGTCTACCGCGCGACGGCCGTGCCGGTCGGAGAAGACCAGAAGCAGCACCTCGAACTCGCGCGCGACATCGCGGCCAAATTCAACAACGATTTCAAGGCTGAAATCGTAGCTGCCGGGTACGCCGACGGACTCTTTTTCCCGCAGCCCGATCCGGTCATCACCGGGCCTGCCACGCGCGTCATGAGCCTGCGCGATGGCACCAAGAAGATGTCGAAATCCGACCCTTCGGATCTGTCGCGCATCAATCTCACCGACGACGCCGATACCATCGCCAAGAAGATCCAGAAGGCTAAGACCGATCCCGACGGCATTCCCTCGGAAGCTGGCGGGCTCAAAGGCCGCCCCGAGGCCGAGAACCTCGTCGGCATCTACGCCGCGCTGTCGGGGGGCACGCAGGAGAGCGTGCTCGCCGAGTTCGGCGGGCAGCAGTTCTCGACCTTTAAAAAGTCACTGGCGGAGGTCGCCGCGCATAAGCTCGGGCCCATTGCAACTGAGTCTGCAAAGCTCATGGCCGATCATGCCCACATCGATGCGATCCTTGCTGACGGCTCCAAGCGCGCGCGTGCACTCGCCGCCCCGGTGATGAACCAGATTAAGGATATCGTCGGCTTCATCCGGAGCTAACTATTTCGCCCGGAGCTTAGAATATCATTCCCATTGTCCGCTGAGCACGGGCATGGCAGCATTCGTGCGTTTGGCCAAATAACCTGAAAGCCGCCCATGAAACGCCGCCGCTCCTTCGAAGCTGGTCACGTGCGCAAGTATCTGCTCGTGGTCGACGACAGCGTCGAAGTCGAGAGCGCGCTCTATTACGCCGCCAGCCGCGTGCAGCGCTCAACTGGCATCATCTCGATGCTCTATGTGATCGAGCCGCAAGACTACATGCATTGGGTCGGCGTGCGCGAGCGGCACATCGAGGAAGAAACCACCACCGCGAAGGCCCTGTTCCGGCTGTTCCGGCGCAAGCTCAACCAGGCGGGTTTCGAGGACGTCGTCACCGAGGAAGCGATCCGCGAGGGTGCAAAGGCCGAGCAGATCGTACAGGCGATCGACACCGATGAGGATATCGCCATTCTCGTGCTCGGCGCCTCCACCGACGCCAAGGGCCCGGGTCCGCTCGTTGCCTCGCTCGCGGCCGGCAAACAGGCGGGCTCGTTCCCCGTGCCTATCACTATCGTGCCCGGCTACCTCGCGCTCGAAGACATCAAGAGCCTAGCCTGACCCGCCGCCTCTACTCGTCCGTGCGTCCGAATTGGCGGCGCAGGATGAACGGGACGAGCCCAGCGCTGACAACGATCAGAGCGTGCACCACGAACATGCTGACCGCCACGCCCGAAGCGGTAGCCTTGTCCAGGTCCGAGTTGTCGAGCGCGGGCCAGACCACAAAAACGAGCGCGCCACCATAGACGGCGAGGATGCCACCCAGAAGGGTCAGGAAGCTCGACCACCCGCGCGACAGAAGTCCGCCGATCAAGCTCGCGAGAACCGCATAGACCATGGCAACCTCACACGTTGGAAACGCGCACCCCAAAAGCTAGCGCATAGAGGCGGCCGGGACGCTAGACGCGATCAACTTATCTGGAATCGCAGCGCAGTGCGGTTCACGCTATAGATCTTTGTTTCAGATACTCATTCACGCTGCGATGGACGCGCAACGTGCGTCCAATGCAAACGAATAGGCACTAGAGCAAATTCCGATCCTACGGAATCGGAATTTTGCTCTAGGTTCTTGATTTTGTCGCATTTTCATCTTCATGGAGCGAGGCTTCGCCGTCTTCATGGAGCGAGGCTTCGCCGTCTTCATGGAGCGAGGCTTCGCCGTCTTCATGGAGCGAGGCTTCGCCGTCGACGACGAACCGGTATCCACTTCGTCGGAAAATGCTCTAGTTCTGCGTGCGAACCGTGATCTGCCAGATCTTGTCGGTGGCGAAGCTGCGCTCGGTAGCGGGCAAGGCCTGCAAACGCTGCCATTCTTTCGCAAAATCATGCAGCCGGTCGCAGCGGGGACGATAGCCGGCATGGGCGACGCCGACCGATTTCACATATTCGGCGGACGTGAACTTTTCGACGAGCGCGGGGCTTGCCACCATCAGAACGACGCGGGCGATCTGGTCGCGCAGGCTTTGGCCGTCGTGGTGGTTCTCGCCATAGGCTGCATAGCCGAACAAAGTGGCGTCATCGCGGGTCGGGCGGCCGTTCAGGAAATCCATGTTGGCCTTGGGGTCGAGACCGGTGATCGTGTCCTTGCCCTCGTCCATCATCATGCGGTGGGCGACCGGCTTGTCGAGCTTCAGCAAGCCCGGATGCCTGGCGGCTGCGCGCTGAATATGGTGCACCAGCTCGGGGCTGCGGAAAAAGCCATCCAGCGTCGCCGAGCTGCCTTGGGTGATGATGTGCAGCGTATCGCGGCCTTCATGCGAGCGGACGCCGTAGAACTCGATGAGGATCGAGCTGGTGACGAGGTCTTCTTTGCGGAAATGGACCCGGCGGCGGTGCTCCGCCCAGCGCCCCGCCGCATAGCCTGCCGTCGCGACGGCTCCCGTCAGCGCCGCCGCTACGATGCGCGCGTGCTCACCCGTGATCTCAAGGCCGAAGAAGTTCATGCAGGGTCCCCGATGCGTGACGCCTGCCTAGAGCGCTTTCCGATCCTACGGAATCGGATGCGCACTCTAGGTTTTTGATTTGGTCGCATTTTCATCTTCATGGAGCGAGGCTTCGCCGTGTTCATGGAGCGAGGCTTCGCCGTCGACGACGAACCGGGATCCACTTCGTCGGAAAATGCTCTAACCTAATTCCGCCTCCAGCGCATCCGGCTTAGCCGGGACGCCGCTTAAAACTGATAGCCGCCCCTCACACGCCCTTGCCATCGAAGAAGTCCTTCACGCGGGCGAAGAAGCCGGCGCTTTCGGGGCTGGTCTCCTTGTGGCTTTCGCGCTCGAACTCTTCGAGTAGTTCGCGCTGACGGCGGGTGAGGTTCTTGGGCGTTTCGACCTCGACCTGAATGTACATGTCGCCCGAAACCGTCGAGCGCAGCACCGGCATGCCCTTGCCCTTAATGCGGAACTGCTTGCCGCTCTCGGACCCTTCTGGCACCTTCACGCGGGTCGCCGAACCGCCCACCGTCGGCACTTCGATCTGGCCGCCGAGCGCTGCCGTCGTCATCGAGATCGGCACCTTGCAAAAGATGTCGGCGCCGTCGCGCTGGAAGAATTCGTGGGGCTTCAACCCCAAGAAAATGTAGAGATCTCCCGAGGGACCGCCGCGCATGCCGGCTTCGCCTTCGCCGGCCAAGCGGATGCGTGTGCCGTCCTCGACGCCGGCGGGGATATCGACCGAAAGTGTGCGTTCTTTGACCACGCGGCCCGCGCCCTGGCAACCGGAGCACGGGTCGTCGATCATCTCGCCGCGGCCCTGGCACGAGGGACAGGTGCGCTCGATCGTGAAGAACCCTTGCGTGGCGCGCACCTTGCCCATGCCGCCACAGGTGCTGCAGGCTTTCGGCTTGGTGCCGGCCTTTGCGCCGGTGCCCGAGCAGGTCTCGCAGCCGACGCTCGTCGGCACGCGGATTTGGGCCTTCTTGCCGGTGAAGGCTTCGGGCAGCGTGATTTCGAGGTTGTAGCGCAGGTCCGCACCGCGCTCACGGCCGCCGCGCGTGCGGCTGCCTTGGCGGCCGCCCATGAACTCGCCGAACAGATCGTCGAAGATGTTTGCCATGTTGTTGGTGAAGTCGGGGCCGAAGCCGCCCGGCTGGCCGCCGCGCTGTCCGCCCATGCTGCCATCGAAAGCTGCGTGCCCGAACCGGTCGTAGGCGGCGCGCTTCTGGGGGTCCTTCAGGACCTCGTAGGCTTCGTTCAATTCCTTGAATTTCTGCTCGGCGCCCTTGTCGCCCACGGCGACGTCGGGGTGGCAATCCTTGGCGGTCCGGCGGAAGGCCGACTTCAAGTCCTGCTCGCTCGCGCCGGGTTTCACGCCCAAAATTTCATAGTAGTCGCGTTTGGCCATGAGGAGCCCAACTCCGCTTGAATTCAGATCATCCGCATTTCACGCCGCTCGGCTTTGATGCTGCAGTGGCGCGCGGGGCAAACCGGCCGGGCCTCGAAGCGCCTCATCCTGCCGCAAAAGAACGAGGCCGCAGCGTGAACTGCGGCCTCGCGTGTCGATGGATCAGGCCGACTTCTTTTTGCCCTTGTCGTCCTTGACGTCCTCGAACTCGGCATCGACGACGTTGTCGCCGGGCGCCGAACTCTTGGGTCCAGACTGGGGTTCATGCTGCTCGGCAGCATTCGAGGCCTGGGCTGCCGAATAGATCGCTTCGCCGATCTTCATCGCGACCTGGGCGAGTGCTGCGGTCGCAGTCTTGATCTGCTCTGTATCTTCCGACTTCAAGGCGGTCTCGGTATCGCCAATCGCCTTTTCGACATCGCTCTTCACGGCCGCGACGGCGGCGTTCGAGCCGTTTTCGGCCAACTGCTTCTTGGTGCTGTCGATCAGCGCTTCGGCCTGGTTCTTCGACTCCACCAACTCGCGCTTTGCCTTGTCTTCAGCTGCATGCGCCTCGGCGTCCTTCACCATGCGTTCGATCTCGGCATCCGACAACCCACCGGCCGCCTGGATGCGAACCGACTGCTCCTTCTGCGTTGCCTTGTCCGCCGCCTTGACGTGGACGATGCCGTTGGCGTCGATGTCGAACGTGACTTCGATTTGCGGCACGCCGCGGGGTGCAGGCGGAATGCCGACAAGGTCGAACTGACCGAGCAGCTTGTTGTCGGCCGCCATTTCGCGCTCGCCCTGGCTTACGCGGATCGTCACCGCGCTCTGGCCGTCTTCGGCGGTCGAGAAGGTCTGGCTCTTCTTGGTCGGGATGGTCGTGTTGCGGTCGATGAGCCGCGTGAACACCCCGCCCAGCGTTTCGATGCCGAGCGACAGCGGCGTCACGTCGAGCAGCAGCACGTCCTTCACTTCGCCCTTCAGCACGCCGCCCTGGATCGCGGCGCCGACGGCCACGACTTCATCGGGGTTGACGCCCTTGTGGGGCTCCTTGCCGAACAGCTCTTTGACGACTTGCTGCACCTTGGGCATGCGGATCATGCCGCCCACGAGCACCACTTCGTCAATTTCGGCGGCCTTGAGGCCTGCGTCTTTCAGGGCCTGCTCGCAAGGTCCGCGCGTTTTCATGATGAGATCGTCGACCAGGCTTTCCAGCTTGGCGCGCGTCAACTTCATCGTGAGATGCTTGGGGCCCGTCTGGTCGGCGGTGATGAAGGGCAGGTTGATCTCGGTCTGGGCGGCCGACGACAGCTCGATCTTGGCCTTTTCGGCGGCTTCCTTCAGGCGCTGCAGCGCAAGCTTGTCCTTCGTCAGGTCGACGCCTTGCTCTTTCTTAAATTCAGCGGCGAGATAGTCCACGATGCGCTGGTCGAAGTCTTCGCCGCCCAAATGCGTATCGCCGTTGGTCGACTTCACTTCGAATACGCCGTCGCCGATCTCAAGGATCGACACGTCGAACGTGCCGCCGCCCAAGTCGTAGACTGCGATCGTCTTGGCCTGCTTCTTCTTGTCAAGGCCGTAGGCCAGCGCTGCCGCCGTCGGTTCGTTGATGATGCGCAGCACTTCGAGGCCCGCGATCTTACCGGCATCCTTGGTCGCCTGACGCTGGGCGTCGTTGAAGTAGGCAGGAACCGTGATGACGGCCTGGGTGACGGGCTCGCCGAGCTTGGCTTCGGCGGTTTCCTTCATCTTCTGCAGAATGAAGGCCGAGATCTGTTGGGGCGAATAGCTCTTGCCGTGGCTTTCGACCCAGGCGTCGCCATTGGGGCCCTTTACGATCTTGTAGGGCGCGTTCTTCTTGTCCTTGTCGAGCACGGGGTCGTCGAAGCGACGGCCGACGAGGCGCTTGATGGCAAAAAACGTGTTGGTCGGGTTGGTGACCGCCTGGCGCTTGGCCGGCAGGCCGATCAGCCGCTCGTCGTCGGACGCGAACGCAACGATCGACGGCGTCGTATTGGCGCCTTCCGCATTTTCCAGCACCCGCGGCTTCGAGCCTTCCATCACCGCGACACACGAGTTGGTGGTCCCAAGGTCGATGCCTATTACTTTACCCATCGTCTTCATTCCTTCATGTTTGGCAGACCGCGCGGAACCCGCTGTCGCGGCGTTCCTCAGCCTATTATGCGAACTGTTTGGCGGTCCCCGTTGGGATAACGAACAGCATGGGGTATATAGGAGCGTGAATTTGGGGCCGCAACCGGCGGCCGCATACGTTTTACACGCTTTTGCGAGAACCGCTGTGTCGCAGGTGTCACGGGACCAACCAACACCAGGCTTTACCCAGAACCGGGGCGCGAGACATTACCCTGATTTTCTGAAACCAAAAGACCAAATCGTGCTGCTGAGCGACATTGCCGCCGTCGTGCGTGCTGCGCCCTCATTCCAGCCGACGATGCCGCGTACCGGCAAGCCGTTCTCGGTCGCCATGACAAACTGCGGTCCGCTCGGTTGGGTATCCGATACCAAGGGCTACCGCTACCAAGCCCAGCATCCCCGCACCGGACAGCCGTGGCCCGCGCTTCCCAAGCGCCTGATGGATATCTGGCGGGCCGTTGCCGGCTCTGCTAGCGAGCCGGAAGCGTGCCTCATTAACTTCTACAGCGCGACCGCTAAGATGGGCAGCCACCAGGACCGCGACGAAGCGGATTTTTCAGCTCCCGTCGTTTCCATTTCTCTTGGAGATACGGCGAAGTTCCATGTGGGCGGGCCCAAGCGCACCGACCCCAAGACACGCTATGAACTTTGTTCAGGAGACGTTTTCGTGCTGGGGGGCGAGGCGCGCCTCGCATTCCACGGCATCGATCGCATTCACGCCGGCACATCCGCCCTTGCACTGGAGGAGATCGAGCTCGGATGCCGCCGGATCAATCTCACCTTGCGGCGGGTCACGGCCGGGTAGCAGGGAGAATGGGACCCGGTGTTCAACCTCCGACATTCCCCGCCGCGCAGTCCGTTTGACACTGTATGGCGGGCGGGCGATGTAACGAACTTGCTCCTCATCTCATGCTTTCAGCGAACCCAGGGTCCCGATGCCGTCCGATCCCCGACTGCTGTTCATTTCCGGCTCTGCGCGCGCGGGGTCGTTCAACCGGCAACTCGCCCAGCTCGGGGCCAAGATCGCCGACGCCAACGGGCTCATGGCGACGTTTGCGGATCTTGGCGATTACCCTATGCCGCTCTACAACGGCGACGATGAAACCGGGAACAATGTGCCCGAAAATGCGCGCAAACTGCTGGCGGTGATGGCGGCGCACAGCGGCATCTTCATCGCAAGCCCGGAATACAATGCGTCCATCTCGCCGCTGCTGAAGAACTCAATCGATTGGGTCAGCCGCGTCCGGGACGACGGCAACGCCGGGCTCGAAGTCTACAAGACCCGCGTGTTCGCGATCGGAGCCGCGTCTCCTGGCGGCACCGGGGGCATGCGCGGGCTGGTTGCCGTGCGCAACGTGCTGGAAATGGGTCTCAACGCACTGGTGCTGCCCGACCAGGTGCTGCTTGCGCGCGCCAAAAACGCCTTCGACGAACATGGGCACCTCAACGACAAGGACGCCCAGGATCGCTTCAAGGCCGTGATCGTCAAATTGGCGCGGGCGGCGCGGCTACTGCATGGTTGATCCCGCAGGACACGACCGTATTGCCGCCCTTCTCGCCCACCGGCTGATCGTCGCGCTCGACGTGCCGTCGGCTGCCGAGGCGCGCGCGCTGGTGCGACGCCTCGGCGATGCCGTGACGTTTTACAAGATCGGCCATGAACTGCTGTTCGACGGCGGGCTTGAGCTTGCGCGCGAACTCAAGGCCCAGGGCAAGCGCGTGTTTCTCGACATGAAGCTGCTCGACATCGGCAATACGATGGAGCGTGGCGTTGCAAGCGCGGCCAGGATGGGCGTCGATTTCCTTACTATCCATGGCCATGACAGCAAAAGCATCCGGGCCGCGGTCAAGGGCCGGGGCGATAGCGCGCTGAAACTGCTTGCCGTCACGGTGCTGACAAACCTCGACGCCGCGGACCTTGCGGAACAGGGCATTTCGATGACACCTGCCGATCTCGTCCTGCAACGGGCGTGCCTTGCCCAGGCCGGCGGCTGCGACGGGGTGATTGCATCGGGCGAGGAAGCGGCACGGCTCAACGCCGCCCTCGGCCGCCCGTTCTTGATCGTCACCCCAGGCATCCGCCCGTTGGGGAGCGCTTCTGGCGATCAATCCCGCGTGGTGACGCCCGCAGCGGCCATCTTGGCGGGCGCCGATCACATCGTGGTCGGACGCCCCATAACACAGGCCGCCGATCCCAAAGCCGCGGCGCTCGACATCCTCGCATCGCTACCCGTCTGACCCCACTCAACTGGAGACCTCGATGCCCAAAGGCTATGTTATCGCGCACGCGACCGTCACTGATCCCGAGAAGTGGGGCCAGTATGCGGCGGCCACTAAGGTTGCGCTCGATAAGTTCGGCGGCCACCCTATCGTGCGCGGTGGCAAATGCGAGGTCATGGAAGGCCATGGCGTTCAGCGCAACGTCGTGCTCGAATTCCCCAGCTATGAAGCAGCGCACGGGTATGCGCACTCGCCGGAATATGCCGCTGCGCGGAAGCTGCGCGAAGGCGCGGGCACGCTGGACATGATCATCGTCGAAGGAGTCTAGGGGACCGATGGCGCACGTTCCGACGAGCGAGGACCAAGCGCTACCTTCTGGTGCATCGCTGCGGCGCGAGGGCGCCGGATCGCAATGCACGGCTTGGAGGGTCACGGTGTTGACCCTGTTTCCCGAGATGTTTCCCGGGCCGCTCGGGCGATCGCTCACCGGGCAGGCGCTGACCGCCGGACTATGGTCGCTCGACACCGTTCCCATCCGCGCGTTCGGCATCGGGCGGCATCGCGCGGTCGACGACTCGCCGGCGGGAGGCGGCGCCGGAATGGTGATGCGTCCCGACGTGATCGCCGCGGCCGTTGACCAGGCGCGGACCACATCTGCGGATGCTCCGGTGATCTACCTGTCGCCGCGGGGCGCGCCGTTCACGCAAAGCATGGCGTCCGAGTTCGCGCGCGGGCCTGGGCTCACATTACTTGCCGGGCGCTTCGAAGGCATCGACGAACGCGTCATCACGGCGCGGAACCTGATCGAAGTTTCCATCGGCGACTATGTTCTGTCGGGGGGCGAGCTTGCGGCCATGGTCGTGGTGGATGCCTGCCTGCGGCTGATCCCGGGCGTGCTCGGGGCCGCCGCCTCGCTCGAGGAAGAAAGTTTCGAGGGCGGGCTGCTCGAATATCCGCAATTCACCAAACCGCGCACTTGGGAAGGTCTGCCCACGCCCGACGTGCTGCAATCGGGTGATCATGCCAAAATCGCCACGTGGCGGCGCGCCGAAAGCGTCCGGCTCACCACCGAGCGCCGTCCGGACCTGCTCAAGCCCCGCAAGCGGTAGGTTTTTGTTCTGGAGTCATTTTTGCAATTCGTTGCCCATCACCGTGCACGGCCTCAGCTCCGTTTCGATTTGGGACACGCAGATGTTTGAACGTAACCGCGTCGACAATTCGTCCAACTCCACCCATCAGAGCGCCGTTCCGGCCGAAATCACACTCACGGATGGCGAGGTTCTGACCGGGCACTTTCTCATCTCGGCAGCGCGCGCCCTGTCCGACGTTCTCAACGGCGACATCCACTTCCTCGAATTCGAGCCCTACGAGCGCGAACGCCGCTTCATTGCCCGAAGCGCTATCCGGGCCGTGAAGCTGCTGGATGCGCCCGCCGCCAACGTGCTGGATGTGCGCCGGCCCATTCCAGGAGCGTTCGACCCCTACGCTGCGCTCGGGGTCAAGCGCGACACTGACTGGGACGAGGTTCGCCACGCCTATCTGCAGCTCGCGAAGGCCTATCATGCCGACCGTTACGCCAGCATCGAACTGCCGCCCGAAGTGCGCGACTATCTGCAACAGATGTCGCGGCGGGTGAATGCCGCCTATACCGCGCTCGAAGCCCCGCGGCTGATGGTCAAGAAAGCCGATCTGCGCCCCGAACCCGTCTATCAGTCGCGGCCGCGCGCATAAGGGCATTAGAGCGCGTTAGGAAAAGTGTGAAGCGGTTTTCCGTCAAAACGCGCGACAAAACAAAAAAGGTAGAGCATGAGAGCGATTCAAAGAAAAGCGAACATGCTCTAAGGCATTGGCGCCGGCGTCAGGTTTTGGGGCCGTCCGCCTTGGGCGTGGGATTTCCGGCGGATTTTTCGCGCGCGACCAGCCCGCCCATATAGGCCTCGATTTCGGGGTTGGGGGCTGCGTTCTTATTGTGCCGCTCCTGCTGGCGGGCCCGCTTTTTTTCGGCGGCCGGCGTTGCGCCTGAAACCTTGTGACGCCGCCCGCCTGGCACCAGAAGCGGATGACCGGGCTCGTGCAATTCCAGTTCTTCGAGAAAGTTCTCGCGTAGCCCCAAGAACGCTTGCGAAATGCACTCCTGCGCACGCCGGCGCTCGGCATCAGTGAAGCTCGTCTTGAGGCGAGGGTCCATCGTCTGCAGCACGCGGCGCATGTCGTGGAGCGGCTCGTAGGGATAAAGCCCGATCACGTCGCGCGTTTCGCCCACGTTGCGGTAGACGATGCGCATGGTGTCGATGGTCTCGCTCAGGCGCGCGAAGGTTGCGATATAGTCGTCTGTCGTCGGGTAGGGCGTTTCCAAATAGCTCCACAGCGCAGACTTGGTGCGCACGATGTTGCGCCATTCCTCTTCCAGGCTTTTGACGAAGTTGGCCCGCTTGCCGAACACGCTGGTCAGGAACACCGCGACCACGGTGATGAAGACCGGCGCCATTTCCTTGAGATAGAGGTAGACGTCCTTTGCCACATCGTCGGCCTTGGTGCCGGCAAAGCCCGGGACGTGGGTCAGCAGCTTGGCGGCAAACGCGACCGCCAGCACGGCGATCAGCGACCGGTAGACGACACGCAGCGTGCGGTTGATGCGATGGCGTGTCATGGGTTTCTTGCCATGGGCGGACGAACTTTCGTGGGGGCCGGTACGCCCACCTGTACGACACCATCGTTTGGTTGAGAATGGCGTATCTTAGCGCCAACGACTCCAGGGCGGCCGAGATGACGAATGAAGCACGAACGCGTTTGCTTCGTAGAGCGTGAATGCCAGCACCAGCATGAAGGTCCCCTGGGTGCGCATCGACAGGGCGCACCCTAGCGCTACCACCAGCCCGAGCCAGCCGACGACGTGGCGCGCAAGGTCGACATGGGTGCGGGTCCGCATCAGCGCTTCCAGCGTCCGGCCGCCGTCGAGCGGGTAGGCCGGAAGCAGATTGAAACAGAGCATCCAAAAATTCATCTGGGCCAGCTGCCAGAGCAGGTTTTCCAGTCGGTCCCAGCCCGTTACCGGCAACCAATCTGGCTCCTCCATCGCGCCGATCAAATCGGACGCGGCACCGAGGCCGACCCAAAGAAACAGGTTTGCCGCCGGGCCGGCCAGCAACATGACGATGCGCGGCCAGGGTGCCACGGGAAGGGCGATGACGTAATGGCACAGGCCGCCCAACCCGTTCAGCTCGATATGGCTCGTGCCGACCCCGTAATGGCGCCCGGCGATGGCATGCCCCAGCTCGTGCAGCACGATCGAGCCGGTGAGCCCTGCAATTAGAAGTGCCGCATAGGTTACGTCGCGGACGTCTCCCGTGCGCAGATATGGCAGGCTCCACAGCGCGATCAGAATAAGAAACGAGGCATCCACCGTCAGCGGAATGCCTCGGATACGGCCCATGTCGAATTTTGCGTCCATCGCCCACGCTCCCTCACGACCAGCGCGGGCGATCCTGACGCAGACGGATTAAAGGCGCATGAGCGCGGTTGCGCTCCATGTCGGCATGGCTAACGACGGGTTAATCGCGTGCCCGGCTCACTCTTTGCGGTTGCGTGCGCCAAGCGTCCTGAGCCGCAGCGCGTTGAGCTTGATGAAGCCGGCCGCGTCCTTCTGGTCATAGGCGCCCTTGTCGTCCTCGAACGTCACCAAGGTCGGCGAATATAGCGATTTCGCGCTTTCGCGACCCACGGTCATGACATTGCCCTTGTAGAGCTCGAGCGTCACTTCGCCCTCGACGTGCTCCTGCGACTTGTCGATCAGCGCCTGCAGCATCTCGCGCTCGGGGGAGAACCAGAAGCCGTAATAGATCAGCTCCGCATAGCGGGGCATGATGTCGTCCTTCAGGTGCATCGCGCCGCGGTCGAGCGTGATGCTTTCGATGGCGCGGTGGGCCGCCAGCAGGATCGTGCCGCCGGGTGTTTCGTAGACGCCGCGCGACTTCATGCCGACGAAGCGGTTTTCGACGAGATCGATGCGGCCGATGCCGTTGTCGCGGCCGAGGTCGTTGAGGGTCTTCAGGATCGTCGCCGGGCTCATCTTCCTGCCGTCGATGCTGACGGCGTCGCCCTTCAGGAAGCCGATCTTGACGGTCGTCACCTTATCGGGGGCGGCGGTCGGCGATATTGTGCGCTGGTAGACCATTTCAGGGGCTTTGACCGCCGGGTCTTCCAGCACCTTGCCCTCGGAAGAGGAGTGCAACAGGTTTGCATCAACCGAGAACGGGCTTTCTCCTTCCTTGTCCTTGGCGACGGGGATCTGGTTCTTGCGGGCGAACTCAAGCAGGTCCTCGCGGCCCTTGAAGTGCCACTCGCGCCAGGGGGCGATGATCTTGATCCCGGGTTCGAGCGCATAATAGCTCAGCTCGAAGCGGACCTGGTCGTTGCCCTTGCCGGTGGCGCCGTGGCAGACAGCATCGGCGCCGGTCAGCCGCGCGATGTCGATCTGGGCTTTCGCGATCAGCGGGCGCGCGATCGAGGTTCCCAGCAGATAGATGCCTTCGTACAGCGCGTTGGCGCGGAACATCGGGAACACGTAGTTGGCGACGAAGTCTTCGCGCAGGTCTTGAATAAAAATGTTGGCGGGCTTGATGCCCATCAGCTCGGCCTTCTTTCGCGCCGGCTCCAGCTCCTCGCCCTGGCCCAGATCGGCGGTGAACGTCACCACCTCGCAGCCGTAGGTCTCCTGGAGCCATTTCAGGATGATCGACGTATCAAGGCCGCCCGAATACGCCAGCACGACCTTTTTGATTCCGCTCGCCTTGCCGGCTTCGGGTGCTCGCGTACTCGTCATGTCTTGTGTTCCCTGCCCTGAGTGAATTCGCGCGCACTATAGGCAGTTGGACGCTCGCAACAAGCCGGACAGACACTGAGCCGCACGAATCACCTGCGGGCTGTTTTTGGGTTCACGAGGCCGATCCGGTGGTCTGCATGCTGGGTTTTCCACAGTCGAGTTGGACGTCCCCTGCGACCATCGATCAGGCGCTCCAATTCGGCCCCCAGGGTTGCCCCGTCGAGGTGTCTTTCAGCGAGCAGAGGGCGAGCGTCCTGATCATCGTGCCGGGTGTGGCCGTCCGCACGGACCGGAATTGTCCTTGATTTTGCCCGATTTTAGCAGCGTTCTGTCCCGGATGAGCCGTCTCGGGCGCTGACGTGCGCCAGAACGCCCTGATCGCAGCCTCGATCGCAATACTTCGGCCGACTTCAATCGTGCAGCCCGGTGATTGATCCGGGGCGCACGCATTTTTCTGGCTGTTCAGCCGGTATTCATCACAGCGCCGTGTTTTTGCTCTCCGTTTCGATGTAATACCGCATTGGGCATCAACAAGTGGAGATGAATGCCGTGAAGAAACTACAAACTTTGGGGATGGGTGCTGTGGTTGCCACCGCGGCCTTCAGCCTGTTCGCACTTACCGCCAATGCTCAGCAGCCGCCGGCCGCTGCACCCGCTACCCCGGGTGTCGTCGCTCCCGTCAAGCCGGTTGCTCCGGCCGCGACGAAGGCACCTGTCACGACGCCGGCCGCTGTCGTTGCCAAGAAGCCGAAGAGCACCCCGTCGGCCTGCAAGGGCCTCGACGAGACCGGCTGCAAGGCCAATCCGGAATGCTCTTACGTCACGCCGACGGCCGTCAACGCGAAGACCGGCAAGGTCCCGGCTGCATACTGCCGTAAGGTTGCCGGCGTTGCCGCCAAGAAGCCTGCCGCAGCTGCTCCGGTCGCTGTCGGTGCGCCGAAGGCTCCCGCTGCTCCGGTTGCTCCTGCCGTCAAGCCGAATGCTCCCGCACCGGCCACCAAGCAGTAAGCACGCGCGACCGACAAAAAAGAAAAACCCGCGCATCTCGAGAGAGGTGGGCGGGTTTTTTTATCGTCTAAACGTTGGTAGCGCCGAGTTATACTCAGGTCAGCCAACTAGGGTAAGGCGGCGGCGCCGGGAGCGACGCGCCGGCCATGACCGCCGCGACCATTACCGAGGGGGTCATGGAGCGGGCGGCGGTGGCGAACCCGCTGTCTGAATGAAAGTGCGCCAAGACCTTGGTGATGCCTTGAGTTGCCGCGTCGGCCGCATCCAGTGCGGCGGCGCTCGCTTCGGCGGCCGGCCAGGCGACCGCTCGCGGGACGCCCGAATCGATCATCACGCGCGCGATGCCCCAGGATGCCGACGTACCCCGCAATGGGCACGCATTTGCCATCGCCATCATAGCCACCGCGGGCGGTGTCATCGGGTCCATCCGCCAGAACGCGTCAAAGCGGCGCGGATCGAGGAACGGGAACGGCACCCAATCGGCCAACGACAAGCCGAACGGAGGCTCCGCCGCGGCGGGTGCGACGCTTTTGGATGCCGTCTCACTTGGCGATGCCGGGCTATCGGAAAGGCCGGAAAGTGCAGTACACCAGAAATCCAGCATCCGGCTTGCCATATCGGTGTAAGCTGCGGTTGCTGCGGTTGCATAGCCGATGGCGGCTTCTGTGCACCCTCGGGCTATTCGATGCGACGCGTCTTGCATGGGAACTTCCAAGTATAAGATTTCGTTCAAATTTCAGATCCGCATGACAGTTATGCGGCCGAATGGCTAACGCAATATTGCATTGCGGCAAGTATTTTGCAAAGCAGGTGAGGAGGATGTGAATAAAATCTACTTCGCCTTGACGGCTTTGCCGTCGTTGGCCGGCACGTCGCTCACCTGGGGCCGAGACCTGGCGAGCGGCAACGGTTTCGCCCTTACCAGCCCGCCGCCGCGCCGCCAGCCGGCAAAGCGTCCCGCCGACACCCAGTATATCAACCCGGCGATCATGCCTTCGATCGCGTAGGCCTGGGCCGCATAAGGGTTTGCGACCGTGCGCAGCTCACCTTCGCCCGTATACTGCAGATACCAGCCAGCACCAGCAATCGCCGCGCCCAACAGCGCATAAGTGAACCACCCGCGTAGCCTATTGGTTTCGGCCACAGCGATCGCAATCAAGGCGAGCGGGACGATGAACAGGGCCTGCTGCGTCGCTGTCAGGAGAACCAGCTCGCCAAACCGGACGAGGCGGGCTCCGAGCGCATCGCCAGAAAGGCTCGCGAGTTCAGCCGGCGTGATCACATGAGAGACCTTCACCACCGCTGCGGCGAGGCAGGCCAGCGTCAATCCGATCAGAATGCGCAAAATCGTCCGCATTCGCTGCCCCTCGTTCTTGTGAACTAGAGCAAATTCCGATCCTACGGCATCGGAATTTTGCTCTAGTTTCTTGATTTTGTCGCATTTTCTGCGACGAACCGGTATCCACTTCGTCGGAAAATGCTTTAGCGGGGTTGTAGCGACAAAAACCAAGGACGTTCAATCGGAACCGGCAGTGGCAACAGCGCGCACGCTCAAGTTCCCGTTCAAGCTCTCCTTCAAGCGCTCCTTCAAGCTCTCCTTCAAGCTCTCCTTCAAGCTCTGCGGCCAGCAAGCCCCCAATAGACCGCGCCGCCGACGAAACCAGCCGTCGCGAACACCTGCCAGTGCAGCACTGACCCCTTCAACAGCAGGGGTATCGCGGACATGGCCACGCCTCCGCCCGCAATATAATACAGCGCGTGCCGGATCCGGACGACTTCGCCGACGATGACCACGCCCAACGCCAGCAGCAGTGGGATCGCAGCCATCGCCTGCAGGGCGGGTCCTGCCATGATAAAACGGACGGCCCAATCGAACACTGTCAGAACGGGCTCGTCGCCGGCGTGTTGGGCGCGCGACATCCATTCGACGCCGATGCGGAACACAACGAACGCGCTTGCGGCGAACGCAAGCAAGACCGAAATTCCGACAACGAAAATGCGGCCGATAGCGCTCAGCATTCAGCCTGCCTGATCGGAGCTGTTGCCATCGGCTGCACGTTCGGAGGCGCGCAGTTTCAAGCTTTCCGATTTGAGCTGGCCGCAGGCCGCCAGAATATCGCGGCCACGGGGCGTGCGGACGGGGCTTGCGTAGCCTGCCTTGTTGACGACGTCGGCAAACCGCTCGATCGTTTCCCAGTCGGAGCATTCATATGAGGTGCCGGGCCAGGGGTTGAACGGGATCAGATTGATCTTGGCGGGTACGCCCGCCAGCAGGCGGACCAGCGCGCGCGCATCGGCCAGGCTGTCGTTCACGCCCTTCAACATCACGTATTCGAAGGTGATGCGACGCGCGTTCGAGAGGCCCGGATAGTCGCTGCAGGCCCGCATGAGCTCCTTGATCGGGTACTTCTTGTTGATCGGCACCAGTTCGTCGCGCAACTCGTCGCGCGTGGCGTGGAGGCTGATCGCCAGCATCGTGCCTGCCTCTTCGCCCCAGCGCGCGATCTCCGGCACCACGCCTGAAGTCGAGAGCGTGATGCGGCGCTTGGATACCGATAGTCCTTCGCCGTCGCTGGCGACCTCCATGGCGTCGCGAACGTGGTCGAAATTATAAAGCGGCTCGCCCATGCCCATCAGCACGATGTTCGTGATCTTGCGGTCGCTGTCGGGCAGCAGGCGGGCGTCGCCCAGGGGGGCAGCACCCGGCCAATCGCCGATGCGGTCGCGCGCCAGCAGGATCTGGCCGACGATTTCCTGGACTTCGAGGTTGCGGACCAGCTTCTGAGTGCCCGTATGGCAGAACGAGCAATTCAGCGTGCAGCCGACCTGGCTCGAAATGCACAGCGTGCCGCGGTCGCTTTCGGGGATGTAGACGGTTTCGATTTCCGGCGCGCGCAGCTCATGGCCGAGCTTGGGCAACCGCAGCAGCCACTTGCGCGTGCCGTCGATCGATACCTGTTCGGAAACGATTTCGGGGCGGTCAAGCGTATACGCTTGCGTGAGCTTGCCGCGCAGTTCCTTCGAGACATCGGTCATTTGGTCGAAGCCAGTGACGCCGCGCACATAAAGCCAGCCCCAGAGCTGGTTGACGCGCATGCGGCGCTGTTTCTCGGGTACGCCGATGGCGGCGAGCGCCTCGCTCAGCCCAGCGCGGCCCAGGCCCGCAATCGTCGACTTGGCGCTCGGCGCTGCAACAGGATGGGGACCAGGCTTTGCTGCCTCGTGGGCTGCGCTATCGAAAGAAGCCGTCATGATCTTTTTAAACCGGAGACTGTGTGATCCTCCGTGTTTACAGTGTCTTGGCTTTTAGCGATAGCCCGCCTTACCGATAGTTGTGGGGCCGGACGGGGCCCGATTTTCCTGATCGTTTCCATTGGATCGGCTTTACGGTGAAGTTTGCCGGCTGTTCCGTGACCCAGATGTCGTACTGCATCTGAAGGCCAAGCCAGTAGCGCGCGCCGTGACCCAGCACCGCGCCGAGCCGCATGGCGAGATCGGCGTTGATCGACGTCCGCTCGGCCAGCACATTCGAGAGGCGCCGCGGCGATACGCCCAGCCTTTTGGCTAGTGCCGTGCGGGTCAGCCCGGTCAAGGGAAGTATATCGTCGCGCAGCACTTCGCCGGGATGGGGCGGGGCCACATCGCGCAAATAGAGGTCCTTAAAGACCGCTTCGTGGCCGGAGGAATCGTTTTGGTCGTTGAGCACGGGCAACAGCTTTCTGTGGCCGGCCAGGAGAGCCCAGCCGGCAGATTCGAGTTGAGGAACGCGCACAGAGGGGATGGCGCAACGGGTAGAGACCGATGTCTTCCACGCGTGCGGCAGGGTGTTCTTGAATAAGTCTCAAATTATGACAGATTTGCGAAAACAACAAGACCTATTCATGAACCACATATATATGACAGCAACTCTTAAGAATTATTTTTATCCGCTCCATTTGCCACCGTTCATAACTTTACTGATCTCAGAAATTAATCTCCGCTTCGACTTATTTGACGAGCGCCACTGCCGCCCTGAATTTTTCATGCGCCGACGTGCGCAACCATTCGAACACCACCATTTCAGTCGTGACGATCTCCGCGCCACCCCTCGCCATGCGAGCGAGCGCCGTTTCCTTGCTTTCCGACCGGCGCGAACCGACGGCATCGCGCACCACATAAACGTTGCGGCCTAGCGCCAACAGCCCCAGCACCGTCTGCAGCAGGCACACATGCGCTTCGCAGCCACAGATCACGATTTCGGGGTGGTTGCCAATCGCTTCCAGAAATGCTGGCGTGGCGCACGATCCAAACGTTTCCTTGGCCACGATCAGACGGTCTGCGACGTCCAACTCTGGGATCGTGGGTCCGAGCCCTTGGGCGTTCTGTTCTGTGACGACGAGGGGAACGCCCAGCAGATCGGCGGCCGCGATAAGGCGGCGGGCGTTCGCCACTGCCGGAGCCGCGCCATCGATGGACGGCATCAGCCGGGTCTGGAAATCCACGACGACCAAAAGCGATGTTTCGGATTGCATCATTGTTGCGTCTTCCCTTGCCTGATGACAAATTCCGATTCTACCTGGAGCAGAACCTTCGTCTCGGCCGTCTCTTATCGCATAGTCTGGAGCCTATCCCATGCTGATGTCCGCCGCCGAGTATCGCGAAAGCCTGCGGGGTTACCATCCACGTGTATTCGTCAATGGCCGGACCGTTGCCAGTGTCGCAGACGAGCCGCTGCTGGCGCCCGGCATCAACGGCGTTGGCATTACCTACGATTTCGCCCGCGATCCCGCTCACAGCCCGCTCATGACGGCGCGCCAGGGCACGTCGGGCAAAACCGTCAACCGCTTCCTCCACATCTGCGAAACGTCCACGGACCTACTCTATAAGCTTGAGGCCGTGCGGCTCGTTTGCAAGGTATCGGGGTGCGCGCAGCGTTATCTCGCAACGGATGCGTTCAACGGGCTGTATCAAGCAACGCACCGCGCCGATGCGGTTCACGGCACCGACTATCACCAGCGGTTCGTCGCGTACATGCACCACGTGCAGGATCGCGACCTGACGCTCGGCATCGCGATGACGGATGCCAAGGGCGATCGCTCCAAACGGGCCGGAGCCCAGGCCAATCCCGACAGTTACGTCCATATCAAGGAGCGGCGGCCCGACGGGATCGTCATTCGCGGCACCAAGGCCATCGTGACGGGTGCGCCCTACATGCACGAGTTTCTCGTCATGCCGTGCCGCACGCACACCAAGGAGGATGCGCAGTTCGCCGTCTGCTGCGCGGTGCCGGTTGACGCGCCAGGCATCACCATCGTCGCGCGCCCTGCGGGCCGGCCGGGAGAGGCGGCTGCGAAGTTCTCCGCCAAATATGGCCAGTCGGTCGGCGTCGTGATGTTTGACGACGTGTTCGTGCCGCACGAGCGCGTCTTCTTCGCCGGCGAGACCGAGGAAGCCGGGTTCGCCACTACGGCCTACGCTACTCATCACCGGCACTCCTGCATCGGTGCGCGGGCAGGGTTTGGCGACCTGCTGATCGGAGCGGGCGCGCTGATGATCGAGGCCAACGGGCTCGACCCCGAACGGCATGGCCACGTACGCGACCAAATGGTCGATCTGATCAAGATCACCGAAGGGTTCTTTGCCTGCGGGGTGGCAGCGTCCGTCTACGGGATGCGCGATCCGGCGGGGAACATGATGCCGGATGCGGTCTTTTCCAATATCGGCAAGCTGCTGCTGGCCACGCAGATCTACGACATGCACCGGATTGCCCATTACGTCTCCGGCGGGCTGATCGTTGCGCTGCCGGGGCCCGACGAGGACCATAACCCGGAAACAGCCGCGTCGCTCGCGGCTGTGCTCGGCGGGCGGCCCGACATTCCGGCGTCGCAACGGGCTGAGGTCGCGCGATTCATCGAGGATTTGACCATCAGCGACCAGGGCGGCTGGTACTCGACCATCTCGCTCCACGGCGGGGGCAGCCCGGAGGCCATGAAGCGCGAAATCTGGCGGAATTATCCGGTGATGGAGAAGGTCGCGCTGGTCGAAAGCCTGCTCGACCGCGGCGTGCTCGCCGACGGGCGGCCGGTTTCCAAACAGCCGGGGCGATGCTGCGCGACCGGGTGCGAGGTGCCGGAACTGCCCAAGGCCGCGGAGTAACGGCAGCATGTGAAGTCCAGGGGACGGGCCTCCTGGACCACTTGACCTTCGGGACGCTTCTATCAGCGCGCCGTGATTGCGCGATCGCTCAAGCGGTCGGGGCGGGCTTGGTCGCGGGCGGCGTTGAGGCGCTGGCCCACGCCGTCTGTGCGGGGTTTGCCGTGACTGCCGGGTGGGCAGTTCAGATGCATAAGTGTGTGTCCCGGCGTCACACCGAGGGCGGGGCTCGCGACATTCGATAGCGCGACGGCGGCGAATGCCGCCGCTGCAAGCGCCAGGGCTGACAAGAGGTTCGTGGTCATCGGCGTTTCAGCGGCTGGACTTTGATTTGCGGCGGCTTGTGGCTCACCGCCTGCAATTCGGCGGCGCGGAGCGCAAACACCTCGCCTTCGCTCAACTCCGTGTCCAGCCAGAAAAAAGACAGCTGCGGAAATTCCTGCTCGAGCATAGCCCGGCCGGTACCGATTTCGACGACCAGCGTGCCGTTGGGCGCCAGATGCGAGCCGGCTTGCGCGAGGATCTTGCGCACCAGATCCAGCCCGTCTGCGCCGCCCAGATGCGCCATCTGCGGCTCGGCCTTGTACTCGGGACCGAAGGCTGCAACCTCAGCCGCGGCTACGTAGGGCGGATTGGCGATGATGATATCGTAGCGCTTGCCGGTGGGTATGTTGTCGGACAGGTCTGATTGAAACGCGGCGACCCGATCGCTCAGGCCGTAGGCTTCGATGTTGTGGTGGGCCACGGCAAGGGCATCGGGTGAAATATCGACGCCATCGACGGTCGCGGATGGGAACGTCATGGCGGCGAGGATCGCAAGGCAACCCGACCCCGTGCACACGTCCAGGACCGACGCAACCGCATCGGTATCTTCGATCACGGCTGAGAGGGCGTTCGACAGTAGCAGTTCGCCGATGTAGGAGCGCGGCACGATGACCCGCTCGTCGACGTAAAATCTATGCCCCTGGATGAAGGCTGCATTGACGAGGTAGGCCGCCGGCTTTCGGGTCGTCAGGCGGCGTTGAAACAGAAGCGCCAGATCGATGCGCTCCGTGCGCGTCAGGCGGGCATCCAGCCAGGGCTCCAACTGGTCGATGGGGAGGTGCAGTGCCATCAAGATGAGAAACGCGGCCTCGTCGAGCGCCGTCGATGTCCCATGACCGAACACCAAGCCCGCCTTCGTGAAGGCGCTCGTGCCGAAACGCAGCCAGTCGCGAACCGTGTGGAGGTCGTCGATCTCGTCGATTGCCGGGAACCCCGTCATTTCCTCTTCCTGCCGCTTGATGCCGCCATTTTCGTCGCTGTACTGAAGGCTCGTGCACGCCGAACGGATCCTAACGGATGCGGCCCGCGATTGCAGCCCTCATTCGAATGTGCAATCTCGACCGCGCAACGCAACGTGAAGGCGAAAACAATGTCGCGGCGGGTCTTGAAATTCTTCCGGCGTTTGTATGCGGTCCATCCCCTGCTTCTGAATGCCTTTTTGCTGCATCCTGTGCTTGTGCGGCGTGCCGCCTTCGTCCTGGCCGCCGTCGCACTGGGACTGTCGGCCTGGAGCTGGCGCGATCTCCCGGGCAACTGGTATCAGGCGACCCAAACCGACCTTCGGCCCCTCGCTCACGTATCGAGCTGGCATTATCAATTGCAGAAGGTCGAGATCGACCAGATCGCGACGGTCGACGCCGACGTCGTCGTCGTGGACTATGCGCGGGCGGGCGTTCCGCTAACCCGGGACGAGCTGGCGCGCCTCAAGGTGCGGCCAGGCAAGAAGCAGCGGATCGTGCTGTCTTACCTCTCAGTCGGAGAGGCTGAAGAGAAGCGTTTCTACTGGGATGCGGCGTGGAAAACGCAGCCGGAAACCCGGCCGGCCTGGGTCCATTTGGAGAATTGCGCGTGGCCGGGCGCGTGGGCGGTCAAATACTGGCAGGACGGGTGGAAACAGATCGTCTACCGCAGCGACGATTCCTATCTGCGCAGGATCATCGAGGCGGGTTTCGATGGGGTGTACCTCGACCGCGTCGATATGTTCGACGACTTTCCCAGCGTGAAGAAAGAGCGGCCGTCCGCGCGGCAGGACATGATCGAACTCGTCGCCGATCTGGCGCAGACGGCGCGGGCGATCAAGCCGGGCTTTCTGGTCATTCCCAACAACGGCCTTCCACTGCTGTCTGACCGTCAGTTCCGCCGCGCCATCGACGGGCTCGGCATGGAAGAGCTACTGTATTCCGAAAAGGGGACCGGAGTGCGCAACGACCCAGTCAAAATCGGCGAAAGCCTCAGGTTTCTGCGCAAGCTGCAATGGGACTACAAGCCCGTGTTCACGCTGGAATACCTGATCACGAAACCGGCCATCGAAGCTGCGCGGCGCGAGCTCGAAGGGCTCAAGATCATTGCCGCATTCCCGACCCGGGCCCTCGATGGCGGCGATCCGACCGTGCCTGTCGAACTCGCCAAGGACCCAGGAACGCCCGAGTTCGTCGCGACCAACTGCACGAAAACCAATTCGTGGTAAACTTCCCGATCGTCCGCCGACCAGCCTTTCGGTTGCACCACACCGCCGGGAGGGGGTAGGCTACCGGTGGGTCCGGCGGTCGCTGGCCCGTTGTGTGGTTTGCTTTATTTACTGGCGAATGGGTGCAACTAAGAGCACGGAATGCTAAACGCAACGCGTGTATGAGGGACTGGGGTCTCGATCAGAGTGGAGTTGAGTATGAGTTTTCTGCGTCTCTTGGGACCTGCTGCCGCAGCCGGTCTTTTTTCGGTCGCGCTCGCGGCCAGCACCGCATCAGCGGCCGAGCGGCCCAACCCATTCCAGGGAGCCAAGACCTGGGGCTATCAACTTCGCAACCTCGAAGTCGAGCCACGCAAGGCGATCGCCAACAGCCCCTACGACCTCGTCGTCACCGATTTTGCCCGAGGTGAAGACCGCAAAGAGATTCCGTTGACGAAAGACGAAGTGAGCGCGATGCAGACGCGCCCCGACGGCTCCAAGCGGCTCGTTATCGCTTATCTCAGCATCGGTGAGACCGAAAACTACCGGTATTACTGGAAGAAGGAATGGGACAAGCAGCGCCCCTCCTGGATGGGAAAGGAAAACAAAGAGTGGAAGGCCAACTACCTCGCCAAATACTGGGAGCCCGAGTGGCAGAAGATCATCTACGGGTCACCTGAAGCCTATGTCGACCGCGTGCTGGCTGCCGGCTTCGACGGCTTTTATTTCGACCGGGTCGACGCTTATTATTTCTTTGGCGACAATGAAGAAGCGCGCGGCAAGATGGCGAATTTCGTCGTGAAGCTCGCCAATTACGCCCGTTCCAAGAAGCCTGACGTTGCGATCATGGTGCAGAACGCCGAGGAACTGCTCGACCGGAAGGAGTACGTCGCGGCCATCGACGGGATCGCGAAAGAAAGCCTGCTGTATGGAATTCGCGGCCTCGATAAGCCGAACACGCGCGACGACGTCGACGAGACGACCAAGCTGCTGAAGAAGGCTAACGTCCAAGGCAAGTCGATCTTCGTGGTCGAATACCTCCAGGACAAGTCCAACATTGCAACGGCTGCCAAGCGGATCAACGCTGAGCTGGGCTGGGCGCTCTATGTCGGAACGCGCGGTCTGGCGCAGCTCGGCAAAACGCCTTTGGAACCGGCCCCCGCCCTACACGACGGCGACGAAATCGGCGCGGCCGCACCGGTCAAGAAGAAGGACACGAAGCTCGTCAAGAAAGCTGCGGGACAGTAAAAGTACCGGCTAGCCTTGTCGTGAGTTGAGCGTGCTGCAGGCGAGGCGGATACCCTGAAACAAGGAGAGCGGTTCGCGATGGCGGGCCGCTTTTTTTATTGCGACTACGTTCTATTTTATTTGCCGGTGACCGCGTTCGCCCGACGCAGCGTGTCTGCGCCGGCGCAGGGAAATCAAGGAACGCTGCCATCAAAGCCCACCAGCTTCTGGGTATCTTCATCCCATAGCTTGTAGCGCACGCACTTGAAGCTCTCCCACAGGGTCAACCGATTGAGCGATTGCAGGTCTGGACTGCTCTTCAAACACTCCATCAACCGATAGTTCGGGATCATGCTGTTCAAGTGATGGATGTGGTGAAGGCCGATGTTGCCGGTGAACCAGTTCAGCACCGGGGGCAACACGTAGTAGGAGCTGCCGAAGACGGCGGCGACCTGAACGTCCCAATCGGGGGGACGGTTCCAATGGGCTTCGTCGAACTGATGTTGGACGAAGAACAGCCAGCCGCCTGCGGCCGAAGCAATGTGGACGACCGGCAACGCGACCAACAGCAAATTCCAGAATCCAAGCATAAACCCAAGCCCGACATAAAAAGCGACGAGAGCCAGATTGAGTGCCATTACGCTGGCCCAAGCCTGACGGCGGGGCAAGGGGTGGTCAACTGGCAGGCGCTGCATCACCATGAAATAAAACGGCACAGCAAAGCCGAACAAAAACAGCGGGTTACGATAAATTCGATACCAGACCTTGCGCCATGCCGGCAGCTTCTCGTATTCGCGGACCGTCAGCGTGTCGATATCGCCAATGCCACGCTCTTCAAGATTGCCGGAGGTGGCGTGATGCTTGGCGTGTTCGCGACGCCAGACCTCGTAAGGCGTTACCGTCAGGACACTGACCAATCTTCCCACAAGGTCGTTAGCTGTGCGCCCTTTCAGGAAGGACCCATGGCCACAATCATGCTGGATGATGAAAAGGCGGACAAGCAATCCGCCAGCCGGCAGCGCCAGCAGCAGGGTCAGCCAGTAATGGGTTTGGACCGTCACGAACATCAGTGCGATAGTGGCCGCAAAGAGCGCAAGCGTCGATCCGAGCTGCCAATAGGCAATTAGGGGACGAGCGCCGCGAAACGAGGCACAATGGACAGCGAGGCGTCGCGCCCTGTCTTTCAGGTCGCGCGCCGTCGGGTGCGCATGCCCGATGTCGTAAGGCTCGGTTGCGCGGAGCGCCGTCGAGGCTGCTTGCACGTTCATTTTCCTATGCGAATCCCCACCTGCCTAGCGGTTAGCACATTCAGTCACGGCCCGGTATAGGGGGGAGAAAAAATACGTCACAATTGGCAAAGTGCGCACAGTTTGCGCATCAGCGCGACGTGGCGCATTCGATGGCAAAACGGGGCTGCAACCGCAGCCCCGCTTGTCTATCGTACGTTTAGAACGACCTAGTGCTGGCCCCAGACTTCAACGATCGCCATGCCCTTGCCACGCGCTTCCTTGTCGATGAAGCGTGAGCGATAACGGGCCTGGATCTCCTTGACCGAGCGCGTGCCGCCCTTGAGGTCGATGGGACCATAGGTGCTGCCAGCTTCGATTTTTGCCTTCACGGGAATCACATCTTCCTGGCCACTGCTGTAGATGATGCGCAGTTCGTTTAGCGTGATCGCGCGATCCTTGACCGTCACGCGAACCTTCTTGAACCCGCCTTCGTTCTTGCCGACCGGGATGACATCCTTGTCGAACCCGAGGAAGCCTGCCGTCTGAGCGCCCAGCAGCACCCAGCCCTGGTTGAACTTGCGGCCTTCGCCATTGGGTCCGAGCCAGCCTTCGGCATACTGGCCGAGAACTTCGATGCGGGCCTGGCCCTTGAAGCTCGGTTTCGACTTGTAAACCATCTGCACTTCTTTGATGAAGCGGTCGCCCTTGAGGTTGAACCACTGCGTGCGGGTGTTCTGCTTCACCTCGGCATTGACGACAAGATCATCGGATTCGCCGTTGGTGTAGACGACCTTCATGTCTTTGATGAAGATGTCGTTGTCCAATACGCGGAAGCGGAGCTTGTCGAACTTGCCGACTTCGGCGCCGACTCGGATTACGTCGCGATCTACTCCAAAGCCGACATACTGCGAACCAAACAGAACGTCGCCGAATTCGGTTACTGTTCCGGCCAGTGCTGTCGTCGGAGCGGCCTTGGTGGGCTGGGCTGCCACCGGACCGGTTGAAGCCGGGGTATTGGCTGCGACTGCCGAACGCTTAGCGTTTGCGCCTTCGTCTGTCTGCAGGCCGTAGATGTCAAGCATGGCTGCATCGCCCTTCTTCGGGGCGATCGTCAGGTTCACTTGGTCGAGGAAGCGATCTTCGCTGGCCTGATTGATCGGACGCGTGCGCTCGCCTTCGTTCAAGACGATCTTGCGGTCTTCGTTATGAACGGCGCCGTTGCCGTACAGAACCTGGACGCGCGACAATACGATGTTGCCTTCCTTGGCGTTGATGCGGACGGCGCGGAATTTGCCGACCGACTTCGTCAAGTCGATGGTTTCGCGATCCTTGTCTACGTCAACCTTGAAACTGCCGAGTTTGACCCAATTTCCGTCGGACTTCTGGGCCTGCGCGGCCGTCAAGAACCCGGCGGCAGCCATGGCGAGACCCGCCATTACCAGCCTGCGAAACATGCGAAGAACTCCCTTATGGTTACGCTCAATTGGATACGCTGAAGCTCAGTCTTCCACGTCGTCTTCTATTGTAAGTCGGTTGTGAAAAAAAGGCTGGCCATAGCGGTCCCTACGTCTCATCTGTTTTGTCGCTGCGGCTCTTGGGCAACACTTTCTTAACGCGCGGCATCTCAAAACGCCCTTAGAATGGCAAATGAAGTCTGAACCGGACCTGACTTGAGTTCCGACAATTTTTACCAACTTACCGGTTTTTTCGAGCCCTTGCGGCAGAAGTTTAAAATTGTAGCAAACCGGTTCAGACCACCGCTACCCTCGCTCGACACGATGATTACAGCCGTGGGCCACACGGCCAGCTGCGACCCTTATCGTGAGGCAAAAATCATGGCAGCGCTACGTTCACATGAAGCTGCAGTTGCTGCGCCAACGGCCTGGGTGCGCCGCAAACCTGCCGTGAGCATCATCGGGGCCATCGAGCACGGTTTCGTTGCCGCACTTGTGGAACGGGGTGTGCGGACCGTTATCGCCGGCTGCATGCCGGTGCATGGATCGCCTCCTTCGCGCCATGACGGCCTGCCACGGGTCGAAATCCGGCATTCGCTGGTCACCGCGATCTGCGATACGGACATCACTTTTATCGAAGCGGGATGCGGTCCCGCCATCTCGCGTGCGGTCGGCCATTCGCTGTGCCTGAAGCCCGAATATCACGCGGTGCTGGCGCTTGGCGCCATCCCAGACGCCGTCCTGGCGCAACTCGTCGTTGACCTGTCGGTCGCGTCGGGGAAGTCGATGGGGCCAGACTTCGGCTTTTGTCACGATGCTGGCTGTGGGTTCGGAGACTGCGCCCCACGGCGGGTGCTGGCCTGCGACCGGCGTGCCGCCGAAACGGTGCGAAGCATCTACCCTGAAGCCCTGCGGGTTCACTTTGACACTCTGGACCTTCTCTGACCATCGGCTGGCAGAATGGTTTCAGGCTTCGTTAGCTCAAATCAGCTAGCGTTCGAGCCCAACGGCATGGGCCGTGCCGAGTACATGCGTCAGGATGTTCGCCGATGTTGAGTTTCCAAAATCAGGTCAATGCCGTTGGCGGCCTCGCACTGCTGATCGTGGGCGGATATTTCGCTTCAGAATTGACGCGCTCGCGGGAAACGCCGCCCTGCAGCACGCGGTTTCCGGCGGCCACCCAGATGTCATTCCAGAAGACGAACGGCGCACCCATGACGCCGGCCGAGTTTCAGGCGCGCGTCGGCCTGGGCGAGCACGGCGTGATCGAAAAGACGTCCGTGCGGCGCGGTGACGGTTTCAATGCACTGGTGCTTGACGTCAATGTCGGCGGTCCGCCTGCAAGCGACACGGGGTCAGGCTTCTTCTGGACACCGGCCGGTCTATCCAAAACCACGTCGGCTTGCCTTGCCTACTCTGTCTATGTCCCTCTCGACTTCGAATTCGGCTCGGGCGGTATGCTGCCAGGCCTCTATGGCGACGCCAGTGCGCCTGCGTCCGGGGGACAATCTGGATTTGCGGCGCGCGTTACTTGGGGCAACACCGGCATCGTCGGCGTCGATGCCAACGTGTCGGATCTGATGACAGTCGCGCAGGGCGGGCAGCCGCTGCGTTACATATCGAAGGGTGTCGAGCTTCCCAAGGGCCGTTGGACCAGCATCGAACAGGAAATCATTCTCAACAGCCCAAACGCCAAGGACGGAACGCTGCGGTTTTGGATCGATGGCCGGCTCGGCCTTGAAGCACGCGATATCGCCTGGCGCGGCAACATGAGTTTGCGGCTCTCGGGCGTGCTTGCCGATGTTGGCTACGTAGCGACAGAGCGAGCCGTCGAAAAAAAGCCAAGCGTGATTAGTCTTTCGCCGATCCGGCTCTCACAACTCTAGCGGGTAAGGATTTTTGCTATTTTTGTGACACAATTTACCCCGGAACTGACTAAGAGTTTCTTGTTTTTTATTGCAATCGAAAGGGTGTTGGGGGTAATGTACTTGGGCGTGGCGTCGTCCCCCCGTCCCCTCGCTCAGTGCGCCACGTAGATGGCCCGCGGTTGCCCCCCAACCGCGGGTTTCGCTTTTTTCATAACCATGGCTGGGCGCTGTTAGCCGATAAGCCGCGCGCTGCGGGCTGCCAACAGGGCAGAGGTCAGGCTCTCTGCAAAATCGCGGCGCTCATCATCCGACAAAAACCGTGCAAAATGAAACTCCTCGCCGTGAGAGGCGAGCTTCAGTTCGTTGCGCCCATCGGCTTGCTCGTGCAAGCGGACACGCACCCAATACGGGTTGAACTCAAACCGCTCGCGGCTGCCGGAGGGATGCACGCGCGCGAGCGATAGGAGGGCCGGCGTCAATTCGATCGTTTCGCCGGCCCGGCCGGCCCGGTAGTTCGCCTTGAAGGCCCAGTAGACGAGAGCGACGTCGAGGCCGCAAAAGCCCAGTACCGGCCAGGCGCCGATGGCCATAAAGATGCCGCCGACAATGACGTTGATCACGATGATCGCAGCCATCAGGATGGTAAAGCCCGAGGCACTCAGCGAACGGTAGGCCACCAGTTCAAACCGGAACTCGCCGGAACGGGGATTGGCCAATGCCGTGCGCGCGCGGCTCACCCCCAACTCGCGGGATAGGCCGCGGCCGACGACTTCGTAGGCTTGCGCTTCGGCCTCGTTTTCGTCCATCACCGTTCATCCTGGCTGCATCTTCGCCGCCAACCAACCCAAGCGGCTCATGTCATGGTCCAACCTACGAAAGCGCGCTCCAAGCCGATCAATAAAGCGCGAAAGGTGCCGTTCTCGCAAGCGGTCGCCGCCGAGATCTTCGCCCGTTTTGCCGCGATCGCGCCTGAGCCCAAGGGTGAACTCGAACACGTCAATGCGTATACGCTCCTGGTCGCCGTCGTGCTGTCGGCACAAGCAACGGATGCTGGCGTCAACCGGGCGACGCGCGCGCTGTTTGCTGCCGCCGATACGCCGCTGAAGATGATCGTGCTCGGTGAAGACCGTGTGCGGGATTTCATCAAGACCATCGGTCTTTACCGCAACAAGGCCAAGAACGTCGTCGCACTCTCAGAACGCCTCGTCGCCGATCATGGGGGCGAGGTGCCGCACGACAGGGCGGCTCTGGAAGCGTTGCCGGGCGTCGGACGGAAGACCGCCAACGTCGTACTCAACATGGCGTTCGGCGATGCGACGCTTGCCGTCGATACCCATGTGTTCAGGGTGGCCAACCGGATCGGGTTTTCAGACGGCAAAACGCCCGAAGCGGTCGAGACCGACGTTCTGGCGCTCGTGCCGCCCGAGCATGGGCTGCATGCGCACCACTGGCTCATTCTGCACGGACGCTATCTATGCAAGGCGCGCAAACCCGAATGCTGGCGCTGTCCGATTGCCGACCTGTGCAAGTTCGAAGACAAGACGCCGGTGCCGAAGTGAAGACCAGAGGACTCACCCCTGGCTGTCATGCCAATTCAGTTAGCGCGAGCCCATGCGTAGTTCTTCTTCCGGGTTCGCACCGATGTGGTGGATCGAGATGTCGGCGCCGCGACGCTCACTGTTGGCATCCAGGCGAAAGCCAAACGCCATGTCCACGATCTTGTAGACGACAAAGCCTGAAAGCAGTCCGAACGCGGCGCCGCCCACACTGCCGACCAGCTGGGCTGCGAACGTCACGCCACCCATGCCACCCAACGCCTTGAGGCCGAAGATCCCGCACGCGATGCCGCCCCACACGCCGCACATGCCATGCAGCGCCCAAACGCCCAGAACGTCGTCGACCTTCCAGCGTTCGGTCGAGAGTTGGAACATTTGAACGAACAGCACGCCCGCGACAGCGCCGACGACGAAGCTTCCGAGCGGGTGCATGACGTCCGAGCCCGCGCAGACCGCCACAAGTCCTGCCAGCGCGCCATTGTGGACAAAGCCCGGATCGTTGCGGCCGGCGACCAACGCAGCCAGGATGCCGCCGGACATCGCGAGCAACGAGTTGGCCGCGACTAGTCCTGAGACGGCTTTGAGGCTTTGGGCACTCATCACGTTGAAACCAAACCAGCCGACGCAGAGCATCCAAGAGCCCATGGCGAGCCAAGGCAGAGACGACGGAGGCGTTGGACCCGGACGCGAGCCGTCGTAGCGGCCGATGCGAGGCCCGAGCTGGAGAATTGCCGCCAGCGCTGCCCAACCGCCGAATGCGTGCACAACGATCGAGCCGGCAAAGTCCTTGAACTCGGCGCCTAGCACGGGAACGAAAAACGACGTCTGCAGGCCGAAGTTCTTGTTCCAGACTACTCCTTCCATCAGCGGGTAGAACACACCAACCAAAAGCGCGGTCGCGGCGCACTGGGGCACAAAGCTGGCGCGCTCTGCGATACCGCCCGAGACGATCGCTGGTACGGCCGCCGCGAACGTGCAGAGGAAGAAGAACTTGACCAGAGAAAGGCCCTGGCCTTCAAAACCCTTGGCAGCCCCTGATATCGCTTCTGCGCCTTGCAGGAACGATATGCCGTAGGCGATGGTGTAGCCGACCGTGAAGTAAACCGTCGTCGAAATCGCGAAGTCGACCATAATCTTGACCAGAGCGTTCACCTGGTTCTTGTGCCGCACGGTCCCGACTTCCAGAAACGCGAAGCCTCCGTGCATGGCAAATACGAGGATTGCCCCCATCAATAGAAAAAAGACGTCAGCGCCTGGCTGTGCCTGATCCATCCCGTCGTCCCCCTCGAGATATGCCTATTTTTTCATCTTTTTTCGCTGAATTTATGCTAATTCAGCGCTAGGGAAGGAGGTGCTGGCAATTTTTGTACCAACTGATCAGTTTTTGATCTTTTTAAATGCTTTCAGATGCTTGGTTTATGGGCAAGCTGCCGATGACCACGCCAGCGTGCACGTTTTTTAGTCCTATTGGCGTTTTTTTGCCTATTATATAATCATCGCACGCGGCGGGGGTTGAGATAAAGGTCGTGCTCTTGCGTTTCGAGCTTGGGATCGAGACGTCCAGCTTCGAGATCGGCGAACAGGGTGGAGATATGACGCCGGGCGCCGCGATTGAAGATGATGGTCGCACAGAACAGCTTCATGACGGCCAGCAGCCGCTTGTCGTGCGCGCCGCTCAAAAGGCGACCGCGCCAATGCCCACCGATGGTCAGTAGCGATCCGGTCAGGCTGCCAACCGGCTGGCCCTGCTGATTGTAAAGGGTATAGTTGCCGGTGACCGAGAAGTAGTTGCGACAGAACCGGTAAAACACGGGACGGCCCTCGTGCATGATGAAGAACGAGAAGTTCTCCGTCTGCCACGGCATCTTGTTGGCCGACCGCTCAAGATAGATCATGAAGTCGTCGTCATTGGTATTGATCGAATAGCAGGAGACGGGGAAACCACGCGCGCCCACCGTCTGCTGCAGGGAGCGGCCAATCATCAGATCCATCGTCGCGCGCCAGCCAAGTTCGCCTGTAAACAGCTTAACCACCAGGCGCTTGTCCATGCTGGTCGCGGCCTTCTTCCACAGCTCCTCGCGGTAGCCGAGCAGGCCCGTCCGGTTGCCGTTTTCGGTCACCTCCGCAATGATATCCATGTCGGTCGTGAATTGGCGGGATTTGGCGCGGTTGCGGCTATTTTTATAGAAGCCGAACTCGATCGAATTGAAGTCTGTGATCCAGACCGTCACGTCGAAGGTCAGCCATTCCGCAGCCGTCTTTGCGGCCCGCGTCGACTTGCCTTTCGTGGTCGGAACCGGTGAGGCTGGTGCTATTTCCGCACGGGCTTCTCGGGCGGCATCCGCTGCGGCGGGGTTGGCTGCGGTTGCTGTGGCGGACATCTGGCCTCTCCTAAGTTCATGCGAATCGCTTTGCTCAAGGTTAGCAGAGCCGCGGCCGGCAGCCTGCGCCCAGCCATAAATCAGCGGTGGATACTTCGATTGCGGACTGAAGTAGGCCCGGCCGCGAACGGGCGAACCAACGCCAAAAAAAAGCCGCCCCGGCGAGGGGGCGGCTTTCTTTTCGTGCGCGGTGACCGCCGGATCAGAAGTTGATCAGAGCGCCAACCTTGAACAACTGCAGGTCGTCGAAGCTCTGCGTGCCGAGCGTCCCGCAGGTCTTCGTGTTGACAGCAGCGCAAGTCTGGTCAGCCGAGAAGTTGCGATAGACGAACCAGAC
>JANXVY010000100.1 GCA_025351425.1 Hyphomicrobium sp.
TCGAGCGCTTCTTCAACAAGCTCAAGCACTTCCGAGCCATCGCCACGCGCTTCTGCCGCCACGACGCCAACTATATGGCGTCGGTGCAGCTTGCTGCGCTACGCATCTGGCTGAGGTATAATGAGTCTGTGACCTAGAGCGTATGCAGCCTTAATCGCGGGGTTTCGATGCCGTCTTACAAAGCCATTTCAGACTTGATCCTTGCGCTGGCCCTGCTCACCTGCTCCGCCGTCGCAGCCGTGGCCGAAACTTGCGCCACAGATCCGGTCACGGCCCGTGGGGAGCCCTCCAGCTTCGAGTGGATCGCCAAAACCAAGGCCCGCGCCAACTGGCGGCAACGCGTGCGGGTGATCAAGCCGCTCGGTCCGCTTTATTCGGCCTGGAGCCACGCCCAAGAGCCTAATGAAACGTGTTCACATTCCGCGAAAGGCATCGTCTGCACGTTCACAGGCATTCCCTGCAAGTTGTAGCGCCGGCGCCGCCACCTGCGCTAACGGGCTTGAAATTGCCGAGATCCTGGTTCAAAAAAAACGAACACTCGTTTTGAAGGCCGGTCCGAGCAACGTTTTATCATGCCCAAATTGAAACCCGACACGCAGAAGGCGCGCCGCGAGCATATTCTCGATGCGGCGGAGCGGTGTTTTGCCCGCGAGGGGTTCCAGGGCACGACGATGAAGGACATCTGCCGCGACGCCGGCGTCAGTCTCGGCGCGCTGTATGTCTATTTCGCGTCTAAGGAAGACTTGATCGCCGGGATCACCGAACGGGACCGTTCGAAGCTGACGGCCCAGCTCACCGAGGTTGCGGCCGCACCCGACCTGCTGGCGGCGCTTGCCCGGCTGGGCGAACATTATACGGTCGAGGAGCCGCGCTACAAGCAGCAGCTCGTCATCGAGATCGGTTCGGCATCGGTACGCAGCGGGCCTGTGGGCGAAATCTTCCGCGCCTGCGATGCGGCCGTGCTTGCCCAGTTCGAGGGACTCTTTGCCCGCGCCGAGGCTGAAGGAAAGATCGCGCCCAAACTCAATGCCAAGTTGCTGGCGCAAACCATCGCCGTTCTCGGCGACGGTTTGTTCTGGCGCCGCGCGGTCGATCCCAACTTCGACGCCAGCGCCATGGTCCCCATCATTACCGCCCTGATCGGCAGCCTGCTCAATCCGATTCCCGCGCCTGCTCCGTATGAACCTGCACCGGCTGCTCCTGCTCACCTTGAGGTCAATTCATGAAGTTAACGACCCTGGGCGGATTAGCCGTCGTACTGGCGGGTGTGGGCGCACTTTATGCCACTGGACACCTCACGTCTGCGGACCAACCGGCGGGCTCGTCAACCGGCGCCATGCGCGCCAAAACCGCAGCTGAGACCGCACCTGTCGTGTCGGTCGTCAAGGTCGGCGTCGCCAACTTCGTCGAGACGGTCCTGATCACGGGGTCGGCCGTTGCCCGCGACGAAGTCGTGATTGCGCCGGAAATCGAAGGCCTGCGGGTGCTTGAACTGCTCGCCGACGAAGGCGACCACGTCACCAAGGGGCAGGTGCTCGCCCGCCTGGTCACGACGACGCTCGACGCCCAACTCGCGCAAAACGCCGCCAATATCGCACGCACAACCGCCGCCATCTCGGTTGCCCGCAGCGGAATCGCGCAAGCGGAAGCGGCCGTCAAGGAGGCCGACAACGCATTCGAACGCGGCAAGTCCTTGAAACAGTCCGGCTACCTGTCGGGCGCGACATTCGACCAGCGGGAGGCTGCTGCCAACACCAACCAGTCTAAGCTCGTCGCCGCGCGCGACAGCCTCACCAGTGCTGAGGCCGACAAAGCCGCTCTCGAAGCCGCGCGCCGGGAACTTGAGTGGAAACGCGAACGGACCGAAATCCGGTCTCCGGTCGATGGCGTCATCAGCCGCCGGCCCGCGCGCGTCGGCGGCGTTGCGTCCGCGCTCAACGACGCCATGTTCCGGATCATCGCGCGCGGCGAGGTGGAACTCGATGCGGAAGTCGCCGAAAGCGATGTCGCCAAAATAAGGGAAGGCCAGAAAGCCACCGTCGCGATCACCGGTCTTGGCGAGGTCACGGGCACGGTGCGCCTCATTTCAAGCGAAGTCGACCGCAGCACGCGGCTTGGCAAGGTCAAGGTGTTCTTCGGCGCAAACCCGGCGTTGCGCCTGGGCGCGTTCGGGCGCGGCACCATCGAAACGCGCCGCAGCACGGGGCTGTCCGCGCCAACCTCGGCGATCGTGTATACGCTGGAGGGCGCGACCGTGCAGGCCGTCGTCAACGGTAAGGTCGAAACCCGCCGCGTCACAGTTGGACTGACCACGCAAATGGCGGTCGAGCTCACCGATGGGGTCAAGGACGGCGACATCCTCGTCGCCAAATCGGGCAGCTTCTTGCGCGAGGGCGACGCGGTCCGTCCCGTCACGCCCGACGCCAAAGTCAGCGAGGGCTCGCGATGAACTTCAACGTCTCGGCCTGGTCGATCCGCAAGCCCGTGCCCTCGATCGTTTTATTCGCGGTGCTGCTGCTGCTCGGCATCATGAGCTTTCGCACGTTGCCGATCACGCGGTTTCCCAATATCGACGTGCCGGTCATTTCGGTCGTCATTACCCAATCGGGGGCCGCGCCTGCCGAGCTCGAAACGCAGATCACCAAGCAGGTCGAGGATGCGGTCGCCAACATCACCGGCGTCAAGAAGATCATTTCGACGCTGACCGATGGCGCATCGACGACGGCCATGGAATTCCGGCTGGAAATCAACCAGGACCGGGCGCTCAACGACGTCAAAGATGCGATCGCCAAGATCCGGGCCGACTTGCCGCGCAGCATCGACGAGCCGATCGTCCAGCGCCTCGATGTGGAGGGGCAGTCGATCCTGTCGTACGGGGCGTCGGCGCCCGGGCAGACGCTCGAACAGCTGTCGTGGCATGTGGACGACGTCATCAAGCGCGCACTGCTCGGCCTCAAAGGCGTCGGGCGCGTCGAGCGCCAGGGCGGCGTCGAGCGCGAAATCAAGATCCTGCTCGATCCCGACCGGCTGCTGGCGCTCGGCATCACCGCATCGAGCGTCAACACCCAGGTACGAGCGACCAATGTCGACGTGGGCGGGGGGCGCGGCGAAATCGGCGGCCAGGAACAGACGATCCGAACGCTCGCGGGCGCACGCCGCGTCGAGCAGCTCGCCGAGACCAAGATCGTCCTTCCCGGCGGCCGCGACGTGCGGCTCAAGGACCTCGGGCGGATCGTCGACAGCAACAGCGAACCCCGGGCCTTCGCGCGGCTCAACGGGGAACCCGTCGTCACGTTCGCTGTGTTCCGCGTCAAGGGGGCAAGCGACCTCGCCGTCGCGCAAGTGGTCGACAAGAAAATCAAGGAGCTGCAGCGAGACTACCCCGACATCAAGCTCACCAAGATCGACGATGCGGTCGCCTACACCAAGGGCAACTACCTCGCCGCAATGGAAACGCTGATCGAGGGCGCCGTGCTCGCCGTGCTCGTCGTGCTGCTGTTCCTGCGCAATCTGCGCGCGACGATGATCTGCGCGGTCGCCCTGCCGCTTGCCGCCATCCCGACATTCTGGGCCATGAGCCTGATGGGGTTTTCGCTCAATCTCGTCAGCCTGCTTGGCATCACGCTCGTGACCGGGGTGTTGGTCGACGATGCGATCGTCGAGATTGAGAATATCGTTCGCCACATGAATATGGGCAAGCAGCCCTACCGCGCCGCGATTGAGGCTGCCGACGAGATCGGCCTCGCGGTGATCGCGATCACGCTGACGATCGTCGCGATTTTCTCGCCGGTGTCGTTCATGGCGGGGATCGCCGGGCAATATTTCAAGCAATTCGGCCTGACGGTTGCCGCTGCCGTGATCTTCTCGCTGCTCGTCGCGCGGCTGATCACGCCGATGATGGCGGCCTATCTGATGCGGCCACTCCCCGAAAAGCCCCACCAGGACGGGTTCATCATGGGGGCCTACACCCGCTTCCTCTCGGCGACGCTGCATACAAGGTGGTCGCGCTATCTCACGCTCGCCATCGGGGTCGGCATTTTCGTCGTCTCCGTGTTTGCGACGTCGATGTTGCCAACGGGGTTCATACCGGACGAGGATACCTCGCGGATCACGGTCTCGACCGAGCTGCCGCCCGGCGCGATGCTCGCCGATACGCGCGATACCACGGACGATATGATGCGCGTGCTCCGTACCATTCCCGAGGTGCGTAGCGTGTTCGCGCTTGGCGGCACCACGCCGACGGGTACGCGCGAAATACGGCGTGCAACGCTGATCGTGCATCTCGTTCCCAAGACCGCGCGCAAGCTCACGCAAAAGCAGCTCAAGGGCGTGATCGCCGACAAGCTCGCAACCATCCCCGACACGCGGTCGTGGTTTGTCAACGACCGGGCCGAGCGGGAAATGAGCTTCTCCATCCTATCGAACGACGGCGACACGCTGTCGGCGTTCGTCGCTAGGCTCGAGGGCGAGCTGCGCAAGGTTCCGGGCTACAAAAACGTCGCGTCCGTCGGCGCCATCGACCGGCCGGAAATCCGCATCACGCCACGTTTCGAGGATGCGGCGGCCGTCGGCGTTTCGCCGGACGCCATTGCGGAGACCGTGCGGGTCGCGACGCTGGGCGATGTGGCGGCGAACCTCGCCAAATTCAATGCGGGCAACCGGCTGGTGCCGATCCGGGTGCTACTCGAAGAGACCGCGCGCGCCGACCTCGCGCAAATCGAGCAGTTGCGGGTAACGAATGCCGCGGGCAAGGCCGTGCCGCTCAAGGCCGTCGCGACCATTGCGTTCGGGCGGGGACCAAGTTCGCTCGACCGCTTCAACCGCGAGCGGCGCGCCGTCGTCGGGGCCGACCTCGTGCAGGGCTTTGCACTTGGAGACGCGCGCGAGGCCTTTGTTGCGACCGTCAACCGGCTGGGGCTGCCGGCTGGCGTGCGGCTCGAAGCGTCAGGCGATGCGGAGGTGCAGGACGAAGTTGCCAACGGCTTCATCACGGCCATGGGGACCGGCCTCATGATCGTCTTCGGCGTGCTGGTGCTGCTGTTTGGCAGCGTATTCCAGCCGATCACCATCCTGCTGTCGCTGCCGCTGTCGTTCGGCGGCGTCGTGTTTTCGCTGCTCGCCACGCACAACCCCGTCAGCATGCCGGTCTACATCGGGTTGCTCATGCTGATGGGCATCGTCACCAAGAACGCGATCCTGCTCGTCGATTTCGCGGTCGAAGAGATCGCGCGCGGGGTCGACCGGACCCCGGCGCTGATCGATGCTGGCCGAAAGCGTGCGCGCCCCATCATCATGACGACGCTTGCGATGGCGGCCGGGATGTTCCCCAGCGCGCTTGCGCTCGGCGATGGCGGCGAGTTCCGCGCGCCGATGGCGATTGCGGTCATTGGCGGGCTGCTGGTATCGACGGCGCTCTCTCTGATCTTCGTGCCGTCGTTCTTCACCGTGATGGACGACCTGGGCTGGCTCGTGTGGCGCTTCACCAAAGGCTTCATCGGCCCCGGCGAAGAAGCCCCTGGGGCTGCCACTCAGCCCCGTCCCACGCCCGCAGTATCGCCTGCCCCCAAGCCCGCCGCTCGTTCTCTTGCTGCGGAATAACCGTTTTTACGCGCGTGCTCTTGCCGTTGATAAGTCCGTGAACTAATTGTTCGCGTGGCGTTCCATGCCCAACCTGCGGAGAGACGACCATGTTCGATGCGAAATCCATTCTCGAGGCGCTCGTTCGGGGTGCCGCCCCGCAGCAGGCTCCCGCCCAAGCGCCGGGTGGCGGACTTGGCGATATTCTCGGCCAATTGACCAAAATGGCGCAGCAGGGCGGTGGCGCGCCCGCGCAGGCGTCGGCTGCCGATACAGGCGGACTGGGGGGCTTGGGCGACATTCTGGGCAAACTTGGTCAGGCTGCGAGCGGCGCGGCTGGGTCGGCTGGCGGTGCGGCGGGCGGATTGGGCGACATCCTGGGCAAGCTGCAGCAGGCGGCCGGGGGCGCGGCCTCATCGGCTGGTGCGGCCAGTGGCGGCCTCGGCGATATTCTCGGTAAACTGCAACAACAGGCGGCAGGCGCGGGCGGCGGCAACCTGATGGACGTGTTCAAGCAGGTGCTCGCTCAGGCGACCGAGGGCGCGCGTGAAGGCGCCACCAAGATCGGCGCTGCGACAGGCGCGACGGATGCGCTTGGCCGTGCGACCGGGGGCATGACCACGGACGACGCCATGGCCAAGCTGAAAGAGCTGATCGCGCAACATCAGATGGAAGCTGGCGCTGCGGCTGGCGGACTTGGCGCCGTCGTGCTCGGCACCCACGCCGGCCGAAGCCTCGCCTCCAGCGCCGTCAAACTCGGCGCGTTGGCGCTCATCGGCGGGCTCGCCTACAAGGCGCTGCTCAACTACCAGAACGGTCAGCCGCTGATCACCGGCGCTCACACGCTGGCCGAAGCTGCACCCGCTGGCAGCGGCTTTGAACCCGCCGCTGTCACCAACGATTCCGCACTGCTCTATATCAAGGCGATGATCGCTGCTGCGGCTGCCGACGGGCGCATCGACCAGGCCGAGATGACGAAGATCATGGGCGCAGAAAAGCAGGGCGGTCTTGGCGAAAAGGCCGAGGAGTTCCTGGCGGCCGAACTCAACAATCCGGCGTCGATCGACGACCTTGCCGAGTTGTGCCAGTCGCCCGAGCAGGCCGTGCAGGTGTATACCGCTGCACGCCTCGCGGTGACGCCCGATGGTGGTGCGGAAGATGCGTTCCTGGCCGCCTTGGCCGCCAAGCTTGGCATCGACCAGAAGCTCGCCGCCCACATCGATGCTGCCACGCGCAACGCATCGTAAACCATCGCACGACTACGAACCGGCCTCTCTCTGCACGCAGCAGGGAGAGGCCAAATTTTTTTGTGTGTGGTGCCGTTTCGGTCAGTTGGTTTTCGACGGCGCGCTCGCCGCCTGCGCGGGCTCGTCTTGCTTGAAGAACACGTCGACGCGCATGCCCGTCAGCAACGGCGGGGTGCCGTCGAGCGCGACCAGCACTTCGAGAACTTCGATGTCGGTTGGACGGCGCACGCCGCGGGACGCGATGCGCGGCGTGGCGAGGGTCTGGGAAATCGATGTCACCACGCCGTCGAACTGCTTGTCGGGGAAGGCATCACCTTTCACAACCACGCGTTGGCCGATTTTTACCTTGGTCGCGTCGCGTTCCTCGACTTCGGCCTTCACGCGCATGCTCTTCAGATCGCCGAACACGATCAGCGGGGCTTCAAGCGAGGGTGCGACGATCTCGCCGAACTTGGCCGATACGTTGAGAATGCTGCCATCTGACGGCGCGCGGATGCGCACGCGCTCGACGGCGGCTTCGGCCAGGGACAGCTCGGCGCGGGCTGCCGCAAGAGACGCCTCAAAACGGGTTGCGAGCGGCATGCCGTCCTTGGCGATCACGCGGGCAAGGCTCGCACGCGAGTTGCTCAGCTGCTCCTTTGCGGCGTTGATATTGAAACGGGCCTTGTCGAGATCGTCCTGCGTGCCGCCGGACTTCATCCGGAGTTTGAACGCGACCTCGTCAAAGGCGAGGCGGGCGCGGAACAGGGCGCGCTCGGCGGTCGCGACCGAATCTTCGGCCTGACGGCGCTCCAGCGCGAGGCCTTTGGCGACCTCCTCGTCGCGCTCGCGTTCGCGCACCTGAACGTCAACGGCGGTCGCCGTCACGCGCGTCATCAAGTCTTCTTCCTCGAGGCGAACCATCAGATCGCCCGCCTGCACCTTGTCGCCGCTCTTTACGGCGACATCGGCGACGCGGCCGGCCACTTGCGTGCCGATCAGCACCTGGCCGTCCTTAGGTTCGACGCGGCCAGTCGCGGACGCTGCCCATCCTGCGCGGGCGGGGATGGGCGCCGGCGCGGGGGAGGGGGCGGTCTGTGCATGCGCCGCCGTCCAAAGTCCCGTCGCACCGCCGGGGATTACCAGCGCCGTGCCCGCTGCAAGTACAACCGCCAGGAGAAACGATGAAAGGGTCTCGTCGAGTTTACGCATTGCTTTTCCGCTTCTGGATCAGATCAGTCAGGATTTTGGCCTCAGCGGGTTCTTTGGTCCGTTGGGGCGCGGATTTGCGCCGGGGCTTTTCGGCCGGCGTGTTGTCTGCCGCCACTGCCACCGGAGCCGCAGCCAGAATCGCCTTGCCGCTCAATTCGGTCACGGGCGCTTTCGCTGGATGTTCTTCGCTCACGATCTTACCATCCTCGATGTGGATGACGCGATCGGCATACATGAGCGTGCGAGAATCGTGCGTCACAACCAAGATCGACCGGTTCTGCTCGCGCGCGATCTGCGCCAGGAGCCGCATCACGCCATGGCCGTTCTCGCTATCGAGGGCCGCCGTCGGCTCATCGGCCAGCACGATCGAGGGCGCGGAGGCAATGGCGCGGGCGACCGCGACTCGCTGCTTTTCGCCGCCGCTCAAGTGCGCCGGATAGCTCGTGAACTTGTGGCCAAGGCCCACATCGCGCAGCGCCTGCTCGGCCTTTTGGATCGCCACGGCTCCGGTCACACCGGCAACATCCAGCGCGATGCGGACGTTTTCCACCGCGGTCAGCGTCGGGAACAAATTGTAGGACTGGAAGATGTAGCCGATATGCGTGCGGCGCAGCATGGCCAGCGCTTCGGGCTTCAGCCCCGCCGTTGGCGTCCCCGCGATCGATACCGTGCCGGCCGTCGGCGACAGGATGCAGCCGAGGATCGACAGCAATGTCGTCTTGCCGCTGCCCGATGGACCCATTAACAATGTCAGTTCGCCGGATTTCAACGCGATGTCGACGCCTTTGACGGCCATGATCCGGCCTGCGCCTTCCCCCAGCTCCTTCACGATGCCGTGCGCTTCCAGTACCAGAGGCTGGCTTGCGGGATTAAGGCTCATCGTGTGAACACCGTGGCTGGATCTATCTTGGTCACTTTGAAGATCGCCGAGATGGCCGAGATGGCGCACATGCACAGCGTCAACACGAGCAGTCCGAAGGCGAGGGCGGGGGTCATCAGGATGGGCAGCGCCGACCCTTGCGCGGCGTAGACGATGATCAACGCGAGGACCATGCCGAGAGCGTACCCCAGCAACGCGCTCATGCCGGCCTGAGCCAGTATCACCTTGTGGATGTAGCCCGACGAAGACCCGAGCGCGCGCAGCGTCGCGAACTCGTTGATGTGGTCCTTCGTGCTCGAATACAGCGTCTGGGCTACGATCACCGTGCCGACAAGGGTTCCCAGCAGCGCGCCGCCGATCAGCGCTGCACCTGCGCCGGTATTAAAGAGCCACTGCTTGAGGCTGCGCTCCAGGAACTCGTCCTTGGTCAGGACTTCGGCGGGAGCGACTTTCGATTTGATTTCGGCACGCACCGTTTCGAGATTTGCGCCCGGCTCCAGTGTCACGAGGTGGAACGTCGCTGTGTTGCCCGGTGCGTCGAGCAGAGCGCGGGCGCGCGAAATCGGCATATAGACATAGGGCGACTGGGTGAACGACTTGATATCGTCGGTCAGCGCTCGGACGCGGACCCGGCCGCTCGCGATCTGCGCGGTGCTGCCGATGCCGTCGATGCCCAATTCGGAAAGGTAGGATTTGTCGACGGCGATGCCTTCGGGGGCCTTGATATCCTCCCAGGTGCCTTCAACCAGACGGAACGGTGCAATGCCGCCATCTTCGGCGTCCGCGCCGACGATCACCACGCGCGTCGATCCCCCCTTGGGTTTGCGCCATTCGGCAAACACGGACAGAACGGGGGCAACCGACTTGACGCCCGGCGTGCCAAGCGCCGCCTGACGCTCCTTCTGGGTCAGCAGCGTGCCGCCGTCCTCAAACGACTTGGCGCCGAATGCGGTGATCCAGAGTTCACCCTTGGCATTCTCGATGTTCGAGGTGATCTCTCGCGACGACCCAAGATATAGGCCGAGCTGCACCGCAACCAGCACGATCGAAAACAAAATGCCGACGAGCGTCACCGCAAGCCGGATCCGGTCGTGGAACAGATTGCGGAACGCCAGGGTCAATATCATAGTCTCAAGCGCGCCTTTCAACCAACCGGTCTTGCGGGCCCCGCCACGTATGGCCGCCCGACCGATATAACCTACGTAAGATGCCGATCGCAGCCGTTCCAGGTCAACCTGCGATAATGGTTCATCGCAGTCTGCAATGACGACCTGTAACCAGGGCTCAAGGAAATTGGCCCTTTTCGTGGCATCCGCCAATCCCCGGCCAACATGCCGCGATCACCGTTTTGCCGTTTTAGCATCCTAGCTGAGCCACAAGGTATCAACGATTTCAGTTGTTTGCGAAACGATGAACCCGGGACAGTTGATGTTATTTACCAGTTGACGAGACGAGGTACCATGTCACGCATTGCCACGGTTATTCTAGCAGGGTTGCTCAGCCATGTTGCAGTTCCTGCGTGGGCGGGGTCGATGGAAGTCGGCATCTGGGTCGACGAAACGGGCGACGGCGCCGTCGAGATCGCGCCGTGCGGCCCCAAGTTGTGCGGCCGCATCGTGTGGCTCAAACAGCCACTCGACAAGGCCGGAAAACCGCTGATCGACGATCTCAATCCGGCGGCCGCTAAGCGCAAGCAGCCGATCTGCGGGTTGCAGGTCCTGGGTGGGTTGCAGAAGCAAAACGACGGCAGCTGGGACCAGGGCTGGGTCTATGATCCCAAGGTGGGAGAGTCGTACGATCTGGCAGTCCAGATCAAGGACGCCAACCACCTGGTGATCACCGGCTACCAGGGCCTCAAGCTGTTCAGCAAGAAGTTCACCTGGACGCGGTCCGCGAGCGCCCTGCCTTCGTGCAGCGCCACTATTACCGGCGCACCTGAGGCTTCGGGGGCTCCGGGGGCTCCGGGGGCTTCTGGCACCCCTGCCGCTTCCGCCGCAGCGAAGCCAGCTTCCCCGGCGCTGCCGCCGCCTGCGGCCACTGCAAAGAAATAATGTCGGCCGCTGCTATCTGGGCGACGTTCGCCGTGTTTGCGGCGGCGCCAATGCGACGTAAATGGCGACCGAGGCTGCGAGCGCCAGCAGATAGGGTATGGGCAGCGCGAAGACGAATTTCGCAGCCAGCCACACGAACATTCCCGCAAGTAGCGCGCCATAGGCGCTCACGGGGCCGCCGTAGTTCGTAAAGAGGGCGAAGATCGCCACCACGAACACACCGGCGCTGCCGAACGCAGATGCGGTCTCGACCAGATCGTGAATCCGTTCGCTCGACAGCGACAGAGAATAGGCTACGAGCGACAGCGCCATCACAGTTGTGCGAACGACCCACAATTTCTGCCTCGACGGCAGGTCGGGCAGCATGCGCAGCACGATGTTGTGCGACACCTGGGACGCTGGCCCATGGAGTGCCGAGTGCACGGTCGAGAGGATCGCCGAGATGATCGCACCCACAAACGCGATGCGCAGCGCGCCTGGCAGATAGGCCTCGGCGAGCTTGGGTACGACCTGCTCGGGCTCGGGCAGACCCGGCAGGATATGGGCACCTTTGAGACCGAGATAAACTGGCATAATTCCGACGAGAAAATACATGAGTGCGCCGGCGCTGGTGCCGCTGGTTGCAACGGCTGCCGACCGGCTGCCGAGAAAACGCGAGATCAGCTCAACCGACACGACCGTCCCGCAGATGGGGATTGCGAGTTGCTCGACGGCCAGCAGGGCAGACAGCGCCTCGGATTGTTCGGCCACATGCAGCGGAGTTGGAATAATCCATCCAGCTGAAGCCGGGAGCGGCGCATTTGCGACCGCAATGGTGAGGATCACCAAGCCGGCTATCACGGCTGCGCCCTGGATCACGTCGGTGACGCTGTCGGCGAGCAGGCCGCCGACCACGGAATAGCCGGCGACAAGGACCGCTGCGATCGTGATGGCGGTCTGGAGATCGAGGGTGGAGTTGGCGCTCAGAACCTGGCCAAAGGCGCGGATTTGAGCTGCGGCCCAAAACAGCGAGCCGGGCAGCAGCATGACCACCACCAGCTTTTCCACGCCGGGCGAATAGCGGGCGCGGAACAGATCGGCAAACGTCGTCAATCCGCGCCGCCACAGCGGCCCAGCCAGCAGCGTTCCGACGATGAGAAGGGCGAGGGCATAGCCAAACGGGTCGACGGCAGCGCCGCGCCAGCCGTTTTCGTACACCGCGCCGGCCGACGCCACGATCGCCTCGGCGCCGAAAAACGAGGCAAAAACCGAGAACGCGACCAGCCCCGAACCCAGCGAGCGGCCGGCCAGAATGTAATCGGACTCGCTCGACATCGTGCGCGAGGCTGAGATGCCGATCGCGAACTGCACCAGCACGTAGCCTAACATCGCCAGCACGATGCCGTTCATGCGTTTCTCCAGGCAGCGCATACCCCGATCCGATGATGCGATACCGGGTAGCGTCTTGCAATGTCTTGCAAACGGCCCACCGGGACGCCAACTCACGCAAAGTGTTTTGCGGCGGTGCGAGGCAACGCCGGCCGGGCTTGCCTTGTTCTCGCAATGTGGGGCCGCTATGGGTACACGCTAGGGTTCTGCGAGGAGTACTACGTGTTGCCTGCGCGCCGTATCGTTTCATCGTTGCTTGCGATCTGCCTTTCGGCTTCGCACGCCCTGCCCGCATATGCTGCCGGCGAGACGCTGACCAAGGCCGACTATGAGGCCTGCCAGACGCATGACGAGGGTGGATTTCGCAAAGCTATCGAGGCCATAACCCAGGATGCGCTGAAGCGTTCGCTCGCCTCGTTCGACTACAAAAATTCGGTTTTTGACGCGTGGCGAACAGGGGGCATGGACGACATCATCGACAAGCGGGTCGATCTTGCCGTGTCGGAAGTCGGCAACGAGACGAGTTGGGGTGAGTTGCTGCAATCGCTCGCTTACTCCCAGAAAGCGCAGGACCTCGCCAAGGCCGTCGCCGAACGCGTCTACCGGTCGGACGCGGTCAAGACCGGCATCGAGGCCGTGGCGACGGACGTCGGCCGGAAGCTCGGATCGGGCCTCGAATTTGCCAGCCAGGATGCGGCAGGGCCCGCCATCGCCTGCGTCAAAGCGTTTCTCGGGCCGCGCTACGGAGCGGCGGTTTCGGGCGCTGTCACAGCGCAGGCCGAAAAAGAATTCGCAATCGATTCCTCCAAGGGTGCTGCGAGCGTCTCGACGGGGGCCGTGCTCGCTCAATCGAGCGATGGTGTGACCGGCGCTGCGATCCTCATCGTGCGGCGTTCGCTCGCCAACATGGCCCAGCGCATCGGCCAGCGGATGGTCGGCAGCGTGTTGTCCCGACTCGTCTCGGTTGCCGCCGGCGGGATCGGCGCCGTGCTGATCGCCAAGGATATCTGGGAGTTGCGCTCGGGCGTGCTGCCGATCATCGCGGGCGAAATGAAATCGAAGACGACCAAGACCCAAGTGCAGGAGGAACTCGCCAAATCGATCGCCGACCAGATCGGAGAGCACGTCAAGGACGTGGCGGGCAAGACTTCGGACCGGATCGTCGAGATCTGGCAAGAGTTCCGGCGCGCGCATATCAAATCGCTCGACCTTGCCGACCGTAACGCCGGGTTTCGCTCCTTCCTCGATCTGACGAAGCCGGCCCTAATGCCGCGGCTCGACGAAGTCGTAGGCCTGCTGCTCGCCAGCGAGGGCGAAGCCGGCATCCTCAAACGGCTTTCCGACGGCACCCTCGACACCGCGATCAACACCTTGACGCCGCCAGGCATGGACATCGTGCGCGAAACCCGCAGCGTGGACGCCGGGCTCAAATGGGCCGCGGTTGCCGGCGATCTGCTGCCAAAGGCCGTCGAAAACGAAGTCTACCGGCGGGCAGCACCCGAAGACTTCTCCAAGGCTTCGCTCGGCCGCCTGCTGGCACTCGACGACAAACTGGCGATCGGCAGGCTCGCCAGCCTGAAGCGCGACGCCCGCGAGACGCTGTTCGAACTCGACGCCAACGATCTCAAGACGCTGGCGAGGGCGCTGGCGGAAACCGAACTTGCGACGCTGTCTGGCTATCTGACCGGGCTGGAAAAGCGCCCGCGCGAGCGGATATTACGGGCCATTGCGCTCGCGCCTGGTAAAATGCACCTGCTCGCCTCGGCGCGGGTGCGCGACGCGGTGCTCGCCAGCCGGGATCAGACGTCGGCGGTCGATATGATGTTGCGCGCGGATTCGGGCGGCCCGCAGATGATCATGCAGGATTTGAAACTCGCGTTCGACGGGCAGATCAGCCCAATCCTCATGTGGGAGCGCCATCCTGCCATCGTCGGGCTAGCCGTCATCCCGCTGCTGATCTTCCTGCTCCTGTTGCGGCGCATCTTCGGGGCACGGCGCAAGGTGACCGTGGCCAGTTCGCCTTGAAGCGGTTTTTTACACCGAACAGCTCACACTTGGAATAATCAACGGCGGCACGTTATCCACCGTCACATTCCGCGTTGCACTTCAAAGAGTGGGGCAAATCGGCGTACGGCTGCACTCGAACACGCCACCACAAAGCTCGGGAGCAGCCCGTCATGGCAACCGCGACGCACAAAGGATCCGTTCTCATGGCCCTGAAAGCCCCTGGAATTCTTACATTCATGATTTCTGTCATTCTTGTGGTGACCGTGCTGATGATCAAGCTGTTCGGCGCCAGCGTACCTGGGCTTGTCGGCCATGAATTCTGGGGCCTGCTGTTGGCGCACGTCATCCTCGTGCTTGGCTGCTTGATGCGCGGGCTGTAACGCCCTTTTCCTGTCAACCAACACACACGCGAAACCCAGGCCGTCCGAAGCTGGACTTTGCTGCATTGCGGTATTGCGAGTGCGAAGGTGTTATACTGCTTTACCCTTGATCTATATGGGCTTTTTCGCACTGGTTGCCCTATAGGTCAGATGCGCAATTGTGACGCGCGGCAGAGCGTAATCTGGTCAAGCTTGGGGGACGCTCCATAAGTTTGCCACATGAAATTCGATCCTACAGAACCCCGTCCGCTTCCAAGTCAAATTCCCCGCCGGCTGAAAATGTCAGCGCGGGAGATCGGCGTTGCATTGGCGTTGACGTGCGCCGCAATCGTGCAGCTGGTCTTTGCTCTTTCCAGCAAAGGCGAGAGGGCCGGAAGTTCGCTGACCATCGGGCCGGCGGCGTTGATCCGTCCGGCTCCTTGAGAGCGGCCGCTGCATTGTAAGGTCTCGAACGCGGCTCGTTACGCTAAGCTACCGTTGTGCCGCCGGGCGCCATCATCCGGGCGCGCTGAAGGCCCCGGACACTGTTCCCCAGATAAACGGTTGCGCCACCGGCCAGATCGTCCAGCGTCAGCCGGCGCTCAACGGCCCGGCCGCTTGCCAGCAATTCAGTTCTCAGCACGCCGGGCAGCGCACCGGCGGAAAGCGGCGGCGTCAGCAGCACGCCGTCGCGCTCCACGAAGATGGTGGTGCGGCTGCCCTCGGCCAGCACACCTTGCTCGTTCAGGTAAATCACTTCATCGGCCGCGTGCGCATCGTGATAGTGCTGCCATTCGCGGTCGTAGAGGGTGCGCTCCGTCGTCTTGTGGGCGAGGAAAACATTCGTGCTGTCGAGGCGCGTCGGCGACACGACGTAGCCGATGACCGTGCCGGCCGGGGCAGCCGGCATCGCGGCCGAGGTGACCGTGGTCGCGCCGTCCTCGTGCAGCAACAGGCGGACGCGCAGCCGTACGTCGCGCTGGTCAGCCACGCTCGCCTCGAGTGCGGCGCGAACCTTGGCCACATCGCAACGGAAGCCGAAATGGCGGGCCGAATTCGCCAGCCGCGTCAGGTGCCGCTCCAGCAGCCAATATTCGCAGTTTGCGCCCAATTCCGGATCGAATAACAGGGTTTCGATCAGCTCGAAGCGGTGGACCTTGTCGGTCAGAAATTTCATCTTGAGCAGGCACTCGGCATATTCGCGCGCGCCTTCGCTATCGGCGACCACGCCCGAGCCGATGCCCATTTCACCGTGACCATCGGGAAAAAACACCGGCGTGCGGATCGCGACATTGAACAGGGAATGGCCGTCCGGCGAGATGCGGCCGATGGCGCCGCAGTAGACGCCGCGGGGGCTGTCCTCAAGTTCGGCAATCAGTTCCATGGCGCGGATCTTGGGCGCGCCCGTCACGGAGCCCGGCGGGAAGATCGCCTCCAGAAGGTGCGCCAGCGAGGTGCCCTCCTTGATCGTCGCGCTCACGCCCGACGTCATCTGGTGCAGCGTCTTGAAGGTTTCGACCGTGAACAGGTCGGTGACGTGGACGCTGCCGATATCAGAGATGCGGCCCAGGTCGTTGCGCATCAGATCCACGATCATGAGGTTCTCGGCGCGCTGCTTGACGTCGGTCGCCAGCACCCGGCGTGCCTCCGCGTCCTCTTCCTCATTCGCCCCGCGCGGGCTCGTGCCCTTCATGGGACGGGTCGAGACTGCCCTGCCCGACTGCTCGATGAACAGCTCGGGTGAAGCGGACAGGATCGTCAGATCGCCGGTCTCGATGATGCCGCCATAGGCGACGCGCTGCTTCTGGCGCAGTTCGCGGTAGAGCGCGACGGGCGACCCTTCCAGCAGGAAACGGGCGCGCAGCGTCAAGTTCATCTGATAGATGTCGCCGGCGCGGATATATTCGGCGGCTTTGGCGAAGCGAGCCTCGTATTCGGGACCGCTCCAGGAATGGGTGATGGCGTGGAGGGTGGGCTTTTCCCGCGGTTCGCGCGCGAGCCAGGCTTCGACATCGGCGCTCGCGAGCGTGCGCGGCGCTTTGAACAGGCCAAACCAGATCAGCGGCACGCTGCGGTTGGCCGGCATCAGATGGGCAAGCCGCGGCTCAAGCGCGTAGCCTAGCTCGTAGGCGAAGTAGCCGGCCGCATGGAGCCCGCGCTTGCCGGCCCCTTCCAGGCGTTCGAGCGCACGCGGAACCTCGGCCACCGTATCGGCGCGCACGATTTCCACCGCGTCGGTATAGAGCGCGGAGGGCGCTCCCGAACCGGTGTTGTCATCCAGTAGCACGTACGGGCGCCAGGAAAGCGGGTCTTGGCAGGGGCTCGACGCGGGTGCGTCTAAAGTCGAATGTGTCATGGCCCCTTGTAGCCCGACAACGCGAGAAACGTCACGCGCCTCGTCTCGTTTATCCCGGCCGGCAGCTGGCGTTCGGCGACGGTCTCGGCGCGTGCGAAGGCGCTCGCCACATCGCCGGCCTGGGCTTGTGTCAGCGGATCGGCCGGAGGCGGCACGCCCTTCAACGTCACCAGCAGCACCGGCTCGCCAGACGCCGCCGTGAAGGGCCGCGACAGTTCGAAGTGATCGTGCGGGCGCGGGCCAGACCGCCACGCCAGCACAGGGGTCGGCTCGCCGCGCATATAGTAGAGCAGTTCGGCCGTGACCGAGCGGTTCTGCGTCATGACGGCGGCATAGGGATTGCCGCGGGCGCGGGCGGCGGCAAGTTCCGCGCGGGTGGCATCGGCGATCTCGTGCCAGCCCAGCGTGCGCGACATCGGGTCGGGGTGGAGCGGCAGCTTGATCGCGCCTGCAACGCTCGTCGCTGCAGCGAGGACGACGAGCAACGCGGCGTGGAGCCCATAGGACGCCTTGAGCCAACCCCAGGACAACTCACGCACCAGGGTTGCAACGACGAGGAGCGTGCCCGAAACGTAGGCGACGGCGGCCCAATTGGGGTGAGCACGCGAAAGGAACGCCTGGACGGTTATTATGGCCACCAGCGGGCCGCAAAACGCCATCAACAGCCGGTCGGGTTCGGGCAAGCGGGTTTTGTAGCCGCGCCAGGCGATCATCAGCAGCCCTGCGAAATACAAGGGGCCAAATACGCCGAACTGGCTCGCCAGAAACTCGAACGCCTTCGCTGGATGGAGCAGAGCGCCCTCCCACTTCGCGTTATCGGCCGTGTGGGCGAACGTCGCGAAGCTGTGCGCCTTGTTCCATAAGAGGTTCGGCACGATGCCGGCCACGCCCAGCGCGAGCGCTGCCCACAGCCTAGCGTCCTTCAGCATCGTTCGGCGCGCGGGCGTCGCCATCAGATAAATGCCTGCGCACAGCACGAACCAAGCCATGGCGTATTTGGCGTTCAGCCCAAGTGCGAGCGCTGCGCCAAGCAACAGCGCAGGCCACCAGAGCGCCGTTTCAAACAGAGCGGCGAACCCCAGGAGAGCGAGCGCCCAGGCGAGCAGCAGCGGCACGTCGGTTGAGATGATCCCGGCCGACAGCGACACGCCGGGCAGCAGCGCGAACGCGGCTGCGGCGAGGGCGCCGGTGCGGGTGTCATACAGGCGGGCGCCGAGGGCGAAGACCGTGAGCGCGGTTGCCGTGTGCAGGATCGGCGAGGGCAGCCGGATGCAGGCTTCGCTGTCGCCGCAGATGCCGGTTGCGAGCGCGATGATCCAGGCAATCAACGGGGGCTTGGAATAGTAGCCCCATGCCGGGGCCTGCGCCCACGCCCAGTATTGCGCTTCGTCGAAAAACAAATCGGTGCGGTTCAGTACGAGCGCTCCGACGCGCACCACCAGCAGCAGCCCAAGGGCCGCCAGTAGCCAGACCGGCGCACCTGAAGACGCCGGGCTGCGCCCGGGGGAACTGGGGCTGCGCCCTGCTGCACTGGGGCTGCGCCCTGCGGCACTGGGGCTGCGCCCGGGGGAACTCGATGCGGCGTGCTGATCCATGAACCTCTCGCGACCGCCTGCTCTCGAGCAGGTCTCGACGCGAGGTTTAACCCGACTGGCGAGATCGATCAAACGTTGCCATTGCCAGCGGTTGCGCCCGGCGCCAGACGTTCGCGCGCGCGAAGCGGGTTGCCACCTGCGCCCGCTCGGGAGCACAGCTCCCGAACCCTCAGTTTTTTGGACTTCATGACCCGCGCTGCTCGCTCCGCGCCACCACTTCGCCGCGTGCCAGGGCGGGAGCGGTGTGCTACGCCGCAGGTCGTTGCGCGCCGCTTCCATCCTGGACCTTGACGATGAACCCACGCATTGCCGTCGTGATCCCTGCCTTGAACGAGGAAGGCAACATCGGTCGTTTGATTCTGGAAACCTATGAATTCGTGCCGGCCGATATGCTGGCGGAGGTCATCGTGGTCGATGACGCCAGCACCGACGGCACGCCCACTGAAGTCAAGGATCTGATCGCGACGGGCCGCTATCGGGGGCTCAGCTATGTGCGGCATGCCGCCAAGTCGGGCCAGAGCACGGCACTGCGCACGGGCATTCTTGTGGCCACCGCGCCTGTGATCGCGACCATGGACGGCGACGGACAGAACGATCCACGCGACATTGTGCGGCTGGTCGAGAAACTTGGGCTTCCCGGCGGGAGCGGCCCGGCGTTAGTGGGCGGGGTGCGGACCAATCGCAAGGCCGAAGGGTCGAAAAGGTGGGCGAGCAAGGCTGCCAATTGGATCCGCGACAGCGTGCTGGCGGACGGGTGCCCGGATACTGGCTGCGGGATCAAGGCGTATTGGCGGGAGGCGTTTCTACGGCTGCCGTTCTTCGCCAGCATGCACCGCTACATGCCGGCGCTGTTCCAGACATATGGCTATAGCGTCGCGTATGTGCCGGTCAACGACCGGGCGCGGCAGGCCGGCGTGTCGAAATATAACAACTTCAACCGGGCGATGGTTGGACTTTACGATCTCGTCGGCGTGACGTGGCTTCGGCGGCGCACTGTGGTGCCCAAAATTCAAGAGCGCGTGTAGTGCTGCTCGGGATTGATGAAGAGTGCGCTGCAGACGGCGGCGAGAAACAGCGCAATGCAGCTCCCCAAGGTCAGAAGCGCCAACGTACTTGGTTCATAGCCCACCGCACGGCCTACCATCCAAGCGACAGTGGCCCAAAACCAAGCCGGTAGAAGGGCTGCAATGGCGATGCCGATCAAAATGTGAGAATGGCGCAGAGGCTGTTCGCCTGCCCGTCTTTCCATGGTGAGGGGGCAGGTATCGAGATCGAGCGGAGCGGACGTCATGCTGACTTTTCCCAAATTCACTTAGATCTGATCTTAAAAAGCTAGAGTGCCGCCCCTTAACCAGTGGTTACCAACGGCGCAGCAGCGCCCACTCCATGATTCGCTGCTAAAGTAAGTGTAAGTGTTGTTTGGAAATGGAACAGGGTGTCGTCTCGCAGTTGCACAGCGCACCCTGGCAGTGCGACATAGTGTGCCCAAACGTGACGGCCAGACCGAGGCACCGCGCGCATCAATGCCCAACACCCCATCCCCTTCCGCCGTGGACGCCGTCGTCATCGGCGGGGGTCATAACGGCCTGACATGCGCGGCCTATCTGGCGGGGGGCGGCCTCAAGGTTGTCGTGGTCGAGAAGAACGCAACTGTTGGCGGCGGCGCCATGACCGAGGCGTTTCATCCTGGTTTTCGCAATTCGGTCGCGGCATACACGGTCAGCCTGCTCAACCCGCGCGTGATCGCCGACCTGGAACTCGCCAGGCATGGACTGCGGATGGTCGAGCGGCCGGCTGCCAATTTCTGGCCTATAGACAAGAGCCGCTCGTTGCTCATGCCTTATGGGCTGGCGGCCCGGCAGCAGGCGATTGCGGCATTCTCAGCGCGCGACGCGATGCGGCTGCCGGAGTATGACGCGGCGCTTGAACGGGCGGCGGCCGTCCTGCGCGATCTGGTGTTGCGGACGCCGCCGAACGCGGGCGGGGGGTGGCTCGAGGCGCTGAAGGGCGGCATGATCGCGCGCCGGCTGATGGGCCTTTCGCTGTCCGATCAGCGGGTGCTGACGGACCTGTTCACGCAAAGCGCCGCCGATTTCCTGAGTGGCTGGTTCACGAGCGAGATCGTCAAGGGTGCCTTTGCGTTTGACGGCATCGTCGGCGCGTATGCCAGTCCGTGGACGCCGGGGACCGCATACGTCCTGCTGCATCACTGCTTTGGCGAGGTCAACGGCAAGCCTGGCGTGTGGGGCCATGCCCTCGGCGGAATGGGTGCGATTTCGGATGCGATCTGCGCTTCGGCCCGCTCGCGCGGCGTGGTCGTGCGCACCGGGTGCGAGGTGGCCGAAGTCTTGGTAAAGGAGGGCTGCGCGGCTGGAGTCCGGCTCGCGAGCGGCGAACTCATCCATGCGCGGGCGGTCGCAGCTAACGTTGGTCCCAAGCTGCTGTTTAGGTCAATGCTGCCGAAAGGCGTGGTGCCTGACGACATTCACGACCGGTTTTGCGGCATCAAAACCGGCTCGGGCACGTTCCGCATGAACGTCGCGCTGTCCGAACTGCCCGATTTTACGTGCCGGCCCGGCACAATTGCCGCCGACCACCATGGCGCGGGCATCGTGATCGGCCCGACGCTCAATTATCTCGAACGGGCCTACCTGGACGCCAAGCGCGACGGATGGTCGGCGAACCCGGTCGTCGAGATGCTCATCCCATCCACGCTCGATGATAGCCTCGCGCCCAAGGGCCAGCACGTCGCCAGCCTGTTCGTACAGCACGTGGCGCCGCACTTGCCTGACGGACGCAGCTGGGACGACGCCAAGGCAGAATTCGCGGGCGTCGTGATCGACACGGTCACCCGTCATGCGCCGAACTTCAGGGCGGCTGTTGTTGGCATGCAGATCACGTCGCCGCTGGACCTGGAGCGGCGTTTCGGCATGATCGACGGCGACATTTTCCACGGCCAGCTTTCGCTTAATCAGCTGTTTTCGGCACGACCTGTGCTTGGCTATGCCGACTACCGTATGCCGTTGCGGGGGCTATACCTGTGCGGGTCGGGCGCGCATCCCGGCGGAGGAGTGACGGGTCTGCCGGGGCGGAATGCGGCGGGGGAGATTGTAAAGGACTTGCGGCGTAGCCGGTGGACGGGCGCAATCGGATCAGGGAGTTGATCATGGGATTTGGGGAATTCGGGGCCGCCGTGCCGATCCTAAGGACATTCGACGCTGCGAAGGCGCGCGCCTTTTATGTCGACTACCTGGGCTTCAGCATCGATTTCGAACACCGGTTCGACGACCTCGCCCCGCTTTATATGGGCGTGTCGCGGGGCTTGTGCCGACTACACTTGTCCGAGCATCACGGCGACGCTTCGCCCGGCGCGAAGATCCGCATACCCATTTCCGACATCGATGCGTTGCACAGTGACCTGACCTCCAGGTTCCATGCGTACTCTCATCCCAGTATCGAGATGATGCCGTGGGACAGCCGCGAGATGACGCTGACAGACCCCTTCAGCAACCGGCTCGTATTTTTCGCCGTCCCGTCTCAAGCCGTCCCGTCTCAGAAAGTCCCGGAATGAATACCGACAGCTACCGCGCCCTCATGCGCCATCAGGCCGGCGCCGTCGCGGTGATTGCGTGCGGCGGAGCCCATGCGCGTGCGGGTTTGACCGCCACGGCCGTTGCGTCGCTCTCCGACCGGCCGCCGACAGTCCTCGTGTGCGTCAACCAAACGGCCGGGGCGCACGATGAAATCGTGCGGGCGAACGCGTTCAGCGTCAACTTGCTGTCGGCCGGGCAACAAATGATCGCCGAATGCTTTGCGGGCAAGGGCGGGCTCAAGGGCGAAGACCGGTTTACCGGCTTCACGTGGCGGACGCTGAGCACGGGCAGCCCCATTCTCATCGACGCGCTCGCCAGTCTTGACTGCGAACTCGTGGAGCAGCACACGTTCAATACCCATTCGATTTTCATCGGCCATGTGGTCGACGGTCAATTTCGCGCGGATGCCGAGCCACTGCTGTATTTTCGCGGCGATTATTGGAACTTCGCCGACCATCACGGCGCAAAGGGATGAGACATGCTGCGCGTGAGCGACAAAATCGCGCTCGATCCGGCCGAGCTTGAAGAGCGCTTTGTGCGCGCCTCGGGCCCCGGGGGGCAGAACGTCAACAAGGTTTCGACGGCGGTCGAGTTGCGGTTCCAACTGTGGAACTCGCCGTCGCTCGGGTCCGCCGTCAAGGAACGCCTCGCCAAACTCGCGGGCCGCAGGTTGACCGATGACGGCGTCATCGTCATCCAGGCTAACCGCTTCCGCACCCAGGAGCGCAACCGAGCGGATGCTCGCGAACGGCTGTTCGACATGATCCGGGAGGCGGCCATTCCCCCGGTCAAACGGATCGCAACCAAGCCGAGCTACTCGGCCAAGCTCAAGCGGGTCGACACCAAGGTCAAGCGAGGCGGCGTCAAGAAGATGCGGCAGAGCAAGATCAGCTGGGATTAAACGCAAAATAAGAGCCGGAGGCGAACGACCGCTTCCGGCTTTTAGTATCTTACCGGGTGCGACTAGACCTTCGCCAGGCCCGTCATCTTGATCATGATCGCATCGAGCACCGGCTTCAGGATCGCTTCGGCGCCCGGGATCTTGAGTACGGTCGCCATCAGCGGCGAGAGTTGCGGCAGGGCCGTCGCAATAACGGCGGCTAGCTGCGACTTCGCATCCGGCCCCAGCGTCCCCGCGAGCTTGACCAGCGTATCCACTCCGGCCGACGTGGTGGTCAGTTGCGGCACTGCCGCCTGGGCGGTCGCCTGATCTTTGATGTTGCCCAATGTAGACGTCAGGCCGCCAATCAGCGACTTGGCCTGATCGACGACCGCGGAAGCGCCGGGAACGGCGGGCGCTGCTGTCTTTTCGACGGCGACGGGCGAGGAAGCCGGTTTGCTGCCGAAGTACCAGAACAAGCCGAGCAGCACGACAGCTGCAAGGGCCCAAGGCATCCAGTTGAAGGCCGGCGCTTCGGGTGCGGCCGGCACCCGCGGGGCTTCGGCCCGGGGCGCTGCAGCCGGCTGAGCCGCGGGGGCGGCAGGGGCGGCAACCTTCAGATTATGTGCTACAGCATCAAGCAGGCCGGAGCCTGCCAGAAGGGGCGCAAATCCGGACGGAAGCGCAGCAGCGATATTGGCCTTCTGGCTGTCGAGCAGGCGTGCGAGGCCGCCGCCATCGAGGCCGCCTGCGCGCTGCTGCTGGGCGAGATTTCCCATAATGACAGGGGCCAGCATGCCGATCAAGCTGGAGCTCTGCTCGGCGTTGGCGCCCGTAAACTTGCCGACCGCGCCTGCCAGCGCGTTTGATGCCGATCCGCCGAGCAGCGACGTCAGGATCGATGCACCGTTGTTGACGACTGCTGATTGACCAGCGCCCCCCAGCATATTGGTGAGCGAACCGAGCAGACCGGGGTCCTGCTGGTCGACGGCGCGTGCGAGCGCCGTTGCCCCCTCCGGCGAAGACGCCTTGCCGGCGAGCGCTGCGAGGAGGGCTGGAACGATGGCGCCGATCGCACTCGTAACCATGGCATTGTTGACGCCTAATGCCGACGCGATGCGGTTGGTGATCACCGGGGTAAGGAATTGCATGATCGTGGAAACAAGGTTCATGGCGGTACTCCATCGACGGATTAGGGCGCATATCGGGTGAGGCGCGCAGGTATAGCACCGTGAACATCGTAAGGTGCGGAAAAATGACTTAGCCGCATCAAGTTGGCGGAGACGCCGCTGCGGCGCGTTAACGAACCGGGTGAGGCCGGCGCGAGGCAGACATGCAAAATAAATCATGGACCCGCCGCTACGAAAGTGCACTTTGTCGCTGCCCAAGACGTGTATACTTTGTCGCAGCACCGCCTTTCCTCGCATCTACAAACAACCTCAGGATTTCATCATGACCGATGACGCAACCCATTCCGCGGCTGAGGAGAAGGAATGGGCCGAGGCGATCGCGTCAGTGATCGCAGTCGATGGACCCAAGCGGGCAGATGCGTTGCTGGGGCAGATCGTCGACGTCGCCCGCCGCAGCGGTGCGAAGCTACCGTTTTCGGCCAACTCGGCCTATATGAACACCATCCCGCCCGACGAGGAACCGACGCATCCGGGCGACCGGGAGCTGGAGCATCGCATCCGTGCGGCGGTGCGCTGGAACGCCATGGCGATCGTGCTGCGCGCGAACAAGGACAGTTCGGAACTTGGCGGCCACATCGCCAGCTTCCAGTCGGCGGCGACGCTTTACGACACGGGATTCATGCACTTCTGGCACGGCGCCGAAGGGAGCCACGGGGGAGACCTCGTCTACGTTCAAGGCCACTCGTCGCCCGGCGTTTATGCCCGGGCCTTCCTCGAAGGCCGTTTGACCGAAGACCAGCTGTTGAACTTCCGGCAGGAAGTCGGGGGCAAGGGGTTACCGTCGTATCCCCATCCCTGGCTGATGCCTGACTTCTGGCAGTTCCCCACCGTATCGATGGGGCTTGGGCCGCTGATGGCGATCTATCAGGCTCGGTTCCTGCGTTATCTCGAAGGCCGGGGCATCGCCAATACGTCTGCGCGCCATGTGTGGGCGTTCATGGGCGACGGCGAAATGGATGAGCCAGAGAGCCTCGGCGCGATCTCGCTCGCCGGCCGCGAGAAGCTCGACAACCTCATTTTTGTCATCAACTGCAACCTGCAACGGCTCGATGGCCCCGTGCGCGGCAACGGCAAGATCATCCAGGAACTCGAAGGCGACTTCCGGGGCGCAGGCTGGAATGTCATCAAGGTCGTTTGGGGCACGGGCTGGGACCAACTGCTCGCGCGCGACACTACGGGCAAACTGCGCCAGCTGATGGAAGAGTGTGTCGACGGCGAATACCAGACGTTCAAATCGAAGGACGGGGCTTTTATCCGCCAACACTTCTTCGGCCGCTATCCAGAAACAGCAGCGATGGTCGCGGACTGGTCGGACGAAAAGATCTGGACGCTCACGCGCGGCGGGCACGACCCGCGCAAGGTGTTCGCTGCCTACAAGGCAGCTGTCGACAACGTCGGCAAACCAACCGTCATTCTCGCCAAGACCGTCAAGGGCTACGGCATGGGCGAGGCCGGCGAGGGCATGATGATCGCCCACCAGGCCAAAAAGATGGGCGATGTGCCCTTGCGGCAGTTCCGCGACCGGTTCCAGGTTCCGGTGGCTGATGCCGACATCGCGAAGCTGCCGTTCGTCAAGCTCGCCGAGGGTTCGCCCGAACTTCAATATCTGAAAGATCGGCGCGCGGCACTCGGGGGCGCGCTGCCCGCGCGGCGGCAGAAGACAAGTGTCAGCCTGGAAATTCCGCCGCTCAGCACGTTCGAGGCTCAACTCAAGGGCTCGGAAGGGCGCGAGGTCTCAACGACCATGGCGTTCGTGCAGATGCTGACGAAACTGATGCGCGACAAGAGCCTCGGCAAGCGCGTGGTGCCCATCGTGCCCGATGAAAGCCGCACGTTCGGCATGGAGGGCATGTTCCGGCAGTTCGGCATCTTCAGCCAGGTCGGCCAGCTCTATCAGCCTGAAGATTCCGAGCAGCTGATGTTCTACAAGGAAAGCAAGAACGGACAGGTGCTCGAAGAGGGCATCAACGAAGCGGGCGCGATGGCGTCATGGATTGCCGCGGCGACGTCGTATTCCGCCTCGAACGAGCCCATGATCCCGTTCTACATCTATTACTCGATGTTCGGCTTCCAGCGCACCGGCGACCTCGCCTGGGCTGCCGGCGACATGCGCGCGCGCGGCTTCATCGTCGGCGGCACCTCGGGGCGCACCACACTCAACGGCGAGGGGCTTCAGCACGAAGATGGCCATAGCCACATTCTTTCGGCGACCATTCCCAACTGCATCTCCTATGATCCGACGTTCGGGTACGAACTGGCCGTGATCGTCCACGATGGCTTGCGGCGGATGATCGGCGAACAGGAAGACGTCTACTACTACATCACGACGCTCAACGAAAATTACCCCAATCCGCCGATGCCCAAAGGCGCGGAGGAGGGCATTGTCAAGGGCATGTACCTGCTCAAGGAAGCGACCGCAAAGGGCGGCCGCAAGGTGCAGCTCATGGGGTCAGGCGCGATCCTGCGCGAGGTTATCGCGGGGGCGGAGCTGCTGGAAAAGGACTACGGAATCGCTGCCGACATCTGGAGCGTCACGAGCTTCACCGAACTTCGCCGCGAAGCGCTCGACATCGAGCGCTGGAACATGCTGCACCCTGAGGAGCAGACCCGCGTCGCTTACGTGACCAAGTGCTTGAGCGAACGCGGCGACGGCCCGGTGATTGCAGCAACAGACTATATGAAGCTGTTCGCCGATCAGATCCGCGGCCAGGTTCCCGGAACCTACAAGGTACTTGGCACCGACGGTTATGGCCGCTCCGACTATCGCTCGAAGCTGCGCTCGTTCTTCGAAGTCGACCGCCACTACGTGGTGGTGGCCGCACTCAAGGCGCTGGCTGAAGAAAACAAGATCCCGTCCGCCCAGGTCAGCGACGCCATCCGCAAGTATGGCCTCGATACCGAGCGGCCAAGCCCTGCGCGCATCTAACCCGATCCCCTGACCCGAATTTCAGACCCGAAACTCAGACAACAAAAGATCGAGACTCCTCATGGCAACGCTCGACGTGACGATCCCCGACATCGGCGACTTCAAGAATGTGCCCATCATCGAATTGCACGTAAAAGTAGGCGACGTTCTCAAGGTCGAGGATCCGATCCTGACGCTTGAATCGGATAAGGCGACGCTCGAAGTTCCCTCGCCAGGCGCTGGAAAGGTCGTCGAGGTGCTGGTCAAGCCCGGTGATAAGGTGAGCAAGGGCTCGCCCGTGCTTCGGCTCGATGCGGCGGGCGCAAACGGTGCGCAACGCACGCCCGCGACTGCTGCCGCCCAGCCTGCTGCGGGACCGGCCAAGCCTGCAGAATCTGCTCCGAGCGCCGCGGGTAAATCAGCCGCGCCCGGACGCACGTTGCCGCCGCCCATCGATCTCGATTTCGGCAACGTGCACGCGAGCCCCAGCGTGCGCCGTCTGGCACGGGAACTCGAACTCGATCTGACCAAAATCAAGGGCAGCGGCGAGAAGGGCCGGGTCACGCTTGAGGACGTCAAGGCCTCGCTGCAGGGCGCGGGCGGCGGCGTGAGCGGGGGGGCAGGCATTCCCGAAATTCCCGCCCAAGACTTCGCAAAGTTCGGGCCCATCGAGATCAAGCCGCTGTCGCGCTTGAAAAAGCTCTCGGGGCCGCATCTGCACCGGGCATGGCTCAACGTGCCCCACGTGACCCACACCGACGAAGCCGACATCACCGACATCGAGGCCTACCGCAAAACGCTCGACAATGCGGCCAAGGAGAAGGGCTTCCGCGTTACGTTGCTCGCGTTCCTCATGAAAGCAAGCGTCTCGGCGTTGAAGGCGTTCCCCGAATTCAACTCGTCCCTGTCGCCCGACAAGGGGAGCCTGATCTTCAAGAAATACTACAATATCGGCGTGGCGGTCGACACACCCGATGGCCTCGTCGTCCCCTGCATCAAGGATGTCGACCGCAAGGGCGTCACGGAACTCAGCCAGGAGCTTGCGGCCGTCTCCAAGCGCATGCGCGACGGCAAGATCGCACCCGCCGACGTCCAAGGCGCGACGTTTTCGATTTCCAGCCTGGGCGGTATCGGTGGCATCGCCTTCACACCGATCGTAAGTGCGCCGGAAGTGGCCATCCTCGGCGTCGTTAAATCGACAATAAAGCCAGTGTGGGACGGCCATGCCTTCCAGCCACGGCTGATGCTGCCGCTGTGCGTGTCCTACGACCATCGCGTGATCGACGGCGCACTGGCAGCCCGCTTCACGCGGCATCTCGCCGGGACGCTCGAAGACGTCCGGCAGCTCGTTTTGTAACCATGCGGGGGCGGCTCGCCCCCACTTCCCCCGGCAGGGCTCTCAGTGTTGGTCGGGCTTAGTCGCCCTCCGGCCCCTGCACCCTCAACAGACCTACAGGGCTCGACGATGACAACCGAAATCCGCGTCCCCGATATCGGCGACTTCAAGAACGTGCAAATCATCGAGATCCATGTCGCGCCCGGCAGCGACGTGAAGGTCGAAGACCCGCTGATTACGCTCGAATCCGACAAGGCGAGCCTCGAAGTCCCCTCGCCTGTTGCTGGGCAGATCGTCGAAATGAAAGTCAAGATGGGCGACCGGATTTCCAAGGGGGATCTCATCGCGATCGTGTCCGCGGCAGGGGCTGGGGCAGGGGCGTCCGCTCCGGCGGCAAAGGCCGGCGCTGCAGCACCGGCCGCGCCTGCTGTACCCGCGCCCGTTGCGGCAGCGGCGTATCAAGGCACGGCCGATCACAGCTGCGACGTGGTCGTCATCGGCGCGGGGCCGGGCGGCTATTCGGCTGCTTTCCGGGCCGCCGATCTCGGCCAGAGCGTGGTGTTGATCGAGCGTTATCCGACACTGGGCGGCGTGTGCCTCAACGTCGGCTGTATTCCCTCCAAGGCGCTGCTGCATACGGCCGCCGTCATGGACGAAGTGAAGACATTCGCCGCGCATGGGATTGCGTTTGCCGCGCCCACGATCGACCTCGACAAACTGCGCAGCCATAAGGAGAAGGTCGTCGGCAAGCTGACCGGCGGACTCGCCGGCATGGCGAAGATGCGCAAGGTGACGGTTGTGCAAGGCGTCGCGAAATTCACCGATCCCCACCACGTACAGGTCACGACCGAGGGCGGCAAGACACAGTTCGTGATCTTCAAGACCGCCATCATCGCGGCCGGCTCGGAGGCAGTCCGGCTGCCGTTCATGCCGGACGATCCGCGCGTCGTCACGTCGACGGGCGCGCTGAAGCTCGCGTCGGTGCCCAAGTCGATGCTGGTCATCGGCGGGGGCATCATCGGCCTCGAAATGGCGACCGTCTATTCCGCGCTCGGAGCGCGCATCGATGTCGTCGAGCTTTTGGACGGTCTGATGCCGGGGGCCGATCGCGACCTCGTCAAGGTCTGGGACAAGAAGAACGCGCACCGCTTCGACAAGGTGATGCTTAAAACCAAATGCACAGGAGCCACGGCCAAACCCGACGGCATTCACGTGACCTTCGAAGGCGAAGGGGCGCCCAAGGAGCCGCAGCGGTACGACCTCGTGCTGGTCGCGGTTGGACGGACGCCCAACGGGCGCAAAGTCGATGCCGACAAGGCAGGCATCGCCGTCTCGGACCGCGGTTTCATTCCGGTCGACAAGCAGATGCGCACCAACGTGCCCCACATTCATGCCATCGGCGATATCGTCGGCCAGCCTATGCTCGCGCACAAGGCGGTGCATGAGGGACACGTCGCCGCCGAAGCCGCGAGCGGCAAAAAGAGCTTCTTTGATCCACGCCAGATTCCCTCGGTTGCTTATACGGATCCGGAAATCGCCTGGGCTGGCGTCACCGAAGACGAGGCACGCGCCAAGGGCATCAAATACCACAAGGGCCTGTTTCCGTGGGCGGCTTCGGGCCGCGCCATCGCGAACGGCCGCGACGAGGGCTTTACCAAGCTGTTGTTCGACGAGACCACGCACCGCATCATCGGCGGGGGCATCGTCGGCACCCATGCGGGCGATCTCATCGGCGAGATCTGCCTCGCGATCGAAATGGGCGCTGATGCCGTCGATATCGGCAAGACCATCCATCCGCATCCCACTCTTGGTGAATCGATTGGAATGGCGGCCGAAGCCTTCGAAGGCGCCTGCACCGACTTGCCGCCGGTTAAACGCAAAACGGAAACAGCTTCGCACTGATCGCGCTTAAGCGATTGGCGTGATCTGCATTGACTTTAGGCAGCGCCTCATTCAGTGACGGGCAACCGCTGGAGCAAAACTCCAGAACAGTTGCCGCATCCTGAAACTGGGGCTGACATGAGCGAAAAAGAAAAAACGGTCGAGATCGAAGGCGCGGGAGAAGTCAGCACAGAGAACAAAGAAGTTGCGATGTTGATCGCCGTGCTCGCATTGCTTCTTGCCATCACCGAATTGCTTGGCTCCGCAGCCCAGGTCAAGAGCGTCCAGGCCAATATCGAAGCCTCGAACCTGTGGTCGTTCTACCAAGCCAAGGCGATCCGCGCGACGACGCTCGAAACGGCGGCGGCGCAGCTCGAAGCCGATATGCCGTCGGTCACCAATCCCCAGCAGAAGGCCGACCGCGAAGCGCTCGTCCAGAAGTGGAAGAGCACGGTTGCTCGCTACGAAAGCGATCCCAAGACCAAAGAAGGGCGCGAGCAGATCGCGGAACGCGCCAAGGAAGCCGAACATGTGCGAGACTTGGCCGAGCACAAGCACGAGAAATTCGAAATGGCGGTCGGCGCGTTCCATATCGCGATCGTGCTGGCGTCCGCGGCCATCATCACCGGCGTTGGGTTGCTGGCCTGGGGCGGCGGCCTGCTTGGTTTCTTCGGGTTGCTGACTTTGCTCAGCGGCTGGACGACCTGAACCGGGCCGCCCGGCGGCATCATTTCATCACCAGATCGGCGGAGAGCGTCGCCTGGGAACTGCCGCCCACGAAGATCTGGACGGGACCGGGTTCTTCGACCCGCTTACCCTCGTCGTCGTGAAATGCAAGTGCGCGCCCGTGCAGATCGAACCGTACGGTTCGGGTTTCGCCTGGCCGCAGCGCAATTTTCTGAAAACCTTTCAGCTCCCGGATCGGGCGCGACCTGCTGGCGACGGGGCGGCGGACATAAAGCTGGACGACCTCCTGCCCACTGCGTGAGCCGGTATTGGTCACATCGACGTCGATGAACATCGAGCCGGCGAGGTCCAGCACCACCGATTGGGGCCGTAGCTTCGTATACTCGAACGTCGTGTAGCTCAACCCGAAACCGAACGGGTAGAGCGGGGTCACGTTCTCGTCGAGGTAGCGCGACGTGTAGCGGCTTTCGGTCGGCGGACGGCTTGTCGGCAAAACATCGTAGCTTATGGGAATCTGGCCGACCGAACGGGGCAGGGACATCGGCAACTTGCCGGACGGGTTGACTTCGCCAGTCAAGATTTCCGCGAGCGCCGCGCGGCCTTCGGTGCGCGGCAGCCAAGCATAGAGTATGGCCTGCGCCTTAGCGGCTGCTGCCGTCAAAGTCAGCGGGCGGCCCGCCGTCACCACGAGCACCAGCGGCTTTCCGGTTGCCGATAGCCGGTCCAGCACGGTCTGCTGGGCGGTCGATAGATCGAGGTTGGCGCGCGAGGTGCCCTCACCGGAAAATTCGCAGTCCTCGGTCACGATCAGCACGATCACGTCGGCGCGTTCGGCTGCACGAACGGCGGCTGCGTCATCGGCGAGCGACTTGCCGCACCGGTCGGCGAAGGCTGGTTCGTAGACGATGGACTGTCCTGGGGCGAGGCGCTCCTTCATGGCGTCATAGAGCGTCTGCGTTGCGGGCTGAGTGAGGCCGGCGGGGCCATACCAACTCTCGTCGAAATCGGTTTTGGCTGCGTCGCCGATGAGAGCGATGGTTTTGACGCCGGTTGCTATGGGCAGCACGGTATTGTCGTTCTTCAGCAGCACAAAACTTTCGCGCGCGATCTGGCGGGCAATCTTGCGCGTCTCGGCTTCGGGCGGGGCGGTTTTCCTGGACCATTCGTCAAACAGCCCCATGTTGAACTTGACCGTCAGGATGCGGGCGACGGCGTGGTCGATCTGGATCTGGGTTACGCGACTGGCGGCCAACTCGGCGGCCAGATGACGGTCGTAGCCGTAGCCTTCCATATCGAGATCAATGCCCGCTTTCAGCGCCAAGCGGCTGGCGGCGGCCAGATCGGCGGCCAGTCCGTGATTTATCAGTTCGCCGATGGCGTTGTAGTCCGAGGTCACGAAGCCCTTGAAGCCCATATCCCGCCGCAGCACCCGGTACATCAGGAATGCGTTGGCGGTGGCGGGGACGCCATTGATCGCGTTCAGCGCCCCCATGACGGTTTGAGCGCCGGCGTTGAACGCTGCCTGGAATGGCGGCAGGTATCGGTCGTAGAGGTCGGAGGTCGGGATCAATGCGCCGTTGTAATCACGGCCGCTTTCGCCCGCGCCATAGCCGACAAAATGCTTGGCCGTCGGCATCAGGCCGCCGGCCAGGTAGCCGCGCACGCGGGCCGCCGCCATCACGGAGCCGAGATAGGGATCTTCGCCCGCGCCTTCGACTACGCGTCCCCAGCGGGGATCGCGCGAGATGTCGACCATCGGGGCAAACGTCCAATTAACGCCGATGGCTGCGGTTTCACCGGCCACCGAACGGGACGCGGCTTCCGCAAGTTCGGGCCGGAAGGTCGCCGCCCAGGCAATCGGCGGCGGGAAGGCGATGCGGAAGACGTCGACAGCGTCGAGGCCAAACAGAAGCGGGATTTTGAGGCGGCTTTGGCTCGCGGCTTCCCGGTAGCGATCGATGATGGCTGGGTCGACGACGTTCAGCATGGCGCCAACGCGGCCGGCGCGGACGGACGCCAGTTGCTCTTCCACCGGCTCGCCTTGCGAAATGAGGTTCAGCTGGCCGATTTTTTCGGTCAGCGTCATGCGTGCAACCAGGCTTTCGACCTTCTCGGCGACGATCTGCTCGTGCTGGGTATCGGCAGCGGCTGCAAAAGTCGACCAAGCCAATAGCTGGGCCAAGAGGAACCAAATCAAGCTCGATCGCGTTAGACACACGCGACTTTTCTTGAACTGTGTGCGGCTTTGCCGCAGCAGATTGGTTCCGATCCGGGGACCTCGCTCGATTGGCATATGTGGGGCTGGCACCGGCTCTCCCTATTTACCGCCCCAGCCCACTGCTTCAGGCTCGTACAAACAGTATGGATCCGTCATGATGGTGACTAAGTTCTGGTCGAAGCATGATCCAAGTTGGTCCGCAATGACTATTACTGCGGCACCAAGGCGGGGGCCTAAACGCAGCGGTGTCTTTACGGCTTTGCAAAGTTTTGCGCATATCCCTGCGTCGCGAACTGGAGACTTCGATGAAATTCAGTACGGTTAAATCTTTCGACGTTGACGTCAATTGGGCGGCCCAGACCGTATTGCCGATGGAGTTCCGCGGCGAAGTTTTCGAGCTCGAAGCGCGCGCTTATCAGGGCGACGACCCGTCTCATCAGGCCTTGGTGATCATCAACCGCGGCGAAGGTGCGGAGGCCGGCGTTCCCGCGCTCGTGCGCGTCCACTCCGGCTGCGTCACCGGCGACATTTTCCATTCTCTGAAGTGCGACTGCTACCCCCAGCTTCAGACTGCGCTCGAGCGCATCGTCAAGACGCCGAACGGCGTTTTGATTTATCTGCCCTACCACGAAGGGCGCGGCATCGGCCTCGTCGACAAAATCCGCGCCTACGCGCTCCAGGATCGCGGCGTCGACACGGTCGACGCGAATATCCAAGTCGGTGCGCCGATCGATGCGCGCGAGTATGACCTCGCGGCGCACATCCTGTTCGACCTCGGGTTCCCGGAAATCCGGTTGCTCACCAACAATCCCGCGAAAATGGAAGCCTTGCGCGCGCTCGGCGTCAAGGTTCTCGAGCGCGTCGAGGTGGTGACGCCCATCAATAAGTACAATAAGCGTTACATCGAGACCAAGCGCGCGCGGATGGCTCATAAGTTCTGAGCCTCGTTTTCGTTCGAAGGGCCGTCAAGGCTGCAGTTCACAAGGGCTGCAGCCTTTCTCATGAACCAGCATCAAGAGGCGGCGGCCGCTACCGGTTGTGGCGGCGCCACCTCATCTTCGCCGGGCTTTCTCGGCACCACGAACCCGCCCTGGGCGACCATCCGCGAGAACAATCCGCGTTGCGCATTCAAGCTCTCGAACGTGCCCCGCTCGATGATGCAGCCGTGCTCCAGAACCAGGATCTCGTCGGCGTTGGCGACCGTCGACAGCCGGTGCGCGATGATGAAGGTCGTGCGGCCCTTGCGGAGCGTGTCGAGCGCCTGCTTGATGCGGGCTTCCGTCTCGGCATCCAGCGCGCTGGTCGCCTCGTCCAGGATCAGGATCGGCGCGTCTTTCAGGATCGCGCGGGCAATCGCAATCCGCTGGCGTTCGCCGCCTGAAAGCGACGCGCCGCGCTCGCCGATGACAAAGCCGTAGCCGCCCGGCTTTTTCGAAATGAACTCGTGCGCCTCGGCGAGCCGAGCGGCCTGTTCGACCTCGGCATCGGTTGCTGCCGGGCGGCCGACCCGAATGTTTTCGCCGATCGAGCGGTTGAAAAGCCCAGCGTCCTGAAACACCACTGCTATCGAGTGGCGCAAGGAGGTCAACGACACATCGGCGATGTCGACACCGTCGATCAGGATGCGGCCGGTGTCGGTGCCGCGGAGGCGCTGCAGCAGGGCGAGCGTCGTCGTCTTGCCCGATCCGGTCGGCCCGACGAGTGCTACCGTCGTGCCGGGCTTGGCTTCGAATGAGAGATCAAACACGCCTTGCGTGCCGGGGCCGTAACGGAAGTTGACGTGGTCGTAGACGACGTGGCCGTCCTTTGCGACGAGTTCTGCGCAGCCGGGTTTCTCGACAATGCTCGGCGTCTCGTCCAGCAACGAGAAGAACGTCCGTAGAACTGGCGCCTGCTGGTTCATGCGAACGACGAAGCCCGACAGCTGATCGAGCTTTCCGATCAAAAGGTTTGCGAAGGCGACGAAACTCACGATCTCGCCAACGGAGAGTTCGCCGCGGCTGGCGAGCAAAGCGCCGACGGCAAACACGGCGACCATCGTCAGGGTGGCGGCTGCGCGCTGAAGCACCGCCAGCAGGCCCCACCAGGTCAGAACCGGAAACTGGGCCGCCAGCAGGTCGCGCATCATCGACTGCATGGTTTCGACTTCGGCGGGGATGCGCGCGAACGACTGCACGATATTGACATTGCCGATAACGTCGCCGACCCGGCCGTAGACTTCGGCGTGGTATTTCTCGACCGCGGCCTGGCCAGCACTCGTTTTGCGAATGATGAGGCTGTTGAGCAACGTGTAGCTCAACGCCAAGGCCGCGAGGATTGCCGCCATCCGCCAGTCCATGTGGATTGCGGTCGGCACCAGGAATACGATCCCGACGATGGCGGTCAGCTGCTCGCGCAAGGCGCCCAGCCAGAGCCAGAACAAGGCGTCGGTGCCGGAGAGAATATTGCGCACCACCGCGCTCGAACCTTTCGCGGCGTGGTAGCTCAGCGGCAGGGTATTCGCGCGTTCGAAGGCCTTTTGCATGGCGGCCATGCGAAGGCTGTGAGCCAGCCGGTCGGCGTAAACGGAGACCACAACGCTCGCGAAAACGCTGGCGAGCCCGAGTGCCGCCCATAGTGCGATGATGGGAAATGCGGCGCCGCCTTTCGACAGCGCGTCGACCACGCGCCCGAACAGCACCGGCTCGGCCAGCTGGACCAGCGCTATCGCGAAGCTCGCAAGCGCCAGCCAAGTCGCGATAGTCCGTTGGGGCAACAGCATTTTAACGGCACGGGCATAGAGGTGGATTACGGACATGGGCCGCCTTGGGTAGACCGCGAAGGATGCATCGTTCTTGGTGCGCGAGCCTTAGCTCACCAAGAATGGCCCATCACGGAGACATGATTGCGCTGAACGCGCGGTGAATGGGCGCGAATGTAAAGCGCACGATGTGGCGGCCTTTAGGTACGCGGACCGCCCGGAACAGGACATTTGCCCGCAGCACGGGGGCTGGTTCCTTGTCGATGGCCGCCACCCACCAGGGGTGCCAGAGGTCGTTCAGCACGACATAGCCGCCGCGCGTGCTTTCGACTTCAATTTCGATGTCGGTATTGGAATATTTGTTGATGCGCACTTCCCCGCTACCGCGGGTGGCTATGATGCCGCTCGCTTTTTCATCGTCCGCCGACAGCAACACGGTGGCGTGCAGGTCGTCGTCGGGCCAACGGCCTGTGTTGAGGATGGCGTCGAAGTCGGCGGGCGCTGCGCTCGCGGCAAACAGCACGCGGGGGAACGCCCGCGGGTTTTCGTAGATGTAGCCGTCCTTCGTCATTGCGACGAGGGGGAAGTCGGCGGGTGCGGCTTGCGCATCGAGCTTGCTCAAGGGCACGCTGGTTGCGATGTAACGCAGGCCCAGCAGGTCGGCCAATTGCGAGCGATAGCCGGGGAACATCGGCGAGAACTTGCGCTGTTCGGGCAGGCCTACCGTGTCTTGCGCTCCGGTCGCGTGGCTGTAGAGGCCGAGCCGTACCGGGTTGTAGCCGAGGGTGTTTTCCAGCCGGTGGGTGATGGAGGCGTTGGGCCAGGCAAACCCGAGCCCCACAAGCTCCACCCGGTCGCGGCGCGTGCCGGACAGCCCCTCGGCGGTTTTGCGCTTCAGGAGGGTGATCGTCTCGTTCTTCGTGCCGGGTTCGAGCACGTCATAGCTCGCCGGCGGCATGGCGGTCGCGCTGCCAGGACCGTTGGAAAAGCCGAGGTCGATGACGGTGAAGCCTAACAGAAGGGCGGCGGCCAGCAGGGGGCGGATCGGATTGAACCAGACCGCATCCATGACGATGGTCGCGCCAAGCGCAAACATCGCGGCTGCGATCAGCAGTGGGTATGCCGCAGCGCCGATGTGTTCCATGCGGATCGCGATCGCAAGGCCAATCACAAGGGCGGCTACGACCACGGCGCCCGCCAGTCCGGAGCCCCATACGAGTTGGCGATGGGACAAGCGGCCCGATAACAGCTGGTGCGCGCTGTAGCCGGCCAGAACAGCGCCGAGAAAGCCGATCAGGAACACCGCGTCTGCGGGCCGCCGATAGAAATTGACGCCTGGGAGAAATATGTGAGCGAACGTGAAGAACGGCGTAAACCAGCCCAGCGCATACAGCACGATGACCGCTAATGCGCCGGTGAAGAAGACGATTTCGCGTTTGAACAGCGCGCCACTGCCGAGGCCGATCAGGATCAACAGCGCGGGGACCGCGCCGAGATAGAGCTGGCCCATGTTCTGGGCAATATAGAGGTCGGTGCCCGACCACTCAAAGCTTGGCGGCCCCCAGTAATTCCACATGGAGCCTTTGGAGCCGAAGAGGTCGGGTGCGAAAAACGTCAAGCCGAGGGCGGGATGCAGCGATCCGCGGCCGGCGCCGATGATATCGATTTCGGGGCGGTTCGACCCGGCGGTTATGGCGGCCGTCAGCAGTACAGGGATCGCGACGATCAGCAGCCCCGCGACGCCGCCGAGACCGAGCGGGAGGATGGCTCTGCGGACTTCGGCGCCTCGATCCGGGCTGTTCGCTACCCACCAGACGACATAGGCCGCCAGCAGATACACGCTCAGCAGCGCCACCTGATCGCGGCCGAGCACCAGAAACGCGCCCGCGACGCCGGCCGCCAGACCATAGGCCCACGAGCCCTGCCGCAGGGCCCGTTCCAGCAACAGAAGCGTGACCGGAAGCCAGCACAGGCTCAGCACCTGACCGGTGTGCTGGATGCGCCAGGCCATGGCGGCGCCGAACCCAAAGGCAAGTGCGGCAAGCGTTGCGGCTGCCCAGTGCCAGTCCTGGTCCCGGCACCAGGCAATCAGCGCGCACCCTGCCGCCAGGATCGCCAAGAATACGGTTGCATCGACCGCCCACGAGCTAGGATTGCCGTCGAGCGCGGCCAGGGCCAAGAACGGCGGCGAGAAAATCATCGACTGCGGGTCGGCGATCTGGGGATGCCCAGAAAAGATGTAGGGGTTCCAGGACGGGCTTTCGCCGCGGGCCAAGCTTGCCGCTAGAAACTGGATCTGGGGCAGGAACTCCGCCTTGGCGTCCCAGGGGATCGTGAAACGCCCCGAAAGCCAAGGCCAGGCCAGCGTCAGCCAACCCAGGGCAAACGCGATCAAGGCCGCCAGCGTCGGGCTCTGCTCGAGCGGATTGTCGTGAAGGCCTGGGGGGGCTGGCCGGGTGGAACGCATGTCGGTCCTTGACGCTTCAATACTTCAGACATCATGCCATACGGGAACGTCTCACTGGCGTCACGTCTGCAAAGTTGGTTAGAGCTGAGATATGAGTGCATCGTGAACGCTGGTTGATAATTTCATGCCCCCCATCGAACCCCATCCATCGGCACTTCCCGAGGCTGCCGGCCCAGCGCTCGCCGCCATTCGCGAGGCCCCGGCCGGCCGGCCGTTCGTCGTTGCGCAACTTGGACAATCGCTGGATGGCCGCATCGCGACGATGTCGGGGGAAAGCCGGTGGATCAACCGGGATGCGGCACTCGACCATGTGCACAGGCTGCGGGCCGCCGTCGATGCGGTTGTGATCGGCGTCGGCACTGCCGTTGCCGATGATCCCTTGCTGAACGTCCGGCGCGTTAGCGGGCGCAATCCAGCCCGCGTCATCATCGACCCCGGACTGCGGATGCCGGCTGCCTCTCGTTGCCTCAATCTGGAGGACGGCGCCCGGTGCCTGCTGATCCGTGGCTGCGACACACAGGCTGCCGATGGCATCGAAATCATTCGCATCGAGCGCGCCGATGGGTTGCTGCCACCGCGCGCCATTATCGATGCCCTTTATGCACGCGGGCTGAAGCGCATGCTGATCGAGGGAGGGGCTACCACCGTTTCAACCTTCATCGATGCCGGCGTGGTCGACAGGCTGCACGTGCTGGTCGCGCCCGTCATTCTCGGTTCGGGCAAAACCGGGCTTTCGCTTACCCCCATCGCGCGGCTCGCGGATGCTTGCCGCCCGAAGACCGATGTCTATGTGCTGGCGGACGGCGACGTGTTATTCGACTGCCACTTGAAAGTTGAGCGCTGAGAGGAACGATCATGCCCAGGTCAGATGCAGCCACTGCCAAGCAGTCTCGCTTTGAGCCCCTCGTCTACAGTCCGGCCGCGCGGGCGTTCCATTGGAGCATCGCGGCACTCGTTCTCATCACGATACCGATCGGGTTCATCATGACCGACCGCGGCGAGCGCAACATCTGGGATGCGACGACGAACAACCTTTACTCCGCGCACAAGCTCATCGGCCTCGTTATCCTGACGCTGATGATCGGCCGCTGGATTTACCGGCTGAGCCACGGCGCTCCCGCCAGCGCGCCCACTTTGTTGTCCTGGCAGAAGGGCCTCAGCCACGCCGTGCACTGGTCGCTGTATCTGCTACTGATCCTCGTTCCGGTCGGCGGCTATCTGGGCATCTCGTATTACCCAGCGCTCGACATTTTCGGCGTCAAGCTGCCGGGCATCGTCACACCCAACGAAGACACCGCCAAGCTCATCTTCAAGCTTCACGCAGCCGGCGCCACCGTCGTTGCAGGTTTGATCGGGCTGCATCTGGCCGGCGTGGTGTTCCACTCGTTCATCCAGAAAGACGCGATCCTCGCCCGCATGTGGCCGGGTGCTGGACGCTAAACCCTCCTCAGTCGCCAGCCTCCATCGCCGCGCCTTTGCGCATCTTGCCTTCGCCGACGTCGACCGTTGCGAGGTCGGCGTCGAACACCAGCCGCTTTTCGCCCGCGACGCACACAAACCGCTTGCCCCGCGCCCGGCCGATCAGCGTGAGGCCGGCTTTCTGGGCGAGATCGACGCCCCAGGCGGTGAAGCCTGAGCGCGAAACCAGAATGGGGATGCCCATCTTGACGGTCTTGATGACCATCTCGGAGGTCAGGCGGCCGGTCGTGTAGAACGTCTTGTCGCCCGGTTTTACGCCGTTCAGGAACATGTAACCCGCGATCTTGTCGACGGCGTTATGGCGTCCGACGTCTTCCATGTAGATCAACGGCTTATCGCCCTTGCACAACACGCAGCCGTGGATCGCGCCGGCCTTCAGATACAAGCTCGGCTCGGTGTTGATCTTCTTCGTCAGCGCATACAGGTCAGATGTCTTGAGCTTCGCCCGCGGGTTCAACTTTACGGCTGCGAACTCTTCCATCAGATCGCCGAAGATCGTGCCCTGTGCGCAGCCCGACGTTTGGGTCTTCTTCTTCAGCTTGTCCTCGTAGTCGGTTTTGCGCTTGGTGCGCACCACGATAGTCTCGATGTCTTCGTCATAATCGATGCCGGTTATTTCATCGTCTGCGCGCAGCATGTTCTGGTTAAGCAGGTAGCCCACCGCCAGCAGATCGGGGTGATCGCCGATCGTCATCATGGTCACGATCTCGCGCGCATTCAGATACAGCGTCAGCGGGCGTTCGGTGACGACGACCGTGTCGACCTTGCGGCCCTCGTGGTCTAGACCGGGAACCGTCGACGACAGGCGGGGATCGTCGGGGGTGGGGCGGATCGTGAATTCTTTCAAGTGCCTATCTCCGGCTCTGTCGCTGCGCGAGCGGGGCCTGCCCTGTTCGCCCGCCGGGGGACGTGTCCCTCTAGACCACCTTTCGACTCTAGTGCCAAAAAAGGGGGAAGTTGAGGGGGCACCCCTTAAACGGAGCTTGGGGCGGTCGCCTCAACGCGCAAGCGCCTATCGCATTCCTACATCGACTGCCATTATAACACGTCGAAACGGAGGGTGGACATGGGCGGACGCATCAATCGGCGCAACATGATTGCGGGCGGCGCGGGCTTGAGCGTTGCGGGACTGGCAGCGCCTGCGCTGGCGGACGCGCAACCCGCCATCAAGTGGCGCATGACATCGAGCTTTCCCAAGTCGCTCGACACCATCTTCGGGGCCTCCGAAGTGTTTGCGAAAACCGTTTCCGATATGACGGATGGACGGTTCCAGATCCAGATCTTCGCGCCCGGCGAGATCGTGCCCGGCCTGCAGGCGCTGGACGCCGTCACCAACGGCACCGTCGAGTGCTGCCACACCTCGTCCTACTATTACTGGGGCAAAGACCCGACATTTGCGTTCGGCACGGCCGTGCCGTTCGGTCTCAACTGCCGGATGATGAACGCCTGGATGTACGAGGGCGGCGGCATCGACCTGCTGAACGACTTCTACAAGCGCTACAAAGTGTTCGGGCTGCCGGCCGGCAATACGGGCGCGCAGATGGGCGGCTGGTATCGCAAGGAAATCAAGAGCCCGCAAGACTATCGAGGGTTGAAAATACGCATCGGCGGCTTTGGCGGAGCGGTCATTGCGCGCCTGGGCGCGGTGCCCTCGCAACTCCCGGGCGGGGAAATTTACGGCGCGCTCGAAAAGGGCGCGATCGATGCGGTCGAGTGGGTCGGCCCCTATGACGACGAGAAGCTCGGGTTCCAGAATGTCGCCAAGTACTACTATTACCCCGGCTGGTGGGAAGGCCAGGCGATGCTGCATTTCTTCATCAACCTGGAGACATGGAACGCGTTGCCCAAAACCTATCAGGCCATCATCCGGGCGGCGTCATCGCACGCCAACACCGTCATGACCGCGCGCTACGACATGCAGAACGCGGCAGCGCTACGGCGGCTGGTCAAGGGCGGCGCAGAGCTGCGCACGTTCTCCGTGGAGACGATCGATGCCTGCTTCAAGGCGGCGACCGAACTGTATGACGAGATCTCCGCAAAGAACCCGGATTTTAAGCGCGTCTATGAAGCCATGAAAGAAATCCGCCGCGAGAACTTCCTTTGGTTCCAGATCGCCGAAGCCAGCTCCGACACGTATATGATGATGCAGAGTAGGCGGGGCGGGTTGTAGTCCCGTTTTCACGATCGACCCCGTTGCGTCGACATAAGCCGACAGCCGAAAGGTCGGCAATGCGCCGAGGGTGTCGCCGCCGATTCCGCGACTTTCAGGTTCCGCTTCGACCGCTTCGGGATAGGCTAGCGGTGGGCGCGGATCGGCAGCATGTGACGACCCTAAGGAGACGAAGTGCATGGGCTCCACACTCGTGATGCAAGAGTGTTAGAATATGGAGCGAGCATCTTCGGATCTAGTTGCTGGAGAGCATACCATGAGTAGCGCATCCGCCGCCTGGTCGAGACGAACTACCTGGGGCGGGCGGATCCTGAGCGGCCTCGTCATAGCATTCATGTTATTTGATGGAGGCATCAAGCTGGTGCCCCTCGGCATCGTCACAGATACCATGCGCGATCTCGGCTATCCACCGACTGATGGGCTCGCCCGGGGCCTCGGCATTCTGCTGCTCGGCTGCACGGCCCTATACGCGTGGCCGCGAACGGCGGTGCTCGGTGCGATTCTGCTCACCGGCTATCTTGGTGGTGCGATTGCAACGCAACTCCGCGTTGGCAACCCTGTCTTCAGCCACCTCCTGTTTGGCGTGTATCTCGGTCTCATGATGTGGGGCGGACTGTGGCTCCGCGACGGGCGATTGAGAGCGCTCATCCCTTTAGCTTGATATCAGGCCCCAACATGAAGGTCAGCCATGTCGTTCCAAGCTTATCTCGACACCATCCAGAAGAAGACGGGTAAATCGCCAGCCGATCTGCGACGCATGGCAGAGGACAAGGGCTTTACGCGCGGCGGCAACCTGACGACGGGTACGAAAGCGAGGGAGGTTACGAATTGGCTTAAGGCGGAGCTTGGCCTTGGGCATGGCCACGCTATGGCGGTGTTTGCGCTTCTGAAGGGTCTGAAGAACGAAGGCGACGCGTGACGCCGACTGGCGAGGATAGTAACCGGGCACCCGTCAACGGCCTGAATTGCGAAGACCCGGTGGCGGTCTATGACCTTTCAGGTCCGAGCGCCCACCGCAGCAAGATGGCCAACCAACTTTCGACGGAGGGAAAATATGGCAAGCGGCCCTGTCATTTCCCGCTCGCAAAAAGCACACGCCATCATATCATCCACGCATTGTTCGGCCGCTTCTAGCCCATCGCGTCGTCCCTGCCGCTGGCGGCTGGTCATTGGACTGGACGCAACCAAGTCAATGGGTCATCGCACCGCCCAGTACTGCTCCGGCTCAATCGCATAACGAACAGGGCCAAGCACGCACTCCTGCTGGCACCGCGACACCAGCCATTCGCAGCGAGACGGCTCCAATCGGCCCCTACTCCACCTTTGGCGGCACGGACAGATCGAGGCTCGGGCCTGGGGCGGCATCGGCTGGGTAGGGTCGTGCACCCTCTATGAACGGGGGTATGCCGGGGAGCGTCAGGCCCTTGGCCGCGCTTGCGCCTGAGGTGGCCGCACCGGTTGCAATCAAAGGCCCAGCGCCGGGGATCACGACCTTTGCGCCCATGGTGAGGCTCGGCATCAGGATCAGCAGCGCGACCATGGCGAGCTGGATGGCCACGAACGGCACCGCTCCCCAATAGATCTGCGAGGTCGTCACTGGGGCTGTCTTGAGACCCGTCACGCGGTCGGCGAACGGCTTTTCTGGTGCGACCGAGCGTAGGAACATCAGCGCAAACCCGAACGGGGGATGCATGAAGCTCGTCTGCATGTTGACCGCGAGCAGCACGCCAAACCAGATCATGAACGGGCCGACATCGACCACGGTTTGCGTCGCGCCCGCACCCGCGACGCTGAGGCCGAACGACTTGGCGATGGCCACGGCCTCGGGGCTTGCGCGGAAAATCGCTTCCGCGGCGGGCTTGACCAGCGGCACGATGATGAACGACAGCTCGAAGAAATCGAGGAAGAAGGCGAGCAGGAACACGGCGAGGTTTACCAAGATGAGGAACCCGTACATGCCGCCCGGCAGCGAGACCAACAGGTGCTCCACCCATTTGTGGCCGTCGACGCCGTAGAATGTGAGCGAGAAAATCCGCGCACCGATCAGGATGAACATCACGAACGAGGTCAACTTGGCCGTCTGTTCGACCGCCTGGCGCACCAAGTCCCAGTTGAGCCGCGCGGGGTTGTTATCGTGCCAGCGCTTGTAGCCGGCCAGCGCCAAAGCGCCCAGCGCGCCCATCGCGCCGCCCTGGGTGGGGGTCGCGAGACCAATGAAGATGGTGCCGAGTACGAGGAAAATCAGGAACAGCGGCGGGACCATCACGAACGTCACGCGCTGCGCGAGCTTCGATAGCAGGCGGCGGCCGGTCGAGGCTTCGATGGCGCGGCTCGCCAAGGCGACTGGAAACGCGATGCCGACGGCGGCCGCCAGGGTCATCACGACATAATCGGGCCCGCTCGCGGTGCTGCCGCGCATCACGAATAGCCCCAGCGCGGTCGCCAGCACCGTCAGCCCCAGCAAAGACGCGAGCCCGCGCGAGCCGTCCGGCTCCTTGTCGGCGATGGCCTCCTGCGGCAGGCCGGGGGCGGCGTTGGGGTTTACAATCGTCACCAGAAACACGAACACGGCATACAGTCCTGCCAACATCAAGCCCGGCACGAAGGCGGCGGCGTACATCAGGTGCACCGGCCGGCCGAGCTGATCGGCGAGTATGATCAGCACCAGCGACGGGGGGATAATTTGCGCGAGCGTGCCGGACGCTGCGATCACGCCTGACGCCAGCCGCCGGTCGTAGCCGTAGCGCAGCATGATGGGCAGCGAAATCAGCCCCATGGAAATGACGGAAGCTGCGACCACGCCGGTCGTTGCCGCCAACAATGCGCCGACGAAGATCACCGCATAGGCGAGCCCGCCGCGCGCGGTACCGAAAAGCTGGCCGACGGTTTCGAGCAAATCTTCCGCCATGCCCGACCGTTCCAGGATCAGCCCCATGAACGTAAAGAAGGGCACGGCGAGCAGCGTCGTTCCGGTTTCCCCGCTCATCACGCCATAGATGCGTTCGGGCAGAGCCTGGAGAAAATCGGGCCGGAACAGTCCCAGCTCGATGCCGAGCCCGGCGAAGGCGATGCCGACCGCCCCCAGCGAAAACGCGATCGGATAGCCGAGCAGCAGGAATGCGATCAGCGCTGCAAACATGAGGGGGGCCATATTGGCCGCCAGAAGCGTTGCCATTTGGTCCTCAGATATCGTGGGGCGTCGTGGCGGGATGAGCTTCTGCCGGATCGGGGAGCGCGCCCTGAAGGATGGCAACCCGCTTTATGAGTTCGGAAACCCCTTGCGCAAACAGCAGCGCGAAGGCGAGCGGGATCAGCATCTTGAGGGGCCACTGCGGCAGGCCGCCGAAATTACTAGAACCCTCGCCTTGCACAAACGACGTGCGCGCGAAGGGGATCGACGTCCACAAGACCAGCCCCGCCATCGGCAGCAAAAATAATGCGTGGCCAATCACGTCGATCCAATCCCGCGTCCGCTTGGAGAGCCGCTGGTTCAGAATATCGATACGGATGTGCTCGTTGGCCTTCAGCGTCCACGGGGCCGAGAGCAGGAAGACACCTGAGAACATCAGCCACTGGATCTCGGTCCAAGCGTTGGAATTCGCGCCCGCGCCCAGCGTCTTGCCGATCATCGCATGTCCTGCCGCCACCACGCACACGCCCAGCACCAGCCAGGCAGACGCGCGGCCTACCGCCTCCGTTACCGCGTCGATTGCGCGGCTCAAACCCATCATTATCGGCATATTGCCCCCCTCAGCGCTTGGTGGCTGATTTTAACCCGGTCAAACGTTTCCTGAGTGTCGTATAGCGGTCACGGGCCAGCGCTGCTAGACAACGCGCTCGCAAACTTGCGCCACGCACCGGTTCGTGGCCACCCCCCTGCTGCCAAGGAGTCTCTATGTCCGTTTCGAAGCCCCTCGTTCTGGAGCGCCTGCGGCGCGTCAAAGGTCCCGATCTCGACAGCAATATCGTCGATCTCGGACTGGTCTCGGAAATCCTGATCAAGGACGGGCGGGTTTATTTCTCGATCACCGTGCCGGCGGCCCGCGCCAACGAACTCGAGCCGCTGCGGCAGGCGGCCGAGAAGATGGTTAGCGAGATCGAGGGCGTCTCGGGCGTAACGGCCGTGCTGACCGCGGAAGCGGCTAAAGGCAGCGCCGCCCCCGTGCCCGCCGACAATGTCAGCACGATCGCCGAGCACAAACGCGTCAAGGAAGCGCGCGAACGCGGCCAGACGGGCGATGGCGCTCCATCCGCCGCTCCTGCTGCCCGCGGTCCGGCACCGGCATTTCCGCCCGCTCCCGCGAAGCCTAACCAGGTGGCCGGCGTAAAGCATCTGATCGCGGTTGCGTCCGGCAAGGGCGGCGTCGGCAAGTCGACGACCGCAGTCAACCTCGCACTCGGGTTCAAAGCCATCGGCCTTAAAGTCGGCATTCTGGACGCCGACATCTACGGTCCTTCGCAGCCGCGCCTGCTCGGCCTCTCCGGCAAGCCCGAGGTTGTCGACGGCGGCAAGACGCTGCGCCCGATGAAGGCCTACGGCGTCAAGGTCATGTCGATGGGCTTCATGGTCGACGAGGCGACGCCCATTATCTGGCGCGGGCCGATGGTCGTCTCCGCCCTCAACCAGATGCTGCGCGATGTCGCCTGGGAGGAATCGGGCGACGGCGGCCTCGACGTTCTGGTCATCGACATGCCGCCCGGCACAGGCGACGTGCAGCTGACCATGGCTCAGCAGGTGCCGCTGTCGGGTGCGGTTATCGTGTCAACGCCGCAGGACCTCGCGCTGATCGACGCCCGCAAGGGCCTTAACATGTTCCGCAAGGTCGACATCCCCGTGCTCGGCATCATCGAGAACATGAGCACCTTCGTCTGCCCCAAGTGCGGCGAGCGGACCGACATCTTCGGCCACGGCGGCGCCAAGCTCGAAGCCGAGAAGCTCGACATCCCCTTCCTCGGCGGCGTGCCGCTGCACCTCGACATCCGCACCAATTCCGACAACGGCCGCCCTATCACCGCGACCCAGCCCGACAGCGTGCACGCCCAGATCTATCGAGATCTTGCAGCCCGCGTGTGGGCCGAGACGCTTGCAGCTTCGGGCAAAGCGATCAAGCCGCCCAAGCTGTCGCTCAACACCGCCGCCGACGTGCTGACGATCGCGTTCGAGGATGGAGCGACCCACCAGCTTTCGGCCGAGATGCTGCGCGTCATGAGCCCGTCCGCCGAGGTTCAAGGTCATTCGGCGGCGCAGCGCGTCACGCTCGGCAAGAAGCGCAACGTCAAGATCAAAGAGCTGCAGCCGGTCGGCAACTATGCGGTCAAGATCATCTTCGACGATGGTCACAACACCGGCCTCTACGCTTGGCCCTATCTCGATCAGCTCGGCCGCGAGAAGGACGCCCGCTGGGCCGAATACCTCGCTGAACTCGAAAAGAAGGGCCTGACGCGGGGGTAAGCTCGCCCGAGCAGATCGCATTTCGACGGAAGGGCGCGGGGGCATGTAGCACACCTGCCCTGGGGTCCGATTGGCCATGGGTGAGGTTCGGGCTCCAGGTGCCAAAGTCTCGTCAACCAGTGCAATCTGCAACGGGTTAGGGAGTGGATGGCCGGTATCAGAGCTGGTGTCGACTCCGGGGAGCCGGCTGCTCCACCAGATCGACCAGTTGCGGGTCAATGTAGGTTTGGCCACTCAATACGGTTCGAATGCCGGCAACAAGTTCGCGCGCAGGAGCGCCTTTGACAATATAGCCCGTCGCTCCCGCTGCGATCGATGCCCGTACGATATCGATATCGCGCCGAAACGAGAACATGACGAGCCTGGTTTCCAGGTTTTCAAGTCGGATCCGGGCTACCGCGTCGAGGCCACCTCCCGGCATGTTGACATCCAGCATCATCAGGGCGGGACGTTTACTCAAGGCCAATTGCAGTGCTTCTTCGGCCGTTCCGCCCTGGCCCACCAGCATGAAATCGGGTTCGTCCAACAAAGTGTCGATTATACCGCGTCGTACCATCGTATGGTCGTCCACCACGGCGAACGTGAAAACTTGGCTCTGGGTCACGACGCCCCCGCCTGGGTAAGGCTGCTTGGGAAGCTTGCCGTCAAACGCGTGCCGTCCCCAGGCGTGCTCACGATGTCCAAAACTCCACGCAATGCCAGCACGCGAGCGCGCATCCCGGTGATGCCGAGGCCGGCCGTCGAGGAACGGCTGATATCGAATCCGTGCCCGTCGTCGACCACCGAAATCGTCACGTTTGGGCCAAGCGCTACTTCAACGCGCGTCGTGGCCGACCGGGCATGCTTGTAGGCATTCGACAACGCTTCCTGAACAAAACGGTAGGCACACGTTTTTAACGAGTCCGGGACGGCACCAACTGTCCCAGAAACCAAAACGGGAACTGAAGTCCGGGTTGTTTCCTCATGCCGTTTCACGCTCAACTGAATGGCCTCGATCAGGGTCGCCGAATTCAGTTCTGGCAACGAAAGTCCGGTTGAGATGCCGCGCACTTCGAGCAGCGTTTTGTCAACGACATCACGCAAGTTGCCGAAGATTTCCATATTCCGGGGATCACCTGCTCCCGCAATCGAGGGCGTCAGCCGATCGACCTGCAACAGGGCGAATGTAAGTAATTGAGCCGGGCCGTCGTGGAGATCGGCACCAATTTTCTGCAAGGTTCTTTCGTGGATACCGGCGGTAGCCTCACTGAAGCTTTGAAGCGAGGCCCCTAGTTTTTCGTTCTGCTCGAGAAGCTCACGTGTGGCTTCAAGTTGATTCTCAAGCCGGGCGTTTGCATCGCGCGCCGCCTCGACAAAGGGGCGGACCACACCGGCGTAAATGACCGGACTTCCCGTTATTGTCAGCAGCGCTGCGTCAAAGAGATCAACCGTGAGGGGCACTGCGGTAAACCACTGCGACAGGATCACCATGATGATCGCTTCGACAATAAAAATAATGACAGCGATCTTCCCTACCATTCGCAGAATCTGTGAGCGGACCCCCGAGGCGGCTTTTTTTCTTCTATCGCGTAGGCTGCCATTATCCGTAATCCTGAGAAAACGTTCTGCCATCCGCCATTCGGCCAACCTGGCGCATTGTATCCACGACCTGCCATATGCCGCATTAACGATGCATGCCCGGACCAATCTCATTGTACCAGAATTAGGGCTTGCGTCATTGCCCGCTGAGTTGCGGCCGGCGGCAATTTGTAAAGTATTTAATTTCAGGATCGGTCAAGCACGCATTGCATGTGACTGAGTTTTCCAAGCCGCACCGACTGAGCCGTGTTCGTCGTGGCAGAGGCGATGGCCTCGTGTCTTTTAAAAAACTTATCCCCGCCCCCTGACACCACACGGATACTGCGGACCGGTGCGCTCGAACATTGAGCGCGCTCAACCGCTTGAGCAGCATCGCTCTCGCGCAACCGCTGCTTCGTGGAGTGTACATGGCCACTAATCCTTTTGCCAGCCAGTCGACCGGATTGATCGGTCCGGCGGCTCAGCTGTTTCCCGTCACCAAGTCGGATACCGCCGACCTGCCCAATGGCGTGTGCCGCGCCGTACTCGTGGGCACCGCGGGCTCCGCCAACTTGATGGACGCCTCAGGCAACCTTGCTTCCGGCGTGCCGCTGCAGCAGGGCTACAACCCGATCGGCGTGCGCCGCCTCATGACGGGGGGCACCGCCGACAACGTGTGGGCGATCTACTGATGATCGGATTCGCCCTCTCGCTGTGGCCGAAGACACAGGCGAGCGGCAGCGCGCCGCCGCCGCCGTATCAGCCCTCTCTCGATTTCACTGACAGCCGCAATTCGGGCCTTTGCGCCCTCATCACAGGTATCGCATGACCTTATCCGTCAAAGACGCGTCGGGAACGACGCAGACCATCAAGACCAACGACGACATGGCCGGAATCGCTGGCACGCCAAACGCCAACGTGCTTTCCGTCCAAGGCGTGAGCGGGGGCGTTGCACAGCCCGTTACCGTCGGCAATTTCCCGGCGACGCAGGCCGTATCGGGTTCGGTTGCCGTCTCCAATCTGCCCGCCACGCAGGCCGTGTCGGCTGCCAGCTTGCCGCTGCCTGCGGGCGCTGCCACAGCTGCCCTTCAGCCCGCCATCAACGCTGACGGCGGCGCGCAGGTTCACGTCCAGAACTTCCCGGCGACACAGCCTGTCAGCGGGTCTGTCGCCGTGTCAAACTTCCCCGCGACACAAGGCGTCTCTGCCGCGTCCCTCCCGCTGCCCACAGGGGCCGCGACTGACGCCTCGCTTGGTACCCTTGGCACGACGCCGCCTGCCCTTCCGGGCGCATCCACGGGCATTATGGGCCTCTTGCGCTGGATCGGCAGCCTGCTCGGTGGAACTCTGACCGTATCTGTCAATAACGCGGTCGGCGCGCCGGTTCCCGTGACAATCGCTGGCGATACGGCGGCGCTCAATATATCATTCCCCGCGACGCAAGTGGTCAGCGGGACATTCTGGCAAGCAACCCAGCCGGTATCGGTCACAAACCTGCCCGCAACGCAAGCCGTGTCGGCTGCTGCTCTCCCGCTGCCAACGGGCGCTGCCACATCGGCCAGCCAAGCCTCGCTCGTCGCGACGACGGCCGGGACCGCAACGCGCGTCGTGCTCGTAGACCCAACGACCGGCAACGGATCGCTCGTCCAGGCATTCCACAACGCCGACAACCAAGTCGTTGGCAACACATCGTATGGACTGCTGACCGGCGGCGTCGATCAGCTCATCAACGCAGCTGGAAACCTCGACCGCAAGCGCGCAGTCGCGGGCGACGCCATGGCTGTCACCGGGCTTGCCGCCGAAGTGCTGATGGTTTGGAATGGGGCGAGCTACGACCGGGCCACGGGTTCGGCTGCGCGCGGCCAAGACGTGGCGATCAAGCCATCGGCTTCTGCGACCGCGCCGTCTAGCGCGCGCATCGCATCGGCGGCGACGACCAACGCCACCAGCGTCAAGGCGTCGGCTGGAAACGTCTACCACATTATCGCGGGCAACACGGCAGCGAGCGCCCGCTATCTCAAGCTCTACAACAAAGCGAGCGCGCCCACGGTTGGCACCGATACGCCGCTGGTCACGCTTTATCTGCCAGCGTCGGGCGGGTTTGCCGAAGTGTTTGACATCCCGCTCGGCTTCACGACCGGAATTGCCTACGCGATCACGGCGGGCGTGGCGGATACCGATACGGCGGCGGTCTCCGCGAACGATGTCCATGGCATCATTCTGTACGTTTGAGGGAGGTCACACCATGGGATACTATGGCGGCCCGTCCATCGGGCGAAGTGGATTTTATAAACCGGCGTCTTTATTGCCGTTTGCGTCTGACGTTGCCGCGTATTGGCGCATGGACGCTCTGGCCGCAAGCGGGGGCAGCCTCGCGCTGTCGGGGTCGAATGTGTCGGCGGTCAACGATATCGTTGGAAAAGCCGCAGCACTCACCCCCACGGGAACGCTGGCCTATAATGCCGCCGCTGGCGACACGACGGGGCTTGGCGGCTTTGTCAACTTCTCGGATGGGGCCAGTTACCTGAACCTTCCGGCCGGGTTCAGCGTCGACAAGCGCAACTTCTCGGCCTTCGTGTGGTGGCGCAAGAACAACAACGCCCAGGTCAACTACAACGCGCTGCTGATGATGCCATCCACGGCAGCCAATCTGGCGATGATCCTCGATAACGCCTACACTCAACAGCTGTGGGACAACGTCTCGCCAACAGACACGACGTTCGGCAGCTGCTACAGCATGCATTGCTCGGACATGACGGGTGCTGCCGCGAATTTCTACTCGGGTACGGGGTCGAGCCTTTACACCAAGGGGGCAGCGCTTGCCGCCGGCTCCGTCGCAGGCGGCCGGATCGGGCTATGGACGGGGACGAGCTTCCCACTCTATGCCAGCGTCAAGTGCGTGCTGTTTTACAGCCGCGCCTTAACGCTGGCCGAGCGGACGCAAGTCCTCGCCTGGGGCCAAGCGCAGTTCGGGGCCGTGTCTTCGACCTGCCAAGTCTTCCATGAATTTACGGGCGATAGCCGCGTATTCGGCGTTGGCACGACCAGTTCGGACGACTATTCCTTCCCATCGCAATATGCCCGCTTGCATACGTCCACGCCCAAATTCTACCAGGACGGCTCCGGCGGCGACACGATCCAGGCTAACACGGCCATGACCCGTCAGATTGCGCGGCTCAACAACAACACCGGGTATGCATCACGGGTGCTGTGGATCGCTTACGGCATCAACGATATTACGGCAGGCCGGACGGATACGCAGATCATCGCCGATCACGGAACCGCGATCACCAACGCACGGGCGGGCGCTGCCGGGGTTAAGATCATCGTGCCAACTGTCATGAGCAAATCGGGCCTCAACACGACACAGCAAACGTATCTTGCTAGTGTCAACTCGTGGATCAAAAATACTGCGCCCGTGGATGCGGTCGTGGACTTCGCCACTGTGCTGCCGGACCCGGCGAACACGACCAACTTCAATGCCGA
>JANXVY010000020.1 GCA_025351425.1 Hyphomicrobium sp.
GTGGCGCCGCTCCGTTGCAGGGTTGTCGATGGCTTTCGCACCTCAAGGACACACCGGCAGTATCCAGACGGCCTGGACTTACCGATAGCGAGTGCAGGGCGCGCCACTCCCTCTCAACGTGTATAAGCGCACCACAAGGTAACTAGAGCAAATTCCGATCCTACGGAATCGGAATTTTGCTCTAGGTTCTTGATTTGGTCGCATTTTCTGCGACGAACCGGTATCCACTTCGTCGGAAAATGCTCTAGCTGCCGCGTGCAGCCAGCTCCACCTGCCCCCCATACCGCAGTTCGAGACGCCCTCGAGTGCGTCCCCCCGTGTATGGGTTAGGGGAAGCGTAACGCTGGCGCCGGGGGGCGGCGATAAGTTTATCGCAGCGAGCTGGTGGATTATCCGTCGCCGGTGTTCGAGGGCGCTGGCCCCTTACTGCCCGAACACTTGTGCGCGTTCTTCCTCGCTGAGCGGCTTCATGCCGCCCGCGTTTTTCGCGGCGACAACGGTCTTGGGGGTGGCCGAGCTCGTTGCTGCCGGCCTTGACGGCAGGAGGTAGATCGCGGGGTTCAATTTCGAATGCCCCTCCAGGTCTTGCAACATCACATCCACCAGGGCCGTGATCTGGGCGGCGTTCATGTTGTGCGCCCAGGGCTCGGACACCGAACCGGTGCCCACCAATGCCACATAGGAATAAGCGGCGCCGCTCGCGAACTGCACGCCGCCGGTGATCCAGGTGTCAACCGTCGCGTTGGGGTCGAGCGTCGGCTTGGTGCCGGTCTTGGCGAAATGCAGCCTCAGCCCTGCGTGACGCGCGGCGCACCAGTTGGAGATCGATTTCAGCGTACCCGCCGGCTGGCCACCAGCCGTGTGGCAGAGCGGTGCTTCCAGCAGCCGCTGGATCATGCCGCGCGCGCTCGCCTTGATCAGCACGTTGGGCACGATGTCTTGCACCGTGTCGCGGGCCGCCGTTTTGGCATCGGCGCGGTTCGTATAGTCGAGGCTCTTGATCAGCGTCGGCAGATGCACCGGCTTGCCGCCCTGGCCGATGAGGCTTGCCAGCACCACGCTCGACATCTGGTGGACGCGGCGCGGGCTGCCTGCGATCTGGCCCAGCACCACGGCTGTCGAGGGCGGCGTGCCTTCGCCGCTGGCGTTGGCGGGCGGCATGTTGAAGCCGAAGCGGTCGATCAGGTGCTTGATACGCGCCTGACCCAAGCCCGCCACCCGCGTCAGCAGCGGGGCGTTCAGCGAGCAGGCGAACGCGACCACCGCGCGGCGGCTGGCGTGCTGGCCGCCGCCGTGCTCGCAGCCCTCGGGGGAGCCTTTGGCGTCGGTGTCTGGGTACATCGTGCCGGGTTCGTCACGGCCTTCGTTGGCAATCGCGACGGCTGCCAAAATCTTGGCGGTCGAGGCCAGCATGCGGCTTTCGCGGCTGCCGTCATAAACGCCGGTTGCGCTGTCGCGGGCGTTGGGCGAGCCGAAGTACGATGCGCTTTCGCCGGCCTCATAATAGCGCACGATCTCGCCGTTTGCGTTGGCGGCGACCAAGATCACGTTCGGCTGGCGCTTGCCGGGGGCGACCTTCGCGGGATCGAGGGTGTATCGGGGATCGAGCCGTGCTGCGTATTGCGCGTCCAGCTGGCTGAGTTTCGCCTTCACCTTTTCGCCGAAGCTCAGATTTTCCGTCACGTCGATGGTCGTCGTCACGCCGCGCACATAGTCGCGCCAGGAAAACCCGTAGGCCTGTTTCATCTCTTCGCGCAGGCCGAAGCGTGCGGAGGGCATCAGCGCGCTCGCCCGCACCATGGGGTTTGCCACCGCGCGCTTGCCCAAGGCCGGCGCGTAGGTGTCGAGCGCTGCCTGCAGCTTCGGCTTGACCTTGGGGTCGGGCGGGCCGCTGGCCAACTGGAAGAGCTCGAACACCACCTTCTTCTGTTCGGCCTCGTCGGAAATGAGCTTTTCCGCGCAGGTGCGGGCGCGCACTTCCGTGATGTAGCGCCAGCGGTCGAGCCGTACCTCGTTGAGCTTGTCATTGCCTTCCAGAAGGATGATCGGCTTGTTGACGGCGGACGCCAGCACATACTGCTCGGCCGTCGACAGGTCCTTTGCCTCCTTGCCGAACACCACGCGCGCGGTCATCTCCACCCCGTGGAGCGGCGCGCCGCCGGTGCGCTGCGCCAGCCAAATGTGATTGGCCGCCCACTGCTTCAGCGGCGTGTCGTCGCCGCCTGCCGTCAGCACCGTGTAGATGACGGGTGCGATCCACCATTCGGCGATCTTGCGGCGCAGCTTGGTCATGCCGCCTTCGCTCGCAGACGGCGGCGTCTTGTAGATGACGCGGGCGAACTGCATCGGCAGCGTCGATCCGCCGACGCCTAAGCTTGGACGATGGGTCGCCAGCGTGCGGCGCACGCTCGAATAGGGAATCTTCAGCACGCCGACGAGGTCGATGCCGTAGGGGTTCAACGGGCCGCCGAGATAGCGGTCCTCGTGATACTTCAAGCAATTCCAATAGGCGGCCGGCACTTCGCGGACGGGGATCGACTTGTGGTCGGGGTTCGCCGTGTGGTCGCCGAACTCAATGGCGCTGTCGGTGTAGTTTACGTCGCGCATGCTATCGAGGCGCGGATCAAACGTACCGACGAAGTTGTTGCCGCGATCATAGATGGCGGTCGCGACCCAGCGTTCGGCGTCGTAACGCAGCTTGTCGGCTAAGTAATACTTGCCCGTGATGCCGCGGATCGGCGCCACCACGTAGACCAGCGCGAGCGCGAACACGACGTAGCCCACCGCCGCCAACGCCACATAGCGGACCGGGCCGAGCCGCGGGTTGAACGCGATCTTCTCGATCAAGAAGCGCACGAGCGCTGCCGGCACATAAAGCGCCAGTTCGCTCAACCGCGTCAGCAGCCGCAAAATCGAAAGCATCACCCACGCCACACTTAATACTGGCGAACAAAATGCCCCCAGCTCAGCCTCACGAGGCGTAGTCCCCGTTTATGGCGCGCCGCCGACGGGATGGCGGCGGAGGTGAGGCCGTTCGCATCCAATTGCGGGTGCGTCAGTGGACGAAGGATGCACGCTGGGATAGTCATGGGGCAGACCTTTTCAGGGGAGCCGCAGGTATGGCAATTCTCGCAGCACTTCTCGGCGCGATGGGCGTCGTCGGCATGATCCTGTGGCGGCTCAACCAGGCGGCCGACGCCACTAAGGGCCTCGCCGAGACGGCGCAAGACCTCTCCAATCTCGGCCGGCGCTGGAGCTGGCGGCGCAAGGCCAATGTCGATCCGATGACGCTCGTCGATGATCCGCGCATCGCTGCCGTCACCTTGATGACCGCCATTGCACAGGCGGACGGCGCGCTCACGGCGGCGGAGCGCGAAACCATCCTGCGGCTTGGTTCCGAGAATTTCAGCTGTAGCACTAATATAACCGAGGAAATGCTGAGTTATGGCCGATTCCTGGTCGGCCATTCCCACGATCCGGCCAATTCATTCCGCAAACTGCTGCCGCTCATCCAGAAAACCTGCGGGCCAACCGAGCGTGCCGACCTTATTGCCATGCTACGAGCGGTTGCAGCAGCGGATGGACCGCCGCCCGCGAGCGAAACCCAGGCCATCGACCGTTTTGCCAGGGATCTCGCCTGACCGGGGATTGCAACGCACCGCTCTCAAAATTTTTGCAGCAACAGCTCTTGGAGATATTTGCTATTTAAAATCGAATTTATTCATTTAATGCAATCTATAATTGTAATTTGCTCCACCCATGTAACCTTCTTTTGAAACGGGCTGGCGAATCAATTAGCCGTCACACGGAGAGTATTTGTGCAGAGCATTTAGAAAAAATCCCCATTACAAAGTCCTGCCGGAGCGAACTCGCATGGTCATGATCGCTACGCTCGCCTTTCTTGCAAGCCTCAGTCTCCTTTTGCTCCTGGCTGCGGCGAGCTATATCAGCCGTGGCGCGATTCGCCGCGGGGCGATCATTATTCTTCTCGCCGCCGGCCTCATCGGAACCTCGGCTTTCTCGATCTACCCGGCGCTGCGGCTGACGTCTGGGGGTACCGACGACGTGTTCCAGGTCGCTGAACTTGCGACCTTGCGGGCCGAGCGCGACCAGCTGCTCGCCGACGTCAATCAGCGCGCGCGCGACGGCGAAGCGCTCGCCAAGACCAGCGCGTTCTTCTCCAAGCTCCACAAAGAGCGGCTGACGCGCATTTCGGACGAATTGCGCACGATCAAGGATCTCGCCTCGGGACCCGACAGCGGCCTCATCCTGGCGGCAGAAGGCGAAGTTTCGCTCACGTCGTTCCTCGACGGGCCGAGCGGGTTCGACTCCATTCTCGCCGACCTCAAGCGGCTCAAGGCCCTGCGCGCACGCACGCCCGCCGATCCCGTCGCACCCACGCTCGCCATGTTAGGCCCTGCCCACAAGGCCGATGCCGGTACCACCGGCGTGATCGTCGATCGGGCGGCTCAGGCCAAGCCCCTTGAGGCTGCTCCCGCGCAGGTTGGGGGCGCTCCAGCCCTCGCTGCGGCAGCGGAGCCAGACACGCTCGGCTCCTTGCGCAAGGCGCTCGATGTCCAGATGACGACCACGTCCTACAAGATCGGGGGGCTCAGCGAGCCCGAACTCGTCGGTGGCCGCAAGGGACGGTACTATCTGGTCGAGTTGAAGAACCCCAAGACCGGCGACCGCTTTACCTTCGACAGCGGAAAATACACATTTCAAAGCAGCCGCGCCGCCTACAAGGCCTCATTCAACAGTTTCGCCGCCGATGTTCTGAAGCAGCTCGAGTCCAAAGCGAAGTTCGATTTGTTCGTGCGCGGCAGTGCGGATGGGCAAGCCTACCAGGGCGCGCTTGAGCCCGGCTTTGAATTCCGCAAGGTGACCTATCTGCCGAGTTCGCGCGGGTTGTATCTCGCCAATCTTGCGACCGTGCCCGTCGCTTCGATCGTGCGCAACGCCGACCTGCCCAATCTGCGCGGCGAATACTTGCGGGGCTACCTCGCCGAGCTTTATCCGGCTAAGCCTGCAACGCTGCTCGAAGGGCAGGTCGCCAAGAAAGACAATCCCGCTGCGCGCAATACCGAGCTGATCCTTTTTGTCGCCTGGTGAGCTGCTTCGCACCTCTTGTCATCGAGCGAGCCCCCAACTTCGGGCAATCACTTGCTGCCCGTCGCCCGCTCGTTCTCGATTGGGCGCTGCGATGAAGACCTGGACCTCACTCACGCTTGTCCTTTGCGCGCGAAGTCAGGGCCGCCCTCAAACGATGCCGAATTCTGAGTAGGGGATGAAGGCCACGGGGTCTCCGCTGGCGATGTCGCCGCGCTCTTCGGGGATATCGATCAGGCCGTCGGACCAGCGCAGGCCCGAGATCAGACCCGAGCCGTCGCGGACGAACTTCTCGGCTCTGAGGCCATCCGGCGTTTCTGCGAGGCGACCGCGCCAGAATTCGCGGCGGCCGGTCTTGCGCCCCGTAAACTCGAAGGCGGCCGGCACCATGAATCTGCGCGGATCGCGCCACGGCGCGCCGCCGGCTGTGCGCAGCAACGGGCCAACGTACATCAGAAAGCAGACGAACACGGCGACCGGGTTTCCCGGCAGGCCGACAACCACGCAGTCGTGCGCGCCTGACCGGATCTGGCCAAACATCATCGGGCGGCCGGGCTTGATCGCGAGTTGCCACATATGGCGCCGGCCGAGCGCGCT
>JANXVY010000041.1 GCA_025351425.1 Hyphomicrobium sp.
TCAACGTGTATAAGCGCACCACAAGGTAACCACACCACCGCGTGCGGCTGGTTCCACCTGCCCCCCATACCACATTTCGAGACGCCCTCGAGTGCGTCCCCCCGTGTATGGGTTGCGCTGAGCGTAACGCTGGCTGGAGGGGGCGGGGATAAGTTTATCGCAGCTTGTCGCTTGCGACACCGGCAAGCGGGCCTTGAAGGCCAGGATGAAGCTACCCCTTGCCAATCGGCGGGCTCGACAATTCCCCCGCGAGCACTTCCGCCACGTGGCGCGCGCCGATCTCGCTGCCCTCCCGCTTCAGCTTGCCTGCCATGTTCATGAGGCAGCCGAGATCTCCTGCCAGCAGCAGGTCGGGCTTGGCGCTCGTGACATTCGCCGTCTTCTTCTCGACCATCGCGTTCGAGATATCGGGATATTTGACGCTGAACGTGCCGCCGAACCCGCAGCAGATTTCGTTGTCGGCCATTTCTACGAGGCTGACGCCCGGCATGCTGGCCAGCAGCGCGCGCGGCTGTTGCTTGACGCCCAGCTCCCGCAACCCCGAGCAGCTGTCGTGATACGTCACCCGGCCCTTGTAGCCGGACGGTACGCTGGTCATGCCGCGCACGTCGGTCAGGAACGAGATCAGCTCGTGCACCCGGGCCGCAAACGCGCGCGCTTTCGCTTCGTTGCCGGGATCGCCCGCCATCAGCTTAGGGTAATGCGACTTCAGCATCCCCGCGCACGATCCCGATGGCGCGACGATATAATCGAAGCCCTCGAACGCCTTGATCGTATTCAGCGCAATGGCCTTCGTGGTGGCGTGATCGCCCGAGTTATGGGCGGGTTGTCCGCAGCACGTCTGCAGCGTGGGCACCTCCACGGCGCATCCAGCCGCTTCCAGCAGCTTGACGGCGGCAAACCCGACAGAGGGGCGGAATACGTCGACGAGACAGGTGACGAACAACCCGACGCGCGGACGCAGCGAAGCCTCAAGGGTCATGATGTGAATTCCAGCGAGCAAGGACCGAAGACGTGAAGGGCAAGCTTCCAGTCCTACGCCGTTCGCAATTTGGGCACAACGGTCTGTCTTACCGGCTCTGCACGCGGGCTTTCAGTGCCGGGCGCGCGGCCGGCGATTTGCCATCCATCCCTGCAACGGATCCCACTTCACGGTCCCAATAGGGTTCCGCGCCGTAGATGTCGGCCAGATGCTCGATGAAGACGTTGACCTTGGCTGGCATGAAATCGCGGCTGGGGTAGACCGCGTAGATCGCCATCGTCGACGACCCGCGATACTCGGGCAGCACCCGCACCAGTTCGCCGGTCTTGAGTTCGTGGCCGACATCCCAGGTGGCGCGCAGGCCGATGCCGAGACCCGCGATGATCGCGTCGCGCACGAAGTCGGCCGAGTTGGTCCGCAGGTTCGAGTTGATGCGCACCGACTTGGAGCCGTCGGGGCCGTCGAGCCGCCAACTCTCCTGGAGGCCTGCGCCCAGGCAATTATGCAATTCGAGGTCTGTGATCGACTTGAGCGGGCCGGCCTTGGCGACGTAGGCGGGAGATGCGCACAGGATCCGGCTGTCGGCTGCAAGTTTGCGCGCGACCAGTGAAGAATCCTGCAATTCGCCAATCCGGATCGCGAGGTCGAAGCCCTCGCGAATGATATCGACGAAGGCGTCAGTCAGGTGCAGGTCGAGTTCGATATCGGGATAGCGCACCATGAAGGAGGCGAGATGGGGCGTGATGTGGCGGCGCGCAAACGACGTCGGCGCTGTGACCTTCAGAATGCCGCGCGGCTTTGTATTGCGGCGGCTCACGAAATCCTCCGCCTCTTCCACGAGGCTCAGGATATCGACAACACGCTTGAAATAACCTTCGCCGGTTTCCGTCAGTGTCAGCTGGCGCGTGGTGCGCTGGAATAGCCGGGCGCCCAGCCGTTCTTCGAGCAGGCTGATGCGCTTGGAAACCACCGCCGGCGACAACGCCATCTCGCGCCCAGCCGCCGACATATTTCCGGTCCGCGCGACGCGTGCGAAGATTTCTAAGTCGCTGATAGCCGTCACGGAAGCGTCCTTGCTGGGCGTTGGAAAATCCGTACTCACGGATAAATCTCCCGAGGTTAGGCTGCGTGACAGGCCGTGACGAAATTATGGTCGCGAACTAATCATATCGCGAGACAGTTGTTCTGGCCCGTTGAAAATTGTGGCGATTTGGAGGCAAAATTGTGGGCACAACATCGTGCGGACCGTGGGCTCTATGAGGGTTGGGCAGAATGCCGCGGGTCAGATATAGTGAATGCGAAATCAAGTGATCAACCCGCCCCGGGGTAAGGAACTTCGCCATGACGCACATCCGCCTGCCCGAGCCCGACCGTGCGATTGTTGCGCGCCGCGACCAGATCACGGCCGACCTGATCGCCATCGCCGGCCGTGACGCCGTCATTTCCGACGAAGACGGCCGCCGCGCGTTCGAGACCGATGCCCTCACGTCTTACCGCCGCATGCCGCTCGCCGTGGTGCTGCCTGAGACCACCGAAACCATCGCCAACATTTTGCGCTATTGCCACACCCAGGGCGTCAAGGTGATTGCGCGCGGCGCGGGCACGTCGCTGGCGGGCGGCGCGCTGCCTGCCGAAGACGCGGTCGTCGTGGGCATCTCGAAAATGAACCGCGTGCTCGATATCGACCTTCCCGGCCGCACGATGCGCGTCCAAACCGGCATCACCAATGTCTCGATCACCGCCGCCGTCGCTCCCGACGGCTTCTTCTACGCTCCCGATCCCTCCAGCCAGCTCGCCTGTACCCTGGCTGGCAACCTCGGCATGAATTCGGGCGGCGCTCACTGCCTGAAATACGGCGTCACGACCAACAACGTGCTGGGCGTCCGCATGGTCCTGATGACCGGCGAAATCGTCGACATCGGCGGCCCGTACGTCGATGCGGCCGGCCTCGACTTGTTGAGCCTCGTCATCGGCTCGGAGGGCCAGATGGGCATCATCACCGAGGCGACTGTCCGCATCATCAGGGCCGCCGAGGGTGCGCGCCCCATGCTGCTGGGCTTCGACTCGAGCGAAGCTGCCGGCCGTTGCGTCTCCGCGATCATCGCTTCCGGCATCATCCCGGTCGCCATCGAGTTCATGGACCGCCCCGCCATCGAAGTCTGCGAGGCCTACGCGAAGGCCGGCTACCCGCTCGATTGCGAGGCCCTGCTGATCATCGAAGTCGAGGGTTCCGAAACCGAAATCACCGAGCGGCTGGAGCAGATGCTGGAACTCGCCAAGCCCTTCCGGCCCAGCTCCCATGCCATCAGCTCAGGCCCCGACCAGAGCGCTAAGATCTGGAAAGGCCGCAAGTCGGCCTTCGGCGCGCTGGGCCGCATCGCGGACTACTACTGCATGGACGGCACGATCCCCTTGGGCCGCCTCCCCGAAGTGCTGACTGCGATCTCCCAGATCTGCACCTCTTACGGCCTGCGCGTCGCCAACATCTTCCACGCCGGCGACGGCAACCTTCATCCCCTCATCATGTTCGACGCCAACGATCCCGCGAGCGAACAGCGCGCCGAACAGGCCGGCAGCGATATCCTCGCGCTGTGCGTCGAGGTCGGCGGCTGCCTCACGGGCGAGCACGGCGTCGGCATCGAAAAGCGCGATCTGATGGCGAAGCAGTTCAACGCCGACGATCTGCGCGTCCAGATGCGCCTGAAATCGGTGTTCGATCCCGGCTGGCTGCTGAACCCTGCTAAGGTCTTCCCCCTCGACGCCGACCAACGCGGCGACCTCCCTGCCATGCGCTCCTCCACCCTCCCCGCCGCCGCGTAGGTTGCCGTCTCGGCCAATTGGGTTCGCGTTCGCCCCATCTTCCCTTCACCCTCCACCTTTGCGGGGAGGGGTATTGGGCGGGGGTCGTCCCAAACCAAGTCCCTCAAGAGAGAATAAGCCGTGGTTGAAACCCTTCGCCCCACCAACGAAGCCGAACTCCAGAGCGCGCTGATTGGCCTCTCGCAATCGGGCCTCGCCGCCGAAATCCGCGGCGCGGGCTCCAAAGCTGCCATCGGCCGCCCGCTGCAGTTGCCGGCCGTCATCGAAACCACCGGGCTGTCGGGCATCACGCTGTACGAGCCTACCGAACTCGTCATGTCGGCGCGCGCGGGCACTTCGCTCGGGGAGGTCGAGAGTACGCTCGCCGAGCGCGGGCAAATGCTCGCATTCGAGCCGATGGATCTCGGCCCTGCAACGGGCGGACGCGGCGGCGTACAGACCATGGGCGCGGTGTTTGCAACCAACGTCTCGGGCGCCCGCCGTATCGCAGCAGGTGCTGCCCGCGATCATCTGCTCGGCGTGCGCGCCGTCAACGGCCGCGGCGAAATCTTCAAGTCCGGCGGCCGGGTCTTGAAAAACGTTACGGGCTACGACGTGGCGCGTGCGCTGACGGGAAGCTGGGGGACGCTCGCCGTTTTGAGCGAGGTGACGTTCAAGGTTCTCCCCAAGCCCCAGGAAACCCAGACCCTGGTCTATGTCGGCCTCAGCGACGACGTCGGCGTCGAAATGCTCTGCGCCGCGATGGGCTCGCCGTTTGAAATCTCCGGCACCGTGCATCTGACGGCAGGGCTCACCTCGCGCCTCGAATTGGGTCGCCTGTCGCGCGAGGCTGCGACCGTGACCGCAATCCGCATCGAGAACTTCACCAGCTCGGTCGCCTACCGCATCGGCCGCCTGAAGGATGCCCTTAAAATCTACGGCACCCCCGAACTCCTGGAGCAGGACGCGAGCCTCCTGTTCTGGTCCGAATTGCGCCGCCTGTCGCCCGTGACGCCGGCACCCGGCGATGCGCCGACCCACCTCTGGCGCATCTCGACTGCGCCGCGCCAGGCCGCCAAAGTGGTGGATGCGATCCGCCGCAACATGCAAGTCGAGGCCTGTTATGATGCGTCCGGCGGCCTGATCTGGCTCGAAGTCACGGCCTCTGCGGATGCTGGCGGCGCCGACATCCGCCGTATCCTCTCGACCCATGGCGGCCACGCGACGTTGATCCGCGCCGAGCCGGCCGTCCGCGGTTCCGTCGAGGTCTTTCAGCCGATGAGCGCCTCGGTCGAGCGCCTGACGCGCGGCATCAAAGCGGCCTTCGATCCCTCCGCCGTCCTCAACCCCGGCCGCATGTACGCGGGGATTTGACAATGTCCCCTCTCCCCGTAAGGACGGGGAGAGGGTATGAAACCTATCCCCTCTTCCCGTTTCGTGCAGGGTGAGGGGACGCAGCCCTACCTCCCCGCCGTTTTCGTCCCCTGCCCGAAGCTCATGCCGCGGCCGTAGTCCGCGCCGAACACCTCCGGCACCTGTTCGGCATCCGTCGCCTTGTGCACGGCCTCGCGGATGCCCTGCAGCAACACGTCGAGCGGCGTATCGGGCTTCTCCAGCGCCGCAAGCAGCGCCACCGCGAACGGACTATGTTCGCTGCCGTCGTGTGCCTGCTGCCCGCGCATGGCGGAAAACGCGATGATCAGCCCCGGCGCGTCGATAGGCGCGCTCGACGCCTCGCCCGACCGCTTCTTGCCGGGCCGCTCGTACAATTTCCGCGTCAGCGCGTTATCGCGGCAGGCGTCGAACATCACGAGCTGCAGCCGCCGCGTCGCGCTGATCCGCTCGACGACGCGCTCCAGCGCCACCGCCTCGTCGCTAAGGTCCTGCTCCTGGTTGATGTCGGCATCGACCGGGATGAGATAGTCGACGTTCGAGCGTGCGCGGATGCCATGCCCGGCATAAAACACGATCGACCAGTCTGCCGTTTTTGCCTTGGCTTCGAACGCGCGCAGCTTGGCGATCATCGCCTTGCGATCGAGGTCATAGGCCTCCACCACATCGTCTGCGGCGAGCCCGGCCTTGCGCAACGCGTCTGCCACGGCCTTCGCGTCCGCCTTGGGCGTCGTGAGCGGCGAAAAGCTGCCCGTGTACGCTTGGTTCCCGATCACGAGCGCCACGCGCCGCACCGGCGTCGTCGGCGGCGTCATGGGCTGGAAGGTAAGCTGCTTGCCCGACAGCAGCGCCTCCAGCTTGTCCTTTGCCGACGTCTGTTCCCGTTCGGCGGTTAAGTCGCCCGCTTCGGGCCTCAACGCGTTGGCGCGCGCCTGATCTGCAATCGCCCGCGCCATGTCCCCTTTGGCCAGATGCGACAGCCCCCGCCGGTAGAGCGCCGCCGGATCATCGGGCGCAAGTTCGAGTGACTTGTTGAAATCCGCTATCGCCTTGTCGTGGTCGCCCGTGCCCGCAAAGGCAAACCCCCGGCCACGATAGAATTTATGATCGGGCGCCTGCGTGCCATAGGCTTCAAGCGCCGCCTGATAGTCCTTCAGCGCCGCGTCGAACCGACCTTGCGAGACTTTAACAAATCCGCGGGCTTGATATGTTTGAGGATCATCCGATTTTAGCCGGATTGCCTCGGTCAAATCCTTGATGGCGAGATCGAAGTCCTTCTTAAAACTGTAAGCGACGCCGCGCTGCCGATACGCATGTGCAACTTTCGGATCGAGCCGGATTGCCTCGTTGAAATCCTTGATGGCGAGGTCGAAGTCCTTCTTCAAAATGTAAGCGACGCCGCGATTGTGGTATGCCACGTGCCAGTCGGTCGTCCTCTCGCTCTTGCGTTCGATAATCGCGGTGCACGCCTTGACCGCCTTGTCGCGATCCGTGCCGCTGCACGCCGCCCACTCGGCCTCGCTTGCCGCATGTGCCGAGCTGCCCCACAGGATCGCCGCCAGCGCCAATAAACGGTGCGCACTAACGCCCTGGGCCATCACCCACCCCCACGCTCAAAAAATGCCTTCAATGAAAACGCCCACAGACTATCGCGGGGGGCAGCCGGTGCCAAGGACTCGTTGCCGCGCTACACTTACCCCTTGCCAACCACGCGCGCCCGCGCTCATGCTTGCGCTTGACGCATCCTTGCGAGACCTCCGCCTCATGCAGACCAATTTCACGCCCGAGCAATTGCTCAATCCCGACCTCAAGGAGGTCGAGCGGATCTTGCGCAAATGCGTGCATTGCGGCTTCTGCACGGCCGTCTGCTCGACCTATGTGCTCGATGGCGACGAGCGCGACAGCCCGCGCGGCCGCATCTATTTGATGAAGGACATGTTCGAGGGCAGCAAGGACGCCTCGGCGAGCGTCCAGCACCACGTCGACCGCTGCCTCTCCTGCCTCTCCTGCATGACGACCTGCCCTTCCGGCGTCGATTACATGCACCTCGTGGACATCGCCCGCACCCACATCGAAAAGACCGGCAAGCGCCCCCTGAAAGAGCGGCTGCTGCGCCAACTGCTGGCCTTCGTCGTGCCCTATCCCGACCGGTTCCGCCTCGCCGTGAAGCTCTCGGCGCTGGGCCGTCCGTTCGTGCCGGTGATGAAGCGCGTCGGCCTCAAGGAACTGGCGGCCATGATCGAGTTGGCGCCCTCAGCCCTTCCCAAGGCGCCCAAGTACGAAGGCCCCGGCGCCGCCGAGCCCGAATCCACCCGCCGCGCCCGTGTCATCATGCTCGCCGGGTGCGCCCAGCAGGTGCTGCGCCCGTCGATCAACGACGCCACCATCCGCCTGCTGGCTCGTGCCGGCGTCCACGTCACGGTGTCGGCAGGCGCTGGCTGCTGCGGCGCGCTCACCCACCACATGGGCAAAGAGCACGAGGCCCTCGATGCCGTCCGCCGCAACGTCGATGCCTGGTCCAAGGAAATCGCCAAGGAACCCATCGACGCCATCATCATCAATGCGTCGGGCTGCGGCACCACGGTCAAGGATTACGGCTTCATGCTGCGCGGCGATCCGGCGTACGCTGCCCGCGCCGCCCAGATTTCCGCGCTCGCCCGCGATGTGACGGAGTTCGTCTCGAACTACGATCTGGGCGCACCCAAGCGCTGGTCGTCCTTGCGCATCGCCTATCACTCGGCCTGCTCCCTGCAGCACGGCCAGCGCGTCACCGATGAGCCCAAGGCGCTGCTCAAGAAGGCGGGTTTCAGCGTTGCCGACGTGCCCGAGGGCCACATCTGCTGCGGGTCGGCTGGCACCTACAACATCCTTCAGCCCGAGATGGCGAGCCGCTTGAAAGAGCGCAAGATCGCCAACATTAAGCTTGCCAAGCCCGACCTCGTGGCAGCGGGCAATATCGGGTGTATGACGCAGCTGGCGGGGGGCTTGGGGCTGCCCATCGCTCACACCGTTGAACTGCTGGATTGGGCTTACGGCGGCCCGGTGCCACTTGGTCTCGAGACGCTTGGAAAGTTTGTTACCGATGTTCCAAAGCCCGCTCGCAAACTTGAAGATTTCCTCCACGCATGAAGTCGGTCCATGAAAGTTGACGAGAAGCGCGCACCGCTCGAAACCGTGCTCCGCCGCAAGATCGCGGGCAAGGCCAAGCCCGTCGGCGCCATGGGCCGCCTTGAAGACGTCGCGGTTCAGATCGGCCTCGTGACGGGTTCGGAAACACCCGACCTGGGGTTTGCCCGCGTGGTGATTTTCGCCGGCGACCATGGCATCACGACTGAAAACATTTCGGCCTACCCCAGCGAAGTGACACGCGAAATCGTCAAGCTGCTGCTGGATGGCCGCGCTGGCGCCAATATCTGCACCAGCGCGATCGGCGCAAGCATTCTCGTCGTCGACGCGGGCATGCTGGTCCCCTTGGAGGATCAGCCGGGGCTCCTCCAGCGCCGCATAGGGGCTGGCACCAAGAACGCGCGTCGCGAACCGGCCATGACGATCTCCGAATATCAGGCAGCGTTCGATGCCGGCCAGGGCGTCGTCCGCCAGCTCTTGAAGGAGGGCGTCGGCCTCTTCGCCCTGGGCGAGATCGGCATCGGCAATTCGAGCGCTGCAGCTCTCCTCGCCCACGAGGCAACCGACATCCCCTTGGCGACGCTCGTCGGGCCGGGGACCGGCGCGCCCCAAAAGGGCATCGACCACAAGCGCCTTGTGCTGAACGAGACCTACGCGCGCGCCTTTTCCGGCCAGATCGATTGCGATCCGCGCCGGGCCTTCTGCGAGTTCGCCGGCTTCGAAATGGTAATGATGGCAGGCGCCATTACGGCCATCGCGGAAGCCAGAAAAATCGCCATCATCGACGGTTTCATCGCCACAGCCGTTGCCGCCGCCTTGTTTGCCATCGAGCCCCACACTCGGGACTGCTGCGTGTTCGCCCACCTTTCGGGTGAGCCTGGCCATAAGGCGCTGCTGGCGGGCCTTGGCGCGACGCCCTTGCTGGATCTGGGGCTGCGGCTTGGCGAAGGTACGGGCGCGGCCTTGGCCATTCCCCTCGTCAGGGCGGCCGAAAAGATGCTGAGCCAGCTCGCGGACCTGCCTGGCACCCACCCTGGAAACACGCCCTCGTGAGCGCGTTCACTGTGCTCCGCCAGGAAGCGGCTTTCGCCATCGTCGCCGTCCAGTTTCTGACGCGCCTTCCGGTGCCGAGGCTGCGCAGCTTCCAGCCGTCCTGGCTTAACGGGGCTGCCGCCTATTTTCCCCTCGCCGGCCTGATCGTCGGCTGCATCAGCGCGGCGCTGTTGATGGTGGCCAGCACGATTTGGCCGCAGCCCGTGCCAGCCCTGCTTGCAATCGCCGCCGGCATCGTGGTCACGGGCGCGTTCCATGAAGATGGGCTTGCCGACACCGCCGATGGTCTGGGCGGCGGGCAATCGCGTGAGCAGCGACTGGAGATCATGAAGGACAGCCGGCTCGGCACCTACGGCGCTGTGGCGCTGCTGGTGATGCTGGCCCTGAAGGTCGCCTGCCTTGCTCTATTGGCCCCCATCGATGGTGCAATCGCCTTGGTGGCCGCCCACATGGGCGCTCGCGCCGTCCCGGTCGTCGCCTCTGCTATCGTTCCGTACGCGGGTGGTGCGGGAGCGAAGGTCGCCCCGATGCGGCCGTCGCGCAATCGTATCGTGCTGGCGCTTGCTTGCGGCCTGCTGCCGTTTCTGGTGCTGCCCCTCGTGCCGGCCGCCACGGCGCTGGCCGCCGGCTCGCTCGCGTCCGCCGGCCTGTTGGGCAAGGCCCGCCGCTTGATCGGCGGCCAGACCGGAGACGTGCTGGGCGCCGCGGAACAGACCTTTGAAACGGTTGTACTTCTCGCGCTCGCTGGTTTCGCGTAACGCTTGCGTTGGCATTCTAATCTCCGCAACCCCCGGCCAAGGAAAGCATGCAGATCGTTCTGCCCGATTTCGCGTTGATTCTGCTTTTTGGCCCACCATCGGCGGTAGTTGCGCACGACCACTTCGGCGGTGCAGCCGATCCTACCGGCGTCGAGGCCCGGCTGCGCGCGCGCACGCTGACAGCCGTCGATGCGACCGCTGCAACCCGGCAAGAGCTCACCGCCCTCGCCCGTTCGGCCACCCACGCCTATGCTCAAATGTTTGCCATCGCCGTCGAAAGCGACGCCGCTGACATGGCGCGCCGGCTGGGCACGCTTTCGGTTGCCGGGCAATTCGGCGTTGCGCGCGCCGTCGATGCCGCCATGACCCTGATCCCCGTTTCCACCGACAAGCGCCACGAACTTGGCCCCTTCGACATCATCGGCGACATTCATGGGTGTGCGGACGAGTTGATCGAACTGTTGCAAAAGCTCGGCTATCGGGTCGTGCTGACGGGCGCTGGCGATGATCGTCGCGCGCTGGTTGCCCCGCCACTTGGCCGCCGTGCGTTCTTCGCCGGCGATCTCGTCGACCGTGGCCCGAACAGCCCGGACGTGCTGCGCATCGTCATGGGCATGGTCGCGGACGGTTCCGCCCTCTGCATCGCCGGCAATCACGACATCGCGTTGCTGCGCTGGCTGGAAGGCCGCCAGGTGCACCTGCGCCACGGCCTGGATCTGACGGTCGCCCAGCTTGCCCCCGAAGCGGCCGCCTTCCGCGACCGCATCCGCGCCTTTATTGCCGGGCTCAAAGGCCACCTCTGGGTCGATGGCGGCCGCCTTGCTGTTGCCCATGCGGGTGTCCAGGAGCCAATGATCGGGAGGTCCAGCGGCAAAGTGCGCGCATTTTCGCTTTATGGGGATACCGAGAGCAAAACGGCTGCCGACGGCCTTCCGGTGCGCTATCACTGGGCGCTCGACTACAGGGGGGAAACGGCGGTGGTCTACGGCCATACGCCGGTTGCGGAAGTGGATTGGGTGAACAACACGCTGTGCATCGATACCGGCTGCTGCTTTGGCGGCCAACTGACGGCCCTGCGCTGGCCGGAACGCGAGTTGGTCTCGGTGGCCGCGCGCGAGGTCTACGCTATTCGTGGCCGTGCGTTTGGCCATCCGCCGCCGCGGCCAAAGCGGGATTGAGCTTACTTATCCCCTCCCCGTCGTCGCGGAGCGATGCTGCTCATCGGCGTGGGGAGGGTTAGGATGGGGGTGAACACGCTCAGCCGTCAGTAACACGACCCCCACCCCTTCCCTCCCTATAAGGGGGAGGGGCAGAAAGGACCCAGAATGGACATCAACCAGCGTATCGCGACCGAGCTTGGCGTGCAGGTCGCACAAGTGAAAGCCGCCGTGGACCTGATCGGCGAGGGCTCGACCGTGCCGTTCATCGCGCGCTATCGCAAAGAAGCAACCGGCGGCCTCGACGACACCCAGCTGCGCAAGCTCGAAGAACGGTTGGGGTATTTGACCGAGCTGAACGAGCGCCGCGCGAGCGTTCTGAAGGCCATCGAAGAGCAGGGTAAACTTACCCCCGAACTCGCCCGCTCCATTCGTAACGCCGACACCAAGGTCGAGCTGGAAGACCTCTACGCGCCCTTCAAGATCAAGCGCCGCACCAAAGCGCAGATCGCGCGCGAGGCAGGCTTAGAGCCTATCGTCGACCAGTTGCTCGCCAACCCCGCGCTCAGCCCCGAAGCCCTCGCTGCGTCCTTCGTTTCCGCCGAAAAAGGCGTGACCGACACGAAAGCCGCTCTCGACGGCGCGCGCCATATCCTGATCGAGCGGATCGCCGAAAAGCCCGAACTCGTCGGTCACCTGCGCCAATGGCTGTGGAGCGACGGTGTCATCAGCTCGAAGGTCGGCAAGGGCAAGGATGCGGAAGGCGCGAAGTTTTCCGACTATTTCGAATTCGGCCAGAAGATCAAAGATATCCCCTCCCACCGCGCGCTCGCCCTGCTGCGCGGCCGCGCCGAAGGCATCCTCAACCTCGATCTCGATGTCGCGGTGGCGGACGGCTTGCCTCATCCGGCTGGCGGCAAAATCATGCAGGCCTTCGGCATCGCGGATAAGGGCCGCCCCGCCGACAAATGGCTGTCGGAGACCGCGCGTCTCGCCTGGAAAGCCAAGCTCGCCGTTTCGCTTTCGACCGACCTGATGACGCGCCTCAAGGAACAGGCGGATGCCGAGGCCATCAGCGTGTTCTCGAACAACCTGAAGGACCTGCTGCTTGCCGCACCCGCCGGTCCCAAGGTGACCATGGGCCTCGACCCCGGCATCCGCACCGGCGTCAAGGTCGCCGTGGTCGACGCCACCGGCAAGGTGCTGGACACAACCACGATCTACCCGCACGAGCCGCGCAAGGATTGGCAGGGCTCGCTGGCCGCGCTGGGCGCGCTTTGCATCCGCCATAAGGTCGAGGTCATCGCCATCGGCAATGGCACAGCGTCGCGCGAAACCGACAAGCTTGCCGCCGACCTGATCAAGGGCGCGCCCCAGCTCAAACTTACCAAAGTGATGGTCAGCGAAGCCGGTGCTTCGGTCTATTCCGCCTCCGAACTTGCCGCCAACGAGTTTCCTGATCTCGACGTATCCTTGCGCGGCGCGGTCTCCATTGCCCGCCGCCTGCAGGACCCGCTTGCCGAACTGGTCAAGATCGAGCCCAAGGCCATTGGCGTTGGACAGTACCAGCACGACGTTGATCAGGCGGGCCTCGCCCGCTCGCTCGACGCGGTCGTGGAAGACTGCGTGAACTCCGTTGGCGTCGATGTGAACACGGCGTCCCCTGCCCTCCTCACCCACGTCGCCGGCTTGAACGAAACCCTCGCCTCCAACATCGTGGTATTTCGCAACGAGAACGGCCCGTTCAAGACCCGCAAGGCGCTGATGAAGGTGCCCCGGCTCGGTCCCAAGGCGTTCGAGCAGTCGGCCGGCTTCCTGCGCATCATGAACGGCGCCGATCCGTTGGATGGCTCCGCCGTCCACCCGGAAGCCTACCCGGTCGTTGAAAAAATCGCGTTGGCCACAGCCCGTCCCGTGAAGGCCATGATCGGCGACAGCGCGTTTCTGAAGGCGTTGAACCCGCGCCAGTTCGCCGACGACAAGTTCGGCATCCCCACCATCACCGACATCATCGCCGAACTCGAAAAGCCCGGCCGCGATCCTCGCCCCGAGTTCAAGACCGCGAGCTTCGCCGACGGCGTCGAAAAAATCTCCGACCTGCGCGTCGGCATGGCGCTGGAAGGCGTGGTGACCAATGTGACGAACTTTGGTGCCTTCGTAGATGTCGGCGTCCACCAGGACGGCCTCGTCCACATCTCGGAACTCTCCGACAAGTTCGTCAAAGACCCCCGCGAGGTGGTGAAAGCGGGCGACGTGGTGCGCGTGCGCGTCAAGGAAGTCGACGCGCCCCGCAAGCGCATCGCCCTCACCATGAAATCGGGCAGCGGTGCGTCCCGAGGCGCCAGCGGCTCGATGGCGGCCTCGCCGCCCGCCGCCTCGTACAAGATGCCCAATTCAAAGCCCGAGGCTGCCGGTGAAAGTGCATTGGCAGCGGCCCTTCGGCGTGCGCGAGGAGAGTGATGGCACGGAGCTTCGTCGCCACGACACCCTGACTTGGGAGTGCGCGCCGCCGAGGCATAGCCCGCGCCTTACGGCCAGTCCCCGCTGCCGGTGGTGGCGACATAGTCGGGGTCTTCCTGATGCTTGCGTTCCCAACTCAGGAAGTCCCAATACCCGCAGCGCTTCTCGTTGGGATACGACCGGCAGATCGACGGTCGCGCCGTATATACCGTGCAATTGCGCTTCTCGGTGTCGAAGAACCGGCAGATCTTGCCAAAGTGGGTGTCCTTCTTGCGCCGCATCACCCATTTGCGCCCGTAGTCCGAGCGCGTGAACTTCTTCTCCGCTTTGTCGAACGGCAAATCGAAATGCTTCGCCAGCCGCGTCACGTCGGCCTTGGTTAGACTGATCTGGGGATACGAGCAGCAGTAGCCGGGGCACTTCAGGCAATCATACGCAGCGGGCATGGGCACAGATATTCCGGGGGGTTAGCGAATGCGCTGCCGAGATTATCGAAACAATCGGGCCCGGTCGAGCGCGCAACTGTTCTGACACTCCCCGGCGGAATCGAGCGCAGTTCCCTTGACGCCGAACCCCGAAATGCGGCATTCCGTATTTCACAAACCCAGCGAGGTGTGCTATGAGTAGCACACTCACGGGTCCACACCGTAAGTTACCTTTCCCGCGCGGGATCAAATCAGGGTTTTGGTTTGCTGGCTGTTTTGGGGTTCGCTGGCGCGGTTGCGACCTTGCGCAGAGCGTTTTCAAACACGTCCAGGTCTTCGCTGGCACCGTGCTCTCTGGCAGCGTCGATGAATTTCTGACGTTGCGAGCGGCTGTCTGGCTCATCGTTCTTTGTTTTCTTCATGCCGCAAGGTTAACCGATTTGGTGGCGTCCCGCGAGGTGCGTCATGGGTAACATCAACAAGTCATCAGAGCTTGGCGAATTCTTCGACGACGTTCTCGACGACGCGGGCCAGCTCCCGCATGAGCCAAACAACCTCGTGTCCTCCGGACTCGACATCCTTCGGGTTAAGACGTGTCCAGAGCACGTAGTTTGCCTCTATCACAGTTCCCTGCCTTGGCCCCCAATCCTCGGGCATGATGACAAGCTCTTGTCCGTCGCGTGCAATTCTGGTGCTCCATTTTCTAAGCTGATCCTTAGTAGCGGCGTCAGCGTGCTGGCCGAGCCTGCTGCTAAGATCAAGGACGGCGGTTCCTAGGATTGGAATTAACGCCTGATGCTTATCCGCTACGTCCATGTCGTGGATCGCACGCAGGCCTACGTTGCCACCACGGTATGGCTCAACAAATTTCAAAAACTCAACTGCTCGCTCACCTGCACGATCAAAATGCTTCTTTTTAATCTGCTCGGTGAGTTCTTCTTTGGTGTGCGAAAATGGGAAGTACACTGCTGTTGGATTGCGTTCGGCTTTTCTGACCAGATCGTTAGCTAGCAGATCAAGCGCGGTGCGGAGGTTGTGAACAATATCTCCGAGAATGGCCGACAGATCAGGAGGAACGTCGCGCTTGATCCTGGCGGTCCATGCAGAAGTTGGAACAAAGAATGGTTGCGACCATCTTTCCACGACGATCACGACCGGTTTCGAATCTAGATAATCTCGCGTTGCCTGCTCCAATTCGACAATGTGTCGTCGCGCGCGAGCGATTTTAAGTCTGGGAGCCTCAAAGACAGGTAGAAGCATTTCAACGCGGTGCCTTCTTAGACGGGGTTGGCGCCGTTAGTCCGCCGATACGTCAGCCTCTTGCCCTTGGCACCCACGATCATTTTCGTTGCGCGCTCCTTATCTTCAACGCCGAGCTTGGAGCGGTTGTTGTAGCGGAAGTCAAACTCCGCCAGGTAGCGGTGCAGGTGCTTCTCCTTGCAGTGCTGGTAGGTGCCGCGCATCCCGCGCTTGAACACACCGAAGTAGCCTTCAACGGTATTGGTGTGGATCGCGGGACGACCTTCTTCGTAGCGTACGTATTCGTTCTTGCTGTGGTCCACGCGGTCATGGCTTGCGAAACCAGCGAGGCGGTCGCGGTAAAGCTGGGCCTTGTCGGTCATCATCGCCGTTTCTTTTGCGACGTTGGCCTCAACAACCGGAACAACTTCGTTCACGGTGCTTCCGGCCACATGGTAGCTGCGAACGGACCCGCCGCGCTCAACGACTGACAAGATGACGTTCTTGTGCATGGAGTTGCGGAAGCCTTTGCCCTCAGAGCGACCTTTGGGATGCGTCGAGGCGCGCCCGTAGATTGTCTCGTCAACTTCCACGATCTCGCCTTCGCCACCCATAGGAGGCAGCAAGCCGCCTTCGCGCATCGCTTCGCGGATACGATGGCTCATGAACCAAGCCGTGTTGTATTGGACCTCTAGGATACGGTGTAGTTGGTGACTGCTGACGCCCTTCTTGCTGGACGCCAGCAGGTGGATCGCTTGAAACCACTTGTACAATGGGGCGTGGCTATCCTCAAACACGGTCCCGACGCGGACGGTGAACTGCTTGCGGCACTGGCCGCACTTCTTGAGGCCGTGGCGAACTACGCCTTCAGGGTTTTTCTTGCTAGGCTTTGTGCGGACGCCGTTCAAAGCATAGATGCGAACATATGAGCCACAGTGCGGGCATATTGGGCCTTCGGGCCACAAAATTTCCTCAAGCTCAGTGAAGGCTGCTTCCTCATCATGAAAATGCTTTTTAGTAAATACGGACATTGGCTTAGCTCCTTGCTAGCCTTTGTACGTCAGTCGCTTTGGTTTGTCAAATACGCAATACCGCCGAAATGATTAGAACATAAAATGAACAAAGCGCATCTGTATCCATTTATGGTGGACAAGCAACACATCGAGCCTCTCAGCCCGCTCTAGCGCGCTAGTATAGTCTCGATTCGTGCAGCGATTTCGAAAGGAGCCCGTGATGGCTGGGTCTGTAAACAAGGTGATTTTGATCGGCAATCTCGGCAAAGACCCCGAGATCAGACGTTCGCAGGACGGCCGTCCGATCGCCAGTCTCAACCTCGCGACCACCGACAGTTGGCGCGACAAGGCGACCGGCGAGCGCAAGGAGCGCACCGAGTGGCACCGGGTCGTGATCTTCAACGAAAACCTCTGCAAGATCGCCGAGCAGTACCTGAAGAAGGGCGCCAAGGTCTACGTCGAGGGTGCCCTCCAAACCCGCAAATACCAGGACCAGAGCGGCGTCGAAAAATACACGACCGAGGTCGTGCTGCAGAACTTCGGCGGGACGCTGACGATGCTGGACGGCCGCGCAGGCGCGGGTGGCGGCATGGCGGAAAGCGGGCAGGCGGAGTATTCAGCGGGCGATAGCGAAGGCTATGGTCGTGGGTCGTCCGGCGGCGGTTCGGGCTATGCGGCTCCCAAGAGCGCGCCAAAGGCAGCCGGCAAACCGAGCTTCGACAAGGCGCTCGACGACGAAATTCCGTTCTAAGGAGTTTCAGAGTGCTTCTGGGAAGCGTGTGTCGCGGTTTTCCCGGACGTAACACGACAAAACAAAGAACTTGGGTCGCTTCGTCATTCAAATGACGTCGGAGTGGCCCTAGCGGCGCTTGTTGCGCTTCTTGGCTTTGCGAGACGATGCGGGCGGGGGAGATCCGCCTCCGCTGGCTGGCGTTGCAACCTTCGCTGAAGGTTTTTCAGGTTGGCTCTTGGCAGCCTGGGGCGCTCGAACTGCGAGCGGGGACTGCGCGGCGGACCGCCCGATGGGCTCCGCAGTCTTGAGATCGGCCGTGTTCAGCTCGGCGGTCTTAACCGGTGGAGGAGCGGTTTGTACGCTGGGGACCGTAGCGTTTGCCGCCGCAATATCGGCCTCGGCGGCCATGGATCGCACCTCCAGAAACAGCTGCCGGACGCTGGGATATTGCGCCTTGATCGACGCTTCGATGCGGGCGTTGGTTAGCTCAACCGAGCGCGCGGTCTGGCCATCTTCGAAGTCGACGCTGGCGATAACCAGCACGTCTACCGGACCTAGATGCATGGTCTTGATCGAATTGATGTGGCTGATCGGCTTTCCCGGCCCGGTCTCGGCCGCAACCAGCGCCTTTAGCCCCGCCTGCACTTCGTCGCTTGCGGCCTCCCCGATTAACAGCGCCTTGGTTTCGACGCTCATGAACGCCGCCACGAGCGCGAGGATGACCCCGATGACGATCGAGGCCAACCCGTCCGCTTGCGGCCAGCCGAACACATCGACACCGACCACGCCCAGGAAAGCGACCGTCAGCCCTGCGAGCGCCGCCAGATCTTCAAGCAGCACCGTGTAGAGCGCAGGGTCCTTCGAGCGCTGCAGCGCTGCGATAAGCCCGGTCCGACCCCGATGGGCGTTGAATTCCGTCAACGCCCGGTACGTCGAAATCCCCTCCAGCACCAGCGAAACGCCGAGGATCGCATATAGCGCCCAGGCATGCTCGATGGCGTGCGGGTGCAACAGCTTGTCGATCCCCTCGTAGATCGCAATGCCGGCGCCCAGCGAAAACAGCAAAATGGCGACGATAAAGCTCCAGAAGTACAGCTCCATCGAATAGCCGAACGGATGGCGGTCGTCCGGCGGCCGCTGCGACCGCTTGATCCCGATCAGCAGCAAGGCCTGGTTCGAGGTATCGACCAGCGAATGGATCGCCTCCGACAGCATCGCGGATGACCCGCTGACGGCCGCCGCTGCGAACTTGGCCGTGGCGATGCCGAAGTTGCAGGCGAGCGCGACGATGACGACACCAGTTGATCCGCCAGCGGACACGTCGGTTCTCCTATCTCGATATGGCAGGTGTGCTTACGATGAATTACCCAAGAAAGTCTTGCAGGTCCCACAATGATCCATTGACAGCGGGCGCAAGTCGGGGCTTTTTTACCCCCATTGCACCTGCATGGCTTTTGCAGCCAACTCTGGTCCACGCGCACCCATGCTTCAATCGGTAGCCGACATTCAAGCTCTGCTGGTCCGAGTTGCGGCCAAGGACAGCGCGGCATTTGCAACGCTGTACGATGCAACCAGCGCGAAACTTTATGGGGTCATCCTGCGTATTTTACGACGTAGGGAGGTGGCGGATGAGGTTTTGCAAGAGGTCTACGTGAAAATCTGGGAACGAGCAGCCGATTTCGATGGCGGTCGAGCGTCCCCGATCACGTGGATGGCGACCATTGCCCGCAACCGCGCGTTCGATGAAATCCGCAAGAAAGTGCCGTCCTCAATCGAGGACAGTCCTGAAGCGCTCGACGTTGCTTCCAGCGATCCCCACCCCTTGCAGGCGCTTGAATTGAACGATGAGCTGCGGCGGCTCTCCGCGTGCCTCGAGCGGCTCGAGCCGCAGCGCAAGGAAATCGTGCTTTTGGCGTATCTACAAGGTGCCAGCCGCGAGGAACTGAGCCAGCGCTTTGGCCACCCGGTCGCCACCATCAAGACCTGGATCCACCGTTCGCTCGCGCAATTGAAGGCGTGCCTGACGCCATGATGGAAACCGACGACATCGATCCCCTGGCCGCCGAGTATGTCTTGGGAACGCTCGATGCAGCCGCGCGCGGGCAGGTCGCGGCGCGGCGCGCCCGAGAGCCCGACCTCGATGCCGCCATCCGGGCCTGGGAACTGCGGCTTGCCCCGCTCGTTGATTTGATCCCAGTGGTTCCCCCGCCGGCTGGTCTGCGCGATGCGATTCTGACCCGAGTGTCGGGGCAGTCGCAAGGTGGGCCAACAAATAACGTCGTCCACCTGGAGCAGCGTCTAGGCCGCTGGCGCACGCTTGCCATCGCGGCGAGCGCACTGGCGGCGTCGCTTGCCGGCGTCGTGGTCTATCGCGAGGCCCTTCGCACGGCCCCTGCTACGTCTTACGTCGCTGTGCTGCAAAAGGACCCCCAGTCGCCGGCCTTTTTGATGACGGTCGACATCGACAAAAAGACGTTCACGGTCGCGCCGGTGTCTGCGCCCAAGCCTGCAGGCAAGAGCTATGAGTTGTGGCTGGTCTCCGAGAAGCTCGGGCCGCCGAAATCTCTCGGCCTCGTCGAAAACGCAGGCTTCACGGTCGGCCCGAAGCTCGCGTCCTTCGCGCAAACCGACATTCGTGAGGCAACCTACGCTGTAAGCCTCGAGCCCGAAGGCGGCTCGCCGACTGGCGCGCCCACCGGTCCCGTCGTCTACGCGGGCAAGCTCGTCCAGGCCAAACCATAGAGTTTGGCCCTTACCGATTGTTAATCTGCGCGCTGAAACTTTACACGCTCTGGCACGTCTCTTCCTCAGCTCCCGATGACGAGGAGCAAGCAACCCTTGAGGAAGACATGTTCAAAGCAAAATCCGTCTCGGCCGCCGTGATGCTGGGCCTCGTTGCCGTTAGCGCGGCCGCCGTTTCGTTCCCAGCCCTTAACGCCCGTGCCGATGCGACCGTGATGGTCGGCGGCGCCGCTATGTATCCGACCAAGAACATCATCGAGAACGCCGTCAATTCGAAAGATCACACCACCCTGGTCGCAGCCGTCAAGGCGGCCGGCCTCGTCGAAACCCTCTCGGGTCCGGGGCCCTTCATGGTGTTTGCTCCCACGAACGAGGCCTTTGCCAAGCTTCCCGCTGGCACGGTCGACACGCTGCTGAAGCCGGAGAATAAGGAAAAGCTCGTCAAGATCCTGACGTCGCACGTCGTTGGCAAGGCCGTGATGTCGGATGCGATCGGCAAGATGGTCGATGACGATAAGGGTATGCATCCCGTCAAGACGCTCTCGGGCGCCGTGCTCATCGTGAAGAAGAGCAAGGACGGCAAGCTGACGCTGACCGATGAAAACGGCGGCACCGCCAACGTGACCATCGCCGACGTCAAGCAGTCGAACGGTGTCATCCACGTGATCGATGCGGTGCTGCTGCCGAAGTAACGCTCGGCGCCCACCGGCCAAGAACCCCCATCAGGTGTCGCCGTCTTCCCCGGTGATGCTTGATGCCGGGACCGGAACAACGGGCTTGCGGAAACGTGTCGTGCGGCTTTCCGCTTTTGTGAAGCCCGTTTAACGGAGCGCGCAACGCTGGTCTGGCTCCCCTGCCGCTAAGCCATGCGCCTCAGTTGATGTCCCAGCGTCCGGTCCCGGCACATTTTCTCGCTCGCAATCCAGGTATAAAAAAACCCGCCATCTTGCGATGGCGGGTTTTTAGCGTTGATACGAAAGCCCGGTTACTTCTTGGCGGGTTCGGCGGCCTTGGGCGCGGCGAGTTCCTTAGCCTTGTCGACCGTGGCCTTGGCCGCATCCTTAGCTTTTTCCACGATGGGAGCAGCCGATTCTTTGACTTTGGCGGCGGCGTCGGACGCCTTGTCCTTCAGCTCGATTGCCTTTTCCTTGGCTTTGTCCATCATCGACTTCGGCGGTGTGAGGCGCTCGTAGGGCAGCAGCGCAGTCAGGATTTCCTTGGTCGCGCTCGGCAGCGTGATGATCTTCTTGCCATCGACCGACGAGAACTGCAGTGCGCGGTAACGCACGGCGACCTTCTTTTCGCCGAGGCCCAAAAACCCGCCAACGCCCATGACGACGCCGACGACCTTGTTTTCATCACCCACGATCACGTCTTCGATGTCGCCGACGACCTTGCCTTCTTTGTTTTTCACGCTCTGGCCGATGAGGCGGTCCTTGATGAGGTACTGCGTCGGCTTTTGGCGCTTCCAATAGTCGTTGGGGATATCGACCTTGGCCGTGTCCGCCTTGGGCTCTGCCAGTGCGGGTGCCGACAGGGCAAGAGTTGCGGCCGCGAGCGCGGCGAGGATCAGTTTAGTCATGCTTGAGAATTGTCCTTGTTGGGGGCCGCACTATCAGTGCGCAGCCCTTAGATGCGCACGCGGACCAAATCCGAGTGTCGCTGCGGCACCGTTAGTACCACTGTATGACATTAGCACGTCAATCCCGGCTGCCTCGTGCAGCTGCAACCCTAATCGTCAGTTTCGGGTGCAGACGTTTTGGGTGCCGTCATCGCAAAGCCGACGCTGCGGAGCGCAAGCGTTCGCGACGGGAGCAAGCCAATGCCCCCGATCTCTTGGCCGTGTCGTGGCGCGAGCCATCGGGCGGTGTTTTCCTAACCCAGCCCAAGCGCGGAGCGCCCCCTCGGCGTCCGCATGCCCCCATTCGACGCGTCGACTTAGAGCATTTTCCGACGAAGTGGATACCGGTTCGTCGCAGAAAATGCGACCAAATCAAAAACCTAGAGTGCGCATCCGATTCCGTAGGATCGGAAAGCGCTCTAGTTGCCTGCGTCCATGATCATCTTGAAGAATTTCTCGGCATTCAGCATGTCGCCCGCCATGCAGCTGTCGTAGCCCGACAGCGCCATCCGGGTCAGCGCTACCCGCTTTTCGGAGCTGGCCTTGGTCATCTTGTTGATTTCCGCCGTATGCGTATTCAGCATCTTTCCGCAATTCATCTCGGCAGCTGAGGCGGGAACGACGCAAAGCAGGGTGGCGCCGAAGGCCGCCAGAAGTGTCTGGGACAGAAGGGTCTGGGACATGAGACGTTTCTCCAAATTTTTCGATGCGCCCGCGGGTGTGCGCGGCATGATGAGAGCTAGCGGGTGGCCGCCTTTAGCGGAAATGCCGATTGGGCTTGTTGGCGATGCCTAACCGGCCCAGTCGTGAGCCCGTAGCGCCCTCACGAATGCACGGGCGGGCGGGGGCAGCTCACGGTCGCGCCGTGTGATCAGGCTCACGGTGCGGACGATTTCCGGGGTGACCAGCGTCGTCGTTGCAACCCCCGTGGCCAGAGGCATCGACTCGGGCACGATCGCGATGCCGAGTCCCGACCGAATCATGGCCTGCACCCAATCCTCCCGTTCGCTCCGGTAGCGCAAGTTGAGCGCAATTGGCCATTCGCCATAGGCTGCCTCGAAGAAATCGTCGAATTCGCAATTCAACCGCTCGATGTAGTCTTCGCCGTCGAGCTCGCTCAACGGGACCGCATTGGCCGATGCGAAGCGGTGGCTCGCCGGAACCGCGAGGACATAGCGTTCCCGGTAAAGTTCTTCGGCGGTCACGGCGTCGGGATAATTCGGCAAGCCGGCAAGCCCGACATCGATCTCGTCATTGACGAGCGCCGCGACGACCGCGCTGCCCTTGGCCTCCGTCAATTGAAATTCGAGGCCCGGATTGGTGACGTGCAGATGCTCAATGAAGCCGATCATCCGTTCGGGTCCGATCGTGCACATGACACCGAGCCGGAGACGTTGCTTCCGGTGCCGGGCATGCTCACGCGCCTGACGCGCGGCCTCTGCGACATCGTGAAATGCGCTCTCGAGCTTGGGCAGCAATGTCCGGCCCAGCTCCGTCAATTCGATCGGTCCGGGCCGGCGGTCGAACAGTTTACCGCCGACCTCGTCTTCCAGTTTCTGGACCGCGCGCGTCAACGCGGGCTGGGTAATGTTGCAGGTTTCAGCCGCGCGGCTGAAATTGCGCTCGCGGGCGACCGCCAGAAAATAGCGGATCTGGTGCATTTCCATGGGCGGGGCCTGGCTGCAGGAGTTATCGTGCAACCAGACTGCGCTTCTGGCGGGCGGATTGTTCCATCCGGCGCCGTTCAAATCAAGTCTGCCTGCGCTAGAGCATTTTCCGACGAAGTGGATACCGGTTCGTCGCAGAAAATGCGGCAAAATCAAGAACCTAGAGCAAAATTCCGATTCCGTAGGATCGGAATTTGCTCTAGACGGTCACCGACCGCCCAGCGATTCCTTGAGCTGCGACATCAGCATGTCGCGAATTTCGCCCGAATGCTTGGTGTCGCCAGCCATGCAATGGTCGTAACTCGACATCGCCATCCGCATCATCGAGGCTTTCTTTTCCGGCGACATCGTCAGGTGGCCGGTGATGACCTTCGTCAGCTCATCGAATACAGGGCCGCAGTCGGCGGCGTGGGCGGCAGGCGCGAGAACAGCCAGCGCAAGGGCGGCGCTCAGGGCTAAGCGTTTCATGTCACTATCCTTATTTGGT
>JANXVY010000027.1 GCA_025351425.1 Hyphomicrobium sp.
CACGCGGTGGTGTGGTTACCTTGTGGTGCGCTTATGCACGTTGAGAGGGATTGGCGCGCCCTGCACTCGCTATCGGTAAGTCCAGGCCGTCTGGATACTGCCGGTGTGTCCTTGAGGTGCGAAAGCCATCGACAACCCTGCGACGGAGCGGCGTCTTATCGCTTCTCTACAAATCTCGGAATGCCCGCGCGGTAACGCGCCGCTCCTCCCCCCGATTTATATCTCCGAGCCATTGGCTGCGGAGCAAATTGGCTTTACCTCAAGCATGCCCTCCCTTCGCCGACCGCCCCACCCGTAGTCCGAAAGCCGGAAGATGCCGTTTGATCCGACGACGCTTGCACTTTTGGTCTTGGCGGCGTTCGTCGCGGGCTTCGTCGACAGCATCGCAGGCGGCGGCGGCCTCATCACTCTGCCGGCACTGCTCTTGGCCGGCATCCCGCCGGTGCAGGCCGTCGCGACCAACAAGTTGCAGTCAACATTCGGATCGGCAATGGCGAGCTACCGCTTCTGGAAAAGCGGTCTGATCGATACAGCAGCACTCATGCCCTCGGTCGCGGCCGCCTTCATCGGCGCTGGCTTCGGCGCCCTCATGCTGAACTGGATCGATGCCCGTGTGCTGGCGCGGATCATGCCGTTCCTGCTGATCGCGGTAGCGCTCTACTTCGCCTTCGGACCCAAGGCTTCGGAACACGAACAGAAGGCGCGGCTGAGCAAGCAGGCCTTCGCACTCGGAATCGCCGCGCCCATCGGCTTCTATGACGGCCTCTTTGGACCCGGCACCGGATCGTTTTTCGCCATCGGCTTCGTCACGCTTGCCGGACTGCCGCTGCTGAAAGCGACCGCAAATACGAAGCTGCTGAACTTCGCATCCAACGCCGGCTCGCTCCTCGTCTTCATCGCGGCCGGCCAGGTGATATGGACCATCGGCCTCGCGATGGCGGTCGGCCAGACGGCCGGCGCACAGGCCGGAGCGTCCGCCGCGATAACGCATGGCTCGAAGCTCATCCGCCCGCTCATCGTCGTCGTCTGCTGCGCGCTCGCCGTGCGGCTGATGTTACGCGGTTAACGGCCTGTTAACCGGCCGCCCGTCAGCCTAGACTTATCCTCGCCCCGTTGAGTCGCGTCCATACTCGCAACCGGATCGCTGCCCCAGGACGAAGATGCCACCCTCGCTCGACGAGATCATGCACGACGACGAACAGCTGCCGCTCGAAAACGGGCTTCAGGACGTATGCGCGGGCTGGCTCGCGCACCTGGAGCACAGCCGGGACCAAGCCGAACTGACACTGCAGGCCTACGAGCGCGACCTGCGCCAGTTTCTTGGCTTCCTGAAACGCCACTGGGGCCACCCCCCGACTTTGCTCTCGCTCGCAAAGGTCGACGCCAAGGTATTCCGCGCGTTTCTGTCGAGCCGCCGCCGGCAAGGGATTTCTAGCCGTTCGCTCGCGCGAACCTTGAGCGCGCTGCGCATGTTCTTCCGCTGGCTGGAAAGTAGCGGCACCCTGAAGAACCGCGCGATCCTCACCCTGACCCTGCCGCGCGTGCCGCATTCGGTCCCCAAGCCTCTGACCGTCGACAAGGCAGCCGAAGTGATGGCGGCAAACGGCGAAGCGCCTCGCGATTGGATCGCCGCCCGCGATACCGCCGTGCTGCTGCTGCTCTACGGCGCGGGCTTGCGAATTTCCGAAGCGCTCGGGCTTCGCCTCAAGGATGCGCCGACGCCGCAACGAGATACGCTGCGGATCACCGGCAAGGGCGGCAAGGAACGGCTGGTGCCGGTGCTGCCGGTCACCATTGCAGCGATCGCGCGCTACCGGGAGCTTTGCCCCTACCCGCGCGCACCCGACGAGCCGCTATTCGTCGGCGAGAAGGGCGGCCCTCTGCGCCCCCGCCTCATCCAGCTTGCAATGGAGCGGCTACGGGAAGAGCTGACGCTGCCGGAAACGGCAACGCCGCACGCGCTGCGCCACTCGTTTGCAACGCACCTGCTGTCGGCGGGTGCGGACCTGCGCCAGATCCAGGAACTGCTGGGCCACGCCTCGCTCTCGACGACACAGGTCTACACCGAAGTCGACCGCGACCGGCTGTTGGCGGTTTACGACAAGGCGCATCCGCGGCGATGAAGCCGACGCGATCACGGCCGCGGGAAACTCATCCCCCCGGGCCGACGCTGTCGTACACTCACGAATATCGGTCGACCGCATTCACGCCCCAGCCCCCCGCGGCCGCCGCCCATCACATATGGATGGCGCGCTTGTCGACCGACATGGCGGCTTCCTTGATGGCTTCGGTCAAAGTGGGGTGCGCGTGGCACGTCCGGGCGAGGTCTTCCGCGGAACCGCCGAATTCCATCAGCACGCAGGCTTCGCCGATCATCTCGCCGGCGTGCGGCCCGATGATGTGGACCCCGAGCACGCGGTCGGTCGCAGCATCCGCCAGCACCTTGACGAAGCCGTCGGTGGTGCGGTTGACCTTGGCGCGGCCGTTGGCGAGGAACGGGAACTTGCCCGCCTTGTAGGCGACGCCCGCGGCCTTGAGCTCATCCTCGGTCTTGCCGACGCACGCAACTTCCGGCGCGGTGTAGATGACGCTGGGGATGACGTCGTAATTCACGTGCCCGGCCTGCCCGGCTAGCATTTCGGCGAGAGCAATGCCTTCGTCCTCGGCCTTATGGGCGAGCATCGGCCCTGCAATCACGTCGCCGATGGCGTAGATGCCCGGCACGTTGGTTTGGAAGTGGTGATCGACCACGATCCGCTTGCGGTTATCGAGCGCAACCCCGGCTTCCGCGAGGCCCAGCCCATCGGTATAGGGCGTGCGGCCGATGCAGACGAGGACGACGTCGGCGAACACGTCCGCGCCCGCCCCGCCAGCGGCCGGCTCGATCGTGACGACGCAACCGCTTGCGTCCTTGGCGACCTTCGTCACCTTGGAGCCGAGCTGAAACGTCATGCCTTGTTTCACGAGAATCTTCTGGAAAGACGCGGCCACGTCGGCATCCATGCCCGGCAGGATGCGGTCGAGATATTCGACGACATGCACCTCCGCGCCGAGCCGCCGCCAAACCGACCCGAGTTCGAGCCCGATGACGCCAGCACCGATGACCAGCAGTTTCTTCGGCACCACCGGCAGCTCAAGCGCACCGGTTGACGACACGACGGTGCGCTCATCGATTTCGACGCCCGGCAGCCGCGCGATATCCGAGCCCGTCGCGATCACAATGGACTTCGTCGCTAGCACCGCAACCGAACCGTCTGGCTTGGTCACCTCGACCTGACCGCCCGCAAGAATTTTACCGGTGCCGTGATGAGCGTCGATCTTGTTCTTCTTGAGCAGGAACGCCACGCCGTCCACGTTGCCTTTCACACCCTCGGCCTTGAACGCCTGCATCCGTGCGAGATCGAGGAACGGCCGCACGCCGATGCCCATGGTGCCAAAACCGTGGCTCGCTTCCTCGAAACACTCGGAGGCGTGCAGCAGCGCCTTGGACGGAATGCAGCCGACGTTGAGGCACGTACCGCCGTGCGTCGCGCGCTTTTCAACGATGGCGACCTTCTGGCCGAGCTGAGCTGCACGAATGGCGCAAACATATCCGCCCGGTCCCGAGCCGATGACGATGGTATCGTAGGTCATGAATTGAATGTCCGTTGTTCGAGCAGGGATAGATCAGCGCTGGCTGAATTAATGCTTCAGCTGCTGCGTCACCGTCCAGGAGACGGTAACGTCGGGGTTCTCGACGGTGAGACCGGTCGACTTCAGAGTGTAAACGCCGGGCTTGGCATCCATGTAAGCGGAGGTTACCGGCGGCAGGGTAACCGTTTGTCCTTCATTGGGACCGCTGAGACAGACGACCTCGATCCCCTGCCCCTCGATCGCCGACATGATCATGCCGTGGAAATGCTCGCGGTTGACGACCGTCTTGCCGTCTGCCGCGAGATGAGTGACGCCGACGATGACAGTCCGGCTGACAAGCCAGCGCGCGCGCTCTTCATCCCAGGCAGGCGCGCCCAAAGGCGGCTTGGTATCGGATGTCATAGGCTCTGCTCACAACTCGAGAATGAAGCGCTGCGGATCTTCCAGGCACTCTTTGACGCGCACCAGGAATGTAACTGCTTCCTTACCGTCGACAATACGGTGATCGTAGCTGAGCGCCAGCGTCATCATCGGGCGGGCGACGATCTGGCCTTTGCGCACCACCGCGCGTTCCTCGATGCGATGCATGCCGAGAATGCCCGACTGCGGAGCGTTGAGGATCGGCGTCGACATCAGCGACCCGTAGACGCCACCATTGGTGATCGTGAAGGTGCCGCCCTGCATGTCATCGATACCAAGCTTGCCGTCACGCGCCCGCTTGCCGTAATCGGCGATCCGGGCTTCGACTTCGGCCACACTCATCCGGTCCGCTTCGCGCACCACCGGCACGACGAGACCCTTGTCGGTCCCGACTGCAACGCCGATGTGATAGTAGTTCTTGTAGATGATATCGCCACCGTCGATCTCGGCATTGACCGAAGGAATTTCCTTCAGCGCCTGCAGGCAGGCTTTGACGAAGAAGCCCATGAAGCCGAGCTTCACGCCGTGCCGCTTTTCGAACAGGTCCTTGTACTGCGAACGCAGCGCCATCACGTTGGTCATGTCGACATCGTTGAACGTCGTGAGCATGGCGGCGGTGTTTTGCGCGTCCTTCAGGCGGCGCGCGATGGTCTGGCGCAGGCGGCTCATTTTCACGCGCTCTTCGCGGTCCGCATCACTGGCCGTCGCCGGCACGCGCAGCTGCTGCGTGGGAACCGGCAGCGGCGCATTGACATGGACTGGAGCTTGCGAAACCGCGACGGCCTGGCTTGCAGGCGCAGCAGCAGGTGCGCTCGCCGCTTGCGCGACATCCGATTTCAGAACCTGTCCGCGTTTGCCCGACCCGGCCACATCCTCGACCGAAAGACCGGTTTCCGCGAGCGCCTTGCGGGCAGCCGGGCTCGGCGGCATACCCCCGTTTGCAGGCGCGGGCGCATGGACCGCGGCAATGGGTGCGGCATGAACGGCGGGAGCAGGAGCAACCGGAGCGGGTGCGGCCGGCGCTGCAGCCGGTGGCGCGGATGCGGCTGCCCCATCGCGGATGGCGCCCAGCGCTGCGCCGATGTTGACAGTCACGCCCTTGAGTACCGAGATCTCGGCAAGAATGCCCGATGCGGGCGCGGGCACTTCGACCGTGACCTTATCGGTCTCCAGTTCGACCAGCGGCTCGTCGACCTTGACGGCGTCGCCGACCTTCTTGAACCACTGACCAACCGTCGCCTCGGTTATGCTCTCGCCCAATGTCGGAACGCGAATTTCAATCGCCATCGTCTCACCCTGTCTCGCTGCCAAGGCCGCCATTGGCAGCCGGAAATTGTCGTCCAACGCGCTCGTGTTTCTCGGCCCTGAGTGACTCAGGGCCGATGTTGTCAGCCAGTCAATGCCTCGGTGACCAGCGCCGTCTGCTCTTGAATGTGCCGCGACAGCAACCCTGTCGCCGTCGAGGCCGACGCCGCCCGCCCCGCATAGCGGAACCGCGACGCAGCCTTCGCCGTCAGATGCTGCAGAACCCATTCGAGATTGGGCTCGACAAAAGTCCACGCACCCATGTTTCTCGGCTCTTCCTGGCACCACATCAGTTCCGCATTCGGGAACCGGCCCAGCTCCTGGATCAAGGTCCGCGCCGGGAACGGATAAATCTGCTCGAGGCGCATGAGATAGACATCGCTCAACCCCTGGGCTTCGCGTGCGTCGTAAAGATCGTAGTAGACCTTCCCGGTACACAGTACGACCCGCTTGATCTCATGGTCGGGCTTCAGCTTGATCACGCTCTCGGGTCTAGACTGTGCATCGTCCCACAGGACACGATGGAATGAGGTTCCGGCCGCCATGTCCGCCAAGTCCGAAATCACGCGCTTGTGGCGCAGCAGCGATTTCGGCGTCATCAGGATGAGCGGCTTGCGGAACTTGCGGTGGATTTGGCGCCGCAGGATGTGGAAGTAGTTGGCCGGCGTCGTGCAGTTGGCGACCTGCCAGTTGTCTTCGGCCGACAGCTGCAGGAACCTTTCGAGACGCGCCGACGAATGCTCCGGTCCTTGGCCTTCGTAGCCATGCGGCAGCAGGCAGACGAGACCCGACATGCGCAGCCATTTACGTTCGCCCGACGACAGGAACTGATCGAAGATCACCTGCGCGCCGTTGGCGAAGTCACCGAACTGTCCTTCCCAGCAGGTGAGAGCCATCGGCTCGGCCAGGGAATACCCATATTCGAACCCGAGCACCGCCTCTTCGGACAGGCTGGAGTTGATGACTTCAAAGCGCCCCTGGTCGGGCGCGACGTGCCGCAATGGCGTATAGCGGCGCTCGCTTTCCTGATCGATCAACACGCTGTGGCGCTGAGAGAACGTCCCGCGTTCGCAATCCTGGCCCGACAGCCGCACCGCGATGCCCTCTTTGACCAGCGTGCCGAACGCCAGATGCTCGGCCATCGCCCAGTCGACACCATGCTCGGTATCAACCATTTCGTGGCGTTTTTCGAGCAGCTTGGCAACCGTCCTGTGAGCGCGGAACTCCGACGGCAGCGTCGTGATGCGTGCGCCGATCCGCTTCAGACGCTCGAGTTCGACGCCGGTATCGCCGCGCCGCGCCTCGTCGTCGGCGAGCGAGATGGTCGACCACCGCCCATCGAGCCAGTCGGCCTTGTTGGGCTTGAACGCATCGCTTTCTTTTAACTCGGCATCCAGATGCGCGCGGAACTGGTCTTTCATCTCATCGACGCCGGCCTGCGTGATGAACCCCTCGTCGATCAGCTTCTTGGAATACAGATCGACGACCGACTCGTGCGCCTTGATGTTCTTGTACATCAACGGCTGCGTGAACATCGGCTCGTCGCTCTCGTTATGGCCATGGCGGCGATAACAGAACATGTCGATCACGACCGGCTTCTGGAATTTCATCCGGAATTCGGTGGCAATCTTTGCGACGTGCACGACGGCTTCGGGATCGTCACCATTGACGTGGAAGATCGGCGCTTCAATCATCAGCGCCACGTCCGAGCAGTAGGGCGACGACCGCGAGAACCGCGGGTTGGTCGTGAACCCGATCTGGTTGTTGATCACGAAGTGGATCGACCCGCCGGTGCGGTGGCCCGTGAGGCCCGACAGTCCGAAGCACTCGGCGACGACGCCCTGACCCGCGAAGGCAGCGTCGCCATGGATGAGCAGCGGCATGACGGGTGTCCGCTCGCCGGGCTTGCAGCCATGCTGGTCTTGCTTGGCGCGCACCTTGCCGAGCACGACGGGATCGACGATTTCGAGATGCGATGGGTTTGCGGTCAGCGAAAGGTGGACGTTGTTGCCGTCGAACGAACGGTCCGACGACGCGCCCAGGTGATACTTGACGTCGCCCGACCCTTCGACGTCGTCAGGCTTGAACGAACCGCCCTTGAATTCCTTGAAAATCGCCCGGTGCGGTTTACTCATCACCTGTGCGAGCACGTTGAGCCGTCCGCGGTGCGCCATACCGAGCACGATTTCGCGCACGCCAAGCTGGCCGCCGCGCTTGATGATCTGTTCAAGTGCCGGAACCATCGCTTCGGCGCCTTCGAGGCCGAACCGCTTGGTGCCGGTGTATTTGACTTCGCAGAACTTCTCGAAGCTCTCGGCCTCGATCAGTTTGTTGAGGATCGCCTTGCGCCCTTCCGGCGTGAACCGGATGTCCTTTTCCTCGCCCTCGATGCGCTCCTGAATCCAGGCCTTCTGCGCCGGGTTGGTGATGTGGGAATACTGGTAACCGATGTGGCGGCAATAGGTGCGGCGCAGGATTTTCAGGATCTGGCGCATCGTAGCCGTCTCGAGGCCGAGCACGCGATCGAGGAAGATCGGCCGGTCGAGGTCGGCTTCCGTGAAGCCGTAGGTCTCGGGCTTCAGCTCCTTGTGCACCTTGCGGTCGGCGATTCCGAGCGGATCGAGATCGGCGGCCAGGTGGCCCATGACTCGATAGGCGCGGATCAGCATCAGCGCGCGGATGCTGTCTTGCGTCGCCCGCATCGAGGCAACCGGCGACAGATCGAACCCGCTGGACTGCGCGCGCTCCGCCAACCGGTCGCGGACGTGGCGTTCGACGCCCGCATAGTCGTTGGTCAGCGCGGAGACGAGGTCGCCGTTGTTTTCGAGCTTTTCGAGCGGAACCGCCCAGGCCGGATTGAGCGGCGCAGGTTCGTGCCCGTCGCGCTCTTCCTTGAGGCTTTCGAAAAAGTGGCGCCACTCGTCGCCGACAGAGCCGGGATTGGCCTCATACTGGGCCTGTAATTCTTCGATGTAGGCGGCGTTGGTTCCCGACAGGAACGAGGTCCGCAGGAATTGAGCGTTGAGCGCTTCGCGCGACATGAGAGCATCCAAGGTTGCCCGGGAAACGAGAACGCGCGCCCCGGGTCGGGGAAAGATGCGCACGGCGACCTGACGGCACCGACCGCAGATCGCCTTGCGCGAAGATTAGGAGCCCGTCTGTCGCACCATCAGATCATGGCGTCGCTGCGGCGCACCTAGAAAAACTCACGCGCTTTCTAATACACTTTGCTTGCGTCTTTAAGACCCCCAAAAGTGGGGTGGGTGTCGTTCGGTGCAAAAGCGCTCGTTACCAGGGCTTTACTTTTCACCGCCGCACCGAAACCGGTCCGGCGAGATGGCGGCACGGGTGACCACATTCACGGCCGTGGCTCGTGATTATCAGGCCGGCTGCGATGCAACTGGTGACCGGCGCCGCATCAAGCACGGCCACGCGAAACCGTGCAGTGGCATCGTCAACCGGTTTTGCCGCGGGAGCGCAGCCGTTTGCTACCTGCGACCGGCCACCAGAGCCGCAAGGTTCAGCACGCCGATCATAGGTATCAATGAGATCAGGGTTGGCCCAAGGGCGAATACCCTTGCAATCGCAGTCTTAACTCGGTGCGTTGGATGGCCGGGACAGGCCCGGCCATGATGTGAAACGAAGAGGCTGATCAGCGCTTCAGTGCCGCAGCCAGCGTGGTGCCGAGGCTTGCCGGCGAATCGGCGATCGCGATGCCGGCCTTGCGCATGGCCTCGAACTTGTCGGACGCAGCACCCTTGCCGCCGGAGATGATCGCACCGGCATGGCCCATGCGGCGGCCCGGAGGCGCCGTGGAACCGGCGATGAACCCTGCCATCGGCTTGCTTCGGCCTTTCTTGGCTTCCCCGATCAGCCATTCGCAGGCCTCTTCCTCGGCCGCACCGCCGATCTCGCCGATCATGATGATCGACTTCGTTTCGTCGTCCGACAGGAACAGGTCGAGCACGTCGATGAACTCGGTTCCCTTGACCGGATCGCCGCCGATGCCGACAGCGGTCGTCTGGCCAAGGCCAGCGTCGGTGGTCTGCTTGACGGCTTCATACGTGAGCGTGCCTGAGCGCGAAACGACGCCCACGCTGCCGTGCATGAAGATGTTGCCCGGCATGATGCCGATCTTGCACTGGTTGGGGGTGAGAACGCCGGGGCAGTTCGGCCCGATCAGCCGCGACTTCGAGCCTGTCAGCGCGCGCTTGACCTTGATCATGTCCATCACCGGTATGCCTTCGGTGATGCAGATGATGAGCGGAATTTCGGCGTCGATCGCTTCGAGGATGGCATCGGCTGCAAACGGAGGCGGAACGTAGATCGAGCTCGCATTTGCGCCAGTCGCGCGTTTGGCTTCATCCACCGTGTTGAACAGTGGAATATCGGCGAGTTCGGCGTCCGGATGCTTGCTACCGCCCTTGCCCGGCGTCACACCGCCGACGCACTGGGTGCCGTACGCCTTAGCGCCCTTGGTATGGAACGTGCCCTGCGCACCCGTGATGCCCTGGCAGATGACTTTCGTGTGCTTGTCGATGAGGATGGCCATGTTGAGCCCTTTGCCCGAATGAAATTTATTGCTGTTGGCTGAGTAGAAGCGGGCTCAACCCACTTTGCGCACTTCGTCGGTGATCTTCTTGGCGGCATCCGCCAGGTTGTCGGCCGGCACGATCTTGAGACCCGATTCAGCCATCATCTTCTTGCCGAGTTCGACGTTGGTGCCTTCGAGGCGCACGACGAGCGGAACCGTGATGTGCATTTCGCGAGCAGCCGCAATGACCCCCTCCGCGATGATATCGCACCGCATGATGCCGCCGAAGATGTTGACCAGAATGCCTTTGACCGCCGTGTCGGCCAAGATGAGCTTGAACGCCGCCTGAACCTTTTCCTTGCTGGCGCCGCCGCCGACATCGAGGAAGTTGGCAGGCTCCATGCCATACAGCTTGATGATGTCCATCGTAGCCATGGCGAGACCCGCGCCATTGACGAGGCAGCCGATGGTGCCGTCGAGCTTGATGAAGGCGAGATCGTGCTTGGACGCCTCGATTTCCATCGGATCTTCTTCGTCGAGATCGCGGTAGGCCAAGATCTCGGGGTGGCGGTACAACGCATTGCTGTCGAAATCCATCTTGCCGTCGAGGCAGATTAGGTTGCCGTCCTTGGTGACGACGAGCGGATTGATTTCGAGCAGACTCATGTCCTTCTCAACGACCATCCGGTAGAGGTTTTCGACGAGCGTGCCGCACGCGCCGACCTGCTTGCCGGAAAGCCCGAGTGCAAACGCGACCTTGCGGCCATGATGAGGCATGAAGCCGGTCGCCGGGTCAATCGACAGCGTCATGATCTTTTCGGGCGTGTCGTGCGCGACCTGCTCGATGTCCATGCCGCCGGCCTGGCTGACGATGAACGCGACCCGCGACGTGGCGCGGTCGACCAACGCCGATAGATACAATTCGCGCTCGATCGCCGAACCGTCTTCGACGTAGAGCCGGTTGACCTTGCGCCCCGACGCTCCGGTCTGGATCGTGACCAGCGTGTTGCCGAGCATCTCCTGGGCGAATTGCCTGACTTCATCGACTGACTTCGCGATGCGAACGCCGCCTTTAGCGCCGGCAGCGGCTTCCTTGAACGACCCCTTGCCACGGCCGCCCGCATGGATCTGCGCCTTCACGACATACACCGGACCCGGCAATTTGCCCGCTGCCACCGCCGCTTCTTCGACCGTGAACGCAGGGTATCCCATGCCCGTCGGCACGCCATACTGGCGATAGAGTTCCTTGGCCTGATATTCGTGAATGTTCATGAGCGGGCATTCCTCGGATGGAGCGGAAAATTGGGCCGTATGGGTCTGGGCTTGCCGCAAGGCGGCCTGCCTGGAGAGTCCGGCCGGCGAGTGACCTTTGGACGTTTTTGGTATGCCGTGTACCAATTAGACTTTAGTCGTGGAAAGAGGGTCATGGGGCAGTGCACAATAACGCCACCCCATGACGAAAAATCAAGCGCCGAGGTTCGGCGCAATGGTATTGCACGCGGCAATCAAACCCTGCACGCTTTCGATCGATTTCAAGAACATGGCGCGCTCAGCGCTGTTGAGGTCGATTTCGACGATCCGCTCGACGCCGGTCGAGCCGATGATCACGGGCACGCCGACATACAGCCCCTTGATGCCGTATTCGCCCGAAAGATAAGCCGCGCACGGCAGGATGCGCTTCTGGTCCTTGAGATAGCTCTCGGCCATCGCAATAGCCGAGGAGGCGGGCGCGTAGAAAGCCGAACCGGTCTTGAGCAAAGCCACGATCTCGCCGCCGCCCTTACGCGTGCGATCGACGATCTGGTCAAGCTTCTCCTGCTTGATCCAACCCATCTTGACCAGGTCCGGCAACGGCACGCCGCCGACCGCGGAGTAACGGATGAGCGGCACCATGTCGTCGCCATGGCCGCCGAGCACGAACGCGGTCACGTCCTGCACCGACACGTTCAGTTCGTCGGCGATAAAATGGCGAAACCGCGCAGTGTCGAGCACGCCTGCCATGCCAACGACCTTCTCGCGCGGCAGGCCGGATGCCTTTTGCAACGCCCAAACCATGGCGTCGAGCGGGTTGGTGACGACGATCACGAACGCATCGGGGGCATATTTCTTGATACCCGCGCCGACCTGCTCCATCACTTTGAGATTGATGCCGATGAGATCGTCCCGGCTCATACCGGGCTTGCGCGGCACACCGGCGGTCACGATGCAGACCGAAGCGCCCGCAAGATCGGAATAGGCATTGGTGCCCTTGAGGTTGCAATTGAAGCCTTCGACCCCGCCGGACTGGGCGAGATCGAGCGACTTGCCCTGCGGCGTGCCCTCGGCGATATCGAACATAATGACGTCGCCCAGCTCTTTGAGCGCGACGAGGTGGGCGAGCGTGCCGCCGATCATGCCAGCGCCGATGAGAGCGATTTTGGTTCGTGCCATGTGACTGGGTCTCCGTGTTGGGGGGCGCGGCTCGCTTTTGGGGGATTGCGGCAGAGCAGCAAAATAACGCGATCCGGCGTATCGCGAAAGCGAACGCCACTCAAGCACAACCAACGATGACTGAACGAAAGTTTGGCCCGCGCGCTCTACGCCAGCACTCTGGCGGCCCGTTTCGCCCGCCCGGCCAGGAACGCGTCGCTCCGCATCTCCATCAGTCGGGACGCGGTTCTGAGAAAATGTTCGGACCCATCGCCCTTGGGATACAGTCCGTCCGGTTCCGCGTCCGCCGAGGCGATGAGGCAGACGTGATTGTCGTAAAGCGTGTCGATGAGGGTAATGAAGCGCCTGGCGACATCGCGGCGCGCAGGCCCGAGCATGGGAATGCCGTCGATGAAGACCGTATGAAACTCACGTGCCAGCGCCAGATAGTCGAGCGGCCCCAGCGGCACTTCGCATAGATCGCCGAATTTGAAGCGCGCAGCCCCCATCCCCGCCTGCGGCACGGGAATGGTCCGCCCCTTGACGGTGATGTGCGAGGCAGCCCCCGCCCGTTGCCCGGTCAACCGCAGCCAGTGTTCGTCGAGCGCCTTGCGGGCCGCCTCGTCATCCGGGCTGTAATAGAGTTTATGCCCCGACAGCTTGGCGAGCCGGAAATCCTGCGCCGACAGGAGTTCGATCACGTCCATCCGGTCTTCGATTTCATCGATGAATGGGAGGAACAGCTGGCGGTTGAGTCCGTCGCGATACAGTTCGCTGGGATGCGCGTTCGACGTCGCGACAACCACGACGCCGCGCTCAAACATCACTCGGAACAGGCGGCCCAGAACCATGGCGTCGGCAATGTCGGACACGAACAATTCGTCAAAGCACAGTAGATGGGCTTCCGCTGCAAACGCCGCCGCAACGGTTGGAAGTGGGTCGCCATCGACGCTCTTGCGGGCATCGCCAATGCGTTCATGCGCTTCGGCCATGAACGCATGAAAGTGAATTCGCCGCTTCTTCGGCTCCGGGACGGTCTCGAAGAAAAGGTCCATCAGCATGGTTTTGCCGCGCCCGACCCCGCCATGAACGTAAAGCCCGCGCAAAGCACCCCCAGCCGTCTTGCGCCAACGGCCAAACAGGCGTGCCCGGTCGGCAGCCTGCCGCGCCAAGGCAGCAGCCAGTTCATCGAGCCGTTCGGCGCAAAGCTTCTGCGCCGCGTCTGGCGTGAGACCACCCGCCGCCAACCGCTCCTGATACTGTCGCAGGACGCCACCCGGCATGCCGATAACCGTTCCTTTAAAGCTGCGACCGATGTCTCGCACGGATAATCAGCCTTGCGAAAGAGCCCCACCACCAAAGTTCCGCGCACCCGGCCAGCACAGAAAGCGGATGCCGCGCTGCACCATTGATCAGCGACCGAGTGTCCTGCCGCAAAAACGCACAAAACTTTAACCCAGATATTTCAGCGCGTTAACACGAAGCCACTCGATTAGTGCAATGCTGAACTGTTCTTCGAGGCCCATGGTGCGTCGCAATATGATCACCATTTGGGATAGGATGTCCATACTTTGGCACGACACAGGAGGCTCGAACATGAGCAACGACAACTTGAGCGGCAGCATTCGTAAGCTGTGGCAGGGTGAAACGGATAAGTTTCGCAACCACCTTTTGCGCCTCGATAAGGCCAGTCGCCGTAACCGTTTTGCCCATGCCGTATCCGACGGCTTCATCGCCGACTATGCCAGCCGCATGACGTCGAACGGAGCGATCGTGTACGGCTTCTTCGATGGTGACGAACTGCGCGCCGTCGCCGAGCTGCGCAAGATCGGCGACACGTGGGGCCATCAGGCCGAGGCCGCGTTTTCAGTTGAGAACGACTTCCAGCACAAGGGCATCGCGACCGAACTTCTCGGCCGCGTGATTCGCTCGGCCCGCAACCGCGGTGTCAGTCATTTGATCATGAGCTGCCTCGCCGACAATGGAAAGATGCAGGCCGTCGCACGCCACCATGATGCGGATCTGCGTTTTGAAGCAGGCGAAGTGATCGCAGAGATCTTGCCTCACACCGCCAACCCGATGTCGGTCTTTGCCGAAGCAGTGGAAGACCGGTTCGGCGATCTCATGGCCGTCTTCGATCTGAAGTCCAAATTCAGCAAGGCTGCCTGAAACCCTGCGATAGTCCCGTGCGTCGTCAAACCGGCGCGCACGGGACTTATCATCGCGCGATGAACGTTGAAAACTTGGCTCCATCGAGGCTCTCAAGCAGACCGCGCCGCCGCTGAACAGCTGTTCGGCCGTGTAGCGCCGCGCCTCCAGAAACATCTCCTGCACTAAGCTGATATCCGCCACACCGGCGCGACCGCCATTCTCGGCTGCCTCATCAAGGCCGACCTGGACCTCGACGGGCGCGATCCCCAGGTAGACTTCGATGCAGCCGATCCTGCGCTGGCAAAACGCTACCCGCGAAATTGCGGATAGTTCCAATTGAGCTTGTTCTTGAGCTTCGAAGATGCAACGGCGCATTATCCGCTTGGACAGCAGCTGATGGCGATCGATGGACCCCGACGACACCTTCCATCATTTCACGCGCGAACTTCAGGCGAACCGCGCAGTGTTCGAAAAGTCTAATGCGTAGAAGCGGTCGTGGAACGGCCAAGCGATGCCAGCGCATTGGAAGCCGAAGGATCACTTCATTGCCAACGTGCTTACATCCTGAGCGACGGATCGCCCTTAAATGGCTCCAGTCTAAGAAACTTAAAATACTAAGCTCCAGGAGCACTTTGATCCGTTGACATAAGCTTCAGAGTCCGGAACAATTACCAAAACCATGAAAAACAACAAAAATTGAGGATTTTGCGCAACAGATCGCCAAGATTGATGACTCCGGAGGGAATGGAATTGAATTTAATTGTCAACAAAAACTGCGAATATCGACATGCTTTCCCCAGTTCGAGCTGATTCGAACGTCAATCGGAGAGAACGCAAATGGCAAAGATCACTGCAAAAGCAAAGACCCCTACCAAAGCCGCCGCCAAGGCACCGGTGAAGGCAGTCGCAAAGACCCCCGCAAAGGCCAAGGTTCCCGCCAAGAAGGCATCGGCCCGCAAGCCCGCCGTCAAGGCCGCTGCTAAGGCTCCCGCCCGCAAGGCCCCTGCCAAGAAGCCCGCTCGTCGCGCTGCTTAATCAATAAGTTAGGCAAAAGGCTCGGCCGCAGGAAAGGCACAGGGCCGCTGACTTCACACCAATCGAGCTAGCGGAAAATTTTTCGCTACTCGCAAGTCACGGTAGGGTGCGTCCCACTCAAGGCCGGTGGCTATATAGCCGCCGGCCTTGCCATTTATAATCCCTTATTCGAAAATCAATTCGGAAAACGGGGAGAATTAAACCCGCCGCTCGACCATCAACTTCTTTAATTCCGCAATCGCCTTGGCAGGGCTGAGGCCCTTCGGGCAGGCCTTCGCACAATTCATGATTGTATGGCAGCGGTAGAGCCGGAATGGATCCTCGAGATTATCGAGCCGGTCGCCGGTCGCCTCGTCGCGGCTATCGATGACCCAGCGATAGGCCTGCAGCAGCACGGCCGGCCCCAAATACCGGTCCTGATTCCACCAATAGCTCGGGCATGACGTCGAGCAGCAGGCGCACAAGATGCACTCGTACAGCCCGTCGATCTTTTCGCGGTCGCCGCGCGACTGAGCCCATTCCTTGGGCGGCGCCGGCGTGTCCGTCTTCAGCCAGGGCTCGATGGAGGCGTGCTGGGCGTAGAAATGCGTCATGTCCGGCACAAGGTCCTTGATGACCTTCATATGCGGCAGCGGATAGATTTTGACCGCACCTGTGACCTCATCCATGGCCTTGAGGCATGCAAGCGTGTTGGTACCGTCGATGTTCATCGCGCACGACCCGCAGATGCCCTCTCTGCACGAGCGCCGGAACGTCAGTGTCGGATCGATCTCATTCTTGATCTTCATCAGCGCATCGAGAACCATCGGCCCGCAGGACGCGCGATCGATAAAATACGTGTCGACGTGCGGGTTGCCGCCGTCGTCGGGATTCCAGCGATAGATCCGGAATTCCTTGTACTGGCCCGTCCGGCCCTCCGGATTCCAGGTTTTGCCCGTCTGCACGGTCGAATTCTTGGGAAGCGTCAGCTGAACCATGGGATCGGAATTCCTGTTCAAGTCATGCGATGCAGATTGTGCAGTGCGGCGAAAGTGTTGCCAGAACGCCCTTCTGTCAACACGACAAAAGCCGGGTCTCGGCAGATGGGCAGTGCGATGCGACGTTCATTCAAGCCGGTACTTCTTGAGTTCGCGCACCAGCTGGCAGAGTTTGTCGGCGACCTCGGCCCCGGTGTCGACGGCAACGCGCAGTGTGGCCCGATTTGAAAACAATCCGTTAAGCCGTTCCTGCTGCTCCCCGAAGCCGAAATACAGCTCTTCGGGCGCAACGATCTCGCCGTCTTCGACGGCCGACATCACGTCGAACGCGTTCTGCGAGGCCAGCACCAGCATGGATGCCACGTCGTTGATCAGCTGTTGATAGAGCCGGGCGGCGTCCACCCCGACCCGTGTGCCGTGCACCCCGAATTTGAGCGGCGACGACGGCGCTCCTTCTCCGCAAAACGATTTCGGGCTGCGCTGAAAGCGCCGGAAGATTTCCCCAAGGCCCATGCAGCACGTCTCAAGATCGCGCAAAGCAACCCCCGCCTTGCGCCGTGCCTTTGCGCGGTCGGGGGTCTTGTCCTGCGCCGACCAGTTGATAGCGGCAATCGATGCGACCGCCCCCAACGCTGCCAGCGCCGGCAGCACGGCCGCGAACGGATCAGGCGGGACCCGCGTATCGCTATCTGAAGCAATGTCCTTCGGGTTCGGCGGTGTCTTCACTGTGGCAGCCACGTTTAAGAGCCGGGTGCCTCAGTAGACGCGGGCTTTCGGCTCAATGTATTTGACTTCGTTCGTCAGCGTATTGGTGTGCACGGGCCGCACATCGAGACGCACGGACCGCGACGCATCATCTGCGAACGCCAAAGTGTGTACCATCCAATTCGCATCGTCGCGCTTGGAAAAATCTTCGCGAGCATGCGCGCCGCGGCTTTCCTTGCGATTTTCTGCACTGACCACCGTTACGACGGCTTGCGCGATCAGATTGTCATACTCCAGCGTCTCGATCAGGTCGGAATTCCACACCAACGTGCGATCGGTGGTCTTGATGTCCGTGCTCTCGTTCCAGATATCAGTGATCTTGGCGACGCCTTCCTTCAGCACGGGCCCATCGCGGAACACCGCGCAGTTGGACTGCATCACCCGCTGCATGCGACCGCGCAACGTCGCAGTGGTCGTGCTGCCCTTGGCATAACGGAACTTGTCGAGCCGCGAGAGCGCAAGCTCGGTCGCGCTCGGCGGCAGCGGCGGCAAGGCCTTTCCGGCCTCCACCATTTCCCCGCAGCGCAAGCCGGCTGCCCGCCCGAACACGACAAGATCGATGAGCGAGTTCGAGCCCAGCCGGTTGGCGCCATGCACCGAAACGCACGCCGCTTCGCCGATCGCCATCAGTCCAGGCACGACCGTATCGGGATTGCCGCCCCGAAGCGTCAGCACTTCGCCGTGATAGTTCGTCGGAATGCCGCCCATGTTGTAATGGACCGTCGGAATGACCGGGATGGGCTGACGGCGCAGGTCGACACCGGCGAAAACCTTGGCGTTTTCCGTGATGCCAGGGAGCCGTTCGGCAAGGATCTTGGGATCCAAGTGGTCGAGATGCAGGAAGATGTGGTCGCCATCCTTGCCGACACCCCGGCCTTCGCGGATTTCCATGGTCATCGAGCGCGAAACGACGTCGCGCGAGGCAAGATCCTTGGCATGCGGCGCGTACCGCTCCATGAACCGCTCGCCCTGGCTGTTGGTGAGATACCCGCCTTCGCCGCGCGCACCTTCCGTGATCAGCACACCCGCGCCGTAAATGCCGGTTGGATGGAACTGCACGAATTCCATGTCCTGAAGCGGCAGCCCAGCGCGCAGCACCATCGCGTTGCCGTCACCCGTACAGGTGTGAGCCGATGTCGCCGAGAAGTAGGCACGGCCATAGCCCCCGGTCGCAAGGATCGTCTTTTGCGCCCGGAACGTATGGATCGAACCATCGTCGAGGCACAACGCGACCACGCCGCGACACGCGCCGTCTGCATCCATCAGCAAGTCGATCGCGAAGTATTCGATGAAGAATTCGGTCTGGTGCTTCAGCGCCTGGCCATACAGCGTATGCAACATCGCATGGCCGGTCCGGTCGGCCGCCGCACACGTGCGCTGTGCGGGAGGGCCTTCGCCGAATTCCGTGGTCATGCCGCCGAAGGGGCGCTGATAGATCTTGCCCTCTTCGGTGCGCGAGAACGGCACCCCGTAGTGTTCGAGCTCATAGACGGCGGCCGGCGCATTCCGGCACAGATATTCGATTGCGTCCTGGTCGCCAAGCCAGTCGGCACCTTTGACGGTGTCGTACATATGCCATTTCCAGCTGTCGGCGCCCATGTTGCCGAGCGCCGCCGCAACCCCGCCTTGCGCCGCAACGGTGTGCGACCGGGTGGGAAACACCTTGGTCACGCAAGCCGTGCGCAGGCCTGCTTCGGCCGCGCCGACGGCAGCCCGCAACCCAGCGCCTCCCGCGCCGACCACAACGACATCGTATTCGTGATCGGTAATCGGATAGGCCGCGCCGGCAGTCTTAGCCGAGCCGTTTGCCTTCGTGGCCATTCTGTCAGGCTCCAAAACTGAGTTTCAGAATTGCAAATACGCTCGCAACGCCGATGAGGATTGCAAAAAACGTGTTGAGCGCCAGCACCGCAAGCTTGGCCCCCTCGCCGTGGATGTAGTCCTCGATGATAACCTGCATGCCCAACCGCATGTGCATGACGCCCGACAGGATCAGCAGCAAGAGCCCCAGTGACACGAACGGATTGCGCAGCAGCGCGCGCGCGGCCGCATAGTCCGCGCCGGCGAGCTTGGCGACGAGCCAGACCAGAAACACGGCCAGCACTGCGTTGGCGACGCCCGTCATCCGCTGAAGGACGAAGTGGCCCGCGCCTTCACGCGCCGAACCAAGATGCCGCACCGATTTCAACGGCGTTCTCATGCTCATAGCGCGACCCCTGTTGTGGTGAGACGGCTGTACCAGATGGCGGCCGTGAGCAGCGCCGAACCGATCAAGGTGCCCCAGGACAGCCGGTCGATGGTGACGAGGTCGAAGCCGCGGCCCGTGTCCCACACGAAGTGGCGCAAGCCGCCAAGCATATGGTGCATGAGCGCCCAGGTGTAGCCAAACAGGACGATGCGGCCGGGCAGGGAGCCGAAGATCGAGCTGACGTAGTTGAAATAGTCGGGGCCGACAGCGGCAGAGGTGAGCCACCAGGTGAGCAGGATCGTGCCGAAGTACAACGCGACCCCGGTGATGCGATGTATGATCGACATCACCATGTTGATGAGGGGCCGGTAGACCTGCAAGTGCGGCGACAAGGGCCGTTCGGCCCGGCTTCGGTCTGCTTTTGGCTCAGCCATCAGGCATCCTCGATTGATCCTCGTCCTTTGCCCTAACGCGCCATCCAGTGCAGCGCAATTCAACAAATGGCGCAGTGCATCCAAAGTATCGGAAGGTGGCACGCGAAATGTCGCGGATCAGAATGATTGGACGATCGCCCGGCCGAGGCCCTGCCCGCTTTCATAGGCGTGCTCCGCGAGCCGGCCGAGGCACCAGTCGCCAGCGACGCCGACCCGGTGGACACTGGAGAAAATGAAGCTTTCGCCCAACGATTGGTCGACCAGCCCATAGCGCCACAGGAACGCGGACTTATGATCTGGCTGCACCCCCGAGAGCGAGAGCGCACGGCTGACTTCATCCCAAAGTTCGCCGGCGATGACGTCGGGCTCGACGTCTTCGGCCTCGCGGCTGAACCCGGGCGAAGCGTGAACGACGATCGATTCACCCCGCTGCGAACGGCCCGGCTTGTTATTGTTGCGCGCGATCCACCGGATCACTTCGGACATATCAGAAAAAACGTCCTGGTTGGGCAGTACGGCGGTGTCGAAATGCGCCATCATCGCCCAGCATGGCATCATACGTACGCGCGACAAGGGCGCCGCCAGGTCTTCGAGCTTTCCCAGCAGCAGCCGCGCCTGCGGAGCGGGCACAGCGATCGCAACCGCATTGAACGGCCCCGCCGAAGTCTGGTCGTCGAACCAGATGTTCCAGGCCGTACCGGTCTTGCTGTCGCCACGCGAAATGGTGTGCGCCTTGCGCCCGGTGTGAATGCGGAGTCCTTCGGCGAGCGGCCGGACCAGCGATGCCATTCCCGGCGTACCAACGATCCAAGGGAGCATCTGCACCCCGTTTTCGCCGCCCGCGTTGGTCCTCGGCACCCAATGCGCGGCATAGCCAGTACCGGTCATTTCATCGAGATAGGAGCCGAAGGCCGAGCTGCGCGCCGTCACATATTGAGCGCCGTGATCGAACGAATGGGACCCCTGGCGCAGGGTTGCGATTCGTCCGCCGATCACCCTATCCTGCTCGAAGACTTCCACATAGCAGCCCGCGCGGCGCATGACTTGCGCACACGCAAGTCCAGCCAAGCCCGCCCCGATCACTGCCGTTCGTTGTGTCAACGTCTCGCCCCGCCCTGCTGGGGGGTCCCGCCCAGCACAGAATGTTCACTCCCGCTCACGCCAACGAGCAATGCGGCGAGCGGTTAGGACGATCTGTACGCGACGATGTTGAGAATCGGTCTCCGACTCAAGCGATTTGATGAGGAAGAGTCGAATTCCTGACCGGAAATGAGCCTATTTTACGGGTGCGATAACGCCGCAGGCAATGCGGCCGCCTGCGTTTCCGTCCGGGTCGGAGAGATAATCGTCGGCCTTCTCGAATAAAACGAACGCCGTTCCGTCCGCGTCGAATATGGTTTCCTCGGCTTCCCGGTTGAGGGTGACGAAGGGGCTGACCAGTTCGACCTCGACCTCTCCAGACGCCCCCACGAAGATATTGGGCAAATCTCCGACCATTGGGCCTTCGTCGTTGAGATAGCCGTGCTTGGCGCCCAGCGGATTATAAATTACGCCGGCACTTTTGAAATCACCCTCGCATTTTCCGGTTTCATGGATATGCAAGCCGTGCGGGCCCGGCGCCAGACCTTTGAGTTTGATGCGCAAGAGCACGCCTGCAGTGGTTTCGACCATTCTGATCGTGCCGATTTCCCGGCCATCGGCGCCCTTGAGCTCCGACTGCGCGCGCTCCCCGACCGCCGCAGCAGAGGTCGTCACGCCCGCCACCAGCGCAACCGCTGCAACCTGAAACAAGATACGCATCATGATGATCCCCGAAGCAACCCGCGAGGCTGCTTCTCTTCGATAACCCCGCACGCACCGTCTGCCAAGCGCAGGTTTGAAGGTCGCGCCTATCCCAAAGGCTTAGCGGGGCAGGATCACCCAGGCGTCGAGTTCCAGCACAACGCCCTCGGCATAGTCGCCAGCAGCCGTTTTGAGCGGGAAGCTCGTACAATTCGAATTCTTGACCCCGACGAGGCGAATTCTGAGCGCGCCCACGTCGGCCCGGCCCGGAACCTCGGCTTTCTCCAGGATCTCCGACCAAGCATAAACCGTGTCGCCTGCAAAACAGGGCGCAACGTGCCGGCCGCCGTTGATCGCGGCGAGATGAAAGGCGTTGCCAAGGCCGTTAAACGACAGCGCGCGCGCGAGCGACAGCACGACGCCGCCATACACCAGCCGCCGCCCGAACCGGCCTTGCCCCTCGGTGTGCTGGTTGAAATGAACCTTCGCGGTGTTCTGGTACAGCCGCGTCGCCATCTGATGCTCGGCTTCTTCCAGCGTCATGCCGTCGACATGGTCGATTTTTTCGCCGGCGGCATAGTCGCCCCACAGATGCGGCGCGCCCGAAAGCGCCGTATCGAATTTGGCGAGCACAAGCGGAGGCACGGCCGCAGCAAGCAGGCTGGGATCGACCCGGTCTGGCAGTTTCGGCACCACGGCTTCCGGCGCGGGAGAAGCCTTGTCGCGTTTGCGCACCATGACCCAGCGCGTATACTCAAGCACGACGTCGCCATGCTGATTACGCCCGGTCGAGCGCACGTACACCGTGCCAGTCTCGCGGTTGGAATTTTCCTTGAGGCCGATGACTTCCGAAACCGACGACAAGGTGTCGCCGGGGTAGACCGCCTTCAGGAAGCGGCCATCGGCGTAGCCGAGATTGGCGATCGCGTTCAACGAAATATCCGGCACCGTCTTGCCGAATACGATGTGGAACACGAGCATGTCGTCGAGCGGCGCACGGGGGTAGCCAATGCCGCGCGCGAACTCATCCGACGAGGTCACCGCAAACCGCGGCCCATAGAGGCTCACATACAGCGCGGCCTCGCCCACAGTGACCGTGCGCGGCGTGGCATGGCGAATGACCTGACCGAAGCGGAAATCTTCGAAATAATTGCCTGGATTGGTCTTGATGGAGGTCATGCGTCGCTGCCGGCCTGGAATGAAGGGACTTACCAGCACCGTTGTCCGCTGGAGACGGCACCGAGGCAACCGTTGCAAGAGTCGCAGGCACCCGCTTGTAGGGTTATCGCTCGCACAACAGGGCGCTGGCGACGCACGCCTTCAAACCGGTCGGAAACCCGATCTGGTAAGGCGAACAGGCGACCTTTGGCGGCCGCGGGCGCACGCTGTGGAAACCATTCTTCAGCAGAAACCCTTTGAGATCTTGAACCTCGTATTTGAGCGAAGCGAGGGCGAACAGCTTGCCATCCGCCGTTCCCGGCGCCACGGCGCGAGCGCTGGCTTCTTCACAGCGCCCCCCTGTAAGAGTGCTCGCGCTGAAAGTTTCCCCTCCGCACCCGGCCAGAACGAGCGCCGGCACGAAAAATGTCGCACGAATAGGAATACGCATGAACCAAGAACCCTGCCGCAAAGTCGCACCCCGCACTGTAACCGCCGGATGTTAGCCGGGGCTTAATTCGGACGATGGCGGAGCTTCGCGGCGCTTTCTTGATCCCAATCCGGCTTAACTGCGCCCTTCTGCGGCTTCGGTCAGCCCCATTTCGCCGATAGCTTCGGCGATGGCGACGGTACGCATGGCCATGACGAGATGGAGCCGCTCGACCATCTTGCCATCGACAGTGATGACGCCCTTGCGGTCGTTCCCCGGCAGCATGAAGGCGGAAATGACTGTCCGCGACCACGACACCTCGTCCGGCGTCGGCTGGAAAATATCGTTACACGGGCCCACCTGGGAGGGATGAATCAGCGTCTTGCCGTCCATGCCGAGCGTGCGGCCATGCTCGCTTTCGGCACGAAAACCGGCTTCATCTCGATAATCGTTGTAGACGCCATCGATGACGTCGAGGCCATAGGCACGCGCGGCAACGAGCGTGAACGCCAGCCACGGCACGACGGCGAACCGGTCGTGTGACATCCGCGCCCGGCTTTCCTTCAGCAGGTCGTTGGTGCCGAGCACGAGGCAGGCGAGCCGGTTTTCAGGGTCCGCCCCCGTTGCCGCGATCTCTTTGGCATTTACGATCGCCATCGGCGTCTCGATCATCGCCCATAGCCTGGTTTTATCGCGCGCGCCCGCCGCCTTCAAAACCTTGCCCGCGCTGACGATATCGCCGGGATGGGAGACCTTTGGGATGAGAATAGCGTCCGGCTCGGCGGCGGCCGCAGCCATCAGATCGGCGGTCCCCCACGGCGTTTCCAGTGCGTTGACCCGGATCACGAGCTCTCGCGAGCCGTATTCCTGCGACTTGACGGCCGCGCACACGTTGTCGCGCGCTTGCGGTTTGCTGTCGGGAGCGACCGAATCTTCAAGATCGAGGATAAGAGCGTCGGCCGGGATCGTCCGGGCCTTTTCCAGCGCACGCACATTGGCGCCGGGCATATAAAGCACGCTGCGCCTCGGCCTCACGATCATAAGGTAGTCTCCGCTGCTGAACCGGCACGTACCATACTGCGCTGCAAAAACACCGCAAGCCTTGCTAAAGATGAGATCCCCACTCGGAGTACCCGCCCGCCCATGGCCCGCATTCTCGCACTTTCATCGCAGGTCGCCCGCGGCAACGTCGGATTGTCGATCATCGCGCCCGCCCTGCAGGCCCTCGGCCACGAAGTGATCGCGCTACCGACGGTCATTCTCTCCAATCATCCAGGCCACGCCCATGTTGCCGGCGCACGCGTCGATCCAGCCGTGCTGCACCAGATGTTGGACGCCCTTGACGCAAACGGCTGGCTGGCAGGCGTCGACGGAGTGCTGACGGGTTATCTGCCAAGCGTGGCACACGTATCGTTCGCACTCGAATGCGTACGCCGGGTGAGAAAGTCACAAGGCCGGCACGCCGTGACCTTCCTGTGCGACCCCGTGCTCGGTGACGACCCCAAAGGGCTCTATATCGACGAGGCGGCAGCAAGCGCCATCCGCGATTACCTTGTCGGGCTCGCCGATATCGCGACGCCCAACCGGTTCGAGCTCTCATACCTCAATTCGACGCACGGCCCCTTTGAGGTGCGCTCGCCCGCGGATGCCTTCAAAAGCAGCCTCGGTTGCCAGATGACGATCGCCACGTCGATTCCCTCAGGTGTCCCCGGAGAAACAATGAATACAGCCTATTGTTACGGCCAAAAGAATCTGACCAGGGTGCCGCTTCGGCCCAACGCACCCCATGGCACCGGCGATCTCTTTTCCGCGCTCGTATTGGCTTCCTGCCTCGACAGCAAAGATTGGTTCGGTGCCTTGGCTTTCGCCACCGCCGGAGTGGACATGGCCCTTGCAGCCAGTGCCGGTCGCGACCAATTGCTCGTCAGCACACTGCCGGCCAAAATCAAGCCACCCGCCCGGTGGCCCGTAGAAGTTTTCGCAGGCGCCGCAACCCCGTAGAGCGCGTTAGGATAAGTGTGAAGCGGTTTTCGCATAAAATCGCGCGACAAAACAAACAGCTAGAGCATCAGAGCGATTCGACGAAAAGCGAATAGGCTCTAGTCATCAGGCCCAGGGTTGAAGCCCCTGCCCATCACAAGATAAGGACGACATGGCAAACTTTCCCGAAAACCTGACTGAACGTTTCCACCGCTTCCGGTTCCGCCACTTCGACCAGAACCGCGCACGATACGTGGAACTCGCGAGCTTTGGCCAAACCCCCGACACGATGATTGTCTCGTGCTGCGACAGCCGCTGCGATCCCGAAACGATTTTCAGCGCCATGCCGGGCGAGTTGTTCGTCGTGCGCAACGTGGCAAACCTCATCCCCCCATATGAGACCGGCGGCAAGTTCCACGGTGTGTCGGCAGCCCTCGAATTCGCAGTGCTTAATCTGTGCGTGAAGAACATCGTGATCATGGGTCATTCCGGCTGCGGCGGCATCAAGGCCTCGCTCGAGCACACTGCGGCCCGCCAGACCGACGCGATGTTCATCACCCGTTGGATGTCGATGCTGGACGAATGCCGCACGAGCGTGCTGAGCGCCCATCAGGGCGCCTCGCGCCAAGACCTGCTGGACGCGTTGGAAAAGGCGGCCATCAAGGTCTCGCTGGCCAACCTGCGCTCGTTCCCCTTCATCCTCGACCTGGAGAACAAGAGCAAGATTTCGGTGTACGGAGCCTATTTCGACATCGCGACCGGAGACCTCTCGGTTCTGAACCAGTCGAACGGTGAGTTCCATATTTTATAGTGCAACGCAAAAGCCCTCGGGAGGCGATCCCGAGGGCTGTAGGTGTTGCGTGAGATTCAACCCTCAGGCCGCGGCGGCGAGGTTGCGCAGCACGTAGTGCAGGATGCCGCCGTTGCGGAAGTATTCGATCTCGTCTGCCGTATCGATCCGGCAGATGATGGGCACGTGACGCTGCGACCCGTCCTTCGAGACGATTTCGGCAACGAGCTTCTGCTTGGGATGCACCGTGGCAAGGCCGAGGATCGAGACGGTTTCCGAACCATCGAGCCCGAGTTTGCTCCAGCTGTTGCCCTCCTCGAACACGAACGGCACGACGCCCATCCCGACGAGGTTCGAGCGGTGGATGCGCTCGAACGACTGCGCGATGACCGCCTTCACGCCGAGCAGGTTGGTGCCTTTTGCAGCCCAATCGCGCGACGACCCGTTGCCGTATTCGACGCCGGCAAACACGACGAGCGGCACGCCCTCTTGGGCATACTGCATGGCCGCGTCATAGATCGGCATGATCTGGCCGCCGGGATGGTGGATGGTCAGGCCGCCTTCCTGAACTTGGCCGTCTGCCCCACGCACCATGTGGTTCTTGATGCGGATGTTGGCGAACGTGCCGCGCATCATGACTTCATGGTTGCCGCGCCGGGTGCCGTATTGGTTGAAGTCGGCCGGTGCCACCTTGTGGTCGATGAGATACTGGCCAGCCGGGCTGTCTTTCTTGATGGAACCGGCAGGCGAGATGTGGTCGGTCGTGATCTTGTCGCCAAACAGACCAAGGATGCGTGCGCCCTTGATGTCGTTGATCGCGGCAGGCTGCTTGACAAGCGTGGCGAAATACGGCGGGTTTTGAACGTACGTCGAGTGATTGTCCCAGCCGTAGGTGAGACCGGCACCGGTGTGAATGCCTTGCCAGTTCGCGTCGCCCTTGAACACGTCGGCATAGCGGGCCTTGAACATCTCGCGCGTGATATTCTCGACGATAAACGTCTGGATTTCCTTGGACGACGGCCAGATATCCTTGAGGAACACCGGCTTGCCGTCGTGGCCCAAACCGAGGGGCTCGGTGGTCAAATCCTTCTGCACGCTGCCAGCGAGCGCGTATGCGACGACGAGCGGCGGCGAGGCGAGATAGTTCGCCTGCACGTCGGGGCTGACGCGGCCTTCGAAGTTGCGATTGCCCGACAGCACGGCGGCCGCGACCAGCCCGTTGTCGTTAATGGCCTTCGAAATGTCGGCCTGCAGCGGTCCCGAGTTCCCGATGCACGTGGTGCAGCCGAACCCGACGAGATTGAATCCCAGCGCGTCGAGCGGGGTCTGCAAGCCGCTCTTTTCCAGATACGCCGCAACCACCTGCGATCCCGGCGCGAGCGAAGTCTTGACCCAAGGCTGAGCCTTCAGACCCTTGGCGACCGCATTGCGAGCAAGCAGACCGGCAGCGATCAGCACGCTGGGGTTGGACGTATTGGTGCAGCTCGTGATGGCGGCAATCACGACGTCGCCATGGCCGAGATCGAACGGCTTGTTAGGCACCGCGACGCGCTTTGCAAGCTCGCCGGGCTTTTTGTATTCGGTCTCAAGCGCCGAGGCAAAACCCGACTTGATGCCGGTGAGCGCGATGCGGCCTTCGGGACGCTTGGGGCCCGCCATCGACGGCACGACGGTCGCAAGATCGAGCTCCAGCGTATCGGTGAACACGGGGTCCGCGCTGCCAACCACCCGCCACAGTCCCTGCGCCTTGGCGTAGGCTTCGACGAGTGCGATGCGTGATTCTTCCCGGCCCGAGATGGTGAGATAGGCGAGCGTTTCGCCGTCGATCGGGAAGAAGCCGCACGTAGCGCCGTATTCGGGCGCCATGTTGGCGATCGTCGCGCGGTCAGCGAGCGTCATCGCGTCGAGACCGGGGCCGTAGAACTCGACGAACTTGTTGACGACGCCCTTGGCGCGCAGCATCTGCGTGACCGTGAGCACGAGGTCGGTTGCGGTCACGCCTTCGTTGACCTTGCCCGTCAGCTTGAAGCCGACGACCTGTGGAATGAGCATCGATTGGGCCTGCCCGAGCATGGCCGCTTCGGCTTCGATGCCGCCCACGCCCCAGCCAAGCACGGCCAGGCCGTTGACCATGGTGGTGTGGCTGTCGGTGCCAACCAGCGTATCGGGATAGGCGACGATTTCGCCGTTGGGCATGCGCGCCGACCAGACCGTCTGCGAGAGATATTCGAGATTGACCTGATGACAGATGCCGGTGCCAGGTGGCACGACCCGGAAGTTTGCGAAAGCGCCCTGGCCCCACTTGAGGAAGTTGTAGCGCTCGCCGTTGCGCTCGTATTCGAGTGCGACGTTCTGCGAAAGCGACTTCGGTGTGCCGAACTCGTCCACGATGACCGAATGGTCGATAACGAGATCGACGGGCACCAGCGGATTGATCTTTTCCGGGTTGCCGCCGAGCTTGTTCATGCCATCTCGCATGGCAGCAAGATCGACGACCGCGGGAACGCCGGTGAAATCCTGCATCAGCACGCGCGCCGGACGGAAGCCGATTTCCTTATCGGCCTTGCCTTTGTTGTCGAGCCACTGCGCCATGCCCTCGATGTCGGCCTTGGTAACCGTGCGGCCGTCTTCATGGCGCAGCAGGTTTTCGAGCAGCACCTTCATCGAGTACGGCAGCTTGGAAATGCCGGCAAGACCGTTTTTCTCAGCGTCCGGCAATGAATAATAGACATACGTCTTGCCGCCCGCGATTAACGTGCGCTTGCAGTTGAAGCTGTCGAGCGAGGGCGGCGTGTTCGAGATCGTTTCCGTCATGGCAAATCTCCGGGGGTGAACTGCTGGCAGACTGAGCCGGGGCGCGGCGCGAAATCGCACACTGCAACGACCCGCCCAGCCGCGCCGCCGGAGTGCCGGCGGAGGATTGACGACCAACCCTGTTTTTCGCGCGTGTGGTGATGTAGAAGGCCCAATCAATAGACCGCCCGTCCTGCGAATTCTACCGCGACTTGCGTTGAACCCGTAAGTTCGCATGAGGAGCCCCACCGTTTGAATCTGGTCGCAGAAAATCTAACCCTGGAACGCGGCGCGCGCGCTGTCATATCGGGGTTGTCGTTTGCGGTGGCAGCCGGCGAAGCCCTGGTATTGACCGGCGCCAACGGGACCGGAAAGACGACGCTGCTGCGCGCGCTTGCAGGCCTGATCAAGCCCGCGTCCGGAACGCTCCGGCTGGACGGATCAGACGGCGAAAAAACGGTCGCGGAACAAAGTCACTTCATCGGCCATCAAAACGCAGTCAAGACATCCCTGACGGCCTCCGAAAACCTGAGCTTTTGGGCAAGCTACCTGGGTGACGGCTCTCACGCCCGGATCGGCGACGCCCTTTCCCGCCTCAATCTCGCGTCGCTCGAAGCCATCCCGGCTGGCTACATGTCGGCGGGCCAGAAACGCCGCCTGGGGCTCGCTCGCCTCCTCGTCGCCCAGCGCCCGGTCTGGTTGCTGGATGAGCCAACCGTGTCGCTGGACGCAGCCTCGACCGCGATCCTCGGCCAGATCGTCAACGAACACGTGGCACAAGGCGGCATAGCGATCGCGGCGACCCATTTGCCGCTTGGACTGACATCCGCCCGTGAATTGGCGCTGCGACCGGCGGGAAAAGCCCCATGACCCAAACGCTCCTGGCCCTCGTCGGCCGCGACTTGCGGCTGGCCGTGCGCGAAGGCGGCGCGATCGGCACCGCGCTCGGATTTTATTTGATCGTCGTCACCATGCTGCCGCTTGGCCTGGGTCCCGACCTGAAACTGCTTTCGAAAATCGCGCCCGGCATGCTTTGGATCGCCTTGCTGCTGGCGGCCCTGCTGTCGCTCAACCGCATGTTTGAGGCCGACGACGAGGACGGGTCTCTCGACGTGTTGGCGACGGGCCCCGCGCCGCTGGAAGCCGTGACCGCAGCCAAGGCGCTCGCCCATTGGATCTCGACCGGCATTCCGTTGACGCTGTTGGCCCCGCTGTTGGGGCTGCTGCTCAATCTCGACCTCGAAGCCTACGGCCCGCTGATGGCGACCATGCTGGCGGGCACGCCCGCGATCAGTTTCTTAGGCTCGGTCGGCGCAGCACTCACGTTGAAAGCCCGCCGCGGCGGTCTGCTGGTCGCCCTGCTCGTGTTGCCGCTCTATATTCCGACCTTGATTTTCGGCATTTCGGCGGTGAGCGCGGTGGTGCTCGATACCGGCGGCTTCAAGCCCGCATTCCTGATCCTGAGCGCGATCTCGCTCGGCTCCCTTGTGATCGGCCCCTTGGCCGCAGCCGCGGCAATTAGACTTCAACTGCAATAGTAAGCCCGGTGCGCCGTTCTAGACCTGGAAGCTCTCAGCCGGTATCTTGACCCTATGCAAACTCAATCCATCACCCAGAAACTCGCCAACCCGACCCGGTTCATGTATCTGTCAGGCAAAATCCTCCCCTGGCTGGCAGGGGCTGCGCTGCTGTGTATCGCCTATGGCGTGTTGCTCGGCTTCCAGACCCCGCCCGACTATCAGCAGGGCGAGACGGTCAAGATCATGTTCATCCATGTCCCGGCCGCCTGGCTCGCGATGATGGGCTATGGCCTCGTCGCAGTGTCGAGCTTCGGCCTTCTGGTGTTTCGCCACCCGCTCGCCGATGTATCCGCCAAATCGGCAGCCCCGATCGGCGCCGCGTTCACGCTGCTGGCCCTCGTCACTGGCTCGCTGTGGGGCAAACCGACCTGGGGCACCTATTGGCAGTGGGACGCCCGCATGACGTCGGTGCTGATCCTGTTTTTCCTCTATCTGGGGCTGATGGCGCTACGCTCCTCGCTCGAAGACGAGGCGCTGGCCGGCAAGTTGAGCGCTGTGCTCGCGCTGGTCGGCGTCATCATCCTGCCAGTGATCAAATTTTCGGTCGACTGGTGGAACACGCTGCACCAGCCAGCCGGCGTTATGAAGGGCGCGCTGGATCCCGTGTTTCTGCAGCCGCTATTGATCTCGGCCATCGGCTTTTCGCTGGCGTTTTTTGCGCTTCATATGCAGGCGATGCGCAACGAAATCCTACGCCGCCGCGTCAAGGCGCGGCAGGTGATGGAAGTCGATCGCGCCTCTCATGAACAGGGAGCTCAAGCATGATCCCCGACCTTGGCCCTCATTCAGCCTTCATTTGGACGAGCTACGCGCTGACGTTCGGCGTGCTGATCGCGCTGACGGCTTGGCTGTTAGCAGACTACCGGCACCAGACCAGCTTGCTCGCCGAACTCGAAGCGCGCCGGAAAGCCAACAGCCCCAAAGTCGACAACACCAAAGTCAACAACCCCAAAGCCAACAACCCCAAAGCCAACAACCCATGAGCACCGACCCTCAATCGTCCCCCCGCCGCATCGGCTGGGTCGCGCTGCCGGTGGTGCTGTTTGGAACCGTCGCGCTGCTGTTTGCGGTCGCCCTTCAGCCGGGCCGGGACCCGACGCGCCTGCCGTCGATGTTCTTGGGCAAACCCGCGCCCGCTTATGCGTTCGCACCCATCGAGGGGCTGCCGGCGGGCCAAACCATCAATGGTTTTGACCAGGCGGCATTTTCGGGCGGCAATGTCACCATATTGAATTTCTGGGCGTCGTGGTGCGCGCCCTGCGTCGACGAACACCCCCAGCTGGTCACGCTGAAAGGAACTCCTGGCGTTACGCTCGCCGGAGTGAATGTCAAAGACGATCCGGCAAACGCCCGCCAATTCCTGAACCGCTACGGCAACCCGTTTGCCGAACTCGGCGCTGACCGCAACGGCCGCGGCTCCATCGAATGGGGCGTTTATGGCACCCCCGAAACCTTCATCCTCGATGGCAAGGGCAAAATTGCCTACAAGCACGTCGGGCCGATCACCCCCAGCGATCTCGCCACCCGGATCCTCCCCGCCATCGAAGCCGCAAAGCACTAGAGCGCTTTCCGATCCTACGGAATCGGATGCGCACTCTAGGTTTTTGATTTGGTCGCATTTTCTGCGACGAACCGGTATCCACTTCGTCGGAAAATGCTCTAGCAATCGCCTCACCCGATTGTGTGTGGTAACACCTGCCGCGATGATCGATAGTTCGCCCATGGTGGATCAACTTAAATCGGCAGCCGCGCGCAGTTGGCGGCATGGGAAACTTTTGCTTTGTGCGCTGGCCGTTGCCTCCAGTGCGTTTACCGCCCATGCCGAACAGCCGATGGCCGCCGCAGACGAGCCCAGCACTGGCGTATCCAAGATCGTCGGCGTGGTTGAGCTGTTCACGAGCCAGGGCTGCTCGTCGTGCCCGCCCGCCGATGCGCTATTGAAGACCTATGCCGCCCGCAGCGACGTGCTCGCGCTGTCGCTGCCCGTCGATTATTGGGACTATCTCGGCTGGAAAGACACCCTGGGCAGCGCCAAATATACCGAACGCCAGCGCAACTACGCCAAATCACGCGGCGACGGTCAGGTTTATACGCCCCAAGCCGTCGTCAACGGCCTGCTGCACGTCAACGGCGCCTCTGCTAAAGACATCGACGCGGCGTTGACAGAGAGCGAAGCCAAGCTTGCAGCCGAGCGGGTGCCGCTGCGGTTTTCCATGAACCGGGGCAGCATCATGATCGAGATGGGTGCTGCAAATCCGGCGGTGCCTGTAAAGGAGTCGACCATCTGGCTCGCGGTCATCCAAAAGACCGCCGACGTTGCAATCGAGCATGGCGAAAACCGCGGCAAAACCCTGACGTACACCAACGTCGTGCGTGAGCTGACCCCCGTCGGCACCTGGACCGGTCAACCGGTGCGCATCCAGCTCGCCCGCTCGGCGGTGATGCGGCCAGGCCTGGAAAGCGTCGCCGTGCTGATTCAACAAGGCAAGGCCGGCCCCATCATCGGCGCTGCTTTGACCGGGCTGTGGTAGCACCGCCGCAGACTTTATTTCTTTCGAGTACGAGGGATCAGCGTTTTCGCGACGACTGGAACAGGTGGAACGCCTTGCTCCGCTCTCCGTCCCAGCTCTCTCAGCGACGCGTTGATTGCGCTCTTCCAGGAAGGACCGCGGCGTCTCGCGTCGTCGAGCTCGTCTCGAAGCTCGTCTTCGTCGTGCTCAAGCCGGATATCAATCAGTTCCATGGCCTGCATCAGGTCCTTTCGCTTCTTCGCGCCCGACGACGGCTTTCTTTGTTGCGCAACGATGAGCTTGTGGATCGCATACCGGACGGGCGTCGGAACGCGGACAAGAACGCCGGAACCGTAGAGCGCCACGGCATCCGTGACGACCTCGGCCGCGTACTCCTGATAGCTGAGCGCCTCTGCAGCGCATTTGAGACTGGTGACTTCCACCGGCGTTTTACGGCCGCGGCCGTAGCAGGTGAGGATATCAACGCTGAACCCATTCGACGATCTGAAAATTTTCGGCAACTTATCCTCGACGCTCCATACCGGAGTGAAGGTCGGGTCCGCCCGTTTCAAGGTTGCTTCGATATCTTCATCGCCACTCTTTCCAACAAATTCGGCAACAGAAATATCGATGTCGTTGGTCATGAGCGCAGCAGCAGGCAGATAGACCCCGAGCAAACATCCATAAGTTTGATACGCTGCCGTCCCGACCAGAGTAACGCCGCGCTGAAAAAGACCGGCATTGGCCAAAACTTCGAGGACGCGTCCCAGCACAATCGACGGAGCGGGAACCCGCGCTTGTTTGAGTAGTGAGACCGTAGACCGAGCAGCTTTGGCAAGGGCGGCCGAGTGTTTTATGCGCTCCGCCTCAGCAAGAACCGAGGGCTCGACGGCCGGTCCAAGATAGCGCTCGATTCGTGAGCCGCCATCCTTGCTGGTCGCGTAGAGGTATTTGCGACCCTTGACCGTTTTCGTCGCGATCGAACCGGGGCGGGCGTCGAACGTTCCTGCGTTTTGCGCGAGATCTGCGTAGAGCGTCTGGAGATTAAGCGGTATCTGCTTCACGAAGCGCCCTGTTATCTACACTTTTCATATTATGTAGATAACTCGACCCACCCGAAACGTCCAGAGGTGTTATCTACATTTTAATAACAGTGTAGATAACTATCATGCCCTCACAAAAACCCGCGCTTCTTGAGCAGGCCCTCGACGTCAGGGGCGCGGCCGCGGAAGGCGACGTAGGCGTCCAACGGATCGCGCACGTTCCCAGCCGAATAGATATGCTCGCGCAGCTTCCGGGCCACCTTTTGCGAAAAGATATTACCCGTCTCCTCGAACGCTGCGAACGCGTCCGCATCCATGACTTCCGACCACATGTAGCTGTAGTAGCCGGCCGCATACCCGCCCATGATGTGATTGAAGTGCGCAAGCCGGTGACGAAGCACGATTTCGCGGGGCATGCCGATGCGCTTCAGGCACTTGGCTTCGAACTTGCCGGCCTCGAAACCGGAGGCATCCTTGAGCGAATGCAGATCCATGTCGATGATCGCCGCCGCGGTATATTCGACCGTCGAAAAGCCCTGATTGAAATTGCGCGCGGCCTTGAGCTTTTCGAGCATGGCCTCGCTCATGGGCTTGCCGGTCTTGGCGTGCTTCGCGTAGCGCTTCAGCACCTGCGGCTGCGACACCCAATGCTCATACAGCTGAGACGGCAGCTCGACGAAATCGCGCGAAACGTTGGTGCCCGACAAGGACGGATACGTGACGTCCGACAACATGCCGTGCAGCCCATGCCCGAACTCGTGAAACAGCGTACGGGCATCGTCGAACGACAGCAGCGTCGGCCCGCCCTCGGCCCCGCGCGCGAAATTCAAGACGTTGACGACGATCGGCCGGATATCGCCCTTGAGCTTATGCTGGTTGTGGTAGGAACTCATCCACGCGCCCGAGCGCTTGGACGGCCGCGCGAAATAATCGCCCAGGAACAGCGCCATGTGGCGTCCGTCTGCGTCCGTGACATCCCACGCCCGCACGTCTTGGTGATAGAGCTTGAGGTCGGTGCGCTCGTTGAAGTGCAGCCCAAACAGCCGCGTGGCGGTATCGAACGCGGCCGCGATCATGGCTTCGAGTTCGAAGTGCTGGCGCACCTCCTCCTCATTGAGATCGAACCGCGCCGCGCGCTCCTTTTCCGCATAGTAGCGCCAGTCCCACGCGGCGATCTCGAAGTTGCAGCCCTCCTTGGCGACCAGCTTCTGCAACGCGTCGCGCTCCTCGTGCGCCTTGGCAATGGCCGCCGGCCACACCCGCCCGAGCAGATCGCGCACGGCGGCCGGCGTCTTCGCCATGGTATCGGCGAGCGAATAGCCGGCGAAATTATCGAACCCCATGATGTGCGCAAGTTCCTGCCGCAACTGCGCAATCTCGGCGATGATCGGGCGGTTGTCGGTGGCGGGGTTCATCTCGCCGCGCTTGATCCAGGCCTTGAAAGCGTCCTCGCGCAAGTCCCGCCTCGTCGAGGACTGCAGAAACCCTTCGACGCTGGACCGCGCCAGCGTGATGACGTGTTTGCCGGTAAGGCCCGCATCGCTCGCCGCGCGCGCAGCACTCGCAATCTGCGCCTCAGAGAGCCCGGCAAGGTCGCGCGGATTGTCGAGCACCATGCGCCAGGACTGCTCGTCGCTGAGCACGTTCTGGGAAAACTGGGTCGTAAGTTCTGCCAGCCGGTTGTTGATTTCGGCGACCCGCTTCTTGTCGGCCGCCTTCAGCTGCGCGCCCGCCCGCACGAACCACGTATGCATGCGCTCCAACAGCCGCGCCTGTTCATCGTCGAGATCGAGGTCCGCGCCCCGCGCAAATAGATCGGCGATGCGCTTGAAAAGCTTGGCGTTCAGATAAAGCGCGCTGTAATGCGCCGAAAGCTTGGGCGCAATCGCGCGCTCGATTTTTTGCAGGGCCGGGCTGGTATTGGCGCCGGTCAAATTGAAAAACACGTCGCACACGCGATTGAGCGCGGTTCCGGAATTTTCGAGCGCCAGCAGCGTGTTGGCAAACGTCGGCTTGGCCGGGTTCCCGGCGATCGCCTTGATTTCGGCCTTGTGCTCGTTGAGCGCGGCCTTGAACGCGGGACCAAAATGCGCAGGCTCGATCTTTGCGAACGGCGCAAGCCCGAACGGCCCCGACCAACGGGCGAGCAGCGGGTTGGGAGCAGACGCAGCGGCAGCGGTCATCGAGGTGTCCTTCCAAAAGGCGGCGCGGATTATACTAGCGATCAGAATGTCTGACCGTCGGTATTACGAGTCCGATGGACCATAAGCGCGAAACGATGAGGGCGTCAGGCACCGGGCGTCGAAAAGACGCCCATAAACAAAAGGACCGGCTCAGACGAGCCGGTCCTCAGGTCTTTGGAGAGAAGAGGGGTGTTGCCAAAATGACCCGATCCCGTCGAAGTAACCCCAGGGGGCTGGGGGGCTGAGAGTTCCAGGGTGTCCTGTTCAGGACCGGGTCAGTTGGCAACGATTAGAATATCAGGGAACTTTGCGGCAGGATGCAGGCCCGCTTGCGACATGATTAAGAATTCTTGTCAGGCTTGACATTCAGCCGATAACGCCTCTGCAGCGCGGCAACTAATCCTTGATAAATCCCGCGGCTCGGACGATCATGACATACGCGTGACAGGGAGGCGCAGGTGAGCGATAGCGAACCGATAGCATTTCGTCGTCCACAACCAAGATCAGATGATCCAAGCCGCACAGCTGGCTTTCACGCCCGCCCGCCCCATCGAGAGACGCCTGCGGTCGTTGCCTTCAACCGCATGGAACTGAACGAGATTTTGAATGTTTACGGCCGCCGCGTGGCTGCCGGTGATTGGCGCGACTATGCCATTGACATGGGGCGCGAGGCCGCCGTGTTTTCGGTGTTCCGGCGTGCGAGCGAAGTGCCGATCTATCGCATCGAAAAGTCGCCGAAACTGGCGCGCAAGCAGGGCGCTTATTCGGTGATTACCGCAACAGGCCTGATCCTGAAGCGCGGCCACGAACTGGCGCGCGTGCTGTCCGTGTTCGACAAGGGTATGCAGTTGGTCGAGTAGAAGCGGAAATAGAAAAGGCCCTACCGGTTGGCAGGGCCTCTACGCACGAATTGCGCAGTTGTGTCAGTCGCGGTCGCCCATGAACTGCAGCAGGTTCATGAAGATGCCGACGAAGTCCTGATACAGCATCAGTGCACCAAAGATCGAAGCCTTGGCCAGCGCCTCGCCCCGCCCGGCCACGCTGTAGTATTCGTCTTTGATCGCCTGCGTGTCATAAGCCGTGAAGCCGGCAAAGATCAGCAGGCCGATGACGCTGATGGCGAAATGCAGCGCCGAAGACTGGACGAACAGCTGGACGATCGACGCCAGGATGATGCCGATCAGGCCCATCCACAAAAACGCGCCCCAGCCCGAAATGTCGCGCTTGGTCGTGTAGCCGAAAAGGCTGAGCCCGGCGAAAGCGCCGGCGGTGACGAAGAAGGTGCGGGCGATCGACACCCCCGTGTACTTCATCAAGATGAACGAGATCGACGCGCCGACGGCCGCTGCGTAGAGCCAGAACACGCCCTGGGTCCAGGCCGCGCTCATGCGGTGCGAACGAACACCGAGATAGAGGACGATAGCCAAGGGCGCGAAGATCAAGACCCACTGCAACGGTGTGCGGTACAGCAGTTGGCCAAGCTCGGTCAGCTTGCCGTTTTGAACGGCGGCCTGATTCAAGCCGTAAGCAACAAGGCCGGTCAGCGCGACGCCGGCCGACATATAGTTGTAGACGCCGAGCATGTAGCTGCGCAGACCTTGGTCCACAGCAACGCCGCTGCGCGTTGCCGAGCCGGGACGGGCGTAGGTGTTGTTGTCGAACTGAGCCATGGGCGAATATTCCCTGTTTTAACGGGCACTCTGCGCCCGCTGCCAGCGGATATGAGCAGTTTTGACGCCGGTTTCAAGGCATCCGTGCAACAACAGTGATCAATTTGCTTACACCACTCACTCGGACTTGAGATACGGCACCGCCGGCGCCCGTAATACGGCCCCGGTGCCGATGCCGCCGAACAGCGCCACCAGCGCGAACGCGAGACCCAACGCCTGCGCGACGGCCCACCAGGAGAAGGCAAACGGCACGCTCATCACCTGGCTGAGCACGATCTCTGCCGCGATCGCCCCCAGCGCCAGTGCAAACACCGCCGCGATCAGCGCAAGCAGCCCATATTCGATCAAATGGCTGACGAGAATGCGCCGACGGGTGACGCCGATCGCTTTCAGAATGACCGCATCGAGAATGCGCCGCCGTTGCGCCGTGGCGAGCGCGCCCGCCAGCACGAGCGCGCCGGAAACGAGCGTAACGCCGCCGGCAACCCGCACCGCTGTCAACACCTTGTCGAGCACGGCGTTGAACTGCGCGATGGCGTCCTTGACGCGAATGGGTGTCATCGCCGGGAAGGCACGGCCCATGGCCTTGGCGAGCGCGACCTCGGCTTCGAGGGAAGGCGCGCCCGCAAGGTTGATCGTCGCCAACAGCTTGTAGGGCGCGGCCTGCAAGGTATTGGGTGAGAACACCATGACGAAATTCAGTGCAAGGGTGTCCCACTTTACGTCCCGCAACGATGAAATCCGCGCGCTGATGTTGCGGCCGAGAACATTAACGGCGACCTGGTCGCCAAGCCCCAGCCCGAGCTTTTTAGCAAGGTCCGCCTCGAACGACACGAGTGGCTCGCCCGTGTAGCCGGCCGGCCACCACGAGCCCGCAATGACGGTCGAGCCGGCCGGCACCGTTTCCGCAAACGTCAGTCCACGGTCGCCGGTCAGCACCCAGGCCGCCTCCGGTGAGACCTTCACGTTCTCGACCGGCACGCCTTTGATGGCGACCAGCCGGCCCCGCAACATCGGCGCAACCGAGACAGAACTGCCGGGCGCCTCGCGAGCGACCAACGCTTCGAACGCCGGCAAGTCGGCCTTGCCCACATCCAGCACGAAATACGCGGGCGCCTGTTGCGGCAGCCGCCCCGTCAGCTCCTCGACGAGGCTTGAATCGACCAGCGCCACCGCGACCAGCAGCGACAGGCCAAGCCCGAGAGAAAGCAACACGGACCCGGCAAGCCCACCAGGCGCTGCGATCGATCCGATGGCCAGCGCCGCTTCGGGGATGCGGGACCGCGGCAAGCGGCGCAAAAGAAGCGGCACTAACCGGCCAACGCCAAAGAACACCCCGAAAATCACCGCTAGTCCGCCGCAAAACGAGAGCGCGACGAGCCGCGCGTCCGACGTCAGCACGGTGAACGCCAGCAGCATAGCGCCGGCACCAACTGTTGCAGCGATCACCCGAGCCGGCGGCAGCGTACGGTCGCCCGCCACGTCATCGCGAAACAACACGGACGGCGAAACCTGCGCAGCTCGCCCCAACGGCCACAACGTGAACAGGAGCGTAACCAGCAGTCCATACAGCACGGCCGTGCTGACGCTGACGGCCGTCACGCCAAACCGCAGCTCGAACGGCAACTTGTCGGCGTAAACCTGCGCGACCGCGACCGGAATGAGATAGCCGAGCACCAGCCCGATGGCGACGCCGAGAACGGCGACCATCAAGATCTGGGCGAGAAAGATCTGCCCGATCAGCCGAGCTGGTGCGCCAAGGCTCTTCATGGTGGCGATCACCTTGCGGCGCTTGTCGATGAAAGTTGCGACCGCATTCGCGACCCCGACGCCGCCGACCAGCAGCGACGTGAGGCCGATCAGCGTTAGGAACTGACGCAACCGCTCCAGCGTGCGCGTCAACTGGGGCGAGGGATCGAACCGGTCGGCCACCGAAAACCCGGCTTCGGGCAGATCGCGCTTCAGCTCCGCCCGCAATGCGGCGAGCGCCTCGCGCGTATCACCGCGGCCCTCGGACAGCAGGGCGGCGTAGCGCCACCGGATGAGCGTTCCCGGCTGAATGAGGCCGGTTTTTTCCAGCGTCGACATTGAGACCAGCACCCGCGGCCCAAACGTCGAGCGGTCGCTGACCCCATCGGGCTCGGACACGAGCTTGGCGGCGACGGTCACGCGGGCTTCACCCAGCGCGAGGGAATCTCCGATTTTCAACCCCAACCGTTCCAACAGCACGGGATCGACTGCAGCCAGTGGTCCCGCCTGAAGCGCCGCAAGCACGTCCGGCGCACCGTCGAATTTCAGCGCACCCGCCAGCGGGTAGGCGCCATCCACGGCCTTGATTTCGGCAAGCGCTTGTTCAGTTCCATTGACCGTGCGCGCCATGGTTCGCAACGTGGCCGTTTCACTCAGCGGGCCGAGCTTGGTGAGCCACGCCCGCTCCGGCGCGGTTGCCCGCGCGTGCACCCTCGCGAAGGCGGCGTCGCCGCCCAGCAGCGTGCGGCCCTGGTCGGCCAGGCCGCCGCGTAACGCATCCGACAGCGCGCCGACCGCGGTGATGACCATGACGCCCAGCGCGATGCAACCGATGAACACCCAGAAATCGGCAAGTCCCGTCTTGAGGTCGCGAAGCGCCAGCCGCCACCATAGCGGCACCCGGTGGGCACCCGCCGGCAAGGACCGGGTGGCAACGGCGTTTGGCGTGACAATCCCGCTCATGCGAGAGCCCGCGCGCTGGTCTCGACGATGCGCCCGTCAGCCATATGGATGGTGCGGTCGCACAGCGCGGCCAGCCGCTCGTCATGCGTGACGAGCACCAGCGTCGCATGCGTTCGCCTCTGAAGCGAAAACAGCATGTCAATGACACCTTTGCCGGTCGCCCCATCGAGATTGCCCGTCGGCTCGTCCGCCAGCAGCAGTTTGGGTGAGAGCGCGACCGCACGCGCGAGCGCCACGCGCTGCTGCTCGCCGCCCGACAGCTCGGCAGGATAATGCGCGAGCCGGTTGCTGAGACCGACGTCCCCGAGTAGGGCCGCAGCCTTGGTCTCGGCGGCGGGATCGCCCGCGAATTCGAGCGGCAGCGCGACATTCTCCAGGGCCGTCATGCTGGGCACGAGATGAAAGGCCTGGAACACGATCCCGATGCCCGCTTGCCGCACACGCGCGCGCTGATCCTCGTTGAGCCCCCGGTAGTCGTGCCCATCGACGACGACGCGGCCGGAGGTGGCGCGCTCGAGCCCCGCAAGGATCATCAGCAGCGACGTTTTACCCGACCCCGACGGCCCGACGATCGCAAGCGATTGTCCAGCCGGGATGCGCAACGACACATCGCGCAGGATGGCGACCGGCCCGGCCCTACTGGTGAGCGTGAGGCCGGCATTATCGAGGCTTGCAATCGAGGGCATGGCGGACAGGGAACTCCGAGTGAAGCGCCACGCTTGTGACACAGGGCCGATGGTCTTAGCAGAGTTGGACAACGAAGAGGATCGGCGAATGGTTCAGCACCGCTGTAACGGTTGGAGAGCACTCATGCAGGTGGGCGTGCTGTTGCTTGGCGTCAACATGGCGCTCGCGGCACCGCTCGCCGCCAAGCCCATTAAGATCGTCGCCTTTGGCGATAGTTTGACGGCAGGCTTCGGTGTCGCCCCGGCGGATGCCTTTCCAGCCCAGCTCGAACGCACGTTGAAGGCGCGCGGGCACATGGTCGAACTGATCAATTCCGGCGTCTCGGGCGACACGGCCGCCGACGGGCTGGACCGGTTCGATTGGGCGATCCCAGACGACGCCCAGGCCGTGATCTTGGAACTGGGCGCCAACGACGGCCTGCGTGGCGTCGATCCCAAGCGCACCCGGGCAACGCTCGATGCGATTCTGACGCAACTTAAGGCGCGCAAGTTGCCCGTGCTGTTGACGGGCATGAAAGCGCTGCACAACTGGGGCGATGCCTACGCCGCCGAGTTCGACGCCATGTTTGCAGACTTAGCCAAGGCCCACGGCGCGCTGCTCTATCCGTTTTTTCTGGACGGCGTGGTGCTGGACCCCAAGCTGAACCAGCCGGACGGTCTCCACCCCAACGCCCAGGGCGTCGCGGTGATCGTTGACCGCATCGCGCCCCATGTGGAACAGCTGCTCGCGAAAGTCAGCGCCTTGCCATAGGACCAACGAAAACCATGGATTCACTCGTGCAATTCCGCTCGGCCGCGTTTCCCCGCCTCCCCGCTGAGGGCGACCCGGACGACGATCCCATCTTCGGCCAACTGCTCGCCGATGATCTCGCGGAGAAACTGCAGCGCTCCGGCGTCGCGACCGGCGAGATCGCCAGAGAGGACTGGGGGTTTCTCATCCCCATCGGGTCTCCGTTCAAGATGTGGATCGGCTGCAGTCATCAACAAGGTGACGAGCAGGACTTCATGTGTTTTTTTGGCCCTGAGAAGTTCCTCCGCCGTGCCAGCGAAGGCAAGAATGAGGCGGCGGCGGAGCTGGCGGGCCTGCGATCCGTCGTCGACGCGATCCTGCGGACAAATCCAGCGGTCGACGAAATCGCCTGGCAGCCACAGCGGTCTTGAACCAAACGAGTGAGCCCATGCCCCGATTGTTTACCGGCATCGAACTCGCCGAGGATATCCGCGAACACCTCTCGGCGCTGGAGCTGCCGCTCCCCGGCGCGAGCTGGATTGACGAGGACGACCTGCACCTGACGCTGCGGTTCTTCGGCGATGTCTCCGACCAGCAAGCCCGCGACGTGATGGATCTTTTGGAAACGCTCGGCGCGGACGCGTTCAGCCTGGCGATCAAGGGCCTTGGCACGTTCGGCGCTGAGCCGCATACGCTTTATGCCGACGTGGTCTTAAACCCCGGGCTCGAGGCCTTGGCCCGCGGCCACGACCGGGTTGCGCGCGGCGTGGGCCTGCCGGCGGCCAAGCGCCCGTTCAAGGCACACATTACGCTCGCCCGCATGCACCACGCCGATCCGGTGAAGCTTGCGCGGTTCTTGAGCCTGAACGCAACGCTGGCCTTCGAGCCGGTCTTCATCCACCGGTTCGCGCTGTTTTCATCAAAGCCCCGCACCGGCGGCGGCCCCTATGTGATCGAGGAACTCTATCCCCTCCGCGGCGGCCTGGGCATCGGTGAGGATGAAGACGGCAATCCGTGGTGAACGAGCCTCAATCGCCGGGATAGCGAAATTTGGGCGCGCCAAACCAGGAAACGGCGGGCTTGGGCTGGGCGGCCGCCACGCGCACAGGACGTTCGGTGAGCCGCTTGGATCTGACCGCCCGCTCTGGCACGGCCGCAAATTCGCGTTTGCTGGCCCTACGCTGCGTAGGCTTGGCGTCCGGTTGTGGCGGCGCGATTTGGTCCGCCCCGCCGGGATCACGCGCAGCAGCAAGTGCCGCAGCCTCTGCCGGCCCGATCGACAGCGGGTCGATGCCGCCGGTGAGCTTTGCAATTTCGGGCTCGGCCTGTGAAGCCAAGGCGAGGGCAGGAGGCCCGGATGTTGCCGTGAGCACGAAGGCAGCGGCTTTGGCGTTCGCGCTCACGGCCTCCGCCACGCGGAGCGCTTTTTCCGCCTCCGCCAGCGCATAGCCCTCGTGCCGGGCCCGTTCTCCCTCGCTCCATGGCATCGGGCGGCACGCGCATCCGTTGACCAGCCCCTTGCGATAGGCGAACGCGGTGGCGCTGGCCCCGTAGCTGTTGCCGTCGAGATCCGTCATTTCTTCCGCGTCCGTCCCAGGCCCCGGCCGGTAGTACAGTTTAGCCTGCGCGCCGCAGCTGGCGGTGCAGATGTCGGCATCGGCTTTGAATGCGCGCCGCGTGACGGGATAGTGCACCGGCCAGTAGTAACCATCGCAGGTCCGCACGCACATGGTCTGGTATTTGGCCCCGGAATTGGCGCGGTCGTCGTCATCGCCGCTCCGCGCAGATGAGCGTCCTCGGCCTCTTGATCCATCGTCGTCGGCAAGGCCGGTAGCGCCCGGCGTTCCAAGGCGCTGAATCGGCTGCCCCGCCGGCGGATGCGGCGAGCCAAGCCCGAACAGGCTCTCGAAAAACGACTGCGCCGACGCTTCGCCCGCGCTAGCACCGACCGCAGCGACCGCCACAATCATCCACGCAGCAGAGGTCTGCCACCTACGCACAACTGACATACGCCAAACACTCGCCACCACACCCGACGCGGCGAGCATAGGTGCGAAGGTGGAAAGATTGTTTGAACGGACGGCAGGCCTTGAGAAAAATGGCTGAGCGGGCGGACCGTCAACGCTGCTTTCAGTTGTGATCCCAGACCGACAGGCGCCAGTAATCGCTGGACCGGAACGAACGTTGCCCGCTGTGAGCGGCGTCCAGCTGCGCAACCACCGTGCGCTGCGCCGAACGCACAACCACCGTCGAATGAGCGACCTTCACACCGTTGGCTCGGGCCTTTTTGCCAGAGGCGGCTTTGGCGGCCGGCGGAACGGGTTTACCCGCCTCGGGAACGGCGCCCGCAATCCGCGCTTTGGTTTCAGAAAGCGCACCCCCGGACGCTTGGGCCGCGCCGGCCGGCATATCCGTTGCGGCTGGCGAAAGGCGGTCTGGTCCAAGCGCCGCGACCTGCTGTTGGGAACGGACGGAGTGAATCGTCGCGAGCTTGGCGGGCGCCGGTTGCACCACGGGCTTAGCGGCGGGCTTGGCGGCCTGAGGTTCGATGATCGCGGGCGTAACGGCCGCATACTGCAGGTGCCGGTCGCGCGCGGCCACATCCCAGGGCTGACCCTTGCAAGTGCACGCCGCGTCGTAAGATGTCCGGAACCTGAAGGCGTTCGGCAAGTCGGCGTAGGCGCTTCCGCGCACATCGACCATCTCTTCCGCTGCCCCCTCGGGTTTCACGACAAACAATCGCGCGGGCGAACTGCAGCCGGCCTGACAGCGCGCAGCGTCCGCCTTGAACCGGCTGCGCGTGGTCGAAAAGCTGATGGGAAAATACGCTCCGTCGCACAGCCGCACGCACACCGTGCGATAGGTATCGTCGCGGCCGGGAGTCCAAGGCTCGTAACTGGCCCACTCGTCGACATCAGCCGACGAGTCGCTGACAGGATCGTCTATGGCGGACGGCGCGGAGGACGTCGGCAAAGACTGTTGCATAGGCTGCGCGCGCGACATCAGCATCGGCTGAACGGGCGGCGCAGGCGTGCGGCCAGTGTGTGCGGGTTGGACCGGGCTGTGAGACCCGCCCGGATTGACCCCAGGAATGTCCGATAGGGCTCCAACGTTGGCGTTGGCGACCACGTCCTCTAGGTTCGGCCGAACCAAAGCAGCGGTAGGCGCAACGGGCGGCAACATCGCGACTTTTGATTTGGGCTCGGCCCGTCCGCCTTGAGCCGCCGCAGGCCCGACCATTTCGGAACTGAGCCGAAAAGCCCATCCAGCCATGCCGGCGAAAATTGCGCATATGAAGACCGACGCTACGACAATGCGCCGGCCCGACCGCCGTCGAGTTTCCTCAACTCCCAACATGACGCAACGCCTACCCTCTGACTCGCGGAACGCCGATCAAAACCCCGCTACCACCAACGAAGTTCCTAGGCCAATCACAACTAAGCGACGCGCGCACGGATCTTCCGTAAAGAGACAGCACGCGTCCCACATAAACTCCATTCGCGTCAAGTCCGGCGGGCGACAACTTCTACCAGCCGGTTAACACCACTTTCCCGATCGCTTCCCGCCGTTCCAGCTGGCCGAAAGCGTCGGCAAACTGCGCCACCGCATGGGTCGCATGCACGTGGGGCTTTAGCCGCCCCTGAGCGACCGCCTCGAGAGCGAACGCCATGTCGGCCCGGTATTCAGCCGGATTGCGCCGCATTGCCTCACCCCAGAACACACCGATAGCGGCCGCGCCCTTGAGCAGGAACAGGTTGAATGGCACCTTCGGAATGTCACCGCTGGCGAACCCGACGACCAGATACCGGCCCTTCCAGGCCAGCGCGCGGAACGCCGGTTCAGCCATCGCGCCACCCACGCAGTCGTAGACCACATCGACGCCGTTACCCGCTGTTAGAGCACGTAAAACTTCCTTCAGGTCCCCTTTTTCGGACGAAACAGTTTCGTCGGCGCCATGCGCCCGGCAGACGGCAAGCTTTTCGGCATTCGACGCGACCGCGATCACCCGCGCGCCCAGCAGCTTGGCGATTTCGACCGCGGCAAGCCCCGCCCCGCCTGCGGCCCCGAGCACCGCAACGGTTTCGCCCGCGCGCAGGCCTCCCCGCTCCCGCAGGCCGTGCAGAGCCGTGCCGTAAGTAATGGGGACGCCGCTGGCGGCTTCGAAGCCGACCGCATCGGGCAGCGCAATCAGCCGCTCGGCCGGCACCGCGACACGGCTGCGCGCGCCGCCAAAGCCGAGATACGCCATGACCCGCTGCCCCGGCTGCCAGCCGGACACGCCTGGCCCCACGGCAGCGACCTCACCGGCGATTTCGCCGCATGGCGAGAACGGCAGCTCTGGCTTCGTCTGATAGTTTCCCCGGGTGATCAGCGTGTCGAAAAAGTTGAGCGCGGCCGCCCGAACATTGACGATCACGTCGCCAACACCCGCGACCGGATCGGGCAGCTCTTCGATGACGAGGCTTCCAGGGCCGTCAAGGCTCTTGCACAGCAGGGCTTTCATGGGGGACACACCTCCTGAACATTCAACCGTCTTAAAGCCCCTTACCGAGACCAACGCCATGCCGCAACCCAACTGGCCCCCGCTCCCGCGCGGCTATTTCGCCATCGGCGCCGAGCGCATGTCAAAATCGCTGAACCTGGGCAACCTGATGCGGTCCGCCCACGGCTTTGGCGCCCACTTCACGTTTACTGTCGGTGCGACCTATCAGGCGCTTGAGGCGCGTGCGGACACATCAAAAGGACAGTGGCACCTTCCGCACTACAACTGGGGCGCGCTCGACGAGATGGCCCTGCCCACGGGCTGCAAACTCGTCGGCGTCGAATTAATCGATGCGGCCATCGACTTGCCGAGCTTCCGCCACCCGCTGCGGGCCGCCTACGTGCTGGGCCCCGAGCGCGGCTCGCTGTCGGACGAACTGTTGGCCAAATGCGACTATGTGGTCAAAATCCCCACGTCGTTTTGCGTAAATGTTGCGATGGCGGGCGCAATCGTGATGTACGACCGCGTAAAGTCGATGGCGCGGTTTGCAGAACGTCCGCTATCGGAGGGCGGCCCGACGGCGGATGCGGTCCGGCTCGCCACCGCCCCCACCGGCCACCAGCAGACGACGGGACGCTCATGACAGTGCGAGATCGAGGAACGGGCACGGTGCAGCGGGCAAGTTTGGGGCTGGCACTGGCGTTGAGCCTCGCGCCGCCCGCAAGCGCCGCCGACGTCGTGAACAAGTTCAACGACTGGACGCTGTATTCCAACACCGACAAGATCAAAATCTGCTTCCTGGCGAGCCCAGTGTCTGCGACCGAACCGTCCGGCCTGACGCGCGACCCGGCGCTGTTCTATGTCTCCGCCTGGCCCACGGACGGCGTAAAGTCTGAAATCAGCGTGAAACTCGGCTTTCCCGCAAAAAAGGGGGCCGAACCCGTATTGACCGTGAGCGGCGCGAATGTTCCAGGCGGCAGCGCGGTATTCAAACTGTTTGTAAAAGACGACCGCGCCTACGTATCGGACGCGACCTCCGAATTGAAACTGCTCGACGGCATGAAGAAGGGCTCGAAATTGACGGTGCAGGCTACATCGGAGCGCGGCACCGCAGTGACGGATACCTATTCCCTCGCCGGCATCACCGCTGCTCTGCAGGCCTTGGCGGGCGGGTGCAAATAGGACAGACAGCCAGCGGATCGAACAGGACGCAACGCCCATTGTCGCCGGGCGTCGGCCGTGCTCAATCCGCTTTCGATGCAGCCCGTTATTCGCCGTCCGTAACGGCCATTGCGAGCTGTTCCATTTGCGTAGCATTGTGGTGGGCTGCGGTGTAGGCAACGTCGACCGCGGTAAGCCCGACGATGACGGTGAGAGCGAGCACGACTTTCCCGGCAAAGATAAACATGAAAATCTCCTGATAAATAAATAGTCACCCAAAACGAAACTAGGTTAACAACCTTAATCCCACTCAACCCACGCTCATTTCGCGCAGGTCCGCGCCCGAGGCATGTGCCAATCGCATACCGATATCTCCAGGCTGCCGGGATGCGGCTTCAGCGCTTCCGCAACTGCACATAGAGCGCGCCTTCACCGCCGTGCTGGGCGCCCGCTTCGGTGAAGCTGACGACGATGGCGCGTAGGTCGGGCTCGGTGAGCCAGCGGGGCACGTTGCGGCGGATGACGCCGCGCGGCGACGAGCGCTCGAAATTCTCCACAGTGTCGGGCTCGCCGTCGTCCGAAAACCAGCCCGTCCGGCGCGGCGCGCCTTTGCCGGTGATGACTAGAACCCAGCGCTTGTTACTGGCTTGGCATGAATAGAGGAACCGCCGGAGCTGCCCGTGCGCCTCGTGCTCGCGCATGCCGTGCAAATCGATCCGCGCCTCGATGTCGATGGCGCCCGACCGCAGGCGCTTGGCGCTCTTGCGGTCGAAATCGGCGAGATCAGGCGTGGCGCGGGCCTTCGCGGTCGAACCGGCGTCAGGACGCTCCGGCAGCCCCGGCAACGAGGTTGGCTTGGGCCTGTCAGGCTTGGCGCGGCGCTTAGGCGGGGCGACGCCGTCCATCTCCATCAGTTCCGCAAACAAGGCTTCGTCTGCCCCGTCAAGCACCCGGGGCTTGGGCTTGCGCAACGGCGCCATGGACCGCGCAGCATGGTTCCACAGCGCCTCCTCTTCGACCGTCAACCCAGCCTTTGGCTTTTTCCCGTGCTTGTGCCCGCTCATGGACCATCGTCCAGCGGTTGCAGCACATGAAAGGCGCCCGCGTGCTTGGTGATGCCGGCCAGCGCGAGCGCATCGCTGCCGGTGCCGAAATAGATGTCGCCGCGCTCAGGGCCCTTGATCGCTGAGCCGACGTCGTGCGCGACCATGAGGCGATGAAAACCACCGGGAGAGACATGCGTCATCGACGGCGCAGTGACGAAGATCGGCGACCCCAGGGCATGAAACGCCGTATCGACGGCAAGGCTGCGCCCAGTGACGAGCGGCGTGCCGAGCACCCCCACGGCGCTGTCGAAGCAAAGCTCGCGAAAAAACACGAAACTCGCGTTGCGCTGCATGACGCGCCGCCCGCGCGCAGCGTCCGCGCGCAAATAATCGCCGAGCGCTTGCAGCGTGAGACCCTCGGCGGACAGCGCGCCCTCGTCGATGAGCGTGCGCCCGATGGACGTGTAGGGATGCCCGTTCTTGCCGTCGTAGGTGATGCGCATTAAGCGGCCGCTGGGGAGCTTGATCACCCCCGACCCTTGCACATGAAGGAAGAAAGCCTCCACCGGGTCGGCAAGATAGCAAAGTTCGAGCCCCGATCCAGCCAGGGCGCCGTCTTCGAGTTGCGCCCGCGTTGCATACGGCGCCACCCCATCGGCGGTCCGCCGCATATGGGTATACGCCACGCGGGTAGCCCCGCGCTCGGCTTCCGGCACGACGTTTTCGAGGTCTGAGGGCCGCTTATAGATCGGCACGGAAAAGGCAGCCGATCGTGTGAGCGAGCCGTCGAGCACCGGCTCGTAATACCCGGTGAGCAATCCGGCCGGACCGTCATGTTCGAGCCGCGCAGGCCGGAACTGCGCTTCAAAGAACGCCCGCGCCTGGGAGGCAGTGCTGATCCCGGACCGCTGCTCGATCGCGCGCGCACCAGCCCTGTGAAGCGCAGCTGGCCCCGTGACGGTCTCGGCCGACGCACAAAAGGCATGAAAGGCCGCCAGATGATCATCCAGCTCCCAGCCGGGCAGATCGGCAAACGATACAGGCGCTGAAATAACCGCAAGGAGCGTCATCGGGAGTTGGGTCCTGTCCAGCAGCAAGCAAGCAAGCGCGTGTGTTGGCTATTGCAGCCCGATTTGTCCAGCTACAACAAGGCACACTTAGCGAACCCGTCCTGTCATACAAGCTCTGTATCTAGGACGCCGCACTGTCAGGAAACGAGAATCATGACCGCAATCACACGTCAATGGATCGGTAGCCTTGCGCTCGCGACCGCCATGGCCTTCGGCACCCAGGGCTTTGCCCCAACCATCGCCCCAGCGTTGGCGCAAGACGCCGAGGCCGCCCACGGTGCGCCCGCGAACGGCAAACCCGCGTCCGACAAGCCTAGCGAAAAACCGGCGGCAAAACCCGAACTGCCCAAGCTGCCGGCCGACCAGACCACGCGGCACACCCTGCCGCTGGGGGCCAAGACGCTGAACTTCAATGTGACGGCCGGCGCAATCAAGCTGACGGACCCAGAATCGGGCGCCCCGCGCGCCGACGTCGCCTACATCGCGTTCAAGCTGGTGGACGCCGACCCCAAGACGCGGCCGGTGGCGTTCGTGTTCAACGGCGGCCCGGGTTATGCATCCGCCTGGCTCAATCTCGGCGCGCTCGGCCCCTGGCGATTGCCGATGGACGCCGATGCAGCGCGGCCCTCGGCCAGCGCCGTCGTCACCGACAATCCGCAGTCCTGGCTCGATTTCACCGACTTAGTGTTCATCGACCCGCCCGGCACCGGTTACAGCCGCGTGACCGGCGACAAGGAGGCCCAGAAAGCGTTTTATTCGGTGAGCGGCGACATTGACGCGTTGGCGGCCACGATCCGCCGCTGGAGCGAAGCGAACGACCGCATGCTGAGCCCGAAGTTCATCGTCGGCGAAAGCTACGGCGGCTTCCGGGCGCCCAAGATCGCCCACAAGCTGCAAGTGGAACAGGGCGTCGGCGTCAACGGCCTGGTGCTGCTTTCGCCGGTGCTCGATTTCGGCCGCTTCTACGCAGCCAATTCCGTTCTCGGCCTGGCAGCCCGCCTACCGGGAATGGCGGCGACCCTCCGGGAACGCAAAGGCCCGATCACGCGCGAGAGCATGAAGGACGTGGAGGACTACGCGACCGGCGCATTCATCAACGATCTGATGAAAGGCCCCAACGACGAGCAGGCCGTTGCGCGGCTCTCGGCCAAGGTCGCAGAGCTGACCGGGCTCGACGCAGCGCTGGTGCGCCAGCTCGGCGGCCGCGTGCCGTTGTCGACGTTCGCCCGCGAAGTCAATCGCGCCGACAAGCGCGTCTCCAGCATGTACGATGGCAACCTCACCGGCCTCGACCCGTCGCCGTTCTCGACCAACAGTTACGCAGACGATCAACTGCGGTTAGGCCTGCATGCCCCGCTGATCCAAGCGATGGTCGACATCTATCACCGCAAGCTCAACTGGAACGTGGAGAACGGCCGCTACCTGTTCTTCAATGAAGCGGCAAACAACCAATGGGAATTCGGCAAGAAGTCTCCCGAAGCGGTCCATGATCTGGAGAATGCGCTGGCGCTCGACCCCGGCATGCGTGTGCTGGTTGCCCACGGCCTGACCGATCTCGTGACGCCCTATTTCGAAAGCAAGCTGGTGCTCGACCAGATCCCGCAGACGGGCGCGCCCGGCCGCCTCAAGCTGCAGGTCTACCCCGGCGGCCACATGATGTATTCGCGCGACGCCTCGCGTCAAGCCCTCCACGACGACGCCAAGGCGCTGTTCGAGGGGAAGTGAGGATCGGATAAACCAGCCGTCCCTATTCCCTACCCCCGCAAGGGGGAGGGGAATAGGATCAGCTCTCCTGGGTGGCGATAAGCTTCCAGTTGAGGTTCTGGCGCGCGCGCGCGGTGGAAACGTCGCGCGAGAACGTCCACACGTCGGTGACTTCCTTGATTTTCTGCGGATCGCCTCCGGTGACCATGCCGGCGCGGTCGCGCGTTGCGGTGATCAATTGGCTGACAAACCGGACCGTGATGCTGGCAACGCCATTGCGGGTTTCGGCTTCGACGATGTCGGCCTTGTTGATGCCAACGAAGCTCTGGTCGATCAGCTCGCCGCGCTTGTCGCGGGCGACGATTTCTGCGGCGAATTCATCGAACACTTCGCGCGACAGCAGATCTTTCAGCGTCTTGCGGTTGCCCTCGGCAAACGCAGTGACGATCATTTCATAGGCCTGCTTTGCGCCCTTGACGAAGACGGCCGGGTCGAACATCGCGTCATACTTGTAAATGTCCAGCAGGCCCTGTGCGACGGCCGAGTCGCCGGCGGCAAAGATCCTGATCCGCTGCTCGGCATCCGCCAGCGCGACATCTCCGGCAGGCGGTGCCGGCGCGTCACGGCGTGGCATGGTGACGACGTTGGTGTCCGCGGTCGAAGTAGTGCGGCGGCGCTCGGCGGCCCGCTCCTCGCGGCGCGTGTCCCCGCCCGTGTCCTTGCCCAGCACGCTGCGCAGCTTCAGGATCGCCAACACCGCGACGACCAGCGTGATCAGGGTGAAGAGATCCAATTTGCCATCCATGATTGAGCTACAGCTTCCATAAGGGACAGGTGCCCGGTCCGGCACGCCCGGCCACTAACCATGGCCCGAGACATGTGGGGATCGTGGGCGCTGTTCACCGGCTTCGATTGAACAGGTCATGCGGCCAAAGTTTCAGAAACTTCGGCTGTCATGCCGCCATCAGTGCTATTGATGTAAGACACAAGTGCGCTAAAGCCAACCCGGTAATCAGCACGGCAGGACGCCTGACCGCGCAGATCGTACACCTGCCAGGGACACCACAGCCTAGCCGCCCGGGCCTTAACCTAGGTCAATTCATGCCGCCGACGGGCCTTATCATTCTTATTTTGTTGATCGCGCTCCCGCTGCTGGAGATCGCGCTGCTCATCAAGGTCGGCACGTTGATCGGCGTGTGGGCGACGCTGACGATCATCGTGGGCACCTTCATCGCCGGCATTGCCTTGGTGCAGCACCAAGGCTTAGGCGTCGCCCGGCGCATGGTGCAGACGGCCCGCTCCGGCGAGCCCCCGCTCGAGCCGATGATGGAAAGCATGCTGCTGTGGTTCGCCGGCGCATGCCTCATCCTGCCCGGACTGATCACCGATTGCATCGGCCTGCTGCTCATGATCCCACCCGTGCGCCAGGCGGTAGCCCAATGGGGCGTCTCCAAAGGCTTTCCGATGTTTGCAGGTTCTGCACGCGGACGTCGGCGCGGACGCAGCGGCGGCGAACCCCGGCGTACACCCGGACACGGCCCGACGATCGAGGCGAGCTACGAACGGCTTGACGAGAAGGCGGGCAAGCCGCGCGGCGACGGATCCAGCAACGGTCCGGCATAACGAGGCACGCGCAACGCCCTGCGATAATACCCCCATCATGCCGATTGCCGCGCGGAGCCGGGCATGGTAGCGAGCCGCGGCGGCTTATCGGATCGCAACCCAGGGGATGACAATGGCAGATAAAAACAATGGCGAACAGGCACCGGCCCCGATGGGCGCCCAGGTCGTCGGCCAGTTCATCCGCGACTTGTCGTTTGAAAACCCCAACGTCGCGCTCCTGCTCGAAGGCCCTGGCGAAAACCCGAACCTCAAGATCGAAGTCAATGTGAACGCCGAACGCCTGAAGCCCGAACTGTTCCAGAGCGTCATCGACTTCAAGGCCCACGCAACCAACGCCAGCGGCACGATCTACATACTGGAATGCGTCTACGGCGGCCTGTTCAAGCTCCACAACGTGCCCGACCAGGCGCTGGAGCCGTTCCTGCTAATCAACTGCCCGACGATCCTGTTTCCATTCCTGCGCCGCCTTGTGGCCGACATCACGCGCGAAGGCGGCTTCCCCCCGCTGCTGCTCGACCCGATCGACTTCGGCGGCCTCTACATGCGCCGCCAACAGGAAATGGCGGCCGGTCAGGCCGCAATGCAGCGCCCGAGCTGAACGAACACTTTAGGCGAGGGCCGCTTCGATTTTAACTGAAGTGCGATCCGCCAGCCGATCGCAATCGGCAGCTTATTCGGCAGCAGCCTTCTTTGCCGGCACGGTTGCAGGCTTCGATGCTGGCGGCTTCTTGCTCTTCGCGGCCGCCAGCACTGCGGGCGGCTCGCCACTGCTGGCGAAGCTGAACAGCGACGATAACGGCGCGCTTTCGCTGACTCCGCCCGCATAGGACTGGAGCACCTTCACCTTTGCCCCGACCTTCGCGATCGAGGCGAGATGCACCACGTTCTCGTTCGTCAAGCGGAAGCACCCCGACGAATTTGCCCGCCCCACCGTGCGGTCGTTGTTGGTGCCGTGAATGCGATAGATCGTGTTGCCGAGATAGAGGGCGCGCGCACCATGCGGATTGAGCAAGCCGCCCGTGACCGTGACCGGAAGGCCGCTCATGCGCTGGTGCATTTCCGGCGGCGGCGTCCATGAGGGCCATGCAGCGATGCGGCTGATCGTCTCCGTGCCGGTCCAGGTGAAGCCGTCGCGGCCAACCGAGATGGGATACTGATAGGCCTTTTTGCCCGGCAGCACATAGAAGAGCCGGTGAGCTCTGGTGTCGACGATGATCGATCCCACCTCCTCGTTCTGGTCCAGATAGACGATTGGAGGTGCGACCGGCTTGATGTCGGGCCTCTCACCGCCTTGCATGAATTTCGGATAGACCACGTCGCCATAGCTTTTGCGGCGCTCGGCGCGCTCGGCTGCGTCCTGCTCCGCCTTCTTCCTGACATCGCTGTCAAAGACCGGACCGTTCTCGGTCATGCTGGACTGCGCAACGGCGGTTCGGCCGGTGAACCCAAGGCAGGCGGCCAGCACCAACATGATGGCGATGCAGCGTTTCATGCGGTTCCCCTTGTAGCTGTGTCTGACGTCGCCGCCAGCCCGTGATTTCCATACAACAAGCTATGAGGCCTCGTAGGAACGCGACAAGTCGCGCGAGACATTTGCAGCGATCGTTGTTCGCGACTGTGGCTCCGTTGCGCCAGAAACAAGCCGATCGCAGCAGCCCTACGCATCGAACCGGCCCCAGATCGCCTTGGCACCGAGTTGCCCGATGAAAGCTGCATGCGCGTCGAGGTCGGCCTGCGTCAAGCGAGCGGGAAGCAGCTGCGGACGGACTTTGGCAGCAGCGCGGGCGGCAGCCTGCGTGCGCCCATTCGAAGGGCCGGGAGCAGGTGCGCGGCTGGAAAGGCTGAGCGCGGTCTGCCGCTCGCCGAGCAGTTCGAGATAGACTTCGGCTAGCAGCAGACTGTCGACGATCGCCCCGTGCTTGACCCGCGACGACGTATCGATGCCATAGCGTTTGCAAAGCGCATCCAGGCTGTTGGGCCCGGCTGGATGCTTGCGGCGCGCGAGCGCAAGCGTATCGACGACGCGGGTCATGCTGAGCGCGGAATGCTTGAGGCGAGTGAGCTCGGCATTGAGAAAGCCGATGTCGAACGTGGCGTTGTGGATGACCAGCGTATCGCCACCGATGAAGGCGAGAAAGTCGCTTGCAACCGTCGCAAACAACGGCTTGTCCTTGAGGAACGCGGTCGAAATGCCGTGCACCGCCTGCGCTTCGGCCGGCACGTCGCGCTCGGGGTTGATGAAAACGTGATATTCGCGGCCTGTCGGCATCCTGTTGATCAGCTCGACGCAACCGATTTCGATCAGCCGGTCGCCGGTCTTGGGGTCGAGGCCCGTCGTTTCGGTATCAAGAACAATTTCTCTCACAGTCGGACTTTCAAAGTCAGGCCTCGTTGCGGGTCCAATAGCGCTGAAACGCGACTGCCGGCCGCAGCGTAAGCTGCTGCAAGATGTGATCGATTTGCCCGTAGGTGTCTGTAACCGGTCCACTGGTATCCACGACAAAATCGGCCTTGGCGCGCTTATCGGCATCGCTCAGCTGGCGCGAGAGCATGGTGGCAAGCTTTTCGTCGGTCATACCGGGACGCTGCAACACGCGGGCGCGTTGGGTCGTGGCATCCGCCGAGACGACAATGACGGCATCGACGGTCTGATCGCCGCGCGTCTCAAACAGCAGGGGAATTTCGAGTACGGCAAACCGCGCACCCTCGGCGTGCTCTGCCTGGACGAAATTCCACGACGCTTCCCGCACCAACGGATGAATGATGGCTTCCAGCGTCTGGAAACCGCCGGCGTTCTTGCCGAGCGCAGCGGTAAGCCGGGCGCGGTCGACGCGGCCATTGACGACGGTGCCGGGAAACGTCGCTTCGATCAGCGGCAACACCGGCCCCTCATAGACCCGGTGGACCTCCGCGTCGGCATCGAACACGCCGATACCGAGCTCGCGAAAATGCGCAGCCGCCTTCGATTTTCCCATCCCGATGGACCCTGTGAGGCCAATGATGAGCATCACGCACCCTCGATATCGGCTCGGATGAGCCGTGTCAGTTCGCCGCTCACCTCCGGGCAAACGCCAAACCAGCGCGCAAAGCCCGGCACGGCTTGATGCAGCAGCATGCCCAAACCGTCGACGGTGGCAAGCCCTTGGAGCCGTGCGGCCGCCAGGAACGCTGTTTCCAGCGGAACGTAGACGATATCGGACACAACGCACGCGGAATGGAAGGCGGAAAAATCAATGCCGATATCGCCAGCAGACTTGAGCCCGAGCGACGTCGTGTTGACGAGCACGCTCGCGTTTTGGGAGAGCGGCCCCCGTTGGTGCCAGTCGTGCACCCTGACGCGCGGCCCGAACGCTTGGGCAAGCGCCGCAGCCCGCTCCCGCGAACGGTTGAAAAGCCGGATTTCTCCAACACCCGCTTGCAGAAAACCGTAGACGATGGCACGAGCAGCGCCGCCCGCCCCCAGGATCGACACCGGCGCGTCCCGCAGCGCCCAGTTTGACGCGCGTTCCGTGAGATAGGTCATGTAGCCGTAGGTGTCGGTGTTGGCGCAATGGAGCGTGCCGCCATCGAGCCATAAGGTGTTGGCGGCCCCGACCGCGACCGCAGACGCATCGCGCTCAGCGCTGGCGCGGTACGCTGCTTCCTTGTGCGGCACGGTGACATTGCATCCGCAAAACCCGCGCTCCGCGAGAGAAGCGAGGAAGCCGCCCAGCTCCTCAGGCTTCACCGCCACTTTCGTGTACGTGCCCTCGATGCCGTAGGTCTTGAGCCAATAGCCGTGAATGAGCGGCGAGCGCGAATGTTCAATAGGCCAGCCGATGACGCATGCATTTTTCATTTAGAAAAGATCATCTCTCAAGCCCACGGGTCGAGGGCGCGCGCATCCCGATGTTGCCTAAACCTCGAGAGCTCCCCGCGCACGCAATTCCGCGAGCAGCGGCATCATCGGCAGCCCAAGAATCGTGAAATAATCGCCGTCCACATAATCGAACAGTTGCAGTCCGAGCCCCTCGTATTCATACGCGCCGACGCAGTGGCAGATATCATCGCCGGCCTGGGTAAGGTAGTCGTCGAGAAACGCATCCGAAAACGCGCGCATGGTCAGCCGTGCGGTGCGCACAGCCGCCCACACGACGTCGCCATTCTGGGCGAGCGCCACCCCGGAGTGGAGTTCATGGGTTTGCCCGCGTAAGCGCCTCAGCTGGTCGCGCGCCGCGTCCAGATCCTTGGGCTTCTCGAAAATAACAGGATCGAGCCAGAGCACCTGATCGGCCCCGATGACCAGCGCTTGCGCGTGTTGCCGGCTGACCGCCTGGGCCTTGGCCAGAGCAAGTGCACCCGCAACGCTGCCCGGTTCTACGGTATCGCGGCCTTCGAGCCCGGCCCGCAATGCGGGCTCGTCCACATCGGCGGGGATTACTGAAAACGCGACGCCCGCAGCGGACAGCAATTTGCGGCGGATGGCACTGCCGGACGCGAGAATAATTGGACAGGTCGCGCCGCCCATCACAGCGCCTCTTGGGGCACGCGGCCTTCCTTGTGATCTTGCATCAGCTTGATGATGGCCGCCGCGCTCTCTTCGATGGAGCGCCGCGTGACATCGAGCACCGGCCAGCCGTTTTGCGCGCATACGCGCCGCGAATGGGCGATCTCGGCCGCGATCTGCTGGCGGTCGACATAATCGTCGAGGTCGCGGTAGGAGAGATGTTCGGCGCGGTTGCGGCGGATTTCCGAAATCCGCTCGGCACTGGCGACGAGGCAGACGACGAACGCGGTATGGGGTTCAAACAGCTTGGCCGGCAGCGGCACGTTGGGCACGATCGGCACGTTCACGGTCTTGTAGCCGCGGTGCGCAAGATAGATCGAGGTCGGCGTTTTCGAGGTGCGCGAAATGCCGAGCAAGATGAGGTCGGCCTGGTTGAGATCGTCCGGCAGCTTGCCGTCGTCGTAGCTCATGGTGAAATTCATGGCATCGATGCGCCGAAAATAGGCGGCGTCCAGCACGTGCTGACCGGCAACCGTCGGCGTCTGCGGCGCCCCGAGATAGCTCTCGAACACCTGCATGATGGGCGCGAGCACATAAAGGGAAGGGATATTGAGATCCTTGCATCGCGTCTCGAGCTCATCGGCGAGCTCCTTGTTGACGACAGTATAGAGGACGATGCCCGGTGCCTGCTCGATCTCCTGCAACACGCGCTTCATCTGCTTGGCGGTGCGCACCAGCGGATGAATGTGCTCGATGGGGCGCACCATGGCGTATTGCACGGCGGCGGCCTTGGCGATCGTCGTCAGCGTTTCCCCGGTCGAATCCGAGACGAGATGCAGATGGAAGAAGCTTGGCAGGGGGTTGGCCATCGGTGGAAAACTCATGGGGTTCTGCACAGCCCCAGGGGCTGAACCGAAGATGTGCCCGTCTCACGGCTCGCCCGTCAACGGTTTTGCCAACACCCCGTCTCGTTCGAATGATTTTCCAGCCGTTCGGGCAGTATTGTGGATGACCCGGTTTTGGAGCACTCATTCAACGCTTATCAACAAGGCTGCCCGCAACGTCGCTGCTGCAACCCATCCGCCAAACGATTGAATCGAGACGGATTCAAACCGTCTTGTGGTTTGACGCCTCTCCTGCCATGAGATTTAGCGGCCCTCGCATCCCACACCCGTCACCTTGGGGAAATCCGTGGGACGCGTGCTTAATCCCCGTAACTCACCGCGTAAGAGTCATACTAACAGAATCTAGAATCTCTTTTCTCAAAGTGAAGTGAAGCGATGACCGTATCTGCGCCCGCAACCCCACCGCACGTCCATCGCCGGTTTCTCGACCCCTTGCTCGGCAAGGCGATCTCACCCCCGCCCATCTGGCTCATGCGCCAGGCAGGCCGCTATCTGCCTGAGTACAAGGCGACGAGAGCTGCCGCGGGCAGCTTCCTCGATCTGTGCTACAACCCAAAGCTCGCCGCCGAAGTAACGCTGCAGCCGATCCGGCGCTACGGCTTCGACGCGGCGATCCTGTTTTCCGATATCCTCGTCGTGCCCGACGCGCTCGGCCAGTCCGTGAGCTTCCTTGAAGGCGAAGGCCCGCGTCTGGACCCCATCCGCGACGCCGGCGCGCTGAAACGGCTGAAGCCCGAAGCGGCGGCCAAGACCTATGCGATCGTGTGCGAAACGGTCGCCCGCCTGCGCCAGGACCTGCCCAAGGAAACAGCGCTGATCGGCTTTTGCGGCGCGCCCTGGACGGTCGCAACCTACATGGTCGGCGGCGAAGGCTCATCCGATCAGGCCCACGCGCGGTCGTTTGCCTATCGCGACCCCAAGGGCTTCGGCCAGCTGATCGATATCCTGGTTGAAACCTCCATAGAGTACCTCTCGGGGCAGGTCGTGGCCGGCGCCGACGTGCTGCAGATATTCGACAGCTGGGCGAGCACGCTGCCGGAGGACGAATTCGAGAGCTGGGTGCTGGAGCCGACCCAGCGCATCGTGGCGACGCTCAAGAAAAAACACCCAGGTGTGCCCGTCATCGGCTTCCCGCGCGGCGCCTGCGGCTTGTCGGAAACGTTCCTCAAAGTGACCGGCGTCGACGCCATCAGCTGCGACACCGCGATGCCGCTGCGGGTCATGCGATCGTTGCAGCACCATGGCAAGGCGGTGCAGGGTAACTTCGATCCGCTGCTATTGGTGGCTGGTGGTGCTGCGCTCGACCGCCGCGTCGACGAGATTTTGCGCACGCTTTCGGACAAGCCGTTTATTTTCAACCTGGGCCATGGAATCGTGCCACAAACGCCGCCGGAACACGTCGCCCAGCTCGTGGAGCGGGTGAGAGCATGGAAGCCGTAAGTGGCGAAAAACACTGACAGTTCGACCGTTGCGCGGCAAGGCTCACCGGGCCTGCGGGCCGCCGCAGCGCTTAGCGTGACGGTCGGCCTGACCGCGTCGGTGATGCTGGCGTTGGGCCAAGCCGCCTACCCCTGGGTCAAGGCTGTCCACGTGATGGCGATCATTGCCTGGATGGCGGGCATGCTCTACCTGCCGCGCCTGTTCGTCTATCACGCTGAGGCGCCGGCCGGATCAGAGCTGTCGGAAACGCTGAAGGTGATGGAACGCCGCCTGCTCACCATCATCATGAACCCGGCGATGGTCATTGCCTGGGTTCTGGGCCTGTGGCTCGCCTGGGCCGGCGGGTGGCACACGGCGGGCTGGTTCGCAGCCAAGCTCGTCCTCGTGCTCGCGCTGTCCGCGGTCCATGGCATGCTTTCGGCGTCGGTGCGCCGGTTTGCTGAAGATCGCAACGACAAGTCGACCCGCTATTGGCGCATCATGAACGAAGTCCCCGCCCTGCTGATGGTCGGAATCGTCATTTTCGTGATTGTGAAGCCATTTTAGCGGCTTAAGTGTCACACTCTTGAGCTTCCGTTCCTGGGAAAACTCTGCTAAGCACACCACATTCACGTTATTGAGCAAAGCCTCCCCGGCTGAGCTGCCGGTTGTTCACTCGCGGCAAGTTCTTACTTCGCAGTGCGAGACAATCTGGCCGCATGGGATAAACCCATGCAAGCGATGATCCAGACCCTCCCACAGACTAAAGATCAAACGTCCTCCCCCACCGCGCGACCTTCCCTGCCCATCGACTTACGGCCGCCTTGGAAAATGAGGTCGCCCCCGGAGTTTTGAACCCATGAAAGAAATGAAGCTCGAGGACTTGAAGCTCAAGTCTCCGACCGACATGTTGTCGTTTGCAGAAGAGGTCGGCGTCGAGAACGCCTCGACGCTCCGCAAGCAGGAATTGATGTTCGCGGTCCTGAAGGAGCTCGCGGCCAAAGAAACCGACATTATCGGCACCGGCGTGGTCGAAGTTTTGCAGGACGGCTTCGGCTTCCTGCGCTCGCCCGACGCGAACTATCTGCCAGGTCCCGACGATATCTACGTCTCGCCGACCCAGATCCGGCGCTTTGCGCTGCGCACGGGCGATACGGTCGAAGGCCAGATTCGCTCGCCAAAAGATGGCGAACGCTACTTCGCGCTGCTGCGCGTCAACAAGATCAACTTCGAAGAGCCCGAAGCCGCCAAGCACAAGGTCAACTTCGACAACCTGACGCCGCTCTATCCAACGCAGTGGCTGAAGATGGAGATCGAAGACCCGACCATCAAGGATTTCTCCTCGCGCGTCATCGATATCGTCTCGCCGATTGGCAAGGGCCAGCGCGCGCTCATCGTCGCCCCGCCGCGCACTGGTAAAACCGTGCTGCTGCAGAACATCGCGGCGAGCATCGCCAAGAACCACCCCGAATGCTTCCTGATCGTGCTGCTGATCGACGAGCGGCCGGAAGAAGTGACCGACATGCAGCGCTCGGTAAAGGGCGAAGTGGTGGCCTCGACATTCGACGAACCGCCCTCGCGCCACGTGCAAGTGACTGAAATGGTGATCGAAAAGGCCAAGCGCCTGGTCGAGCACAAGCGCGACGTGGTGATCCTGCTGGATAGCATCACGCGGCTGGGCCGCGCCTACAATACGGTGGTGCCTAGCTCCGGCAAGGTGCTGACGGGCGGCGTGGACAGCAACGCACTGCAACGCCCCAAGCGTTTCTTCGGTGCCGCGCGCAATATCGAAGAAGGCGGCTCGCTGACGATCATCGCAACGGCGCTGGTCGACACCGGCTCGCGCATGGACGAAGTGATCTTCGAAGAATTCAAAGGCACGGGTAACTCCGAAATCATCCTCGACCGCAAGGTTTCTGATAAGCGCGTGTTCCCCGCAATCGACATCGCGCGCTCGGGCACCCGCAAGGAAGACCTGCTCATTCCGAAGGATCAGCTGCGCAAGGTCTACGTGCTGCGCCGCATCCTCAATCCGATGGGTACGATGGATGGCATCGAGTTCCTGCTCGACAAACTGAAGCAGACCAAGACGAACTCCGACTTCTTCCAGTCTATGGATACGGGCGCGGGCAAGAATTAAGGTCCAAAACGACGGGAGGTTCGGAGGGTGTTCCTCCGAACGGGGCGCGGGGCGGTAGCCCTACTCGTTTCAGCGACGTCCCGCAAAAAGTTCGACCTCGCGCCGGCTATGCAGGCCTGTCTTCGCACCGGGAAACACGTGGAAGATAAGGGCGTGGGCGGCATGCGAGCTGGAGGATTGCCGGTTCCAATACTGCTCGGCCCATACGACCAATCCGGCGAACTCGGCGTCCGAACCCCCAGCGGAACCGCGAGCGAGCAGTCCCGCCTTGCACTCGGCCCACGGCAGATCGAGCCAGACGAGGTGCGTGGCCCGCGGGCTGACGGCATCGATCAACCAGCCATAGACGCCCTCGATGACCCAGCGCTGGGCCAGACTGGCCTCGGTTGCGAGCTGTTTGGCGGCCACCGCTCCGCGTTTGTGTAACAACATTTGATCGATCCAATAGACCTCATCAAGAGAGGTCACGGCGCAATCGGCCTTGAGCGCGATTCGTCGGGCGAGCGTTGACTTGCCCGACCCGCTGTTGCCGATGATGAGGGTGCGTTGCAAAGGGGCGGTGAGCATCACCCATCCGTAATGCCGCAGAGATCGTGGCGCAATGCAACGCCCGCTCAAAAAGCAAAACCCTGCCGCTGGCTGTGCCGGGCAGGGTTGTCATCTTCCGATGATGCTAAGCCGGAATATCCGGTTTTGAAATCGAGGCTCTGAGGGTGACGGCCGGCCGGCCGCCACGGTCTCTCCCTCGCATGAAGGTTTCACATTTTGATTTTGAAGGCTGGTCCTGTTGCGGGCCTTGACCGGATGCCCCGCGGCGACGGCAGGGTCGCTGTTGGGCAGGGCATGTGTCTTTGGGTTTTGCAATTCGGACTAAAGCCGTATCGTAAGCTGAGGTGGCGTCATCGCTCCTCCGTAGTCACGAAGCTGTGCCGGCGGCGGCGCAGAACCCTCGGCGGTCTCATTCCATCTGCACCATGCAGACGTGTCGGTGAATGAGACTGCGGCGGAACCGCTGCTGGGTAGGAAAGGCGCGGGCCCTGGGCGGGCATGACGGACTTTCGAACCAGTGCGCATCGACACCTAAAAGATACGCCGATGCCCCCAACTGTCAAGAGTCTTTGCGCACGTTTTTCTCAATCGCGCTTAGCACTTCGTGATCGCAGCCCGTGGGCTTTGAAACAATAAAAAACGGCCGCTCCCCGATGGCGAACAGCCGCCTCGAGTCCTTCCGACTTAAGTAGACTCGCGGAAGGACTCTAGGTCTTTGTTTTTTCATGCTTCTTTCGGGAAAACCGCGCCACACTTTTCCCGGAAGCACTCAACCTCGCCAGCGATAACCGCCGCAGGTTTCGCGCAAATTCTCGCGCAGTTCATGAATGATATGGCGTTCGCGCTCGGTGATGATGCCGTCAGACGCCGCGCGATGTTCGAACCGGTGCAGACGCTCGGCCTTCTCCTGGCATACGTAGTGATGGCGCTCGGCATACGGATAGCGGCCGCGTTCCCAGCGTTCGGGATCGGCGTGCGCCGAGACGGCGCCAAGGGTGAGAAGAGCGGCAGTAAGAGCAAGACGTTTCATTGTTGGTTCTCCAGACTGGTGCCGGTGGGGTCATGCCCGGCAAGCACCCGCAAATTGCGATAAATCACATGAACACGATCTGAAGATGAAGGATGGTTTGCGTTCATCCTTGACCATCAGGCGGCAGGCGTTAGCGGGGTGGCCTGGCGCAGCGTGCGCAACGACGGTGTGAGATGATCCGCGGCAGACGTGGGCGCGAGACAATGGGGCCCAAGACAAACGTAGGCGGCAGCTAAGCCGTCGAACCCTGGCTTGAAGGCCAGACCCGCGGGAAGCCCTGCTTGACCGGGGCTCAACACATAGCGAAGCGCCCCCGGCAGGCTCATGCCGTTGACGGCTGCGGCGAGCGCGCCGGTATCGCGGCCAGCGACCACGACCAGTTGGGGCGCGATGAGATCGATGGCGTTGGCGAGGAACCCCGTATGCTGGGTGAGCGAGCGCGCAAGGTCGGGCGCGAACGCCTGCACGATGGCTTCCGCGCGGGTAACGAAGCGGCTCTCGCCCGTGAGCACGAACAGCCCCATGAGGTTCGACAGCATGACGGTGTTGGCGCTGGGCACCGCGTCGTCTTGCGCGGACGAGAGGCGCACGAGAACGTCGGTCGTATCGTCCGCAGTGGTTGCATATCCGCCCGTATCCGCGACCCAGTAGTGGCGATCGAGCACGTCGCTCCAGCGCAGCGCAGCGTCGAGGTAGGCGGGCTCCGCCGCGACCTGATGCAGCCGCAGGGCCGCGTGGATCATGTTGGCGTAGTCGTTGGCCGTCGCTGAAGCCGTCATGTGGCCTGAGCGGCAGCTGTGGCGCAGCCGGCCATCCCTCGTCATGCGCGTCTCGACGAACAAAAACGCGCGCCGCGCCAGCTCAGCCCAGGCAGGCTTTTCGAACACGACGGCGGCACGCGCGAGCGCCGCGATCATCAGCCCGTTCCAGTCGGCGAGCACCTTGTCGTCAAAACCGGGCCGCACGCGGTTCGCGCGCCGGGCCAGCAGCTTGGCTTTGAGGATCGCGAGCTTCTCCTCCTCGACATCGCTCATCAGCTCGCGCGAGCCCAGGCGATTGAGGATCGAGGTCGGCTTCGCGTCCGCCTCGTGCGGCCGGCTGTGATCGCCATCCCAGTTGCCCTTGGGCGAGACGTCGTAGATGTGGCCGAACACTTTTGCGACATCCGCGCCGAGCACCTCCACGACCTCGTCATAGCTCCAGACGTAGAACTTGCCTTCGCAGCCCTCGCTGTCGGCATCCAACGACGAGGCGAAGGCGCCCCCCTCCGCGAGCATCTCGCGTTCGAGCCAAGCGACAGTTTCCTCGACCCGGATCTTGAACAGCGGATTGCGTGTTTCCTGGTAAACCTCTGTGAGAAGATCGATCAGCAGCGCATTGTCGTAGAGCATCTTTTCGAAATGCGGGACGAGCCATTTTTCATCGACGCTGTAGCGCGAGAACCCGCCGCCGAGGTGGTCGTAGATGCCGCCCTGGCAAATCTGGATCAACGTCTTCTCGACGGCGGCCTTGGCGAGCGGCTGGTCGTAGCGGACGGCGCCGCGCCATAAGAGCCAGAAGAAGTTCCACTGCGGAAACTTGGGCGCACCCTGGAGACCGCCGTTGTCGGGGTCCACCGCGCGCAAGAGCCTTGAAGTGAGATCTTCGAGCGAGGCATCCGTGATCTGGAAGATGCGGTCGGTGACAGGCCGCTCGCTCAACATGGCCGTGATGTGGTGCGCGTTGTGATCGACCGTCTCGCGATCGTTGGCGTAGATGTGGGCAACCTGCCGCAGCACGGAGACGAAGGAAGGCCGGCCGTAGCGGGAGTCCTTGGGAAAGTATGTGCCGCCCCAGAACGGCCGGGCGCCGGTATCCAGGAACATGGTCAGCGGCCACCCACCCTGTTCGCCCAGCCGGTGCAGCGCGCCCATGTAGATGGCGTCGATGTCGGGCCGCTCCTCGCGGTCGACTTTGATGTTGACGAAGAGCTCGTTCATGACGCTCGCGGTGGCGCCGTCTTCGAAGCTTTCGTGCGCCATGACGTGGCACCAGTGGCAGGCGGCATAGCCGACCGAGAGTAGGATGGGCTTGCCGGTTCGCTTGGCTTCCGCGAGCGCCTCGGGTCCCCATGCCCACCAGTGAACCGGATTATCCTTGTGCTGGATCAGATAGGGCGAAGTCTCGCGCGCGAGGCGGTTTTCGGTCATAAGCGGGGGTCCATGCTTTTCGGCTTGAGCCATATCGGACAGGCGATCTCATGCTCGACGTTTTCCGGCTGGCCGTTATCGTGCCATCTCCATACATGTCATCTTCTAGCTTGTCGCGCAGACCGAATCCCGACCCTGGCGGAACCGCCACGACCAGAGCCCGCTGATCGATGGGTTCTCGGGACAGCCCGAGGATGACAATAGAGTGAGCACGCCAATTTGAGCCATCGAGAGACCATCTTCGCGCTGTCGACGCCGCCGGGACGTTCCGCGATCGCGGTCGTGCGGCTGTCGGGTCCGGACGTGGGCGCGGTGCTGGATGCGATATGCCCGCCGCGCCCGGAGCCTCGACGCGCGGCCGTCCGCCGCCTGAAGGACCCGGCCACGGGCAACCTCCTCGATGAAGCGCTCGTCCTCCATTTCGCCGCACCGCGTAGCGAGACCGGCGAGGATATGGCCGAACTTCAGCTTCACGGCGGTAAAGCGATCATCCGCGCGGTGCTCGACGTGCTGTCCAAGATGCCCGGCTGCCGCCCCGCCGAACCCGGCGAATTCGTCCGCCGGGCGTTCGGCAACGGCAAGCTGGACCTCGCGCAAATCGAGGGCCTGGCCGACCTCATCGACGCGGAGACGGAAGCGCAGCGCCAGCAAGGGATCGCGCAGGCAACCGGCGTGCAGTCGCAACGGTTCGAGCGCTGGCGCGCCGAGGTGCTGGCGGCGATGGGTCTCGTTGAGGCGGCCATCGATTTTTCCGATGAGGGCGACGTCGGCGACCAGGCGGTCGCGCAAGCCGAGGCACGCGCGCGGGCGTTGACGGCGGACCTCGAACGCGAGCTGGCCGACGGCCATCGCGGCGAGATCTTGCGCGAGGGATTCCGCGTGGTGCTCGCAGGTCCGCCCAACGCGGGCAAGTCGAGCCTGTTGAATGCACTGGCAAGGCGCGACGCGGCGATTGTCTCCGAGGAGGCCGGCACCACGCGCGACGTGATCGACGTGCGGCTCGACTTGGAGGGTGTCGCCGTGATCGTCTCGGACACGGCGGGCATCCGCGAGACAGCCTCCAGCGTGGAGCAGGAGGGCATCAGGCGCACGCTGCAAGCCGCGCGCGAGGCGGATCTGGTTGTTTGGCTGAGCGAGGGTGCAGCACCCCTGAGCCCGCAGGAGCGCCTGCACGCGAGCAACAGCCTCACGGTTTTGACCAAGAGCGACCTGTTGGCAGGTGAAACGATTGACGCGAAACGGCGGTCACACGAAGGAGGGTGTTCGGGGGACACGTTCCCCCGAACGGGGTGCGGGGACGTGTCCCCGCGCGCGCAGCGAGACTACGACCTCGCGGTCTCGGTCAGGACCGGCGCAGGGCTCGATGAGCTGACCGCGGAAATAGCCCGCCGCGCGCTGGCAGCCGTCGGCAACCCGTCTGATCCCGCGATGACCCGCGTGCGCCATCGCCGCGAGATCGAGACGGCGGTGGTCGAGCTGAACGTCTTCCTGACCGAACCCGCGCGCGGGCTTGAGCTGCGCGCAGAAAACCTGCGCCTCGCCGTCGCCGCCCTGGGCCGGCTCACGGGGAAGATTGACGCCGAAGACGTGCTCGGCGAAATCTTCCAGCGCTTTTGTATCGGGAAGTAGGCAGGTGGATTCACGTGAAACATCCGGTCGCCAACGCGCCCCGGCTCCTCTTGCCAGCCCAGCGTGGCCCCAGAAAAGACAACCCGGTTAACCTTAAGATGTACACGCATCGATTCACGTGAAACGGCAGGATGAGCCACGCGGAAACCACGCCATGAACGAGATCATCGAACGCGAGGCGGTGCGCGCCATCCTCCTGACGCCGGCGTGCGAAGTTCTGCTCATGCGCATTCGCGCGCCGGGGGCAACGAAGGACTGGTGGATTACGCCGGGTGGCGGGCTGCTTGGAGACGAAAGCGACGAAGCGGGTTTGCGCCGCGAACTGGGCGAGGAACTGGCGCTGGAGGACTTTGCGCTGGGTCCGCTGGTCTGGCGCCGCCAGCATACGTTCGATTGGCTCGGTCGCCGCATCTGTCAGCGCGAGCGCTATTTCGTGGTTCACGTGGACCGCTTCGAAGCGCGGATGACCGATCCGGTCGAAGCGCACGTGTGGCAGGAATTCCGCTGGTGGACGTTGCGCGAGTTGGAGCAGGCGATTGAGGAGCTGACCCCGCTCACCCTCGCAGGGATCGTGCGGCGGTATCTGGAACAGGGTCCTCCGTGCGAAGACCTTGCAATAGAGGTGCGGGAGGATGAGAGCGGATGAACAAACGCCGGGCCCGATTCACGTGAAACATCGCGGGCGAAGGATAGGCCGGCCCAATCAAAACACCGCAATGAAAAGACCCCAGTCAGCTTGCGCTGGCCGGGGCGTTGCAGCGTACCCCGCTGCGTAGTGTGGGGGCGATCAGATCAAAACCAGGATCAATAGGCCCGGCATATCCGGTAGCGGCGCCACCAGTAGGCGCTTCCGGTTTCCAGCGCCTGCTCTTTCAGCCAGCCGCAGTTGCCATGATAATAGCCGTCGTAGAAGTAGAATTCCAGACCATCGCCCCAGATGTATCGGCGTCCGCGATGACCGCCTTCGAACCGTTCGCCGCCACCGCGCCGCCGGTTTTGAACAACGCCGCCCCCTGAGGGCCGTGGAATTTGAACCTGAGACGACGTGCGTCCCGGCCGGTGCACCTCCCCGCCGCCAGATCGCGGCGTGCTTCCGGCGTGGCGCGCGCCCTGTCCGGGCTGCGGTTCGGCGTGGCGTGCTCCCTGCCCGGGCTGCGGTTCGGCCTGCAGAGGCATGGCTTGGGAGAGAACGAGGGTGAGGGTGGCGAACGCCCCCAGTGCGAGATTGGCCGTGCGTGACATCGTATGTCCTTTGCTATTCCGTGACCATTGCTGATCGAACATTTGGCATGGTAACGCTGGATGATACGGTAGCGTTCCAAAAACAACGCCATTCCGTGCTGCTGCGCGTTGATTGGCATCAAGCGTCGTGGCGGCAAAAGAATGGCGCGGACGAACGATTCACGTGAAACACGGGCTGTCGATGTTCACGTAAAGAGGATCACCGGCACCATGCGGCCGTCCAAAGCACGATCCGTCTCGCTCGCGACAGCCGCGATGTCCGCCATGAGCGCGGTGGCCTGGGCTGAAACACAACCTTCAGCCCCGTTAAGCGACCCGCAGTCACCCGCACCCAAACCAGGCTGTTTGCGCCATGAGGGCCCCTCGCCGGCAAAGCCCCAGCACCCCGAACTGCTATCGGGGTATCGGGCGCGTCCAGCTTGGAAAGTCGCCGGCGTGGATTGGGCGGCTGGCCCCTCTGGAGATGTGCCGCTCAAAGATCCGCAAATGCTAAAAGGTCCCGGTATCAATATCGATCTGACCAGCCGTATTATGCGGATCGACAACATTTCGGGATTGATCATCGACGGCTACGACTTCTCCCGCTTAAGACTCGGACTTTGGCTGGTCAATTCACCCAACACGACGATCATCAATTCCAACTTCGCGTTCGATCCGCTCGAGCGGCGCATGACCGGAATTTATGCCGACGAAAAGTCGCGCAATCTTTATGTCGGCTGCAATGCAATCGACGGCGCGAAAACGGCAAGCAGTCTCATTTATGCATTGGGGCCAAATGTCACCGTCGAAGGCAATTGGATGACGAACCCCGCGCAGCATTTTCTGGAGGTGACCGGCGGCGGAGACATCGCCTATCGCTACAATTTGATGGAGCAAGGCGGCCATGCCCTGGGCGCCCACCTCAACTACCTGCAATTGGGCGCGGCCCGCTATTCCAGTTACTCCGTACTTTACAATACAGTCTATCAGACGCCCCAAGTGGCCGGCGGCGAGATCTTCCAGATCCAGATGTATGGCCAGGGCGGACTGGTCGTCGATCCAGAGATCGCCTGGAACACCATCATCGCGCTGCCGGAAGCGGAGCGGAAAGCCGTTTCATGGGCGGTCCACACGGCCCATGAGCCGAGTGTCTTGGGTGGCCGGGTTCATCACAACTATTTCGACCCGGAAGGAATGTATGGGCCAATTTATCCAGTCGCCGACGGCGTCAAAAATCCAACGTTCTCGGATAACGTGAATATGCGCACGGGCGAGCGCTTTCCCGACCCGGTCACAGCGACGCCCGCACCTAATACCAGCGGTCAAAAGTTTTGACCGCTGGTATTCGCGCGCGGGGTTGGTGGGGCGGCCGCGCGCAACAGCCTTCCCGCCAACGGCCGGGTGTCGTATGACGAACCGATCATGACAACGATCAAATCAACCACGGCCCCCGCAGCCACCTACGTCCCTGCGCAGCATGGCGCACGCTACGTCCCTGCGCAGCATGGCGCACGCTACGACGTGATCGTCGTTGGGGGCGGACATGCGGGCGTGGAAGCAGCGGCAGCGGCCGCGCGGATGGGTGCGAAGACCGCGCTCGTGACGCACCGCGCCGATACCATCGGCGAACTGTCCTGCAACCCGGCAATTGGAGGTCTCGGCAAGGGTCATCTCGTGCGCGAGGTCGACGCGTTGGATGGTCTGATGGGCCGCGTTGCCGATCAGGCTGGCATCCAGTTCCGGCTGCTGAACCGCTCCAAGGGTCCAGCCGTCCAGGGCCCGCGCGCGCAGGTCGACCGCACGCTGTACCGGCTGGCGATGCAGGCGGCGATCGCGCAGACCGCGAACCTCGATGTGATCGAAGGCGGCGTGGAAGATATCATCGTCACGGCTGCGGTAGGCGGAGCCGACGCAGCCGTGCAAGGAATAGTCACGGCGGATGGGCGCGCGATTGCGGCGGGCGCGGTGGTGCTCACCACGGGAACATTCCTGAACGGACTGATCCATCAAGGGCTGAAGCAGACATCCGCCGGCCGGCACGGCGAGCCGCCCGCGCTCCGTTTGTCCGAACGCCTGCGTGCCCTCGGCTTGCGGCTGGGACGCCTGAAGACGGGAACCCCGGCCCGCCTCGCGAGATCGTCCATTGATTGGGACAGCCTGGAGCAACAGCCAGCCGACGATCCGTGCGTGCCGTTCTCGTTCCTGACGTACGCGATAACGACGCCGCAGGTCTCCTGCGCGATCACCCATACCTGCGAGGCGACGCACGCGATCATCCGCGCCAGCCTCGACCAGTCGCCGATGTATTCGGGCGCGATCCAGTCGGTAGGCCCGCGCTATTGCCCCTCGATCGAAGACAAGATCGTCCGCTTCGCCGACCGCTCGAGCCATCAGATCTTCCTTGAACCCGAGGGGCTGCCGGGAACCCCGGACGGCGATACAATCTACCCCAACGGCGTCTCGACGTCGCTACCCGCTCACGTGCAGCAGGCGTTTCTCCAAACACTGCCCGGGCTGCAGAAGGTGGTGATCAAGCGGCCAGGCTACGCGATCGAATACGATTACGTCGACCCGCGCGAACTGACCCCGACGCTGGAAGTGAAGCGGCTCCCCGGCCTCTATCTCGCGGGCCAGATCAACGGCACGACGGGCTATGAGGAAGCCGCAGCCCAGGGGATCGCTGCGGGCATCAATGCGGCGCTGAAGGCCGGCGCTCATTCGGCCGGAACCGCGGTCGAGTTCGTCGTGTCGCGCGCCGACGCCTACCTCGGCGTGATGATCGACGATCTAGTGTCTCGCGGCGTGACCGAGCCCTATCGCATGTTCACCTCGAGAGCCGAATACCGCCTTGCCCTGCGGGCCGACAATGCCGACCAGCGCCTCACACCGGCCGGCATTAAAGCGGGATGTGTAGGCGCAATGAGACAGATAGCGTACGAAGCTAAGGAAAAAGATTTACAACATATAACTAACAAATTGAAATCGTTGACTTTAACTCCATCAGAGGCGGCTGATTTCGGCATGGAAATCAACCGCGACGGCCGCCGTCGTTCCGCGTTTGACCTCCTCGCGTTCCCCGCTGTTTCCTTAACGAAGCTTACTAAGGTGTGGCCGCAACTAGCTGAATTCGATCGAGAAAAGACAGCCCAAGTCGAGGTCGATGCGCGCTACGCCTCCTACGTTCAGCGCCAGCGCGACGACATCGCAGCCCTGAAACGCGACGAGGCGGAGCGAATTCCGGTCGATTTCGACTATGCGGGTATCAGTAGCCTGTCGAACGAGGTGCGCGCCAAGCTGATCGGCTCACGCCCGGCGAGCCTGGCCGAAGCGGCGAAAATGGACGGCATGACGCCGGCAGGACTACTGCTGCTGCGCGCAAGCTTGCGCAAAGCTGCGAAAAGCCGCGAGCAGGTGTTGGAGCAGAGCGAAAAACCGGCCGGCAAGATGTCCGCCGACGGCACGCCGAGGGGGCGTTGACGATGCAACAACCCGTCCTGCGGGAAATTAACGGCCCAAAAGCGTTCGAAACGACGTTTTCAGTTTCACGTGAAACCGTCGAGCGTCTGAAAACCTACGAACGGCTGCTACAACACTGGCAAAAAACCATCAATCTGGTCGCCCCTAGCACTTTAATGCAGGTTTGGGCCCGCCATTTCGCCGATTCGGCGCAAATTCTGCGGTTTGCCCCTGCAAATCCCAAAACCTGGGTCGATTTGGGCAGCGGAGCAGGTTTTCCCGGGCTGGTCGTGGCCATTTTGCTGGCAGAAAAAGCCGGCACTCCCGCTGATGCCGGCCCAAAATGTGCCCCGACCAAGGTCGTTTTGGTCGAAAGCGACAGCCGCAAGGCCGCTTTTCTGCGTGAAGTGGCCCGTGAAGTGGCCGTGCCTGTGGATATCTTGCCGATGCGAATCGAAGCGGCGGCGACTCAGGCTAGCTTGAAGCGGGCCGCCGTGGTTTCAGCCCGGGCTCTTGCGCCGTTGCCGCGTTTGCTGGCGCTCGCCGCCCCATTTTTCGGGCCAGAATCTGTGGGGGTGTTTCTGAAGGGCCGCGAGGCCAGCCGGGAATGCCAAACCGCTGGTTTAGAATGGAATTTTGAGTCCGAGTTGGTGCCGAGTTTGACCGATCCCGAAGGCCGCGTGGTGGTTGTGCGCAAAATCCAACCCAAGGCCCGAGGCAATAAGGCTTGAAACAAGAGGCCTGAACCAAGGAGTGCCGCCGTGACCAGCCCATCGACCCGGACCATGGGGCCCCGCGTGCTGGCGGTCGCCAACCAAAAAGGCGGCGTGGGCAAGACCACGACCACCATCAATCTGGGCACGGCGCTGGCAGCCGTCGGCGAGCGCGTGCTGATCGTCGACCTCGACGCGCAGGGCAACGCATCGACCGGTCTGGGCATTCGCCCCGACAACCGGCCCAAAACCAGCTACGACGTTTTAGCCAACGGAATGAGTCTGTTAGACGCGTCTGTTCCCACCGCGATTCCAGGCCTGCACCTGGTTCCAGCCAACAACGACCTGGTCGGCATCGACGCGCTGCTCGGTCACGATGCGAACCGCTTCTATCGCCTGCGCGACGCGGTGCGAGTGTTGGCGGCGCAAGGCCGCGCGAACGCCGATCATGCGTTCAATTACATGCTGATCGATTGCCCGCCCTCGCTCAGCTTGATGACGCTGAATGCCATGACGGCGGCGGACGCTTTGCTCGTGCCGGTGCAGTGCGAGTTCTTCGCACTGGAAGGCATTTCGCAGCTGAAAGAAACGGTTGATCAGATCAAGACGACGCTTAATCCCGCGCTCGAAATCCAGGGCGTGGTGCTGACGATGCACGACGCGAGAACGTCGCTCTCGCGAGAAGTGGCCGATAACGTCCGCGCGTTCTTCGGCCCCAAGGTTTACGAGACGATGATCCCCCGCAATACGCGGGTTGCCGAGGCGCCCTCCCACGGCAAACCGCTGCTGCTCTACGATTACGATTGCACTGGCAGCCAAGCCTATATTCGCTTGGCGACCGAAATCATCCAGCGCGAACGGCAATCGCAGGCAGCGTAACGGCTAAACAAGATGACCGATGAGAGGGCAAAGGCAATGAATCAACCGCTGCAGCGCAGCCGATTGGGTCGCGGATTGGCGTCGCTGATCGGAGAGGTGGCGCCGCTCACGGCAGCCGGTTCGGGCCAGCCCGCAGCCCCCCAGCACCGCTTGCCGCCCGAAGGCGAGCAACGGCTGATTCCCATCGAACAGCTGCGCGGCGGTAAACTCAATCCGCGCAAGGAGTTCCGCGAGGAGGATCTGGCCGAACTTACGGAATCGATCCGCGCCAAGGGCCTTGTGCAGCCAATCATCGCCCGCCCCGATCCGGCGGCCGGCAGCGGCACGGCCTATGAAATCGTCGCCGGCGAACGGCGCTGGCGGGCGGCGAGCCGCGCAGGGCTTCATTCGGTGCCTGTGATCGTGCGCGATTTGAGCGATCGCGACGTGCTCGAGTTCGCCATTATCGAGAACGTGCAGCGTACCGACCTCAACGCCATCGAAGAAGCTGGCGGCTATCGCGACCTGATCGAGCGTTTCAACTACTCGCAGGAAGCGGTCGCTGAAATCATCGGCAAGAGCCGCAGTCACGTGGCGAACACGCTGCGGCTGCTGAAGTTACCTGACAGCGTGCGCGACCTGGTTCAAACCGGCAAGCTGACGGCCGGCCACGCCCGCGCGCTCATCGGCCGCGACGACGCCGAAGCACTCGCCAACCGCATCATCGAAGGCGACATGAACGTGCGCGCGACCGAGGCGATGGTGCAGACCGGCACGCATTTTGGCGAACCCGGTTCGACGCCGCGCAAGACCCGCGAAAAGGACCCCGATACCAAGGCGTTCGAGAAGGATTTGACCGACGTGCTGGGTTTGAAGGTGGAGATCAAGCGCGGCTCGGGCGAAAGCGGCACGCTGACCATCAGATACGGCAACTTCGACCAGCTCGACTACATCCGCCTGCGGATAGCAGGTGGCTCGGGGGAGTAGTCGCCCTGATTCGTCCCAAAAAGAGGGGAGTTCGAGGGGCCACCCTTCGAACGGGTCGCATCGGAGATGCGCAGGTAATGTCGCATCGGAGATGCGCAGGAAATTCGGGGGGTGGTAGCCCCGCTCGCGCAGCGACAGCAACCGCCTCACCCCTGACCCCTCCGCGCAAGGAGGAGGGGAATTGAGAGAGCCGTCTGGCAAGGCCGGCCGAAGGGTCCGCCCTAAATCTCACCCCATGGCGATGAGGTTGCCCCGTTTTTTGCGGCTTTCGATCTCGTACTGATAGGTGATGATCGCAAACAGCGCCCATCCGGAATGGAAGACGACGCCAGCGAGAATAACGACGAGGCCAGGGACCGGCCCGATGGCGGCGCGTTCCAACATCTGCGAGGTGCTGACCATCGCGACCGGATGGATGGCGAGTTTGCCGTAATAGGCGATCGCCTGGATGGCGAAGATCCAGCCGTAGGTGCGCCGCAGCCGCCGTCCTATCGCGCGGGCGAGGCTGATATGATAGAGAGGCCTGCGGTAATCGCCAGCCAGCAGCTCCGTCCAGCCGGTCTCCAGTCTCACGCCCTGCCCCAGAATCATCGGAACGTAGAAATCGGTTTCGATGAGCCGCGCGCGCGCCCGCCAGACGTTGAAGTAGCGGTATCGACGGGCCTCGAACAACAGGAATACGCTGACCAGCAGCCCGACGAGAACCATGGGCAGGGGCGATGCCTCGGCGTTGCTGTAGGTCGCCGACAGGGCGATTCCGGTCGTGACGACCGCCCAATTGGTGGTGCTGTCGAGCCGGGTTCGCCAGACGGTGCTGCGGTAAACCTCGCCACGGTAAAGGTGGGCGAGAGCGCCGATTTCGGCGGCCGTGAATTCGTGCGGCGTCGGGGGTAACCCGGCCCCGCGAGGCTCGGACACGGTCACGGTCTCATCTCCAGGATCGAGGGCGACCTCCGCACTATAGCGCACAGTCCGGACTAAGTATCCCAGGTTTGAATCCCAAAAAGGGGGGCTCGAGGGGCCACCCCTCGAGCGGGTCGCATCGGAGATGCGCAGGCAATGTCGCATCGGAGATGCGCAGGCAATTCGGGGGGTGGTAACCCCTCTCATGTAAGCGAGCTTGATCCGTTTGGCGGCGCCTACTGCTTCTGATCCTTGAGGCTGAGAATGTAGGCGATCAGGTCGTTGCGGTCGTCGGGGGGCACGATGAGCTGGGGCATGGATGGATGCGGGCTCTCCAGCCAGACGACGAGCGCGGTGCCCGTCATGCCGGATGTTCCAGCGACAGCCTTGAACGGCGGGGCTTCGGGGTTGGGGGAAACCTCGTCCTTGGCTTCGATGCCGTGACATTCGCCGCAAACCGCCCGGGCATAGCTCAGCCCCTTACCCACGTTTCCGGGTTCCTGGGCGTGCACGGGATGGCAACTTAGAACCGCAACCAAACCGGCTAGGATCGCATGTCGATGCACATGTGACCTCCTCTGCAAGCTTCAGCCTGGAGTATCGAGTGATAGCTGCAGCGGTGCAAATCTCTTTGATGCGGGTCAAGGCTTCCTGCCGGCCTACGGCGCGGAAATTTGCCGGACCCAGGTGTTTTCGGAACGCGCCACCTCGAACTTGGCCCAGCCCGCAAATTCGAGCCGCGAGCAGGTGCCCGTCTGATAGCGCTCGCGCCCGGCGACGGCCCGCCAGATGACGGCGCCGTCAATGGCGCCGGGCTGCTGGTCCACGATCTGGCGCACAGACCAGTCCGCTCCGGCCGTATCGTTGGAGTAGCAATGGCCAAGTTTGATGTCCTCGGGCCGCAGATGCCGGCTCTCGGCGATCTCTTCCATCAGCTTCTTCACGCGGAAGAACTCGTCCTCGTCGATATCGACGAAGGTGCCAATCCGGCCCAGAGCGGCAGAGTAGTCGGCATGCGTGAGACTTGCGATATCGGGTGAGCCGGCAACGGCCGTCGCGGGCCGCCGGGTCAAACTGGCGGGATACCGCCGCCAGGCGAAGGCGAAATTGATGACAATCGCCACTGCCAGCATGATGAACGCGTTGAGCAGCACGGGCATCAGCACGAAGCTGTAGCCGAGGGCTGCAATCTTGGGGCCGCCGATGACGGCTGTTAGAGCCGTGGCGCCGCCCGGGGGATGAACGGCGCGCAGGTAGTGCATGGCCCCGATCGCAAGCCCGACGGCCAGCGCCGCCGCCATCGTTTCGTCGGGCACGAATTTAGCGCAGGTCACGCCGATGAGGGCCGAAACGGTATGGCCGACGAGCAGGGCCCACGGTTGCGAGAGCGCGCCGTGCGGCACGGCAAACAAAAGTACGGACGAGGCGCCCATCGAGGCGACCAGCATGGCGGCGCTGCTGGCACCTAGCATGCCGCGCTCGAACAGGATCAGGAAATAAATCGAAGCCATTCCGCCCGCCGCCGAAATGATGCGCTCGGCGTGACTGACGGGCGAAATCTCGATCCCCAGATGGCGATAGGACCGCAAGCCGGCGGATTTGATGCGTTCGAGGATCGCGGTAAGCGTCGTTGTGTCCATTCTTGGTCCAGTCGAAATGGGGAAGCACCAGGCTTCCCACCACCGTTATGGCGCGCATTCAAGTCCTTAGAGCGCAAGAGGTTTTGTTTTTAACTCCTATTCTGGACATCGAATATCGAAGGTATTAGCCCATGCCGCCGAAGAATCTTGACGTTTCGCCCGCTCCTGACGCACGTAGATGAACGGCTCCCGGTAAGCCCGTGAGGGAGGCGCGAAACGGATCGGACGGCCGCGGAACACGCTCCATGAACGACACACTTACGACCCTGGTCGCCACCATAAAATCGCGGCGCTCGGCGATCACCGACGCCTCGTACACGCGCCAGTTGCTGGATGCAGGAACCGAGCGCTGCGCCAAGAAGTTCGGCGAGGAGGCGGTCGAGGCGGTCATTGCCGCCACGTGTCAGACGCCAGAAGCGCTGACGGCGGAAGCAGCCGACGTCGTCTATCATCTGCTGGTGTTGCTGGAGAGCCGGAACGTGGCCTGGACAGACGTGGTGGCGGCGCTCGCCCGCCGCATGGCGCAATCGGGGGTCGCCGAAAAAGCCGCACGGCCGAAATCATGACCAAGCGCCAGCCGGTCGAAACGACCCTTCACGCAAACGAGGCGGCCGTAAGCGCCGCAACCGCCAGCTCTCGGCGCCCCGGTGCGTTGGAACCGACACAGCAACTCGATCATGCACCGATGTATTCGCCCTACTTGGTATTTTCGCGTAACGAGTGGGCCCGCTTGCGCGCGGACACGCCGATGACGCTGACCCCCGAAGAGATCGACCAGCTGTCGGGCGTGATCGAGGAGCTGCGCATCGAGGACGTCGAGGAAATCTATCTGCCGCTGTCGCGCCTGTTGAATTTCTATGTTGCGGCCGCCCAGGAACTGCATGCGGTTTCGGCGAAATTCCTGGGGCATAGTGAGGGCAAGGTGCCCTTTATTATCGGCGTCGCTGGGTCGGTGGCGGTCGGCAAGAGCACGACGGCCCGTGTGTTACGGGCGCTTCTGGCGCGCTGGCCTAACCATCCCAAGGTCGATCTGATGACGACCGACGGCTTTCTCTATCCCAACCACGAGTTGGAGCGGCGCGGCCTGATGAACCGCAAGGGCTTCCCCGAAAGTTTCGATACGGCGCGGCTGCTGGACTTCCTTGCGGCGGTCAAATCGGGCCGGGGCAACGCCGAAGCCCCGGTGTATTCGCACTTCAACTACGACATCCTGCCCGGACAGTTCGTGCGCACCGCCAACCCCGATATCCTGATCGTGGAGGGCCTGAACGTGCTGCAACCCGCGCGGTTGCCAAAGGGCGGCGCAGCGATACCCTTCGTCTCAGACTTCTTCGATTTTTCGATCTATATCGATGCTGATCCGGAGCTGCTGGAAGACTGGTACCTGACGCGCTTCATGCGACTGCGGTCGACGGCATTCCGCGATCCAGGTGCCTATTTCCATCGCTACGTCACGTTGTCGGTCGACGAAGCGCAGCAACGTGCGCTTGAGCTGTGGCGGACGATCAACTTGAAGAACTTGGAAGAAAACATCCTTCCCACCCGCCAACGCGCGAGCCTGATCCTGACCAAGACCGCCAACCACCATGTGACATCGGTGGCGCTCCGCAAACTCTAATGGGCGCCCGTACTTGCACCGTCACGATCGGCTGATAATGAGAAGGAGAGTTTTTGTGGGGATCGCATGTCTCGCAATGTTCAAGGCATTGTAGCCGTCATTTTTATCGTGCTTGGGCTGTCGTTTATCGCAACGACAGCTGTGCTCTATCTTGAGTTCCAGGACGCCGGCTGGTTCACGTTCGCCGCGTTCTACAGTCATTTGTTCATCTTTTTTCCGACCTTCGGCATCCTGGCGCTGTGCGCCTTCTACATGCCCGCTTGCGCGCTCCTCGATCTCTATTGGCACCATGTTCGCCACGGGCCGGCCCGGTTCGCGTTTGCGACTTTCCTGCTGATCGCGGTCTCGATGGGCGTAAGCAGCATGCTGGTGACCGGCGTGCCGGCGGTCTGGTGGCTGAAGCCGGAGACCCTCAACGCCGACCGCGGCAGTCCCGCAGGATGCACGGCGCCTCAATGCAAGCGGCTGTCTGTTATGGAAAGCGTGGAGGACGTGCGCGCGGTCTCCAGCCACCGCGTCGGACTTTCCCCGTTCGTGCGCGAGTGCGTCACGGACCAGTTGATGGAGCTGCCCGCCGAACAGATCCAACCCCGCCATTGCTTTGTGACCAAGACCAAGCAGACGGCGGAGCAATGCTGCTTCGCGCAGAAGCTGTTCACCGAGGATCTGACGAAGCTGTACGAGAGTGAACGCGGCAACCATTCAGTCACCGGGGTCGTGCACGCCAAGCTGCTGCCGATGAAGATATTCTTCTTGCTGATGATCCTTGCGATCGGAATTCTGTTGGCCCTATGGCGCCGTACGATCGACAAGCACTATCAGAGTTATACCGGTCACATCGAGCGAGGGTTGCTGATCGGGGCGCTGGCGATGCTGTTGTGGCCGGTTTCCAACCACGGCTTCCTGCAATCTTCCAGCGTACTCTATGGCCGCTCTGGCGAAGGCATCTACGCAACCATTTCGCCGGTGCTGAGCTTTATGTTTGCGGCGTGGGCGTTGCTGCTGGTGGTGTTCTTCTTCCGCCGTCATGAGCGCGATATCGAGGCCGCGGGCAAGATCGGCGGCGGTATTGCGTCGGCTGTCGCGATCATGAAATACGACGTCATCATCGATTTCGCGACACGCTATCTGGGCTCGGGAGCCGACATCATGGGTTTGTCCGCCCTGGCCGTCCTTCTGGTGTTGTGTTTCGTCGCTCTCTATGCCGGTAATCCCGAACGCGGTTTGCGGCGCAAGTCCAAGCCAGAACCCGAATCGACGCCGAACGAAGCAGCTAATACCAGCGGTCAAACGTTTTGACCGCGGATATCCGCGCGCGGGGTTGGTGGGGCGGCCGCGCGCAAAGCAAAGACGCCTTACGCCGGACATGAAAAAAGGCCGCTGGGGAGCGGCCTTGAGTTTCAATGGAGGTGAAAGTGAAACAGCGGCTCAAGCCCTGACAGGCAATCGGCTGCCGGGCGCAAGAAATCGGGATTTAAGAAGAAGCGATCATCCAGCTCTCTTGGCCCGAAGCCTTCAGGCTTGGGGACAGGAGCGGGACACAACCGGCGAAGTCAGGGCCACAGCAAGTTCCGTGAACGCAACCTGTGACCGCAGCACCGCCGCAAAGGGCGGCCATTGGAACATGGTTCCGACGACGGCGAACTGGGCTTCGACACTCAAAACATACACAGACAATCCGACACCCATCCAGCTCGGCAATTCGGTTTCGCTGGGTCGGGTGAACGCGTCAGCGCGCTGCGGGCGCGCCAGGGACTGAACCGTGGATTGCACGGTGGCGGGCCGCTGGGGCGGCTCACGTGATGAGACCGGCGCTGTTTTGCGCTCGGCCTTGACGGTGGCGAGCGGCACGACGCGCGCTTGGGCTGCGGCTGGCTCAGGAATTTGCCCGGCGGGCATAACGACCGGCTCCATGGGCGCGTTCACGGAGGCGCGCGGCCCCAGTTCCGCATTCAAATGGGCTTCGGCCGCCGAATACTTGTCTCGCAGTCGGCGAATGACGGAAGGGTCGGAAATGCCGAGGGTCTTGATGGCGGTGGTGGGCCGAAGATCAGGGTTGGCGGCCATCAGGCCGGCAATGGCGCGCAAATGGGCTGCATCGTTAAGTCCGGTGCCTTTTGGCCTGCCGCGGCCGACCTTGTTGGGGGTCATGGAATGTCCTTCCCGTATCTATTTGAGGCGGAGCGCAGCATCGGGGGGTACGGTTAGGCCGCGACGCGCAAATCATTTGGTTAATGAAAGAGTGCTTGTAACCGGCTGATCCAACAAGGATAAAAAATACCATAGCAAATAAAAATCCATGCTTGTAAGCACATTTGTTGCGAAAATGCCCCCGGATAGACCGATCCGGGGGCATTTAATGCAGGATTATGATCTGGTTGCTTGGAACGCAGCTTCAATGCTTGGGCGAATAATGAGCGGTTAGATTGAAAGTTGCGGACTAAATGAAAGTAACGGGGGAATCGTGGGGGCCTGAAGAGCGAGAATCAAACCTTGAGGCCGGATTGCAGGGCGATCGCCGCTAGATTGGCCTGGGGCCGCGCGCCGATATGCGAAATGATTTCCGCAGCCGCTAGTCCACCGAGGCGGCCCGCGTCAATATGCGATAGCCCGCGCGCAAGCCCATACAGGAAACCGCCCGCATAAAGATCACCCGCGCCGGTGGTGTCGACGACCGCAGCAACCGGGTGCACGGGAACGGCCGTGCATTGGCCGCCGGCGACGATGACCGACCCCGCCGCGCCCCGCGTCAAGGCAGCCAATTCCACGTGCTGTCCAGCTTGCCCCGCTGCGGCGTCGAAATCGGCAGTCTCATAAAGCGAAGTAATCTCGCTCTCATTGGCAAACAGGATGTCCACGCCGCCTTGGAGGAAGTCCAGCAGCTCCGCTCGGTGCCGGTCGACGCAGAATGAATCCGAGAGCGACAGCGCCACTTTGCGTCCCGCCCCATGTGCGATTTGCGCAGCGGTTCTAAAAGCGGCCTTCGCATCGTCGCTGTCGAAGAGGTAGCCCTCGAGGTAGACAATGGCGGCCCCCGAAATCAGTTCGGCGTCCAGATCGGCCGGCGTGAAGTGCGTGCTGACGCCAAGGTAGGTGTTCATGGTGCGCTCGCCGTCGGGCGTGACGAGAATGAGCGACCGCGACGTGGCGCCGCCCGTGGTCGCAGCCGGCGCGCTGGAGAAAGCAACGCCCTGCGCTCGGATGTCGTGGGCAAAGATGCGTCCAAACTCGTCGTTGGCGATTTTACCAATGAAACCGGTCTTGCCACCCAGCGACGCGATGCCCGCAATGGTGTTCGCTGCCGACCCGCCAGATATTTCGATGGCGGGGCCCATGGTCGAATAGATCCCCATCAGCTCGCCGGTGTCTACGAGCCGCATATGGCCTTTAGGGGCCTTGTGGCGGGCGAGAAAGGCATCGTCGCAGCGCCCAATAATGTCGACGATCGCATTGCCGATGCCGACAACGTCGTAGCGGTGGAAAGTCATAGGGTGCTCGCTGTTCTAGGATGGGATCGGGGGGCACTATAAAGAGCAAGCCGCGCCCCGCAACATGAGGCATGACGTGGCGGGGGAAGAGCCCCCACGACGAGGCGGCATCCGGTCCAGATAATAGTTGCCGTATCCACGACCGGCGCTCAAACGACGACAAAAAATGCCGACAGTGGTTTCCCGCTACCGGCATTCTATCTCTACAGTTGCCTTTCGCGCCTTAGAACTTGAGCCAGACGCCCTTGTTCCAATAACCGCGGTCGTCTCCTTCGTGTTCACGCCAGCGGTGATTCTTTTCCTCAGCGCCTTCCCATTTGTGCGAGTCAGGATAGAGCTGGACCTTGAATTCTGGCTTGTATTCGTGCCGTGTTTTCACGTGCCAGCAATCGCCCTCATCATTACAGGCGATTTCGGCTGATGCGGCGGTTGCCGACAAGATCAGCGCGCCAGCTGCTAACAAAGCCGCCTTATTCCAAATATTCATACACAACTCTCCATTTCCTACCACTTTAGCGAAAACTTTCAGTAGGCAATTAAGTTCCAGGTGAGTGTGCAGCCCGGCCTTCAGCGGCAGCTGTCAGAGCCACGCCGCTACCCCCTGCTGCGCGCCATGAACGAGAGCCGCAGCAGCAGGCGCTCGGTTAGCGTCTCTTCGAGCGCTCCCGTCTGCCGGCAAGCAGCGATTGCTGTGGCGATTTCCGCCAGCGCGGTCTTGAGCTTGGTAGCAGTCCACGCCTGGGATTGCGACTTGAGCACCGGCTGCGCCTTGAAATGCACCGGTGGCCGCATCTGCCGCAAGGCCTCGTCGGCGGATCGGCCCTGGTCGATAATAGCCCGTAGGCGGTGCAGCCGCAGGAAGTAACGTTGCGTGGCAAGAAGCACGGCCTGCGCGCCATCGCCGGACGCAACCGCCCGGTCGGCGTCCGTCACCGCAATCGCCGCCTTGCCGGACGCGGCAGCTTCGGGAATTCGGTCGAGCCGCAAATCGCTCGCATCTCCGACCACGGCCGCGATATCGTCAGCTTCCACGTCTTTGCGGCCGAGGACATACAGCGCGAGCTTCTCCAGTTCCCCCCGCGACAGCGCACGATCGGCCCCAAGCCGGCTGGTCAGAAACGTCAGCACCTCTGGCGCAATGCTGAGGCCATGGCTCTTCAAGACTCGTAGCGCCAGCGCTTCGAGGGCATCGCCCTCGTCGCTATAGCATGCAACCGCGGCCGCGATCGGGGACTTTTCAAATAGCGCCCGCATACCGTCGTCGAGTTTGAGGTCACCCGCTTCGACGATCAGGAAACCCTGCAATCCACCACCTTCGATCAAAGGCTTGAGCAAAGCGGAGGAAATGCGCCGCCCGGTGCGTGCTCGGATGATCTTGCGCCCGCCGAACATCGGCATCGTCTGCAACTCGACGGTCAGCCGGTCCGGATCGGTTTCGAGGTCGCCGTCTTCGAAGGAGAGGATCTCGCCCTGCGGCTGGCCAGCCTTGGCGAGCGCCTTAGCAAGCCCTTGCGCCCGCTCCAGCACGAGGCCCGCGTCTGGGCCGAATAGCAGCACGGCGCTGAGCCGCGGATCGAGCGACTTGAGGAAGGCCTCCGCCTGATGATGTTTGACCGCAACCATGCATCCTCGGCTTCGGGAACGCGTAATTCGGGTCGAGACCGCTACTTCGACCGGGACCCGACAGCGTAAGACAGGGCCTCAGTTTGAAATGCCCAGCCTACGGCCATGCCTTTATGTCGGCAGAGCCACTGCCTTAAGAAGCATTCGCGAGATAAGCGGCGAGGCGCGTTTTTAGCTCGGTCGCGATGGTGCGGGCGGCCCGGTTCTGGGCATCGTCCTGCGCACGCACGTTGGAGAAGATCGACGGGTTGCGCTCGAAACCGGCACGGCCAAAGCTCGTGCCTTTGAGGACCACCGTCTTGTCGGACAACCGGATCAGGCTGAAGTTCGCATCGACCGTATAGATCTGGCTCAGCGAATCACCGTCTGTCTTGACGAGCGTAGAAGTCACGTTTTCTCTGGCCGCGATCTCCAGACGATAGGCGGGCGTCGCAGGCGCGCCGCCGCCGGTGGTGTCGAATATCAGTTCATTACGGATACGCTGACCGACGCGGCCGGGAATGGGAGCAATGTCGATGCTGGACATCTTGGCGCCGACATCTGCACCGCCAATGGCCGCAGCCCCGTACATGGGCCGGAAACCGGCATCGCCGCAGCCAGTCAACGCCGTGCAACATAATGCCATGAGGCACGCAAACCGCGCGCCCCGCCGGAGTGTCAGAGATTGACGCGCTTCAAACAACGACATTCACGATCCTCTGCGGCACAACGATGACCTTTTTCGGCGTCCGGCCTTCAAGTGCCCGCACGACCGCCTCCAGCTTCAACGCAGCAGCCTCGATCTCGCCCTGGCTGGCTGTACGCGCAATCGTCAGCTCGTCCCGCCTCTTACCATTGACCTGTACGGCAACCGTAATCGTATCGTCAACGAGCAACGCCGAATTGACCTCCGGCCACGATTGATTAGCGACCAACGTGTTGTAACCAAGACGCTGCCAGCCGTCTTCCGCCAGATGCGGCATCATAGGCGAGATCATCTGTGCCAGGAATTCCCCCGCTTCCCGTAAGGCCCAGGCCAAATCGGGCGTCTGCTCGGCTTCGGTGGCCTTGGTTAAGGCTGCCTGCAACGAATTGGCGAAGTCGTGAACCTGCGCGACTGCCACGTTGAATCGCAGGGCTTCGATCGATGTTCCCACATTGTTCATGGCCCGGTGGGCAGCTTTGCGCAAGGCGAGAGCATCCGCACCGAAGTGTTCGGGTCGGGGCGTCGCAGGCTTGGCGCCCAGTTCCGCGATCTGGTCCATGAAGCGCGAAACGCGCTGGATGAACCGCCCGGAGCCGGCAACCCCGCCTTCGGTCCAGATGAAATCGCGCTCAGGCGGGCTGTCGGACAGCACAAACCAGCGTGCGCAGTCGGCCCCGTGATGGGCAATGATGTCGTCGGGATCGACGAGGTTCTTCTTCGATTTGGACATCTTTTCGATTGAGCCAATGACCGCGCTGGCCCCTGTAGAGGACTCGATCGCGCTCCGCTTGTCGCCGTCGCCGGTAATTCGGACCTCCTCGGGCAATAGCCAGCGGCCATCCGGCGACTTATATGTCTCGTGCGTGACCATGCCTTGCGTGAACAGAGCTGCGAACGGCTCGCGCGTGTTCTGTTTGAGATGAAGATGGCCGGTATCGGCGAGCGCGCGCGTAAAGAAGCGCGAATACAGCAAATGCAGGATCGCGTGCTCGATGCCGCCGATATATTGGTCGACGGGCAGCCAATAGGCTGCCGCCTGGGTATCGATGGGCGTGGGCGCATCGGGCCCCGTGAACCGGGCATAATACCAGGAACTGTCGACGAACGTGTCCATGGTATCGGTTTCGCGCCGTGCAGCCTTCCCGCAGGTCGGACAATCAGCATGCTTCCAGGTCGGATGGCGGTCGAGCGGATTGCCCGGCTTATCGAAAGTCGCGTCTTCAGGAAGCTTAACGGGTAACTGCTCGCGCGGCACCGCCACCACGCCGCAATCGGGGCAATGGATGACGGGGATCGGACAGCCCCAGTAGCGCTGCCGCGAGATACCCCAGTCGCGCAAGCGGAATTGCACCTTGCGCGTGCCGACCGGCTTCTTGGCAAGCTTCAGCTGCTCCAGCCGCTTGGCGACTTCGGCAAAGGCGGCCTTGCAGTCTAGCCCATCGAGGAAGCGCGAGTTGATCATGACGCCGTCACCGTCGTAGGCCGTCTGGCCGATGACGAACGATTCGGCCGTTTCACCCGCCGGCATGACGACAGGCACCACTGGAAGCTCGTATTTGCGCGCAAAATCGAGATCGCGTTGGTCGCCGGACGGACAGCCGAAGATGGCGCCCGTGCCGTACTCCATCAGCACGAAATTCGCCACATAAACCGGGATCTGCCACTCCTTGTCGAAGGGATGGAGGACAAGCACGCCGGTGTCGAAGCCGCGCTTTTCCCCGGTTTCAAGCTCCGTGACGGACGTCCCCATTCGCCGGCACTCGTCGCAGAAAGCAGCGAGTTCTCGGTTCTCGGCCGCAGCAGCCTTCGCCAGTGGATGATCGGGGGCAACCGCGAGGAATGATGCACCAAACAGCGTATCGGGTCGCGTCGTATAGACCTCGACTTCGCCGATGCCAGCAGCCTTGACCCCTGCAGGTGCGGTGTTCGTGTCGATTGCCCAGCGAACCAGCATGCCTTCCGAGCGGCCGATCCAGTTGGCCTGCATCAGACGGACTTTTTCGGGCCAGCTCTCAAGGGTTGCAAGGCCTTCCAGCAGTTCGTCCGAATAGCGAGTAATGGCAAAAAACCATTGCGTCAGCTCGCGCTGCTCGACGGGCGCACCTGACCGCCAGCCCCGGCCATCGATGACCTGTTCGTTGGCGAGCACCGTGTTGTCGACCGGATCCCAGTTGACTTTCGACGACTTTCGATAGGCGATGCCCTTGGCCAGCATGTCGAGAAACAGCTGTTGCTGATGGCGGTAATAGCCGACATCGCAGGTGGCGAACTCGCGCGACCAGTCGAGCGACAACCCCATCGACTTGAGCTGGCGCTTCATGGTCGCGATGTTTTCGCGCGTCCACGATCCCGGATCGACTTTACGTTCGATGGCAGCGTTTTCAGCCGGCATCCCAAAGGCGTCCCAGCCCATGGGATGCAGGACATTGAAGCCGCGCGCCCGCTTGTAGCGCGCAAACACGTCGCCCATGGTGTAGTTTCGCACGTGGCCCATATGAATGCGCCCCGACGGATAAGGGAACATCTCCAGCACATAGCATTTCGGCCGCGGGTCGACGTTGGATGCGGCAAACAGCTTGCCGGCCTCCCAGGCTTGCTGCCAATGCTGTTCCCGCTCGGGTGCGTTGTATCGTTCTGCTGCCATGGGGCTCTATGACTGTGTCCAAACGTCCATCTGGTGCGTTAAGAGCCCGAACATCGCCGCAGGTCAAGCCGCGCGGCGCATGCAAGGTATGAGGACATAAAGGAACTTGAGGTGCAGATGACCTTCGAAACCGCGCCCGGGCGCTTGAGCGCGATCAGGTTGCGTATGGAGCAGGCCTGCCGCGCAGCCGGTCGTGACGCCAACCAGGCGACGCTGATTGCTGTCTCGAAAACCTTCGAGGCGGCCGAAATCCGGCCTGTTCTTGCGGCCGGTCAGCGCGCGTTTGGTGAAAACCGCGTGCAGGAGGCCGCCGGCAAGTGGCCTGGCCTCCGGCAAGAGTACACCGGCATCGAGCTGCATTTGATCGGCCCCCTCCAGTCCAACAAGGCCAAGGAAGCCGTCAGCTTGTTCGACTGCATCCACACCATCGACCGTGTGAAGATCGCCCAGGCGGTCGCGGCGGAACTGGCCAGGCAGGCAAAGCGCCTTACACTCTTTATACAGGTGAACACCGGCGCTGAGCCCCAGAAGGCGGGCGTCCTGCCTGCCGAGACTGCGTCCTTCGTCGAGCACTGTCGGACCGAACTCAACTTGCCCGTTGCTGGCTTGATGTGCATCCCGCCGGTCGACGAAGAGCCTGCCATTCATTTTGCCTTCCTGTCGAAAATGGCCAGGGAGCTGCAGCTCGAAAAGCTCAGTATGGGGATGAGTGCCGATTTCGAAACGGCATTGGAATTCGGCGCCACGCACGTGCGTGTTGGCTCTGCAATTTTCGGCCGCAGATCTTAAGCCAGCTCCCCAGCGTGTCAGTTCCGAGGGCGGCTGATCAAGAATGTGACATTAGTAGCACGTGTGGTCGGCGGGTCTCACACAACTGTTGGACGTTGTATTGAATTCAGGCCGAATCAAAGTTTAGAAGCAAGCCATCGACCTGAATACGATTCGATTATGTTGGCGGGAAGTGTTCCGCGTTTTTTGTTTCGCGTCCGCTCAATCATCAGTGACAAGCAGACGGGAGACTACCTTCATGAAAATGTTGAGCCTGAGCGCTCTGATCGCAGCTGGCGCACTCGCCGGCGGCATGACGGCCGCGAACGCTGCCGATCTGGGCGGCAACTGCTGCGCAGATCTCGAGGAGCGCATCGCCGA
>JANXVY010000029.1 GCA_025351425.1 Hyphomicrobium sp.
GGGGCAGTTCCTGTGTCCGCGAGTGTTAAAAGCTACGGGTAGGCCTAAAATCTTGCGGGAGCGGCGTCTTATCGCTTCTACCCAATTCGGAATGCCCGCGTCGTGGCAGCGCCACGCTTCGCGTGGACAACGCGCCGCTCCAGCCCCCATTTTCAAATGAGCCCCAAGGATCAACAATTGACTTGTATAAACACCATTGACGAAGCAACAGACAATGATCCCGAGGCGACAAAGCTGCGCCCCACGAGTGGCCGGAGCGTTGTCGAAACGCGCCTTGCCTTCACGCGCATGGCGTTGCGAACAACCGTCCTCACCATGAAGGACGTTGCCCGCACGCAAAACATCCGCCGCCGGAAAAAGCGCCAGCCGCGATTGCCGCAAACCTAAGGCGCGTCTAGAGTCCTTTCGACTTAAATAGAAGCGCGGAAAGACTCTAGGTCTCTGTTTTATCGTGCTTCTTTCGGCAAAAACCGTTCCACACTTTTCCCGCAAGCACCTTAGCCAACCGACGCCTCTCGGCAGGCTCTAAAACAGCTTCATGCCAGGCGGAAGCGCGATGCCGCCCGTCGCTTCCTTCATCTTGTCAGCCATAAGGTTTTCAACCTTGCCCTTCGCGTCCTGGCAGGCGGCGAGTATGAGGTCCTCGACGATTTCCACCTCGTCGGCCTTCATCAACGACGGATCGATCTTGACGCGCTTCATGGCGCCTTTGCCGTCGAGCGTCACCGCCACGAGTCCACCGCCAGAACGCCCCTCGATCTCGGCGCTGGCCAGTTCTTCTTGCATCTGCTGCATACGCGCCTGCAGTTGCTGCGCCTGCTTCATCATGCCCATAATGTCTTTCATCGCGGTCTTTCTGTTGTGAAAATTCAGGCTTCAACCGGTCGCCGTTTCGTCGTCGTCGCGCAAGCCGAGCGGCGCGCGTACGGTTCCGATCTTGGCGTCGGGAAACACCGCCAGAACGGCCTGAACGGCGGGATGCTGCTCGAGGATCGCGCGTTCCTTGGCTTCCCGTTCGCACCGCACGCTGCCGACAGTCGGCTCGCCGGCCTTCTTGCTGAGCGCAACCATCCACTTGCGCGCGCTCCAGCGGTTGAGCTTTTCGCGCAGGTCGTTGGGCAGGCTCGCAGGCGCACCAGGCAGCAGGAACAGGTCGATGGTTCCCGCCTCGCCATCGAATTTGACGAGGCTGACGCTTTCTTCGAGATCGATCTTCAGCTTGGCTTCCCGGTATTGCCCGGCCAGCGCAATGACATCGGTGAACGAGCGCACGGAATCCTTGGGTGCCCGAACCGTCTCGCCGGCTTCCGCGGCGAGCTCGGCATGGTAGGGCTCGAGCCCTTCGAAATCGTCGGGGAAGTCGCTGTCCGCGGCGGGGCCGTCGTTCTCGGCAATAGGCTGGTCCGGCGCACAATTGAGCGCAGCATTAGGTGCAGGCCCATCGCGGCCGACGGCAGCAGGCAACCCGTCGCGTCGCACCGGCTGGTCGCCGCCCAGCACCCGGATCAACTCGTCGGGCGAGGGCAAATCGGCGGTATGCGCGATGCGGATCAGCACCATTTCGCTGGCGGCGAACGGATCGCCCGCCTTTGCCGCTTCCTCATGCCCCTTGAGCAGCATCTGCCACAACCGCGACAGCAGAGGCACCGACAACTGCTGCGACAGCGCACCCGCCCGCTGCTTTTCCTCACCCGAGAGCGCTTCGCTCGCAGCATCCGCGCCCACGACCTTCGTGCGCGCGGTCTGATGGACGGCTTCCGCGAGATCGGCGAGCACCTGCGCGGGCTCCGCCCCGTCGCGGTTGAGCGCGGCGAGCCCGGCGAGCGCGGGCGCAATACGGCCCGATACGATATGCTCCAGCAGATCGAAGATACGCCCTCGGTCGGCGAGCCCCAGCATGTCGCGGACTTGGCGCGCACCAACCGCATGCCCGGTGGCGCCCAGCGACAACGCGATGGCCTGATCGAGGATCGACAGCCCGTCACGTACCGACCCTTCGGCGGCGCGCGCTATGAGCATCAGGGCCTCGTCGTCGGCCTTGGCGCCCTCCAGCTCGACGATGCGCTTGAAATGGGCGGAAAGCACCGGAACTTCGACGCGCCGCAAGTCGAAACGCTGGCAGCGCGACAGCACCGTGACCGGCACCTTCCGGATCTCCGTGGTCGCAAAGATGAATTTGACGTGGTCGGGCGGCTCTTCCAGCGTCTTCAGCAGCGCGTTGAACGCGCTCTTGGACAGCATGTGGACTTCGTCGATGATGAACACCTTAGTGCGCGCGATGATCGGCTTGTAGCGGGCGCTCTCGATGATCTCCCGGATGTTCTCGATGCCGGTGTTGGACGCGGCGTCCATCTCGACCACGTCCGGGTGGCGCGAGGCGATGATGTCGGCGCAGTGCCGCCCGAGCACCGGCATGTCGACCGTGGGTCCACACGGTCCACCCTCGACCTCGTAGTTGAGCCCGCGCGCGAGGATGCGCGCCGTGGTGGTTTTTCCGACGCCGCGTACGCCGGTCAGCATATAGCCTTGCGCGATGCGTCCCGAGGAAAACGCGTTGCGCAGCGTGGTGACCATGGCCTCCTGACCGATCAGATCGGAAAACGCCTGCGGCCGGTACTTGCGCGCCAGCACCACATAAGGCGCGGCGACGGGAGCGTCGCCGAACAACCCGGCTTCGGGCGAAGGCATGGAGGGCTCGAACTCGGCAGGTATCGTTGGTTTCTTAGCCATCAGCCCTTCTACGGCCCGAAGGCTCAAGGAGCAAGGCGACCAGCAAGGTCGAAAACGTCAACTCAAGCCGCAAACAGGCTTCGAGAATTCCCTTCACTCCGAAATTCGACTCCGGGAACGAACGCGACCCGCGCACGATCGCCCACCCAATCATCGCCGTGCGATGCTCTGCATCGACAGGGGCGCCTTCAGCGTGGGAGACATGTGAAAAAGACTGGCGAACGACCCGGCACCGGTTCGTTAGGGCTGCTTCCTTCCGGACCTGACCCGGTTGGCGAGGGCGTCGTCCGCCGCCAGTCCGTTTCTGTTATGGCGTCTAGCGGTCGATGTTGCAAGCCCGTAGCGAAGGCTGCGGCTATGCGATCTTCAGACCCAGTTCCGCCAGCAATTGGCGGGCTTGCGCGCCCGAAATCGTCGCACCGCGAAACCGCGCCGCGTCCTGGAGCCTCAGCCCGCCGAGATCGGCGCCGCGCAGATCCGCGCCTTCAAAACGCGCCCCTGCCAGATTTGCGTCGCGCAGGCTGCACTCTTCGAAGATGCAGTCCCGGAAATCGCAGCGGGTTAGGTCGGCCTGGCTGAAATCGATGCGTTGCAGCCGCGACTTGCGGAACGAAAACCCCGGCAGCAGCGCTGCAACAAACAGGCACTCCTCGAACGTCGCGCCCAACGCCTTGGCTTGGGAAAAATCTGCCCCCGTCAGCTTGCAGGCCTTGTACACTACGGCAGAAAGGGCCGTATGACGAAAGCTCGCGTTGTTGAAATCGCTGGACTGGAACCGCGCCTCGGTAAGTTCGGCGCCCGTGAAATTGGCCCCCGCCCCCCGGCAGCTGAGCCAATGCGAGCCGGCGAGCTTCGCCCCCCGCAAGCTGGCGCTTCGCAAAACGCAGCGTTCGAACGACCAGCCCGCCAGATCGAGCTTGTCGAGCTCCGAGTTCGACAGATCGCAGTCGGCAATGCGAACCGGCGTTGCGGCCGGCAACCGCTCAAGGTCGGCTCGGGTGAGGTTTCGCTCGGTCAGGGTATGGGCGAAGGGCGGGGCGCTGGTCATGCCCACGTCCATACTGGAAATCGCAGCCGGCCGGCAAATGGAGCGTGCAACTGCTTGCGCTCAATTCCCCAACCCCAGGGCCACCGCCATGGCCCGGAACACCCGCGTGTTGTCGATGCGCCCATGGAAGGCTTCTGCGCCCGGCCCCATGGCGGTAAGCACGACGTCATCGCCCGAGTGGATGCCGCGATCGGCAGTGATCGGCAGGTTACCCAGACGACGGGCGGCCCCGGGAATTTTACAGTTTTCCTCGTTGGCAACCATCACCTTTTTGGCGGTGGGATCGACAGCAGCCCCTGGCGCTTCGGGCGCCGGAACGGCCGGCACGTTTTCGCCAGCGACATACGGTTTGCCCGCATCGCAGTGATCAGGGAAGGCCGCAAACACCACGGCCAGACGGCGCGACACCCACACGCTCGAGGGATAACCCTCCGCGTCCGGCGCCGAGTAGCTGGGGAACTTGGCCTTGTCGTAGAGCGCCAGCTTATCGCGCAGGCTGTCCCCGCCCACATCGTCATAGGTGCCGATGAGCGAAATCGGATGGGCGTGATCGGGCGTGACGATGATCAGCGTGTCATTGCTCTTCTCCGCGAAGTCCTTGGCGATCTTCACGGCGTTGTCGAGCATGATGGTGTCGTACACCGCCCGCTCCCAGTCGAGCGAGTGGCTGTACTTGTCGATGCGGCCGGACTCGACCATCAGCAGGAAGCCCTTTTCGTTGCGCGAAAGGATCTGCAGCGAAGCGCGCACCTGATCCGTAAGGTCGGGCTGATCGGGGTATTTTGCGACGAGCCCTTGCTTCAGGAACTTACGGTCGAGCACGCCGTCGATATTGAGTGGGTTGTAAAGCCCGAGCAGTTTCGTGGTTTCGGGCTTCGCGGCCAGAGCCATCATTTCCGTGCTGGTGGTGGCGAAGGCGTAGCCCGCCGCGCGGAACTTTGCGAGATAGTCCGTCTCGTCCTTGCGCCGGCCGTCTGCATTGGACCCGGGCAGGAAATTTGGCGTCCCCCCGCCCATCATCACATCGGGCTGGGCGTCGTGGAAGAACTTGACGATGTCGTCGTAGTCGGAGCGCCGGCGGGTGTGCGCAACCATCGCGGCCGGCGTCGCATCCTCGATTTCGGTGTTCGTAACGACGCCAATGGCGAGGCCCAGCTTGCGCTTGACCAGTTCGGCGATGGTCTCGACCTTGGGATGGTCCAGCGTGCCTTTGTTTTTAGCGCAATAGACGCCCATCGCGTTGACGCACGACTTGTGGCCCGTGGTGTAGGCCGACATCGAGTTCGCACTGTCGGTGACGATGGAATCGCTGCCAGCAGTCGAAACCAGTGCCATGTAGGGCATGTCGTCAATGGCGAGTTCCCCGCCGTACCGGCCTTCTGCAATGCCCTTCGAGAGCATGCGCGCAGCCGTCCGGTGGGCTATCGACATGCCGTCGCCGATGAACAGGATGACGTTCTTGGTGACGCGGCCCTTGGGCGTGTCGAAAGCTTCCCAGGTCACGATCGACTTCTGGTTTCCTGCCAGCGCCTCGACGGTGATCTTGCCGGCCTTGGGCAGCGACACCTGCTTCAGCCAATAGGCAAGCTGCCCGCTGCCGTCCTCATCGGCAGTCAACTGAGGCGGTTTGCCAAATACTTTGGCCGCATCCTCGCCGTTGATCGTCACCTTGACCGCAAACGGATCGACCGTCCCGGGAAATTCAACCTTCAGGTCGAACCGGCTGCCGGTCAGAATTTCGGCCCGGTCGAGAGGATAAATCGTTTGGGCAAGACTATTGGCCACAGGCAGCACAACCAGCAGGGCAGCCGCAATCACAGACCTCGACAACATGCGCATCCCTTTCAAAACCGGCGGCAGATGACCGCCGCATCCCGATCGCCTAGCGCTCGCGCATGTAGCTTCTGTGACAACAGCCGGTCGCAACCGCCGCATCGGCGTTTTCCCGCAACCTCAGCGTGTTGGCGAGCGTCAGGATTTGCGGGCGCCGAAAATGTCGCGGGCCGCATCGACGCCCTTTTTGAGCACGCCGGCCGGCTCGCCATCGCCTTTGCTGACGAGCGCCGCCACTTCGTCCGACATCGAGACTCCGCGTCCGTTGGCGAAGCCTTCGTGGTTCTTTTCCACCGCGGCGAGGTCGTAGAGATAGTTGACCATCAAGCCATGGCTTTCGCGAATGCCCTTTTCTGACATATCCGCCATCCAGTTGACCCGTTCGATGCGGGCGCCGTTGCCCAGATGAAACCGCGCGACCGGGTCGGAGACGCCGCGCTTCTGGCCATGGCCGGCGAGGTAGCGCGCACCCAGCCGCAACAGCGTTTCGCGCAACAGGGTCGAACGCACATACCCCTCCGCCTCGCCAAGCGCCGTGAGCTTCTTGAGGCCGTCAGCCAAACTGGCGGCCGAAGTCTCTTTGACGATCCGCTCGGCCAGCGTGCGCGGCAGCAGGCTTGCGACATCGGTATCGGGGGCTTCCAGCCAGCGCCTGAAGCCCGGCATCGGCGACAGTGTCGCGAATGTCTCGAGCCCCGGCAACTCGCGGGCGAGATCGGCAGCAACCTGTTTGATGAGGAAGTTGCCGAACGAGATGCCCCGCAACCCTGGCTGGCAGTTGGAAATGGAATAGAAGATCGCCGTGTCGGCATCCGGCCGGTCTTCGTGCGGCATCGGCGCGCGAATGATGGGCGTGATCCGCCCGGCCATGTCGTTGACGAGCGCGACCTCGACGAAGATGAGCGGCTCGTCGGGAAGGGCTGGATGGAAAAAGCCAAAGCAGCGCCGGTCGGACGCAAGCCGGCGCCGCAGATCTTCCCAGCCGTCGATGGCATGGACCGCCTCGTAGGCGATCAGCTTTTCGAGCACCGCCGCCGGCGTGTGCCACGAAATACGCTGCAGTTCCAGGAAGCCGCGGTTGAACCACGACCCCAGCAGATGCTTGAGATCGGCATCCAACGGCGCAAGATGCGGATGCTCCTTCAGCTGCAGGCCGAGTTGCTCGCGCATGCGGACGAGGGTGGCGGTGCCGTCGGGCGCCATGTTCATCCGGCGGAACAATTCCTGCCGCGGGCTTTCTACGGCGGCCGCCAGTGCCGACAGATTTTCGGGCGTCGGCTTGGCGCGCCATTGATCGGTCGCCGCACGAATTTCCGCAGTATCGGGATGGTACTTGCGGGCGAGCAGCTCGAACAGCTCGAACCGCTCAGCCCCGCCAGCTGCCCGCACCAGCCGCACCAGATCGTTGGCGATGACCGTACCGAGCACCTCGCCGCGCTCCGACATCAGAGAGTCCGCAAGATGTTCGGCACGCTCGATGAACGACCCGTCCTTCATCACTGCGACGGCAGGTTCGTTGCTACCCACGACCGCATTGCGCAGATAGTCGAACACCCGCTGCGGGCTTTGCCGCGTCAACGCGAGCGCGTTCATGAAGCTTGCCTCTCCACCCTTGGTGGCAGCCACCTTAACGGGATTGCGTGCAGCGATTTCAGCAAGGATATGCGCCCGGTCAGCATCCAGGTTGGGCGCTGCCCGCCGGGTCGCTGCGTCATCGAATGTCGACAGCTTGATAGGGTTGCCGGCCATCATCAGTTCGCCGGTTTCGGGATCGTTCGCGGTGACGACCATATTGCGCGACCGCACATGCGGATCGGCCAGCACCTTATCGACGGAATTGATCGGGCCGCATGGCACGCCGGCCTCGTCCAGAGCCGCGAGCCATTCGGCGATCGGCCGTTTCGCCAACGCCTTTTCGATCTCGGCAAACAGCGGTTCCCAATTGTCGGTGCGCAGCGCGTTGGTCTTGAACCGCGGATCGAACACGAGTTTTGGCACGCCGATCGTAGCGCACAGCTTGGAGAACAGCACGTCGTTGCCGGCCGCCATGACGAGATGCCCGTCCTGCGCCTTGAAGGCGGCGAACGGCGTGATCGAGGGGTGGCGCGCGCCGATTGGCCCGGCCACTTCTCCCGTCGCGGCATAGCGCGCGATCGCGTTTTCGAGAATGGCGACCTGGCAATCCAGCATCGCCACGTCGATTTTGATCGCCTCGCCCGTCGTCGCCCGGTGAAACAGGGCCCCGTTGACGCCGATCGCCGTAAACAGCCCCGCCGTAATGTCGCCGATGGATGTGCCGACCCGCACCGGCGGTCCGCCGGGCGTTCCCGTGACACTCATGAGGCCGCCCATCGCCTGCACGACCATGTCGTACGCGGCGCGCTTGGAATAGGGCCCCGTATGCCCAAAGCCGGACGCCGCCGCATAGATCAGCCGCGGATACTGCTCATGGAGCGCGTCGAACCCATAGCCGAGCTTTTCCATCGTGCCCGGCCGGAAATTCTCGACGAGCACGTCCGCCCGTTCCAGCAGCTTTTCAAACAGCGCCTTGTCGTCGGGCTTCTTGAGATCGAGCGCGATGCTCTCCTTGCCCCGGTTGAGCGACGAGAAATAGGCCGACTTGCCCTTGAGGAAAGGCCCGAACGCCCGGCTGTCGTCGCCGGTCTTGGGCTGCTCCACCTTAATGACCCGGGCGCCGAGATCGGCGAGCACCATCGTGCAATATGGCCCCGCCAGCACGCGGGTGAGATCGATCACCGTGATCCCCGTAAGCGGCCCTTTGACGCCGGTCAGTTGTTGCGGGGCGGCGAGTGCTGGTTTGGCTTTCGGCTTCTGCGACGTGTCGGGCTTGGCCATGCGATCTCTCATTGGCGCGTGGTTGAGGTGCAGCGGGTCGTGTCGGCGGCAAGGCTTCGTGGTTATCGAATATCCCTGCCGATAAAGGCGTCCGGCAGCGCCGCGAGGAATTCCATGAACCGGTCGCCCTGGATCGTGATGTGCGCGCGAATGGCGCGTGCGGCGGCCTCGCCATCTTCCGCCAGGATCGCGTCGGTAATCGTCTGATGCTCGGCGTGCGACGTCGCAATCCGCCCCCGCTGGCGCAATTGCAAACGGCGGTAAGGCGCACCGCGCAGGAACAGCTGATGCGCCGCATCCTGGACGTAGCTGTTGTGCGCGCCCGCATAGATCGCTTCATGGAATTTGCGGTTCAAATCGAAATACGCCTCGCTGTCGCCGTTCTCGACCGAACAGGCTGCATCCCGCTGCAAAGCCACCAGATCGGCGCGCTCAGCCCCTGTCATCCGCGCTGCCGCCCATGAGGCAGCGATAGCCTCGATCTCCGCCGCATAGGACAAACATTCCAGCATGCCGCGCGGCGACATCTGCGTGACAAAAGCCCCCGAACGCGGTCGTATTTCCACAAGACCGCTCGCGGCCAACTGCGCCAGCGCCTCGCGCAGGGGTGTCCGCGACAGACCGTACCGCTCAGACAGCTGCACCTCGTCGAGACGCGTGCCCGGCGTCAGCAGCCCGGACACGATCTCATCCTCCAGCCGCCGCACGACCGTGGCCTTCAGCGTAGGCGCGCATTCGGACTGCACGTTCGTACACTCCCGGGTAAAATGTCTTGGCTGTAACATGCGACATAGTATGCAACAAATACGTGAATGTATGCAAGAAAATTTTTATTGCATACAATCAAATGAACCATTATGCCCCACTCTCATGGGCGCCCACAGTCGCAAAGAGCTGCCGCTGTCCCAGGGAAACGCGAAACGCCGCCAGATGGTTTAGCGCGCGGCAAACAAGGAGTTTGACCATGACGATGTTCGTAACCCGCCGTTCGGTGCTGCGCGCGGGGGCCGGGGCCACCGCGGCCCTCGCCCTCCCTGCCCATATCGGCCGCGCCCAGGCTGCAGCCCGGATCCTCAAGATATCTCACCAGTTTCCAGGGGGGACAACTGAATCGGGCGATTTCCGAGACCGCCTCGTCCGCATCTTCGCCCAGAAGGTGGATACCGCTACCAAGGGTGCGCTGAAGTTCGAGGTCTACGCCAACTCCTCGCTCATGAAGACCAACGCCCAGTATTCCGCCCTTCGCAAGGGCGCGCTGGATTTCACGCTCTATCCGTTCCCCTACGCCGGCGGCGAAGTGCACGCCTGCAACCTGGGCCTCATGCCCTGCCTCGTCACGAACTACGATCAGGCAGCCAAGTGGAAGACCGCAGAGATCGGCAAGCGTCTCACCAAGATCAACGAAGACAAGGGCGTCAAGATCATCTCTTGGGTCTGGCAAGCCGGCGGCGTTGCCTCGCGCGGCAAGCCGATCATCAACCCCGAAGACGTGAAGGGCGTGAAGATCCGTGGCGGCAGCCGCGAGATGGACTTGATGTTCACGGCCGCTGGCGGCGCGGTCTCGACCGCCCCTTCAAACGAAATCTACATCGGCATGCAAACGGGCTCGCTCGACGCCGCCGTCACCTCGTCCACGAGCCTCGTCTCGTTCCGCCTCGAGGAGCTGTCGAAATCGCTGACCGCCAACAAGGGCCGGTCGTTCTGGTTCATGCTCGAACCCTTGCTGATGTCGAAGTCGATCTATGACAGCCTCCCAGCCGACCAGCAGCAGGCGATCATGGACGTGGGCGCCGAGATGGAAGCCTGGGGCCAGATTGAAGCCAAGAAAGACGACGAAAACGTCGCCAAGGTGTATGGCGCGAAGGGCTGCGAGGTCGTCTCGCTGAACGATGAAAACATCGCGAACTGGCGCAAGCTCGCCGAAGCCAGCGCCTGGGCCGACTTCTCTGCCAAATCGACCGAAGCCGCCGAACTGCTGGCGCTGGCAAAGGCGATTTCGTGATGGCTGGAGGTTTGCAGCACGACGCAATTCTGGCCGGCCCTGAGGTGGACGCAAGTCCACAGCAGGGTCTTGCGTCCCTCATGGCGGGCCTCAACCATATCGTCTTCAATGTGTCCGCCCTGGCCGTGGTCGCGGCTGGGCTGATCTTGACCGTGTGCGTCACGATCAGCCTGACGACGGGCCGCTCGTTCGCCTGGCTCGACGAAGTGACGATCTTCCTGATCGCCGGCGCAATCTTCTTTTCGGCCGGCGCGGTCCAGTCGAAGCGGGGCCACATCGGCATCGAGGTGCTGGCGGGCTCGCTTTCGCCGCGCATGAACGCGGCCCGTTTGCTGGTGCTTGACGCCTTGTGCCTGTTCTTCTGTGCCGTGTTCGCTCAGAAATCCGGCCTGTTGCTGCACGAAGCCTACACCGAAGGCCAGACCTCGCAGTCGGCCTGGGGTCCGCCACTCTGGATCCCCTATTTGCTGCTGACGATCGGCATGGGACTTCTGGCGCTTCAACTCGCGGTCCAGGTCGGCCAGAAATCCGCAATGTTGCTGCTGACCACGCTGAGCCTTGTTGCGCTCTATCTGTTCTGGGGCCGCGAAGCAGGCGCCGAGCACGCGATTGCAGCCTTCAGTCCCCTGAACGACCTCATCCCCGCGCGTGGCACCGGCCCGCTCATCACCGGCCTGTCGACCGCCACCATCGGCATCCTCTACTCCGCGGTGACGCTGCTGTTCTTCTTCTCCGGCATGCCCATCGCGTTTGCTTTGGGCTGCGTGGCACTGCTGTTCATGACGCTGTTCATGCCCAAAGCGAGCGTCGATACCATCGCGCAGAATTTCTACGAGGAATTGGCCAACGTCATCATCCTCGCGATCCCGCTGTTCATTTTGAAGGGCGCCGCGATTGGCCGTTCCAACGCCGGCAAGGACCTCTATTCGGCCCTCCATGCCTGGCTCCATCGTATCCCCGGCGGCTTGGGCGTCGCCAACACCATAGCCTGCGGCCTGTTTGCGGCGATGGCCGGTTCCTCGCCCGCAACCTGCTCGGCGATCGGGTCCGCCGGCATCCCCGAAATGCGCAACCGCGGCTATTCCGGCGGGTTCGCCGCCGGCATCATCGCCGCCGGCGGCACGCTCGGCATCCTGCTGCCACCCTCCGTCACCATGCTGCTGTATGCGGTCGCCGCCGAAGTCTCCCTCGGCAAGCTGTTCCTCGCTGGCATCATGCCTGGCCTGATCCTGATCACGCTGTTCGCGATCTACTCGGTCTACCGCTACAGCCTCGAAAAGCGCGCCGCCATGTCCGCCGCCGCCAGCACCGGCATTGCCTCCGCGCTGCTCAAGGAGGAGCACTACACGTTCGGCCAGAAAGTACGCATGATCGCCTGGGTCATGCCGTTCCTGTCCATCCTCGCCGGCGTGATGATTGTGCTCTACATGGGCCTCGCCTCGCCCTCGCAAACCGCCGGCGTCGGCGCGATCCTGGCGCTCGCCGTCATCGGCATCATGTACCGCATGTGGCGGCCCTCCCAGGTCATGCCGATCCTCACCGGCACCCTGCGCGAATCGACCATGCTGCTGATGATCATCGGCATGTCCCTGCTCTACGCCTATGTGATGAGCTATCTCCACATCTCGCAGGCCGCCGCCGAATGGATCATCTCGCTCGGCCTCTCCAAATGGGCGCTGCTGGCGGTGATCCTGACCTTCGTGATCGTGCTCGGCTTCTTCCTGCCGCCGGTTTCGATCATCCTGATGACCGCACCGATCATCCTGCCGCCGTTGAAGGCCGCCGGCTTCGACCTGATCTGGTTCGGCGTCGTGATGACCATCGTTATGGAAATGGGCCTCATTCATCCCCCGGTCGGGTTGAACCTGTTCGTGATCAAGAACATCGCCCCCGACATTCCGCTCATGGACGTGATGTGGGGCACACTTCCCTTTGTCGGCCTGATGCTGTTGGCGGTGATCCTGATCTGCCTATTCCCCGCCCTCGCCCTCTGGCTCCCCCACGCGGTAATGGGATAGCCCGCCCCTTGAACTCGCGGCTCCAGGGCCGGCGAGCGACTGCTCGCCTCGCCTTGAGCGTGCCCTGGCCTTCCCTTCACGCGCCTTCGCCCTCCGCAGCTTTCGCTCGAAGGTATAAGCGGGGGGTGGAGCAGCGCGACCAGCGCGCGGGTCTTCCGCAGATGGGTAGAGAAGCACCGGTGGCGCTGCTCCGTTGCAGGGTTGTCGATGGCTTTCGCACCTCAAGGACACACCGGCAGTATCCAGACGGCCTGGACTTACCGATAGCGAGTGCAGGGCGCGCCAATCCCTCTCAACGTGCATAAGCGCACCACAAGGTAACCACACCACCGCGTG
>JANXVY010000030.1 GCA_025351425.1 Hyphomicrobium sp.
CCCGAGGATGACACTTTTGGGTCAGGAGGCTAGGGCCTGAGAATTTTTCGCAGCAAACTTATCCCCGCGCCCTCCAGCCAGCGTTACGCTCAGCGCAACCCATGCACGGGGGGCGCACTCGAGGGCGTCTTGAACTGCGGCATGGGGGGCAGGTGGAACCAGCCGCACGCGGTGGTGTGGTTACCTTGTGGTGCGCTTATGCACGTTGAGAGGGAGTGGCGCGCCCTGCACTCGCTATCGGTAAGTCCAGGCCGTCTGGATACTGCCGGTGTGTCCTTGAGGTGCGAAAGCCATCGACAACCCTGCGACGGAGCGGCGCCACAGGTGCTTCTCTACCCATCTGCGGAAGACCCGCGCGCCCGTCGCGCTGCTCCTCCCCCTACTTTTAACTTCGAGGCCTCGCGGCCTGCGAAGTTAAAAGTGTTTGTTTGCGCTCACGGCGCTGTTCCTCGCCAAGGGGCGCGGGCGCCTCCGCGCGGACGCTCCCGAGCCGCTGGCGCGGCTGAAGGGGGGCGCGTTTAAGTGTCGGGGTCGAGGGGGCCGGCCCCCTCGCCTTCACTGCCGTGCTGTTTTGGTGGTTTCGAACCACGGCGGGAGTCGATCGAGGGCGATCAAATCCTCATAGCTCGGCCTTGGCCGCACGACGGCGAACTCTTCGCCCTTAACCAGCACCTCGGGGATCAGCAGCCGGGAATTGTAGGTCGACGACATGACCGCGCCGTAAGCGCCCGCGGTCATGATGGCGATAAGATCGCCGGGCGCAAACGAGGGCAGCACGCGTTCGAGCGCGAGATAATCTCCCGTCTCGCAAACGGGCCCGACGATATCTTGCTGGACGGGCGGGCTTGCGGACCGGCTTTCGTCGAGCGGCCAGATCTCGTGATGGGCGTCATACAAGGTGGGCCGGATCAGATCGTTCATGGCGGCGTCGACGATGGTGAAGGTGCGGTCGGCGCCTTCCTTGGAGAAGATGACGCGGCTGACGAGCACGCCGGCGTTGCCCACGATCATGCGGCCGGGCTCAAGAATGAACTTGAGGCCGAGATCGCCCAGCGTATCGCACACGACGGCGGCATAGTCGGCAGGCGATGGCGGCGGTTCGCTCGAAGACCGGTACGAGACGCCAAGTCCTCCGCCGATATCAAGGTGGCGGATGTCATGGCCCTCGCCGCGCAGGTTGATGACGAGCTCGCGCATCAGCGTGAAAGCGTCGCGGAAGGGACCAAGTTCGGTGATCTGGCTGCCGATGTGCATGTGAACGCCGGCCACGTCGATGCCCGGCAGCTTGGCAGCATGGGCATAGAGTTCGAGCGCGTCAGCGAACGGAATGCCGAACTTGTTCTCGGACTTGCCTGTCGAGATTTTGGCGTGGGTCTTGGCGTCGACGTCAGGGTTGACGCGAATGGCGATATGCGCGGTCTTGCGGAGCGAAGCGGCAACCGCCGACAGCGCGTTCAGCTCGGGCTCGCTCTCGACGTTGAACCCGAAGATGCCCTCGTTGAGCGCAAATGCCATCTCGTCGCGGGTTTTGCCGACGCCGGCGAATATGATGCGGTTTGCGGGAACGCCGGCAGCGCGCGCCCGGCGCAACTCGCCCTCGGAAACGACGTCCATGCCGGCGCCGAGGCGGCCGAGAGTGGCAAGCACGGCTTGATTGGAGTTGGCCTTGAGCGCGTAGCAGATGGTGGCGTCGAGACCCGCAAAGGCCTCGGCCAGCACGCGGTAGTGCCGCTCCAGCGTGGCGGTGGAATAGCAGTAGAACGGCGTGCCGACGGAGGCAGCGATCTGGGCGAGGCTCACATCCTCGGCGAAGAGCTGGCCGGCCTTGTAATGGAAATGGTGCATGGGACCGTCGCGGCTGTTGGAGTGCGTCTGGCGGGCAGATTTATCCCCGGCGCTGGAAACGCTCATGGGATGATCGGAAGGGTATGGCGATCTGCGCTGACCGGCGCAATCACCCAACCCAAGCAGAATGGACAAAAATGTGCCGCCCCATCTTGCGTACGGTCAACCAGAGATCAACCAGAGAGCGGTCGGGAAGAGGTCAGGACCGGGGAGGGGCGGTTGGAAGCCCAGGAAATCAGCGCAGCAGGCCGTCGAGGACGAATTCTTTATGCGGCTTGGGTTTCACGGCCGAATTAGCGCCGGCATCGGCGGCTTCCGGCGAAGCGGCGGTGCCCGTGGCCTTGGCTTCGGAGGGCGATTCCAGATTGCCGCGCACGCCGCAACCCGCCACGGCACCGGCCGACAGCAGCGCCGCCAGCAGGCCCACGCGTGCGAAAGAACGGGACGAAATCATGAAACCGGACCTAAGAAAAACTGTTCGTTAGGTCGACCCTAGCCTGCCAAACCTCAAATTTCCAGCCGCTTGACCCACTCTGCCGCCATTTTACGCACGTTCTGTGGCGCAGTTCCCCCATAGCTCAGGCGGCTCGCGACCGAATCTTCGACGCTGAGAACGCCGAAAATGGCCTGGGTGATGGCCGGATGGACGCTTTGCATGTCGGTCAGTGTCAATTGATCGAGGGTCTGGCCCTTGGATTCAGCGAGTGCGACAATTCGGCCGGTGACGTGGTGGGCGTCGCGGAACGGCATTTTCAACTCGCGCACCAGCCAGTCGGCGATGTCGGTCGCGGTGGAGAAGCCGCGTCCGGCGGCGGCGGCCATGACTTCCGGCACCGGCTCCAGGTCGAGCACCATCCCGGTCATCGCAGCGAGGGCAAGGCCGTAGCTGTCGAGGGCGTCGAACGTGACTTCTTTGTCTTCCTGCATGTCCTTGGAATAAGCGAGCGGCAGGCCCTTCATGACCATCAGCAGGCTCTGGAACGCTCCGGCGATGCGGCCGACCTTGGCGCGCGACAGTTCGGCGGCATCCGGATTGCGCTTCTGCGGCATGATCGAAGAACCGGTCGTGAACTTGTCGGACAAGCGGATGAAGCCGAACTGCGGCGTCATCCAGATCACGATTTCCTCGGCAAACCGCGACAGATGCACGGCCGAGATTGCGCACGCCGAAAGGGTTTCGAGCGCGAAATCGCGGTCCGAAACGCCGTCGAGCGAGTTACCCATCGGCCGGTCGAAGCCGAGCGCCTTGGCGGTGGCGTGCCGGTCGATGGGGAACGAGGTGCCGGCGAGCGCGGCCGATCCAAGCGGGCTCTCGTTCAGTCGGCGGCGGGCGTCCGCAAAGCGGCCGCGGTCGCGCGCGAACATCTCGACATACGCCAGCAGATGATGGCCAAATGTCACCGGCTGGGCGGGCTGCAGGTGCGTGAAGCCGGGCATGACGGTGCCGGCGTGGGCCAAAGCCTTGGTGGCAAGCGCCGACTGCAGCCGGGCAACCGCCACGTCGAACCCATCCAGCCGGTCGCGGACGTACAACCGGAAGTCGGTCGCGACCTGGTCGTTGCGGGATCGCGCGGTGTGCAGCCGGCCGGCCGGCTCTCCAATCAACGTCTTGAGGCGGCTCTCGACGTTCATGTGAACGTCTTCGAGCGCCCGCGAGAAGGTGAAGGTGCCCGCGTCGATCTCGGCCTTGACGGCATCGAGACCACGCACGATTTCCGCAGCGTCCGCGGCCGTGATAATGTGCTGGTCAGCAAGCATCGCGGCATGCGCCTTGGAACCGGCGATATCTTGGGGTGCGAGCCTCTTGTCGAAGCCGATGGAGGCATTTATCTCCTCCATGATTGCCGCCGGCGACGCGGCAAACCGGCCGCCCCACATGGTATTAGCCGGTTTGTCGGTCATGGGGTTGAGGCTCCATCAATTGAAACAGCAGAAAGTGACGCCCCATATGACCGACGCGAACGACAACAGCGCGCCAAGACAAATGCTGATCACATACGGTCTCGTCGCCGCGCTGTCAGGCCTGCTGGGATTTGGCGCGGTATACGCTATCCACGGGCCCGCTGACAATTCATCCCCTGCGCCGGTGGAAAAGACAGTTGCTGCAATTCAAGCGCCATCATCCGCGGTGTCGGCAGTCAATCCGCTCGCAACCGGCGAAATGGGAACGTTCGTCTTCCGCAAGACACCCGAACCGCTCCCCGAGTTCACGTTCGCGGATGCAGACGGCAAGTCCAGGACCATCGCCGATTGGAAGGGCAAGGTCGTGCTGCTGAACCTGTGGGCGACCTGGTGCGCGCCCTGCCGCAAGGAAATGCCGGCCCTCGACCGGCTGCAGAAGGATTTGGGCGGCGACAAATTCGAGGTGGTGGCCTTGAGCGTCGATCGCCAGGGCGCACCGGCCTCGAAGAAGTTTCTGGAGGAAACCAAGGTCGCAAACCTCAAGTTGTTCACCGAAAGCACGTCGAAATCGATCGGCCTGATCAAGGCGCCGGGCTTGCCGACGACGCTGCTGATCGACACCGAGGGCCGCGAAATCGGGCGCCTGGCGGGCCCAGCAGAGTGGGACAGCGCGGACGCCAAGCGGCTGATCCAGTCGGTTTTGAAGTAGCAAGCAGCCATGGCAAACCCAAAGAGCCCTAAAACCGTTGTGATCACCGGCGCAAGTGCCGGGCTGGGTGCAGCACTTGCGCAGGCCTATGCCGAACCTGGTCGGACGCTGGCGCTTTTCGCCCGCGATCCGGTGCGCCTGGAAACAATCGCGCAAAGCTGCCGCGACCGGGGCGCAACGGTCGAAGCCGCCCGCATCGACGTGACGGATGCGCCGGCACTCGCCGCCTGGATCAAGGCGTTCGACGCGAAAACCCCGATTGATCTCGTGATCGCCAACGCGGGCGTCTACACCGGCCACGGCCCGCAGACGATGGAGACGGCGTCCGATATCGTCTGGATGAGCCGGATCAACCTCGAGGGCGTGGCCAATCTGGTGCAGCCAGTACTGGAGGGTATGCGGCCAAGGAAGCGCGGGCACATCGCCATCATCGGCTCGCTTGCGGCCTTGCAGCCCTTGGCGGACGCGCCGGGCTACAGCGCAACCAAGGCCGGGGTGATGGCCTATGGCGAGGCGTTGCAGGAATACCTCATCCCCGACAAGATCACCGTGACGCTCGTCTATCCTGGCCACATTCAGACCGCGCAGGTCGCGGGCCACGTCGGCGCCCTGCCCCATATCAAAACGCCCGAGGAAGCGGCGGCCATCATCAAGCGCGGACTGGACGCGGGGAAGACTTTCATCGCTTTCCCCTGGCAGCTGTTATGGCTGATCCGCGCCGGCCGAACCCTGCACTGGCGCGTGCGGGCCTTGGCGGGCAAAGACTTCCGGTTCCACATTCAAAATCCGCCCAAGGGGCCGTAAGTTATACTCGCAGTCCAAAATGCCACTCATAAAAGGATGCGCGGATTTGCGGGTGTCCAGTCAAACAGAGCGCGAGGCAATACCCCCCTCGCGAAGCGACCCCTGTTGGCAGGCTCTAGAAATGATAGTTTATCGGGGTAACGCTCGCACAAAGGACGCCACGTGACCGCCATTGCCGCCAAGACTGCCCTCGCCAAAGCCGGGCCCCTCCCCCCGGCTGCGGAACTGGACGCCATGAAGGTCCGCGCCCGCACGTGGTTCGAATCCTTGCGCGACGAAATCTGCGCCCGGCTCGAACAGCTTGAAGACGATCTGCCGGCGGGCGGCGTTCACTCCCCTCTCCCCCCCGGGCGGTTCGTGCGCACGCCTTGGCATCGCGAAAACCACGGCGGCGGCGGCGTCATGAGCCTGATGAAGGGCCGCGTGTTCGAGAAGGTCGGCGTGCATACGTCCACCGTGCACGGCGAGTTCGCGCCCGAATTCCGCAACCAGATCCCCGGCGCGCAAGAAAATCCGCAGTTCTGGGCGTCGGGCATTTCGCTAATTGCACACCCCCAAAACCCCCATGTTCCCGCCGTGCACATGAACACGCGCATGGTCGTCACCAGCAAATGGTGGATGGGCGGCGGCGCGGATTTGACGCCGGTCCTCGATCGCAGGCGGACACAGACGGACGCCGATGCGCTTGCGTTCCATGCGGCCATGTACGGTGCATGCGAGGGGCACAAGATCGCGGACTACGCGCGCTACAAGAAGTGGTGCGACGAGTATTTCTTCCTGCCCCACCGCAATGAAATGCGCGGCATCGGCGGCATCTTCTACGATTATCTGACGCCCACGGCGGCCGAAGGCGGGTTTGAAGCCGCGCTCGCCTTCACGCAGGATGTCGGCCGCGCGTTCGCCCGCGTCTATCCGATGCTGGTGCGCGGCAACTATGCAAACCCCTGGACGGCCGCCGACCGCGAGGAACAGCTGATCCGCCGTGGCCGCTATGTGGAGTTCAACCTGCTGTATGATCGCGGCACCACGTTTGGCCTCAAGACTGGTGGCAACGTGGACAGCATTCTCTCGTCCATGCCGCCTGAGGTGAAGTGGCCATGAGACGGCACCCATGATTGCAGCCCCGCGCGCCGCAACCTATGCGGTGCTGACGCTGAACGGCCTGGCGTTCCTGGCGCTGATGGCCATGAGCGGCGGCTCGACCCAGTTCAGCCCGTCGCTGTTGCTGAAGGCGGGTGCGATCTCGCAGACGACGCTGGTCCAGCACGAGTACTGGCGCCTCGTTGCGTGCGCGTTCCTGCACGGCGGCGTGATGCACATTCTGACCAACATGATCTGCCTCGTCTCCTGGGGCGGCTTGGTTGAGGACCGGGTGGGCGCCACCTATTTCATGATGATCTATCTCGTGGCGGCCATCGGCGGCAGCATCAGCAGCGTCCTCGGTCACCACGAGCCGTTCTTCTCGATTGGGGCTTCAGGCGCCGTGTCGGGCTTGGTCGGCGCGCTCTTGGGGCTGGCGATGTTGCGCAAGTTCCCATTCGATCCGCAATTCTTTCTGGTCAACATCGGCCTCAACGTGGTCCTGGTCTCGCAAGTGCCCGGCATCGACTGGATTGCGCACCTGGGCGGCTTGACGGCGGGGCTGGCGGCGGTCGCCGTCATCGACCAGATGGAGCACGCCAACGGTTATTGGCTGCAATGCAAGTTCCCTGAATTCGTCAAATTCAACCTCGCCGTCGTACTGGCTGCAGCGGCCGCCGCACTCGTCGAATTCCCGTCGTATGCGGCGCTGGCAGGATTTGCAGCGGTGTCCCTCGGACTGATCAAGCTCTCCGACATCGCCCTCGCGCAGAACAAGGGCCTCGCGACCGCTATTGGACTGCTGGCCGCCCTCAACGCCGCGTTGCCACTGATCTTCTCCCAACTGGCGATCCAGACCGTCGGCCGAGCCTGCCGCGGCTCCGAGTTGGCTCAGATTTGGAACGCAGCCCCGTGGTTGCGCGGGGCGATCAATGGCGCGTGCAGCGGGCCTGGCTGGATACCCTTTGTGTTGGCTGCCCTCGCCGCGGCGATGACGTTGCTGATCCTTTCAGGCGAACTCAAGCGCGGCTTGAAGGATGTGGGCTTCGTCGCCATCACGTTGCGCGCGGAACGCAAGCGGAGGAGCGGGATCTGAAGCCGCAGCTGTGCAGCTTATTCCTTGGTTCCAGGGGCTTTGGTACCAGCCGGTTCGACGACGAGGCGTATCGCATTGCTGTCGCGCGCCTTCTTCAACTCGGCATCTTTCACCGTAAGATCGGATTTCACTGCGCCAAGCTGCCGGCCAAGTTCGCCACTCATGCCCATTCCAGCGTAATAGCTCATCGCGGTGATGCCCAGAACGGCAGCCCCGAAAGGAATGAGGGTCCGGTCGCCGCTGGTGCCGGCCATGACCAGCGCCGCGATGCCGATGCCGATCTGGCTCAGTATCGAAAGCTGAAACAGCCGCAGATAGAACGCCTTCAGCGCATGACGGGACGCGACCGTCACGAGAACGGTCAGCGCGATAACCAAAGCGATAGTCAGAAATACGTGTTCGGCCATCCAGGCCTTCAATTGGAGAAGACTCAAAACTATAATCCTTCCCAAGCAGCATCGAGAAAACGTAGTTCCGATGTGCCCCAACCTGCCATCGCTGTAAAGTCAGACGATCAACTCGCCAGCGAGATACGCGCGAGCCGTGGCGGAACAAGGTTGCTTGAAAAAGTCGTCGGCGGCCGTCACTTCGCTCAGCCGTCCGCCGGCGAGAAAGACGACCTCTCCGGCCAGTCGCCGGGCCTGCCCGATGTCGTGGGTGACGAGAATGACCTTCGTCCCGCTTCCGCTCGCCCGCTTGATGAGCGCCTCCACCGCGAGCGTGGCCGCCGGATCGAGGCTCGCAGCCGGCTCGTCCAGAAACAGTACCTCGGGATAAGACGCCAGCGCCCGCGCCATGGCGAGCCGTTGCTGTTCGCCGCCCGACAGCTGACGCGCAGGCGTCGACGCGAGGTGGCCAAGGCCGGCTTGATCGAGAGTCTCTTGTGCGCTTTGCCGCCGCGCCGCGCGCGGCCGGTGCGACAGGACGAATTCGATATTGGCGAGCGCCGAGCGCCGCAGCAGCGTCGGGCGCTGGAACACGAGGGCGGAGCGCCGTCCCGCCACATCGGTATCGACGCCTGTGCCCCAAGTGATTGTTCCCGTGGTGGGGGCAATCAGTCCGTGCAACACCCGCAGCAGCAAACTCTTGCCTGCGCCGTTGGCCCCCATGATGACGGTCGGCGCCCCTGCAACCAGACGGAACGAGATATCGCTAAGCAGCGCCTTGCCGGCTCGGACGACGCCGATCCCGGTAGCCTGCAACGGCAGCAGTCCGGCCAGGATAGGGGCATAGGGGGACGGCCGATCAAGCATAGGCATGCCTCTCGGCCGACCGGCGCAAGAGAGCAACGCCGGCATTGATGCCGACCGCGATGAGGATCAGGATCAACCCCAAGGCCAGCGCGAGCGCGAGGTCGCCTTTCGATGTTTCCAGCGCGATCGCCGTGGTCATGACCCGGGTGACCCGGTCGATGTTGCCTCCGACGATGATGACCGCGCCCACCTCGGCAATGCCCCTCCCGAACCCGGCGAGAGCGGCCGTAAGCAGCGATGTGCGATCTTCCCAGATAAGCGTGGTGATCGTCTCCCACGGCGACAGCCGCATGGAGCGGAACCATTCGTCGTATTCCCGGTGCCGCTCCGCGAGCGACTGCCGCGCAAGCGCCGCAATCAAGGGTGTGATCAGCACGGCCTGCGCAATTATCATGGCCGTGGGGGTGTACAGCAGTCCGAACACACCAAACGGGCCCGCGCGCGAGAGTGACAGATAGATAAGCAATCCGACTACGACCGGCGGCAGGCCCATCAGGGCGTCGAGCAGCGTCGTGATGATGTCGCGGCCCGGAAACCGTAGCACTGCCAGCGCTGCTCCGAGTGGGATGCCGGCGAGACAGCCGAGCGCAACGGCGCTGAGCGACACGCGTAGCGAAAGCGCGACGATTTCCAGCAGCCGTCCATCTCCCGAAGTGACAAGGCCGAGAGCAAGCGACAGTACCGAACCAATTTCGATCATGAACCCGTCAGCCGGTTGAGGCATTATTCCTGGTGGACGATAACGCTAAGCGGGGAGATCTCGCAATCCGCATGACGTAGTGTCATCGAGGGAACCGGCACCTGCCCGGTTCGGCTGGCGCGGACCGGCGATGCGTTCGTAAGTGCAACGGGTCCGTTTGCGCTCGACTGAAGTTGGCAGCGTCGCCCTCCTTCAATACCGGCAACTATGAGAGGCCCTATGATTTCAACAAGTCAGATACCCCACCGCAAATGGTATTCCCCGCGCGCCATCGGCCGGTCGATACTCCTGCGCCCGCGCGTTTTCCTAGGTGCGCTTGCGGGCATAATCGCTATTCTTGTGCTGCCATCGAGCCTGAAGCCGGCGGTTCGCTGGGCTTTAGCGTGGGATATTGGCGGCGCGGTCTATCTCGCCCTCGCGCTCCAGCTGATGAGCAGGTTTACCACCGATAAAATGAAGGCGCGAACTGCGCGTGCCGACGACGGCGGAGCGGTCATCCTGGTGCTGATTTTGGTGGCCATCCTCGCGAGTTTTGCGGCGATGACAGGCCTCGCGGGGGAAGCCAAGGACGCACCGAAAGCCGAGAAATGGTTCTATCTCGCGTTGGCCGGGGCGACGTTGTTCGTCTCCTGGCTGGTGACGCAGGTCGTGTTCACGATCCACTACGCCCATCAGCACTATGGCCGTAATGCCGACGGCACGGATACGCCGTCGTTGAACTTCCCAAATGACGACAAGCCCGACTATTGGGACTTCTTCTACTTCGCCACGTCGATTGGAGCGACATCCCAGACGTCGGACGTGGCCATAAGGACCAAGGCGATGCGCCGGCTTGTGACGCTGCACGCCGTGGTCTCGTTCTTCTTCAATACGATGGTCTTGGCGATCACCATCAATATCGCCGCCGGCTTGATCTAACAAGGCCCTGGTTTGCTACCTTAGATCGAGCGAAATACGGCCCCGGCAACGGAGCGGGCCCGTTCGCGCACCGAATGACTATCGTTGCCCGACAACACGATCCACTGTCCGTTGGAGGTCTGGCCCGTAATCTCGCCCACGTGATGGGGCCAGACCACGATTGCCCCGATATGCGGACCCGACGAGCTGCCGCGATGCGCCCAATTAGCAGCGAGATTGTATTCCGGCCCGCCACCGTGGCGCGTGCGCATATACCATCCGCACCAAGCGCTCGGCCGGGCTCCGACACCGCTGCTTTCCGCTACGCTGTGCTCACGAGCGCGATGGTGGCGCGTTTCGCTGAAATCATTATCGCTTTCGCTAGCCTCTACTTGGTGGCGGCGCTTGCGAGCCGCCTGGGCCGGCTTTTCATCTGAGTCTTCCCAGAAATTGCGGGCTTGGCGGGCTTCAGTTTCTTCGGACCATTCTGCCTGGTCGAGGCGGGTTTGTTTGTGGCGCCGCGCATCCGCGGGCGTTGCCGCCGTGATGGCGACCAGGGCTGCCAGTGCAGCCAGAATTGTGATTTTCATGAACTTACTTCCGTATTACGCAACATTAACAAAACCCGATACCACATTGAAATGTGACTAAGTAGTGTCGCAAATTGCGACAAAGTAGCGGGCTGCGACACCCGGCGCACGCCTTCGCAGCACCGAAGCCGCAGTCACGCCACGCGGTTGTGCGCGCCGTAACTCTCAGGAACTCTTGGGGAAAAGTACGACGAGGTCGACCGGCTTCCAGTCCTCATGCCTTGTCGCGGAAATAGGGCACCACTGTGCCCTTGAGTTTAATTGTTAATGCATTTCCGTGGCGATCCTTGGCCTTTCCAGCCGCAACCCGGATCCATCCTTCGCTCACACAATATTCGTCGACATTGGTCTTGTCGACGCCGTTGAAGCGCACGCCCACATCACGTTGCAGCACGCTCGAGTCATAATGGGGGCTGTCGGGATTGGTGCTCAGGCGGTCGGGCAGGGTATCGGTCATAGGATCGTCAACTCGCGATTGATGAAGGTGGTGTCAGGGCTTGCCGGTATTGACCGACGCCGTCCGGGCTGCAATGAGCGGATCGATCATGGTGCGAAGCTCGGCCATATCGACGGCCTTTTTGATGAGCTTGTCCTGGATGAAGAAATTGGGTGTTCCGATGATGCCAAGCTTGCGGCCGCGGTCCTTCATGCCTTTGAGGCTTTCAACGAGCGCCGTGTTGGACCGGCACGCATCGTAGTCAGCTCTGGACAGCCCCGTCTGCGCCGCAACCGCTGCAATCGGATCTATGCGGACTTCCTGCGAAACCCAGCTGGCTTGCTGGGCCTGGAACTTGCCGTAGAGATCGAGAAACCGTTCAGGAGCAACGCAGCGCAACGCCACGCTGGCCTGGCCAGATGTCTTGCCGATCGGGAAATCCCGCAGGATGTAGCGCACTTTTCCCGTATCAATGTAGTCGCGCTTCAAGATCGGGTAGACTTCAGCATGGAACCTTTTGCAGTGTGGGCACGAGAGTGACGCATACTGCACGATAGTGACAGGAGCATCCGCTTGGCCAAGTGCGATTTCAGGCAGGCCCGGCACCGGCTCCAGAATTTCCGCCATCGTGGGCTGGGCGATCACTTCTCGGCCACCGGTGGTGGTCGCGTTCGGGTCGCCGAACGGATTGAACGGCGTTACGGGTCCCGACTGCGCGACCTCTTCTGGAGACAGGTTCAAGCCCACCTGCTGGGCGGGTGAAGTCTCCGTCACGCCAGCGGGCAGAGACGGACCTGTTCCCGAGCAGGCGCTGAGCATCAGCGCCAGAAATAAACCCAAGCCGAGCCCGGTCCGATCAGTTTCCATGCCTACTTTGCCCCCAGCAAAGGCTCGATCACCTTATCGAAGTCTGCCAGCGAATTGTTTCCGGCCACCCGCTTGCCATTGATGAAGAACGTGGGCGTAGAGTTGATCTGGAACTTCTCGCCAGCCCGCGTGCGGATGGCGTTGATCTTGTCGAGGAGGGCCTGATCGGTCAGGCAGGATTCGAAGCTTGCTTCGGTGAAGCCGGCCTGTTTGGCGATTTCAAACAACTTCGCCTTGGGGTTCTGGCTGTGGGCCCACTGGTCTTGCGTCGCAAACATGGTCTCGACGAAGGGGAAGGATTTGTCCTTTTCGACACAGCGCGCCAGCATGGCGCCAGCCGCCGCCAGATTGTCGAGCGGAAATTCCCGTGTGATAAAGCGCACTTTGCCCGTATCAATGTACTTGGCTTTGAAGTCGGGGAACACCTTCGCCTGGAAGTTGGCGCAGTGCGGGCACGTCAGCGACGAATATTCGACCACCGTCACCTTGGCGTCTGCGCTGCCGATCGCGATGTCGGCCAGATCGCCTGGTTTCATCAGCTCGTCGACGGAAACTTCCGGCGCAGGTGCGATGCGCTGGGCGTGTGCAAGTTGCGCGCCCGTTACGGCTAACAACAGGCAGCTTGCCGCAACCGCAATAGTACGGCGCAGCGTCGGGGCGTTCGGCGTATGAAACACGTAGCGGCTCCTCAATGCTCATGATCGGCAGCGGAGCAGAGTTACTCCGGTGTCCCGATTACGGCAAATCCCACCTGAACGCCACCTGAAAGCCCACAGGCGAAGAGACGCAGGAAGTGCCGGAGTATTGCTGTCTTAAAGGCGTGCCGCAGTCAGCCCCGCCGAGCGCGCATGCCCGCCTGCATTTTCTCCAACGCCATCCGCAAGCCGTCGTCTGCGATAGCGGCAACGGCCGGGTCTGGCGCATGAGCGTCGGCCGCCCGTGGAGACGCGCTTTTCTCAGGCGCCCGGTCCGCGACGGCGGCCTGCACCAGCCTCAAATCACCGACGGCCCGATATCCGAAATACGCATTGATCCGCTCAATGATGAGCCCGGCCTGATACTGCACGTCCAGTGCCCGCGCCGGATCGACGCTAAGGTGCAGCGTTGCTCCCGCCCGCGGCCCGCACCGGCCGGAAGCCTCGAGCCCGGCCATCTCCTGGCCCACGGTCTTGGGCCACTTGATCCGCTCCGGCCGCGTAGTCTTGGCAAGTTGCGGCCCCACGATCTGCGCCCAGTCCGTCAGCAGCGCCACCGTCGAAAACCCGAATTTCTCGAACGCCGTCCGCGTCAGTTTCGGCACGAACGTCCCGAGCGATCGCGCAGCGATCCGCCCCGTCCCACGGGACGTTTGGGACGAGAACGACCCGCTTCCATACTGACGTTTTCCGGCAACGTCGAACGTCTGTTGCACAGTTTTCTTCAGCGGCGCCATGAATAGGGACTCCAACGGGGAAGCAGCATGAGCAATTCTCCCGCTCAACTTGCAGTGATTCGCGCAAGGCCTGGAAGCATCATTGTGGAAGCAGCAACGTGAGGCGAACCGGTGTGACGGCAATCGCGCGTAAGCAACGGTCGAGAGCTGCCGTCCAGGACGCGGCGACGCCCCTGCTCGCCTGGTACGACCGCGAGCGCCGTGACCTGCCGTGGCGCTACGGGTCGGGCCAACTTGCCGATCCCTATCGGGTCTGGCTGAGCGAAATCATGCTTCAGCAGACCACCGTCAAAGCGGTTATCCCCTACTTTGAGCGCTTCCTCGCCCGCTGGCCGGCCGTCTCGGCCCTCGCCGCCGCTCATGAGGACGAGGTCCTCGAAGTCTGGGCCGGCCTTGGCTATTATTCACGAGCCCGCAACCTCCACGCCTGCGCCCGCATCATCGCTGGCCGCCCGGGCGCCGCGTTCCCGCGCACCGAAGCCGAACTGCTCGAGCTTCCCGGCATCGGCCCATACACGGCTGCCGCCATCGCCTCCATCGCCTTCGGCCAGCTTGCGTCTCCGGTCGACGGCAACATCGAGCGTGTCGTCGCCCGCCTGTTTGCCGTGCAAACCGAAATGCCGGCTGCCAAAGCCGAACTGCGCGTCCTCGCGGCAACCCTCACTCCGGCCCGCCGCCCGGGCGATTTCGCGCAAGCCATGATGGATCTTGGCGCCACCGTCTGTACGCCAAAACGCCCGTCCTGCCTGATGTGTCCGCTGATGCAGCTGTGCAGGGCCAACGCGCTTGGCATCCCCGATGAGTTGCCCCGCCGCGCCTTAAAGGCAGCCCGTCCGGTTCGCTACGGGCTCGCTTTCCTGGCCCTGCGTGAAGACGGCCGCGTCCTACTGCGCCGCCGTCCCGAATCCGGCCTTCTGGCCCGCATGATCGAAGTCCCCTCGACCGGATGGGCCGACGACGAACCCGACCTCGCGTCTGCCCTCCAGAGCGCGCCCATCAAAGCCGACTGGTGGCAGGTGCCGGGCGTTATCGTCCACACGTTCACGCACTTCCGGCTCGAGCTGACGGTGATGCGCGCCGTCGTGCCCATCGACAGCCAGCTCACATTCTGGGCCGGTCAGGATCGCTGCCTCTGGGTCGCCCGCCGCGACCTCAAGACCCAGGCGCTCCCTTCGGTCATGCGCAAAATCATCGCGCATGCCTTGAAGGAAAATTGACCCCGCCCCTCGACCTCGCCGCGCCCAAAACGCCACACCCCCGTCACCCGAGCAACACAGCAGAACCGCCACTTGCTCCCGCGTCTTTCGTCACGTTTTCGGGGCCTTTTCGCCCGTGCTCGCGCCTGCTCAGCCGATCTTGTCCGTTTGTTCCTCCAGCCAATCCGGCCTTCCCGCAGGATTTTCCCTCCAAAACACCCACGTGCGCGCGTCCTGCTCCCCTCATTCCTCAGACGTTGCCAAATCGTCACGCTCGTGATGCATCGCCGATCCCTCCGGCACTCAATTTTCAAAGATCAAACCGCCAATAGTACGCCGCGCCCCGCCTGCGGGGATAACCGGCTGCGCCGCCGGGGTGTGACGCTCAATCAACACGCCTTCGTCATGGGGGGAGTTCGAGGGGGCGTGCCCCCGCGAACGGGGTGCGGGGCAGTCGCCCTGCGCGCGCAGCGCATGGGACCGGCATTGCCGGCGACATGGTGAACCAGCTCCGGTCGCCTTGCGCGCGCAGCGCCTGCCTCCCTGCTCAGGCCGCGAAGCCCCCGCCCTTGATCAGCTCGATTGCGACGTTGATGGCCTTGACGCGCGCCTCGCGCTCGGCCCGGTCGGTCGCGTCGCGTGCGTGATCGGGGTGCCAGCTCATGCGCAGCCCGTCGGCCACCTTTTTCAGCGTCCCCTCGGGCGCATCTGGATTGAGCCCCAGCAGTTCGAACGCCTCGGCTCGCGTCTTGGGGATGCGCGCTGTCCGTTTCTTGGCACCCAACGAGAGTGCCGCGCTGTCGGCGATCCGCCGCACGCGTTCGATATCGCGCATCAGGTTGCGGAACGCCGGGCTCGCGCGCGCCGCCGCCTCCTCGCTGGCGTTGGCTTGCTCCTCGAGAGCTGCCAGCCGCTGCTTCAACTGCGCGAATTCCTGCGTCAACACCTCGCGTAACGGGCCCGCGCCCTTGAGGTTCGCAAGCTGCCCCTCCGTGTCGCCGAGCAAGGCTGCAACTGTACTGGCCGCGTTCGCAGCTTTGAGATCGACGGTGATCCGCAGCGGCTCGCGCGGTCCCTTGATGCGCTTGCCGCGCCAGCCTGCGATCCGCGTGTCGAGCTGCCGCCAGACGCTCTCCGACCCCTCGATGGCGCTGAGCGCTGCCCCCGCAGCCAAGGACTTCAGCCGCCGCGTCCACAACGTACCCTGCCAGGCGGCGACGCCGGTCGCGAGCACGAACATCACCTCCATCCATGCCGCCGGCGGCTGGGGAAATTCCGGTGCTGCAGGCGCGGGGAATGCAACGATGGGTGTGGAGTCCGCCGCGGAGGTTGGTGTGCTGCCGGCGGAGATGTTGGGCGTGAGTGCGCCAACGGCCAGCGGCCCTGCCGGCGTCCGATGATGAGCTGCCGCCGCGGTAGGGGCGGCAGGTGCAACCGGCTCTGGCGTATGCCGCGCCATCTCGGTCAGCAGATGTTTCATGGTCGTATCGAGCGGCCGGCGCTCTGGGGTCGGCTCTGGGGTCGGCTCTGGGGTCGGTTCTGGGGTGGGCTGCGCCGTCGCGACCGCCGGACGATCGGGTGCAGGCGTATCGGCGGCGGGTGTAATGTCGGGCAGTGGCGAGGACGTGACGACCGCATTCAACAGCCCGGTCCCATGCCGGGCCGGCGCCTCGTCGGGAGATTGAAATGCGGCGCCCGCGACCGTCATCGGCGCAAATCCCATGGGGAGCCGCCGCAACCAGAGCTGCGCCCCCGGTCCACCGGTTCGGGCGCGGCTTTGAGCCCGGCCCGCGGTCTTGATGGCTGCAGCCGCCTCGGTCCAGCTTGCGCGTTGTCCCCCACAAGTAAGGTCGAACCGATGCACCACGATCAGCGTGCAGCCGGCCGATCCGATCATCCGGCCCGCCGACTGGCACACCCGAACCTGCCGCACCTCATGCGGGCCGAGAATATTGAAACTCCGGTTGTTAGCTGGCGTCATCACCACCCGCGCGCCGGTTTTGGCGCAGGCATAAGCCAAGACCAGCCGCTCGGGCGCAGCCGCAGCACAACCCACACCAACCGCACTGGCGATCGAGAAGATGCCTAACCACCGGGTGCATTTGTCCCGGACGGACTTTCCTCGTAACAGCCCCCACACGCTGAATTCCTCCGTCGAACGCGCGGAAAGCACCCCTGCGGTGCAGATGCGTTGAAACAACGGCACGACTGTGGCGGCTCCGCGCGTTGCCCCCGGTCACGACCCTCGCCCCCTCGATGTCCCGGACACGCGCGCACGACTTCATGCGGGCAAGGTCCGGGACCTCGACCAAACGGAGAACGCCTAAGCCGCCAGTTTAGTCCCAGTCGTCAGTTATGGGTTTGGGCTGGATGAGGGGGCAAGCAACGGGAAGCCAGGAGCGGCGCGCAGCCGATACGGCCAGTATCGGCCAGTATATGAAAGTGCCGCGACGCCGCAGACGGCAGCTTTGCACCTTGACCGCTGCGCGGCGTGGCCCTTTTGGCTGATGGCGGCTCTGATGACGCCGTTGCTTTTCCTCGCGAGCCTATAATACCGACGGTCAGAAATTCTGACCGCTGGTATAAGCCTTGCGTCGTCAAGCGCCTGGTCCTCAGCCAAAATTTCACGTCTTGCCAGACCCCTAACAGACGACAAGGCCTAGTGTCCTTGCGCGATTCCATTTGAGTCGGAAAGACTCTAGAGCGCAGCAGGGTCCAAATTCCAGCCGCCCCTCGACAGCGCGCGCTGCCCATGCGACTGACGCCGCTACACAAAATAGCGAGCCCTCCCGTGAGCCAATACGTTGCCAGCATCATCGTAACCGGCAAGGACGAAGCCAACGAGATCGCGACGGCGCTGCAGGACCTGATCGAGCCGGCCCCCGATGCCCTCACCCTCTTCGAGCACAACCCCACCGGCCAGGAAGGCGCCGCCCAACCGGCAGCCCCCTTTGGACAAGGGTCCCACGGCCGCTATGCCCCCCAGCCCATCGCCGTGTCGTTCGCCCGCGAACACGACGACTGGAAGATCGAGGCCTACTACAGCGAAGATGGTCTGCCCGCGGCGGAAGCCCTGCGCGCCAGTCTCGCCGAAGTCTTGGGCCGCCCGGTCCCTGACGTCGCCATTGCCCCGGTTCCCGACAACAACTGGGTTGCGATGTCGCAAGCAGCCCTTCCCCCGGTCCAGGCCGGTCGCTTTGTGATCCACGGCAGCCACGATCGCGACCGCGTTCCCCGCGGCCCCAACGCCATTCTGATCGACGCTGGCGAAGCCTTCGGCACCGCGCACCACGCGACCACCTCCGGCTGCCTGCAGGCGATCGACCGCGTCACCCGCACCCGCCGCTATCGCAACGTGCTGGACCTGGGCTGCGGCTCTGGCGTGCTCGCCATCGCGGTTGCCCGCGTGCTGCCCCGCGCGCTCATCCTGGCGAGCGATATGGACGTCCCCTCGGTCGCGGTCGCGGCTGCCAACATGGCGCTGAACGGCGTTGGCGCGCGCATCCACGTCTTCCCCGCCGCCGGCCTCGACCACCCCTTCATCCGCCATGCCGGCCTGTTCGATCTGTTGATCGCCAATATCTTAGCGGGTCCCTTGATCGAGCTCGCCCCGCGCATGTCCCGCGCCGTCGAGCCCGGCGGCACGCTCCTGCTGTCGGGCATCCTCGTGCCCCAGGCCCCCCAGGTCATCGCCGCCTACCGCGCCAGCGGTTTCATCCTCAACCGCCACGACCGCATCTACGGCTGGTCCACCCTCCAGCTCAGTCGGGCTTTTTAGCGGCCTCACGGGCTAGTCGCCCTCCGGCCGGGGCGCGTGAGGCCACACTCAACCAGGCCACATCGAAGCATTGCCAAACATTAGCCGCCTTTGGCGGCTCGGGCGCGAACGCGACCCGCGGGCGGTCCCGCGCCCCGGCCGGAGCGCCCCGGCGCGTGAGGCCACACAGAAGCATTGCTAAAAACGCATAGCTCAGCTAATACGTCCACCGCACACAGACCGGGGGCGGACGCCATGGACTGGGACAAGCTGAGAATCTTCCACGCGGCGGCGGAAGCGGGCAGCTTCACGCATGCGGGCGATCAACTCCATATGAGTCAATCCGCGGTCAGCCGCCAGGTCTCCTCGCTCGAGCGCGATTTGAAGGTGGCCTTGTTTCACCGCCACGCCCGCGGCCTCCAGCTGACCGAGCAGGGCGAGATGCTTTATCGCACCGCCGCCGACGTGCTGGCCAAGCTCCAGACCGCCGAAACGCTGTTGACCGACACCACGTCCAAGCCCCAGGGCGAACTTCGCATCACCGCGCCGGTGGGGCTCGGCACCGTCTGGGTGACGCAGCGCCTGCGCGATTTCATGGACCTCTACCCTGAAATCAAGATCGACCTGATCCTGAGCGACGACCACCTCGACCTGTCGATGCGTGAGGCCGATGTCGCGATCTGGATCCATGAGCCCTCGCAAAGCGATCTCATCCGCCGTCCGCTCGCGACCATGAAAGTGAAGGCGTACGCATCGACGAGCTACATCAAGAAGCACGGCGCCCCTCAAACCGTCGCGGAACTCGATAGCCACCGCATCCTGGGCTACAGCGGCCAGCCCCAGGGGTTCCTCGCCTCCATCGGCTGGCTCGAAACCGTGGGCCGGGACGGCAGCGCGCCGCGCGTCTGCGCCCTGCGCGCCAATTCCGTTGTCGCCTTGAAATACGCGGTCCGCGCCGGCATCGGCATCGGCATGATCCCTGACTACATGACCGAGGAGGAAACCGACATCGTCAACGTGCTGCCAGACGTGCAGCCCCCCACCTTGCCGATCCTGTTCGTTTACCCCGAAGAGCTGAAGACCTCGAAAAAAGTGCAGGTTTTGCGCGACTATCTGGTGTCGCAGGCGCGTCAATGGAAATTTTGAGACGCGCAAGGGCGAACTGTTGACAAAATCGTTCGTAAACGCGAAAAATTTTTCACGAGACCCCTGGTCCCAACCGTAGGACCTTCGTATAAGACCTCATCCCAACTCGGGGCTTCGGGGAGGTTAGTTGCCATCACCTCGCTGAGGCTTCTTCGTTCGGACGGCACTTCGAACTGAAAGCTGGACGCGCTTGTCGCAGTCCAGCTTTTTTTTGCTCTTGATTTGCCGTCGAGGCTGGGGAGCGCTATTTGACGTCGATGCACTTATCCGTTGGAGACCGACTGCGCATGTCCGCCCCTGCCGCCGCTGCCAAGACCTTGCCCAAGACCTTATATGACAAGATTTTCGACGATCACGTGGTGGATCGCCAGCCCGATGGCACGTGTCTGCTCTACATCGATCGCCACCTCGTCCATGAAGTGACGAGCCCGCAGGCCTTCGAGGGCTTGCGCCTGACGGGCCGCAAGGTCCGCGCACCGGGCAAGACGCTGGCCGTCGTCGATCACAATGTGCCAACCACCGACCGCAAGCTCGGCATTGCCGATCCCGACAGCCGCATCCAGGTCGAAACGCTGGCGCACAACGCCGCCGATTTCGGCATCGAATATTTCAACGAGCTCGATAGCCGCCAGGGCATCGTCCACGTCGTCGGCCCCGAGCAGGGCTTCACCCTGCCCGGCACGACCATTGTCTGCGGCGACAGCCACACCTCGACGCACGGCGCGTTCGGCGCGCTCGCCCACGGCATCGGCACCAGCGAAGTCGAGCACGTTCTCGCAACGCAGACGCTGATCCAGTCCAAGGCCAAGAACATGCGCGTCACCGTGGACGGCGTGCTGCCGCCCCACGTCACCGCCAAGGACATCACGCTCGCCATCATTGGCGAAATCGGCACCGCCGGCGGCACCGGCAGCGTCATCGAATATGCGGGGGAAGCCATCCGCGCGCTCAGCATGGAAGGCCGCATGACGGTCTGCAACATGTCGATCGAGGGCGGCGCTCGCGCCGGCATGATCGCGCCTGACGAGAAAACCTATGCCTACTTGATGGGTCGCCCGAAGGCGCCCAAGGGCAAAGCGTGGGACGCCGCCATGGCCTATTGGCAAACGCTCCACACCGATGACGGCGCGCACTTCGACCGCGAAGTCCGCTTGGATGCAGCAGCCTTGCCCCCCGTCATCACCTGGGGCACGAGCCCCGAGGACGTCGTCTCGATCGCAGGCGCGATCCCCGATCCAGCCAACGTCGCAGACGAAAACAAGCGCGCCTCGATGGTGCGCGCGCTCGACTACATGGGCTTGAAGCCCGGCACCAAGATCACCGACATTCCGCTCGACGTGGTCTGGATCGGGTCCTGCACCAACGGCCGCATCGAAGACCTGCGCGCCGTCGCCAAGACGGTCGAAGGCCGCAAGGTCGCAGGCAACTTGGCCTACGCCATGATCGTGCCGGGCTCCGGCCTCGTCAAAGCCCAGGCCGAAGCCGAAGGGCTCGACGCCATCTTCAAGGCCGCCGGCTTCGAGTGGCGCGAACCTGGCTGTTCAATGTGCCTTGGCATGAATCCCGACCAGCTGAAGCCGGGCCAGCGCTGCGCGTCCACCTCGAACCGCAACTTCGAAGGTCGCCAGGGCCGCCTCGGCCGCACGCACCTGCTCTCGCCCGTCATGGCCGCCGCGGCCGCCATCGAAGGCCGCTTCGTCGACATCCGCACCTGGGGGTAAAAAATACCCTCGCCCTGTCCCCTTGCGCGCAGTGGCATCGTCCCCTTAGTTCCCCTCCCCGTCCGCGCGTCGCTCACGTCCAGCGCCGAGACCCGGAAGAACGGGTTCTGCGC
>JANXVY010000002.1 GCA_025351425.1 Hyphomicrobium sp.
CTGCAGCTGTTCATGGACGGCCCGCGCACGCATATGATGACCGTACTTCGCGTTGCTGGCGCAGGAACCGGGCCGCTCATCGACCCCGACTTGGCTCGCCGAGCCGGAGCCGATTTCATGGCCGGACGCACGATCGGCGATGTCGTCGCGGCCCAGGCGCACGCTGTTCCCGAGGCGCTGGCGCGCGCCGGCCGCCCGGTACGCACATTTGATATTGCAAGACTTGACGAAAAGTCGCTCGGCGCGGTGCTGATGCACTTTATGATCGAAACGATTCTTGCCGGCCGCCTGCTGGGTGTCGATCCGTTCGATCAACCCGCCGTCGAGCTGGCAAAAATCCTGACCAAGGAGCGGTTAAGCTCGAACGTGCCGCGATGACGTCGTATTCCCTCTCCCCGTCCTTCACGGAGAGAGGGTCAGGGGGCGGGGCGGCAACACGCACAACACGACGCGTCGGGCCACTTGCTGCCATCGAGCAGTCGAACAAGCATACACATTTCGCGTCAGCTGTCTGGTAATAGACCGCCGTCGCACTCGTTAGCGAGTGAGGCAATCCTATGATACGATCCGACGCAGGAGCTTGCGTTTCGACTATCACCGAACACGATATGGAGCCGATGGCTTGAGCATCCGCATCCGCGCAGCATCACATCGCGACTATGACGCAACACGCCGACTCGTGGTCGCCGCGTTCCACGACAACGAGCCGGAGGAAACAGCCGAGTTTCTCGATGCCATGAGAGCCGAGGGCTGCATTGTTGGCGAGTGGCTTTCGGAGGATCAGTCCGGTGTGATTGGGCACATCGTCTTCTCGCGTGTGTGGATCGCTTCACACAATAACGATCGTACGGCTGCTACTATGCTGACGCCACTTGCTGTTCGCCCCGATCGTCAGCGTGAGGGGTTGGGAACATCGCTGATGATGGCAGCGATAAAAGAGCTTGAATCGCGTGGCGAAGCAATCTTCCTAGTCCTGGGTCATCCAGCTTATTACCCTCGCGCAGGCTTTTCTTCGGAAGTCGCAAGGGGCATCAATAGCCCATGGGGCGACGAACCCGCGTTCATGGCTCGGTCGAAGTTCAGGCCGAGCGGGATGCTTGTAATGCCGCAATGCATAGCCGAAGCCCATTAACGTGGGGCGGCGACGAGCGATGTCCGCGGTCGGAGTGATCTCTGCCGACCGACATGCTAGCCGTTGGACGGCGACTCCGAGTCATTCGCGTCAGCTCGTGCGAGCGATCAGGGCAAGCGGCCGCCCCTCACGCACTCCGCGCTGCCGCCCCTCACGCACTCCGCGCTGCCGCCCCTCACGCACTCCGCGCTGCCGCCCCTCACCCTGACCCTCTCCCCGCGAAGGACGGGGAGAGGGCAATCGCCCGTACTTGCTCGCTCCCGTTTCGGCTCAACCGCGTTCGTTCTCACGGCCGGTTACCGCCTGCGCATCGCGCACCGTCCCTCCCCCTGCCCTTCCCCCCCTGCCCGTCACCCTAACGGCTGCGTCCGGTACAGCGTCACGCGCAGGCCGCCGTGGGGGATGGGCGGGCCTGGCTCCAGGAACGGCAGGCCGGTTGCGCGTGCGAGCATCGCTTCCGTCGCGATCAGCCCCACCCGCCAGCCTGAAAACCCCGCCTTCAGCGTCTCACCGAGCGCTGCGTAGAGCGGGAACAGCGCCTTTGCCTCGCCGAGGCGGGCGCCGTAGGGCGGGTTGACGATGACGAGGCCCGGCGGTCCAACGGGTGCCGACAGGCCGCTGATGGCGTGCTGGGTAAATTGCGTGATCGCCGACACGCCGGCGCGCGCGGCGTTCGCGCGGCTCATGGCAATGGCGCCGGCATCGCGGTCGGAGCCGTAGAACCGCTGCGCCGCCGTCACCGGGGGGTGGCCTGCGCGCATCGCGTCCCAGGCCGCTGCATCGAACGTCGCCAGCTGCTCGAAGGCGAAGCTGCGCGCGCGGCCCGGCATCAGCCCGCTTGCGATTTCGGCTGCTTCGATCACGAACGTGCCGGACCCGCACATGGGATCGAGCACCGGTTCGCGGCCGTCATAGCCGCATTGGCGCAGGAACAGCGCCGCCATGGTTTCGCGCATGGGGGCCTTGTTGACCGCCTCCTTGAAGCCGCGCTTGTGCAGAAGTTCACCCGACGAATCGATGCCGAGCGTGCACAGATCGTCGTCGAACCGGGCACGGACGCAGACGTCGGCCTCGGCTGAGGCCGGCGCGCCGAGTTCCTCCGTGATGGCCCGCTCGACGCGCTGAGCGGCCGCGCCCGAGTGGTAGATGCGCGAGCTTTTGCACGTCGCCTCGACGCGGAAGGGAACGTCCTTGCGCAGGAACGCGCCCCAGGGCACGCGCCGGGCGCGCTTGTCGAGCTGGGCCAGATGGAGCGCGCGGAACTCCGCTATACGCGCCACCACCCGGCTTGCGCCGCGCAGCTCCAGGTTTGCGCGCCACACGTCCGCCCAGCCGCCGCGCACCGTTACGCCGCCCTTTGTGATCGTTGGCGCCGTGAACCCGCGTTCGAGCGCCTCCGCGCACAGCAGGGGTTCAAAGCCGGGGGGAGCGCTCAGGAATATCTCGAAATCGCCGTCTGGCGTGCCGTTCGTGGTCATTGCGCCTGCATAGGGGGAAGTGCGGCGGCGCGCGAACCCTTTTTGGGGCCGACGTTCTCAGGGGCGGTACGCGCGCTCTTTGTTCTGGCGCGCGTCTTCACGGAAAACCGCTCTACACTTTTCCTAACGCGCGCTAATCCACGCACTCTTCGCCAAAGCCGTCGGCAACGAGCGACAGAAGGGCTGCGAGCGCTGCTTCGGCGTCTGGACCCTGGGCCTCGATCTCGAGCGTCGAGCCGGGGCCGGCCGCCAGCATCATCAGGCCCATGATCGAGGTGCCGCCGACGGTTTGGCCTTCGCGCGTGACCGACACCGCGGCATCGAATGTTTCCGCGCACTTGACGAACTTGGCGGAGGCGCGCGCGTGCAACCCCTTGAGGTTGCGCACGACGATGCAGGCCGACGTGCTGCCGTTGGAGAAATCGAGATCTGCGCGCGACATACTTGCTCTATCCCGGGTTAGCTCTCGCCCGATAATTCCTGGCTGGCGACCTTGATGTATTTGCGGCCCGCGTCGCGCGCCTGCGTCACGGCTTCGCTGAGGCTCACCTCGTTGCGCAGCGCGGCGAGCTTCACCAGGATCGGCAGATTGATGCCGGCGATGACCTCGACCTTGGATTCGTCCATCACCGAGATGGCGAGATTGGACGGCGTGCCGCCGAACATGTCGGTCAACACGATGACGCCGCCGCCGTTTTCCACCTTCGAGATGGCAGCGAGTATTTCGGCGCGGCGGGCGCCCATGTCGTCGTCCGGCCCGATCTGGACGGTCTCCAACAGCTTCTGCGGCCCAACGATATGTTCGAGCGCGGAGCGGAACTCGCGCGCCAGGCCGCCGTGCGTCACGATCACCAGTCCGATCACGCGGCCTCGCTTGGATAATGATGCCCAGTCATGGCTCTCCTCGTCCCCCGTGCGGCAAAACCATGGGCTGATTGTGCATCCCTGACAAGACCTTGACGACAACGCAAGGGGGAATAATAGCGCGGTAGAGGTGTCATGGTTCCTCCGCAGGACCGCGCAAGGCGAGTGCGATTTTCAGCGGGGCCGACGCCTCGAAGGGGTGCAGCGCCAGGCGCGGGATGGGCGTTCCCAGCAGCTCCGCCGTCTCGATTTCCGGCAAGCGTTCGATTGGTTGGGACTGGGATACAAGATCGACGACCAGCATGAGCTGCGCAGTTTTCGCAGGTTGCACGCTCACAAGGCCGAGGCCGCGGATCTCGAGTTTGCCTTCAATCGCGGGCGGGCAGGTGAGCGCGATGGCGGCGCCTTGGCGGCGCAGTTCGACCCAGTCGTCGGCGATCAGCTGCAGGGGAACCGGGACCAGTGCGGACACGGGCAGCCCCAGGCAGCGCAGCGCCAGATCGGATTTTCCCGACCCCGAGGCGCCGCGGATGATGACGCCCCGGTCCCCCATCGCGAGGGCTGTCGCATGAACACGAACGGGGTCAGCTGCGACGGCCACCGAGCCCGCTCCCGCGCTGGACCGCCGGAGCGACCGGCAGTTGGACAATGAAGCGCGCGCCGATCGGCTTGCGCGCTGCGGTCGATACGGCGGGCTTGCCGGCGGGACCGGGTGTGTACATGTTTTCCGCCCAGATGCGGCCCTTGTGGGCGAGCACGATCTCGCGCGAAATCGACAGGCCAAGCCCTGAATTCTTGCCGCGTTTCTGGTCGGTTTCGGGGCGATCGGAATAGAACCTCGCGAAGATCTCTTCCAGACGGTCCTCGGGGATACCAGGGCCTTCGTCGCCGACGCTGATCTCGACGACGCTGCCATCCCGGCGGGCGCTCACCGTCACCTTGCCGTTCCGAGGCGAGAACGAAATGGCGTTATCGACCAGGTTGGTTATCACCTGCGACAGGCGGCCGTCGTGGCCGACGACCATATAGTCGCCCTCCGTGCGCGGCGGTTCGATGGAGAGGACCATAGAGCGCGCGTCGCCGTTCAGTATTTCGCTGAAGGTGCCCGACACATTCGTCAGCACCTGGCGGATATCGAGCGGTAGCATCTGCTGGCGCGCCAGTTCAGCATCGAGCCTGGAGGCGTTCGAGACGTCCGTGATGAGCCGGTTCAAGCGCTTCAACTCGCCCTGGATCTGTCCGACCAGCTGGTCGCGCTGTTCGTCGTTCTTGGCATAGCTCAATGCCTCGGCCATCGAGCGGGCGGCTGCGAGCGGATTTTTCAACTCGTGGGCGACGTCGGCTGCAAACTTCTCGCTCGCTTCGATGCGGCGGAACAGGGCCGCCGTCATGACCCGGAAGGCGCTCGCCATCTGGCCGACTTCATCCTTGCGCTGCTCGTCCTCGGGCAGTTCCTTGCGGGCGGCGATGTTGCGGCTCACGTGTTCGGCCGCTTCCGACAGCCGCCGCATGGGTTCGGCCACGGTGCGCGAAAGGACCCAGGACGAGAGCACGGTCGCCAGGAACGCGAAGGCGGCGAGCGTCCAGATCACTGAGCGCTCTTCGTTCAAAATGGCGCTGATCTCGCCGGGGCGGGTCGAGAGGAACAGCACGCCTTGCACGGTCCTGTTCTTGGCGCGACGGATCGGTTCGGCGATGGCCACGATCTGGTCGCCATAGCTGTCGAGCAGCAGCACGGCGGTGGAATTGCCTTCCAGCGCCTGCTGGACTTCAGGGTAGGCGCGGCCGTTGGCGTTGCCGATTTCCTTGTAGACGGGCAGCTCGCCGTCGATCAGCCACTGGGTGAGCTTGGTCCACATGTTGCGCGTGCGCGGGCGGTCGTCGGAGGCGGGTTCGGGACGGGCGACCGCTACGTGGCCCTTGCCCTTCTGCAACAAGGTTGCCGTATCGACCACAAGGTTCAGCCCGCGGTCGTAGATGCGCGCGCGGGCGTCCGTCGGCTTGATGATGCGGTTCAAGATCGGCGTCACCCGCTCGGGGCTCAGCGAAAACTCGAGCGCTGCGAAGGCGTCGTCGCGGAACGGCACGCGGGGCTCGATGGCTGCCTCGCCATCCGGCAGCTGTGGCATCGTGTCGACGCGGGCGTTCTCGCCGATCGCGCTCGCGATGATCTGGCCCTGCTTTTGCAGCGACTGGCGCTTGGCCTCCAACAGCCAGCCGTGCGTCATCGAGAGGTACAGCACGCCCAGAACGAGAACGATGAGACCCAGCAGGTTCGAAACGAGAATGCGCCGCAGCAGCGTGCCCGAGATATAGCGCGCGGGGGCCGATTGCCCCAGCCAATGGCCGGCCGTCTGCAACGACTGCCCCAGGCGAGCGCGCAGTCTAAAGACAACCGGCACGATCACTGATGCGATGCGTGCCAGACGCGCGGTGCTGCCTGGTTCCCGGTCGATCTTGAGGGCCATTCGTCTCCTGGTGCTGCAGCTTGACTAGCGCTGGCTATTCCTTGAAGCGGTAGCCGACGCCGTAAAGCGTCTCGATCACGTCGAAGGCGTCGTCGGTCTGCTTGAACTTCTTGCGCAGGCGCTTGATGTGGCTGTCGATGGTGCGGTCGTCGACGTAGACCTGATCGTCGTAGGCGGCATCCATCAGCGCGTCGCGCGTCTTGACGACGCCGGGACGGGCCGCCAGCGCCTGCAGGATCAGGAATTCCGTCACCGTCAGCGTCACGGGGCGGTTATCCCAATGGCAGGTGTGCCGCTCGGGGTCGAGCTTCAGCTTGCCGCGTTCCAGGATGCGCGCTGCGTCTTCCTCGGCCTTTTCGGGGTCCTTGGGCTGGAAGCGGCGGAGCACGGCTTTGACGCGCTCGACGATCAAGCGCTGCGAGAAGGGCTTGGCGATATAGTCGTCGGCGCCCATCTTGAGGCCGAACAGTTCGTCGATTTCCTCGTCCTTGGAGGTCAGGAAGATGACCGGCATGTCGGAAATCTGGCGCACGCGGCGCAGCAGCTCCATGCCGTCCATGCGCGGCATCTTGATGTCGAAGATCCCCAAGTCGGCCGGATCTTCGGTCAAGGCTTCGAGCGCTGAGACGCCGTCGTTGTAGGTGCGGACCTTGTAGCCTTCGGCTTCAAGCGCCATGCGCAGCGAGGTCAGGATGTTGCGCTCGTCGTCGACCAGCGCAATCGTGCTTTTCTCTTTTATCATCGTCGTATCCCTCGGGTCGCTCGGACAGAGCCGCATCGTGCGACAGGCGTTAATCCACTCTTTGAGATCAAATGTGGCAAGAGTTCAGGTATCCGATAGGCTCTTAGGCCATGGATTGTCAAAGTTGCGGCGTGTTCACTGAATACCGTTTGCACAGAATGGCGGTTTTGAGGGGGCAAAGGGCATGTCAGCTGGGGATAACAGGGCGGCCGCGCACGAGGCTGCGCAAATGCTCGCAAACGCGCGTACGGCGGCCCTAGCCACGCGGGAAGCGGGCACCGGACACCCCTACGTTTCGCTCGTGACCGTCGCGCAGCATCCCGATGGCGCCCCCGTCATGCTGCTCTCCAAGCTCGCGCGGCACACCCAGAACTTTCTTACCGACCCGCGCGCGAGCCTGCTGTTCCAGGGCGGGCTTGGCGCGGGCGACCCGATGGCGCAGGCGCGCGTGACGCTGATGGGGCGGGTTGGGCCCGCTGCAAGCCCGTCTGCGCGGGCCCGGTTTCTCGAACGGCATCCGGACGCCCAGATGTATGCCGATTTCGCGGATTTCGCCTTCTACGAACTCGCGCTGGAGCGGGCTCATTTCATCGGCGGATTCGGGCGCATCATCGAGCTGTCGGCGGCGGACCTGATCTTTGCGGCCGCCCCACCAACCCCGCGCGCGAAGTCCAGCGGTCAAAACTTTTGACCGCGGGTATCAGTGCGCGGGTGCGGCGGCACCGGGCGGCGCGGGTTGCGGCTTGCGCACCAGCGGCAACAGCAGGAGGCAGGAGAAAAACAGCACTGTCAGCACCAGGAACACGTCGCTGATGGCCATCACGAGCGCTTCGCGGCGCACGATCATGCTCAGCTTCTTAAGCGCCGCCACGCTGGCGTCCGAGCCGAGCGGGGCCAGCTGATGCGTCAATTCGTTCAGCGTTTCCATGGCCTTAGTGCTGCTCCACGAAACCTGCTCGTGGAGGCGGGCGAGGTGCAGGTCCATCCGCTTGTTCATGATCGTGTTGATGAGGGCGAGGCCGAACGCGCCGCCCAGGTTTCGCGTCAAGTTGAACAGGCCCGATGCATTCTTCAGGCGCGCCGGCGGCAGCGTGCCGAGCGCCAGGTTGGTGATCGGGATCATGCACAGCATGAGCGAGCAGCCGCGCAAAACCTGGGGCACGATCAACTCGGCGAACGCCCAATCCTTGGTGACGAAGTGGGCGATATACGTGCCAAGGCCGAAGCCCGTGAAGCCCACCCCCATCATCAGCCGCGGGTCGATGCGCGTCATCAGGCGGCCGGCGACCGGTGCGGTCAGGAACATGCACACGCCGGTCAGGAACATGGTCTCGCCGATCTGGAGCGCCGACAGCCCGCGCACGCGCGCCAGATAGACCGGATACAGGTAGGTCAGCCCGTACAAACCGACGCCGAGCACGAACGAAAACAGCGATCCGGTCCAGAAATTGCGGTCTGCGAAGGCGGTCAGATCGACGATGGGCTGGCGGGCGCTGGCCGAGCGCCAGAAGAAGAGCACGGCGCCGATGGCCGAGATCGCCATGCAGGTCGCGACCGCGTCGCTCTCCAGCCAATCCTTGCCGGGGCCCTCTTCCAGCACGTATTCGAGCGCGCCTAGAAAGGCTGCCATGGCCGCAAACCCCAGCCAGTCGAAGCCTTCGAGCAGGCTGAGGTCGGGCTCGTCGAAATCGACCAGCGTCCACACGCTGAGTGCCACCAGAATGCCGGGGGCGACGTTGATCAGGAACAGCCAGTGCCAGGAAAACAGATCGGTCAGATAGCCGCCAATTGTCGGGCCGATGGTGGGGGCGAGCGTCGCCACCAGGCCAATCAGCGGGGAGACGATCGACTGCTTGGAGCGGGGGAACAGCGAAAACGAGGTCGCGAACACGGTCGGGATCATGCCGCCGCCGAGAAAGCCCTGGAGCGCGCGATAGACGATCATCTCGTTGATCGAGGTCGCGGTCGCGCACATCAGGCTCATGACCGTGAAGCCGATCGCCGACGCTGTGAACAGTACGCGGGTCGAGAAGGCGCGCGACAGGAAACCCGACAAGGGAATAGCGATCACCTCGGCGATCAGATAGCTGGTCTGGACCCAGGCCACCTCATCGGCGGACGCGGCGAGGCCGGCCTGGATTTCCGACAGCGATGCCGAAACGATCTGGATATCCAGGATCGCCATGAACATACCGAACACCATGGCGACGAAGCCAAGGATATGGTGCAATGGGATCGGCGCGTCGACCGGCATTGCGGACGGCTTCGCGGAGGCCTGGGGGGCGCGTGAGCCAGGGCTCATGGTCGCGGCGCTCATGGCTGTCGCGGTGCGGCTTGCGGTTCCTCGCTCGCGGGTTTGGTGTCGACCGTGACGATCACGGAGAGGCCGACCCGGAGGCCGCCATCGGCGATCGCTGCGGCTGGGATCTTGATGCGGACGGGAACGCGCTGGACGATCTTGGTGAAGTTGCCGGTCGCGTTTTCGGGCGGCAGAAGGGAGAACTGCGAGCCCGACGCCGGCGCGAGGCTCTCGACCACGCCCTTGATCTCACGACCCGACAGCGCATCGACCGTGATCGTCGCCGTCTGGCCCGGCTTCATTCGGGCGAGTTGCGTTTCCTTAAAGTTCGCTTCCGCATAGACGGTGCTGGTAGGCACCAGGGCCAGAAGACGTGAGCCGGGCTGGACGTAGTCGCCCTGCTGCACCGCGCGGTTGGCGACGACGCCATCGAAAGGCGCGACAATGCGGGTGAACGAGAGGTCGCGCTCGGCCTTGGCGAGGCTCGTCTGCAATTCGCTTTTCAGCCGCTCCGCCTCGGTCTTTTGCGCTTGCGCAACCGACAGATTGGCTTCGGCCGCGGTCAGGGCCGCCTTTGCGCTGGTGACGGAGGCGGCCGCCTTGGCGGCGTCCGCGCGCGCCTGATCGAGCGATTTGATCGAGCCGTAATTCGACTTGGCGAGGGTAGCTGCGCGCGCATAGTCGGCCGTCGTGCGCGCAACGTCTGCTTCGACCGATGCGATCTGGGCCTTGGCCTGCTCGACGCCGGCGCGTTGGGCTTCCACTTGCTGGGCGAGGCGGGCGATGGTGGCATCCTGGGTTTCGATCTTGGCGCGCGCTGCGTCCACGGCGAGCTTGTAGTCGCCATCGTCGATCGCCAGCAACACATCGCCGGCCTTGACGGCCGTATTGTCCTTGACCGGGGCCTGCATCACGTTACCGGACACCTTGGCGGCCAGAACCGACATGTCGGCCCGCAAATAGGCGTCATCCGTGCTGACGAGGTAGCGGCCGACAATCAGCCACTGGGCGCCGAAGTAGAGGGCCGCCGCCAGGGCGAGGCCTGCGCCGACACGAAAGCTGGTGCGCTTGTAGAACGGCGTCGCAGGAGCGGATGGGGCTGCGCTTGCGTCCGCTGACGGGGCAGCGTCAGGTGCTGCCTCCGACGTTTTTACGGCAGCCTGGTTGGGGGCAGGCTTGTTTTCAAGAAGCTTAGTTTCAAGAAGCTGGGGCTCGCGTCGTTCCGCGTTCGCCGGCCGTCCAGCCGGCACCGCCTGCAATGCTGCCCGCATATCCTGCTTCGCCATAACCTGCTCCCGAGGGGGTCTAACTTGAGCCAAACTTGAGACAAACATGCGGGTAACGCCGCCGCGTCCAGACTGAACTGAACGGTTTAGTATGGACATCAATAGGAAAATACCCTACGTTCGTCAAGACTAAACCGTTCAGTTCAGGCACTCGTTACTCGCCTTGATAACCGGACGGCGCTGACTTGGTTCCCAAGAACCTCATGCTCGGGAGCGCCGCCGCTCCCTTGAGCCCGCCGTTCCCGGGGGCCTCGCGCCGGCGTCGCCCGCGGAGGGCCCAAACAGAAGGAGGCCGATCGCCATGGCATCGCAACGCGCACCTGCACGCGCACCTGCACGCGCCGTACCGCCCGCACCGCCAGTAGCTGCCGCGGATTCGGCTAAACGCCGGCAGATCCTCGAGGGCGCTCGCCGCGCGTTTCTTGCGCACGGTTTCGACGGCGCGAGCATGGGCGACGTGGTGAGCGCGTCGGGGGTTTCGAAGGCCACCGTCTATGCGTACTTCGAGAGCAAGGAAAAACTGTTCGAGACGCTGATTTTCGAGGAACGGCGGAGCCAGGCCGAACAACTGTTTTCCTTGGACTGCGACGATCACGACGTGGCGAAAGCCTTAAATCGGTTGGGCTGCGCGTTCATGAGCATGATGACGCGGCCGGAATCGGTGTGCTTCCTGCGGGTGATCATCGCGGCTGCGGCCAAGTTTCCCGAGTTGGGGCGCACATTCTTCGAGGCGGGTCCCGCGTACGGCCGGGATCAGCTGACGGCCTATCTCAAGGCCCAGGTGCAAGCGGGCGTTCTGGTCATCGAGGACCCACAGCACGCGGCGCAGCAGTTCATGGAGTTGTGCAAGACAGGTATCACCGTGCCGATGCTGCTGGGGGTCAAGCCCTCGTGCAGCGAGGACGAGGTGCGGTTGACCGTAAGGCGTGCGGTGGACGTGTTCGTAGCAGCTTATGGTTGTCATCAAGGGCGAAAGTCGACTTGACACCATCCAACTACCATCTATATACCATCCAGACAGATGGTTTTGAGATGATCCCATGAGCGCACTGCGCGAACTACGCCCACGGACGACCGATAGCGAGAAGATTACGATCAATCTCGGGTTCGTAGACCTGGGGCAAATCGACTTGCTGGTGCAAGAAGGCTTCTATTCGAACCGGACCGACTTCATCCGTACGGCCATACGTAACCAGCTGGAGCGGCACAACGAGCCGGTGCGGCAATCGGTTGCGCGCCACAAGCTCGAACTCGGCCTGCGCCACTACAGCCGCGAGGACCTGGAAGCGGTGCAGCGGGCCGGCGAAATGCTCCACATCCAGGTGTTGGGCCTCGCCAGCCTCGGCGACGACGTTTCGCCCGAGCTGGCGCTCGCCACCATCCAATCGATCCACGTGCTCGGCGCGCTGCATCTTTCGCCTGAACTCAAGGCCGCATTGAACGATCGCATCCGCTAACGCGTTGTCGTTCGCCCGCCGCCCAAGCCCCGACAGGACCCCATGACCTTCCGTTTGAAAGCCATTCTTTCCGAAGCGACCCGGATGACGCGGCCGCGCTCCCTCACCGACGTGATGGGGCGGTTACGCGACCACGCGGCCAAGCTCGTCCCGCTGGAAAGCGTGCCGGTCGCGCGGCGGTTGTCGGAATTCCAGGACCATCGCTATGCCAACGGCACGGGTGACCGGACCTACAAGCTGTTCGTTCCCGAAACCACGTCGAATATTGCGATGCCGCTCGTCGTCATGCTGCACGGCTGCCACCAGTCGCCCGACGACTTCGCCGCCGGGACGCGCATGAACACCTGGGCGCAGGCGCAGGGCTTTGTCGTGGCGTATCCCTGCCAGCCGGCCTCCGCCAATCCCGGCAAGTGCTGGAACTGGTTCAACGAGGCCGACCAGCGGCGCGAGGGGGGCGAGCCCTCGCTCATTGCCGGCATCACCCGCCAGATCATGCGAGATACCAACATCGATCCGGCGCGGGTCTACATTGCCGGGCTGTCGGCGGGCGGTGCCAAGGCCGCCATCATGGGTGCGACCTACCCTGACCTTTTCGCTGCGATCGGCGTGCACTCAGGGCTCGCCTGCGGGGCGGCGCGCGACATGGGATCGGCGTTCACCGCCATGGCGAACGGCAGCGGGTCGGCGCACTTTGGAACCGGCAAGATCGTGCCGACCATCGTGTTCCACGGCGACCGCGACACCACCGTCAATCCGCGCAACGGGGAACAAGTCATCGCCCAGGCCGGGAGTGGCGAGACGCTGCGTCCGGCCACGCGGCGGGGCAAAACGGTCGAAGGCGTCGCTTATTCCTGCACCGTGTTTGCAACGTCCGACGGGCGCGAACTGCTGGAACATTGGCTGTTGCATGGCGGGGGACACGCCTGGTCGGGCGGCAGCCCGGCTGGCTCCTACACCAATCCCAAAGGCCCGGACGCCAGCCGCGAAATGGTGCGGTTCTTTCTCAGCCATCCCATGCGCGTTTGATCCGCCCCCTCCTAATGTCGCAGGTGGGAAACCAAATACCGGCTCGAAAGCTTGGCACGGATGTGAACTGACTATAACCGGTTTTAAAATTTTGGAGGCGGGTGCTTGCCGACGATAACACGCGGGCTCGAACGCAAGGTTCTGGTGCTTCAGGGCGGGGGTGCGCTCGGGTCGTACCAGGCTGGCGCCTATGAGGCGCTGGCAGCCGGCGGGCAGGCGCCCGACTGGGTGGCCGGCATCTCGATTGGGGCTATCAACGCCGCCATCATTGCGGGCAATCCGCCGGAGCGCCGCGTCGAGCGGCTTCGTCAGTTCTGGGAACGGGCGTCCAGCCATCTGACGGGCGCGCCATTCGCAACCGACCAGACATCGCGCAAACTGTTTGCCGAAACGAGCGCCGCCCTCGTCGCCTCGACGGGCGTGCCGGGGTTCTTCACCCCACGCTTCCCGCCGGCCATGTTCAATGCGCCAGGATCGCCTGAAGCAACCAGCCTTTACGATACATCGCCGCTGCGGGCGACGCTGCTCGAACTCGTCGACTTCGATTTGCTCAATTCGGGCGCGGTCCGGCTCAGCGTGGGCGCGGTGCAGGTTGCCACCGCCAACATGTTTTATTTCGATAGCCAGCATACGCGGATTACGCCTGAGCACATCATGGCGAGCGGCGCGCTGCCGCCGGGGTTTCCGCCCGTCACGATCGACGGCGAAGAGTACTGGGACGGAGGGCTCGTCTCGAACACCCCGCTCCAATACGTCGTCGATTGGGCGGGCGCGCGCGAGGACATGTGCGTGTTCCAGATCGACCTGTTCAGCGCCAAGGGACCGCTCCCGCAGACGCTGTTTGATATTCCGCGGCGCGAGCAGGATATCCGCTATTCGAGCCGGACCCGGTTCAACACCGACGTGTTCAAAGAGATGCAGACGATGCGGCGCGCCATCCGGCGGCTGGAGAAGAAGATCCCGCCTGAGCTGAGAGACAGCCTCGACTGGCAGCTGCTGTCGGCGGCAGGGTGCGACGCGGCGATCACCATCGTGCATCTCATCCACCGCACGGCGACGTATGCGACCCAGTCGGTCGATTATGAATTTTCGCGCTTCAACATGAAGCGGCGCTGGCACGAGGGCGCTATGGATGTCGAACGCACGCTGACGCATCCCCATTGGCTTAATCGCAAGCGCCCAGACGATGGCGTCGTCGTGCTCGACCTCACGCGCGAACCTCAATCGCAAACTTCAAAGGCTGCCGAATGAAAATCGCCGATGTCGTCAAACGCGCCTTCGCCATGCCGCTGACCAGCCCGGCGTTTCCACCCGGACCCTACCGGTTCGTCGACCGGGAATACCTGATCATCACCTACCGTACCGACCGGGCGGCGCTCGAAGCCGTGGTGCCGGAGCCGCTCACGTTCGACGAGCCGCTCGTCAAATACGAGTTCATCTCGATGCCGAATTCGACCGGGTTTGGCGACTATACCGAGTCGGGCCAGGTCATTCCGGTCAAGTTCAACGGCGTCGAGGGCGGCTATACCCACGCCATGTTTCTCAACGACGGCCCGCCCATCTACGGTGGACGCGAGTTGTGGGGCTTCCCCAAGAAGTACGCCCAGCCCTCGCTCGCCCCCGACAAGGACACGCTCGTCGGCACGCTCGACTACGGCAGCGTTCGCGTCGCAACCGGGACCATGGGCTACAAGCACAAGGCGCTGGACACAGCGACCGTCGCCGCAAGCCTCGCCAAGCCCAACTATCTGCTGAAGATCATCCCCCATGTGGATGGTACGGCGCGCATTCTCGAGATCGTCGATTACCGGCTCGAAGACGTCACCGTCAAAGGCGCGTGGAGCGGTCCCGCGGCGCTCGACCTCAGGCCCCATGCGCTCGCGCCGGTCGCCGATCTGCCGGTGCGCGAAATCGTGTCCGCCACGCACATCCTTGCCGACCTGACGCTCGGGCTCGGCAAGGTCGTGCATGACTACTTGCAACCAAAAGGAAAAAAATCATGATCCTCGATGGAAAAGTCGCGCTCATCACGGGCGCTGCGAGCGGCATCGGCAACGGCATCGCCAAGCGCTATCTGGAAGCGGGCGGGCGGGTCGTCATCGCCGATCTCAATCTCGAGGCTGCGACTGCCGCGGCCAAGGCGCTCGGCTCTGAAAAATCCGTCATCGCGGTCGCCATGGACGTCGCTAGCGAAGAGCAGGTGAACGCGGGCGCGGACAAGGCCGCCGCAGCCTTTGGGACCATCGACATCCTCGTGTCCAACGCCGGCATCCAGATCGTGCACCCGATCGAGGACTTCCCGTTCGCCGACTGGAAAAAGATCATGGCGATCCATCTCGACGGCGCGTTCCTCACCACCAAGGCGTGCGTCAAATACATGTACAAACAGAATTCGGGCGCCCTGATCTACATGGGGTCGGTGCACTCGCACGAGGCGTCGGCGTTAAAGTCGGCCTATGTCGCAGCCAAGCACGGCATTCTCGGGCTTTCGCGCACCATGGCCAAGGAAGGCGCCAAACACCACGTGCGCGCCAACGTCATCTGCCCTGGCTTCGTGCGCACGCCGCTCGTCGAAAAGCAGATCCCCCAGCAGGCCGCAGAACTGGGCATCTCGGAAGAGCGGGTGATCAAGGAGATCATGCTCGGCGAGACGGTGGACAAGGAGTTCACCACCGTCGAGGACGTGGCCGAGGTTGCCTTGATGCTGGCTGCGTTCAAGACCAACGCAATGACCGGCCAATCCATCACCGTCAGCCACGGCTGGCATATGGGCTAGCGTGCTTCTAGAGCAAATTCCGATCCTACGGAATCGGAATTTTTCTCTAGGTTCTTGATTTTGTCGCATTTTCTGCGACGAGCCGGTATCCACTTCGTCGGAAAATGCTCTAGGGAAAAAGTACACTGGGCGGGGCCTACCCTTCAGGCAGTGAGGCGAGGGGGCCGGCCCCCTCGACCCCGTCACCTAGAACAAATTCCGATCCTACAGGGTCGGAAAATGCTCTCGTTGCTTTTGACGCATTTTCGTCTTCATGGAGCGAGGCCTCGCCGTCGACGGCGAACCGGTATCCACTTCGTCGGAAAATGCTCTGGCACCAGCGTCAATTGCTTTGGGCGGTGACGCCTTCCTGCTGGGCGAGGACCTGCCCCGCCAGGTACAGCGAGCCACAGATCAGGATGCGTTTGGGGCCGGGATGGTCCTTGTCCAGGCGGCGCAGGGCCGCTTCCACGTTCGCGGCGGTTTCGGCCTTGAGGCCGACCGAGCGGGCGGCTTGCGCCAGCGTTTCGGGGGCATGGGGCGCTTCGTGCGCACCGGGAATGGGAACTGTCGTCACGGAGCGGGCGAGGCCTGCGAACGGCGCCAGGAAGCCGGCTGCATCCTTCAGGCCCATCATTCCGCAAACCAGATGCAGCGGACGCGGCGCGCGTTCTTCGAGGTCAGCGAGCGTCTGCGCCAGCACCTGGCCAGCGGCCGGATTATGGCCGCCGTCGAGCCAGAGTTCGGACCCAGCCTTCAGCACCGACGGCAGCAGGCCATGGTCGAGCCGTTGCATGCGCGCTGGCCATTTCACCCGGGTAAGACCCTGTTCGATCGCGTGCTCGTCGAGCCCCAGATCGCGCAATTCGAGTGCCGCTGCGACCGCGGTGCCGGCGTTGACGATCTGATGGCGGCCCAGCAGCGCGGGAAGCGGCAAGTCGAGCAGCTGCTCGCCGTACTGGACGACGAGGCGGCCCCGCTGGGCATACGCGTCGAAATCCTGGCCCCAGGAGACGAGCGGACAGCCTGTGCGCTTGGCCGTTTCCGCGATGACGATGGCGGCCTCCGCGTCCTGCAGCGAAACAACGGCGGTGACGCCCGGCTTCAGAATGCCCGCTTTTTCGGCTGCGATCGCAGGCAGCGTCGCGCCGAGCTTTTCCGCGTGATCGAGCGAGATCGGGGTCAGCACGCACAGCCTAGGCTTTGCGATCACGTTGGTCGCATCGAGGCGTCCGCCGAGGCCGACTTCCAGCAGCAGCACGTCGGCTTCCTGTTCGCTGAAGGCCAGGAACGCCGCGGCTGTCGTGATCTCGAACTGAGTTATGTCGTCGCCGTCGTTGACCGCCTGGGTGCGCGTCAGCACGTCGACAAGCCCTGCTTCGCCGATCGGTCCGGCCGCCTCGCCATGGGCGCCTGCCACCACGATGCGCTCGTGGAAGCGGACGAGATGGGGCGAGGTGTAGACGTGCACGCGCTTGCCTGCGGCCTCTAACATGGCCTTCAGGTAGGCTGTGACCGAGCCTTTGCCGTTCGTCCCTGCAATGTGGATGACGGGCGGCAATTTGTGATGCGGATTGCCGAGCTTTGCCAACAGCCGCTCGATGCGGCCCAGCGACAGGTCGATCAATTTCGGATGCAGCTGCTTCAATGCGGTCAGGAGGTCGTCGCTGTCGGGCAATTCCCTCTCCTTCCTGGTGCTGCTGTGTGCCGGTTTTTACGATTGCTGCCGGCGGTTCGATTGGAGGACAGATCGTCGCTTCACCCCGCCCCCACCGGACCGGGAGCGAGCCATCAGGTTCGCGGCGCCTTGGGCTGGACCGGCTTTGGCTGAACCGTCAGGCTCGTGCGTTCAGGCTGGGGTGCGGGTACGCTTAGTGGCGCTTCGGGTGCCGATACGCCCGTTTGCCCAGACCCGTTGATATAGAACTTGCCGTTGGACTTCTTGGCGGCGCCGGATTTCGCCTCCGCCGCACGGCGCAATTCCACGCCCGCCATCAACAGCCGCGCAACCCGCGCCAGCGTTTCGCGCAGTTTGTGGCGGTGAACGACCATGTCGATCATGCCGTGCGCCAGCAGGTATTCCGAGCGCTGGAACCCTTCCGGCAGCTGCTCGCGGATGGTCTGCTCAATGACGCGGGGGCCGGCAAAGCAGATCAGCGCGTTGGGCTCGGCGATGTGGATGTCGCCCAGCATGGCGTAAGAGGCCGTGACGCCGCCCGTCGTCGGGTCGGTCAGCACCACGATGTAGGGGAGCTTGGCTTCCCTCAAGCGCTGGATCGCAATCGTCGTGCGCGGCATCTGCATTAACGACAGGATGCCTTCCTGCATGCGCGCGCCGCCCGAGGCTGCAAACAGGATGAACGGCGCGCCGAGCTCGACTGCACGCAGCATGCCGGTGATGACGGCTTCACCGGCCGCCATGCCGAGCGAACCGGCCATGAAGTTGAAATTCTGCGCGGCCGACACGACCGTCATGCCGTCGAGCTTACCTTCGGCGATGAGGACGGCGTCGTCCTGTTCGGTCGCGGCCTTGGCGTCCTTCAGGCGGTCGGCGTAGCGGCGCTGATCGCGGAACTTCAGCGGGTCCTGCGTGACCGAGGGCACGGCGATCAGATCGTATTCGGCGCCGTCAAACAGGTGGGCGAGCCGCTGCGTGGCCGTCATGCGCCAATGGTAGCCTGAGCCAGGGACCACGAATTGATTGGCCTCGAGATCCTTATGGAACACCATCTGGCCCGACTCGGGGCACGTAATCCATTGACCATCGGGGATTTCCCGCTTGGTGGTCAGAAGGCCCCGGATTTTGGGGCGGACAAAATTGTTAATCCAGTTCACTGGACGAAAACTCCTTGCAGGTCGCGGCGGCCCCTATGCCAAAGGCTCGGGGCCTGCTCACGCCGATTTGAGCACACCCGCAATGCTCGACACCAAATCTAGGACCGCCGGCACTGTCTTCACAGTGGCATGCGCTTCTTTATCCAGGCTTTGTTGGATCGCAGTTACCAGAGCCGACCCAACCACCACGCCATCCGCACCCTCGGCGATCGCGCGCGCCTGCTCGCCCGTTCTTACGCCAAAACCGACAGCTACGGGAAGCTTTGTTGACGCTTTGATGCGCGCAACCTGAGAGTGCACATCTGTCGCAACCGGGGCCGCCGAGCCGGTGATGCCGGTGATCGACACGTAATAGAGGAAGCCAGACGTGTTCGCGAGTACGGCAGGAAGCCGCGCGGCGTCGGTCGTGGGCGTCGCGAGCCGTATGAAATTCAGGCCGTGGCGGATCGCCGGCAGGCACAGCTCGTCGTCGGCTTCAGGCGGCACGTCGACCACGATCAGGCCATCGACGCCGGCCGCCTTGGCATCCGTCAAGAACCGTTCGTTGCCGTAGACGTAGATCGGGTTGTAGTAGCCCATCAATACGATGGGCGTGTCCGGGTCGGTCTTGCGGAAGTCTGCCACCAGCTTCAGCGTCTTGATCATGTTCTGGCCGGACTTCAGCGCGCGCAGGGATGACGCCTGGATCGCCGGGCCGTCCGCCATGGGATCGGAAAACGGCATCCCGACCTCGATCACGTCCGCGCCGGACTTCGGCAGCCCCGCAAGGATGTTCGCCGACGTTTCAAAGTCGGGGTCGCCTGCGGTGACGAAGCACACCAGCGCCTTCTTGCCAGCAGCCTTCAGCGCCGCAAAGCGGCGGTCGATCCGGGTCGGGGTGGTCATGGGTGGAGTTGTCCTTGAACGATCCTGCCGGGATAGGACGGCGCGCGGGCAGGGTCAAGGAGAGTGAAGGCCAGGACAGCGAAGGCCAGTAACGGCCAGGTCGCGCGAGGGGAGGACTGCTCACGGCTGTCCGGCTTAGCGTCCAGGCCACAAATCTCAAAAGTTGTCATCATCGGGCTTGTCTCGAGGATGACAGCTGTTTGCATGTCGCGGGCATCGAGAACCATTCAAAAATTGCAGGGGACTCGACGCTTGTGTCACCAAGCACAAAGCTCAACCGGACAGCCGTGAGCACTGCTGCGCAGTGACGCGCCCTGGACCCGCCACTTCAGTTTCAGCATGTTGCGGAGCGCGAGGCCGAACAGGAAGATGAACACCGCCGACAGCGTTTTCTGGATGGCGGCGATGCGCGAGACGGCGGCCGGCACGTAGGCGACCGGATTATCGCCGTAGCGCTCGATGTCATACAGGCAGCCGTGGCTGCGGTGGCTTGCGTCCGCGCTCGAGAGCCCGATCACGAACGCGTTATTGGCGACCTTGCCTGAGCGCAGGCGTCACCCGCAGGCCCAGTCGAATTTCATGTCCTTGAAGTCGAGTTGCGCATTGCCGCCGCCGAAGTTGTGCCCGCCCAGATACTCCTCGAACTCAACGTAATAGGGGCTCATTTGGGGCGTCGATTGCACCGGCTGCATTGTGCCGCCGACATGGTTGGGTAGGTGCCCCGCCACCCAGTCGTGCTGGCGATAGTTCTCGGCCCCGAACTTGCCGTCGAGCCAATAGAAAGACTGCTGATAGGCGCTATCGGACTCGCTCGTCATGTAGGGGTCCTGCGGCGCCTTTCCGGCATTGGGGTCCAGGACCCGCGGCGTCAGGCGCAGCGCATAGTCGGTCGGCCCCTGGGGCGGTCGACCGCCGAACACGCGATGCAAGCCGAATTTTTCGGCGGGAAAATCGTCCGCTGGATGGACCTGCTCACCGTAATAGGCGAGTGCTGCCCCTGTTGTCAGCCACTGCGGTCGCGTGTTGCGTGGATGAAAGCGTTCGCTGCGCAGCAGGTTGGGCCGCAAACACAACGGCCCGTCGAATTCGCTTTGCGTCAGCAAGATTACAGCGAACTGCGCATCGAGGATGTCCGTCATGCGATACGTGCGGGGATGCTGCGCCTGGATCGCCTCCCAGAACGGCACCAGATCGGGATCGGCCGGCGGGCTTGCCGGGGGGTCGGCGAACAGCTCGACCAGCTCTTTGACCGTCGTCGCATCGACATCGTCCCGCTCAGCGGCAAAGAAGCTCACTGCCACGATGTCGGGGCCGTGGCAGCGATAATCTTCCGGCAGGCGCAGCGTGAAGCCGTGCCGCAGCGGATACCCGCTCTCCGGATTTATCGGCCACTGCGCAGGCGTAATCCCGGGTGGCACGCCGAAGGCCCAGCCGTGGTTCGCGTCCGTGCCCCGCGCGGTCGGCGCAGTCGTCATCTCGAGATTGTAAGCGTGCTGGATCATCAGATGGCTCCATGGTCCAATCGTTGGCCGCGATCAACCGCCGTGACGCAGTGCCTTGAGTTCATTTTGGGCCGGGGGCGGGTTATCGCCTTCGCCGTGCCGGTCGGCGATCGACAGCATCTCATCGACCACGGGCTGAAATATTGCGACTGTCGCTGGCAACTGCTCACGCGGCAAAATGGCCGACCGATCGCCGGGCCCGATCTTCATCCCGATGACCGTGTCTGGCTGCCACACGTAGTTGTGGATGAGGGCAAAACCCCCCTCGTCTGCGCCCATAAAGCGCGATGCGCTGCGCGCGATCGCCATGAACTCGATGAAGCTCGTGAGGCTTTCCGCATAGAGCACGCTCCCGGCCAGGAAGGTCTTGGTGTCCGCTCGATAAACCGCGCGACCCAGAAACGGCGCGTTGATGTCTGTTATGACTGTCACCAAGGCGTCGCGAATGCTGGCCGATTTCGTCAGCGGAAATTCACAGTCGGCCACATCATAGAGCGGCGTGCGATCCCAATCGAAACTGGGATATCGTTCCGCAAGTACGGGCCAGTCGGTCCATAGGTCGGCGGCCAGCGGCTTGGAATCGAGCCATTGAACGAGCGCCGCGCGGCCGATCTCGAACTGCAGGCATGCTGAGTAGGGTTCCGACATCGTCCAACCTCGCCTTCTGGTCTCTAGATCTTGATGCCCAGGGCCTTGGCGACGGTAAACAGGTCTTTGTCGCCGCGGCCGCAGAGGTTCATGACCAGCAGGTTGTCGCATGGCAGCGTCGGCGCGAGCTTGGTCACGTAGGCCAGTGCGTGCGAGGGCTCAAGGGCGGGGATGATGCCTTCGAGGCGGGTGCAGAGCTTAAGCGCGTCGAGGGCTTCGGTGTCGGTTGCGGGCACGTACGTCACGCGGCCGCTATCCTTCAGCCAGGAATGCTCGGGACCGACGCCTGGATAATCGAGGCCAGCCGAAATCGAGTGACCCTCCTCGATCTGGCCGTCGGCGTCTTGCAACAGATAGGTGCGGTTGCCGTGGAGCACGCCCGGCGTGCCGCCCGTCATGGAGGCGGCGTGGCCATTGTGGATATCGATCCCGTGGCCGCCGGCTTCCACGCCATAGATCGCGACGCTCTTGTCGTCGAGGAACGGGTGGAACAGGCCGATGGCGTTCGAGCCGCCGCCGATGCAGGCGACCAGCGTATCTGGTATGCGCCCTTCCAGGGCGACCATCTGCTCGCGCGTTTCACGGCCGATGACGCTCTGGAAATCACGCACCATCGCCGGATAGGGGTGGGGGCCTGCCGCCGTGCCGATGATGTAATACGTGTCGTGCACGTTCGTCACCCAATCGCGCAGGGCTTCGTTCATGGCGTCTTTGAGTGTGCCCGCGCCGCTCGTCACCGGGTTCAGCTTCGCGCCCAGCAGCATCATGCGGGCCACGTTCGGCGACTGCCGCTCGATGTCGGTTGCGCCCATGTAGATTTCGCAACCCATGCCGTATTTCGCGCACACCGTTGCGACCGCGACGCCGTGCTGGCCGGCGCCCGTTTCCGCGATGATGCGGGTCTTGCCCATGCGGCGGGCGAGCAAAATCTGGCCGATGCAGTTGTTGATCTTGTGCGAGCCGGTGTGGTTGAGCTCGTCGCGTTTCAGATAGATTTTCGCGCCGCCGCCGGTTTTCGATTGGGCGCGGAAATGATCGGTCAGGCGCTCTGCGTGATAAAGCGGGCTCGGGCGGCCGGCATAGTGGGTGTTGAGGAACGCGATCTCGGCTGAGAAGCCCGGGTCGGCCTTTGCCGCCTCATAGGCGCGCTCCAGGTCGAGGATCAGCGGCATGAGCGTTTCAGCGACGAAGCGGCCGCCATAGAGGCCGAAAAACCCGCGGTCGTCGGGGCCTGCGCGGTAGCTGTTGAGCTTGGCGGACGGTGTTGTCAGCGTCATGTCGGTGTTCCTTCCCCCTCTCCCCATGGCTGCACTTGCATGGGGAGAGGGTCGGGGTGAGGGGCGGCAACACGCACAGAGCCTGACGCCGCTCCTCACGCTCGTTGCCGCCCCTCACCCTAACCCTCTCCCCGCAAGGGGCGGGGAGAGGGAATGGTTTGAGCGTGATACTTAATCTGCTTCACGGCGCGAAGGAAGGCCTCGATCTTGGCTGCGTCCTTGATGCCCGGCGCGCTCTCCACTCCCGACGAAACGTCGACACCCCAGGGCGTCGTCATGCGGATGGCCTCGGCGACATTATCGGGGGTGAGGCCGCCCGAGAGCATAAAGGGCAACCGGCCCTTTACGGCGTCCAACGCCGTCCAGTCGAAGGCGAGGCCGTTGCCGCCGGGGAGCACGGCATCCTTGGGCGGCTTTGCATCGAACAAGATCAGATCGGCGCTCCCGCTATAGGCCTCAGCGCAGGCTGCGTCAGCGGGGGTTGCGACTGGGAGAGCTTTCCAGACCTCGCAGCCAATGCGCTGGCGGATTTCAGCGGTGCGGCGCGGTGTTTCGTGGCCGTGGAGCTGGAGGACATCGGGGCTTGCGTGGGCGACGATCCCGTCGAGCGTTGCGTCGTCCGCATCGACGGTGAGCGCGACGATTTTGGCCCGGCCGCGGGCATGTCCGGCAAGTTCGGCTGCCTCAGCCAAGGTCACATGGCGGGGGCTTTTGGGGAAGAAAACCAGGCCGACATAGTCCGCGCCGCCGTCGAGCGCTGCGTCGAGGCCAGCAAGTGTCTTCAGGCCGCAGATCTTGGCTTTGGTTGTCACGATGATGAGGTCCGCTTGCGCCAGCGGTCGACTGCAACGCCGGCAAAGATCAATTCCACGATGCCGAAGGGCCACGCGCCTTGCAGGAAGCCGTAGATCGAGCCCAAAACGCAGCCAAGCGCGAAGCCCAGCACATACAGGCGATGCCGATCCTCAAGCCAATAGCACACGAGCATGAACGTCAGGGATGCGAGCCCGAACAGGCTCAGCCCATCCACGGTCAGCGGCCGGCGACGGCGAGCTGACGGCCGCGATCGGTGCTGGCTGTGGACTTGCCAGCGGTGACCATATCGTCGCGTTCGCGCGCCAAACGCTCCGTCTCGGCCTGCCAGCGGCGGGCTTCCAGCGTGCGGTGGCGGGCGGTCTGGCGCCAGCGGCCCTGATTGAACCAGGTTGCGACGCCGCCCAGAGCCACGCCTGCGATGAGCGCGCCGAGCAGGTAGACGTAGAACGGCAGCTGGATCGCCAGCACGCTGTCTTCGGGGCGGAACGGATTGAGCGCGAGACGCACCGGATGGCGATTGGCGAGCGCCAGGGAAATCAGAATCAGGGCCGATGGCAGCGCGATCAGCAGGGAAACGATCTTTTTCATGGGTGCGGCCTCAGGAATTATTCAGGCGGTCGCGGAGTTCCTTGCCGGTCTTGAAGAAGGGCACGAACTTTTCGTCGACCGGCACGGCCGCGCCCGTCCGCGGGTTGCGGCCAAAGCGGGCGGCGCGGTGCTTCACGGTGAAGGCGCCAAAGCCCCGCAGCTCGACACGGTCGCGGCGCACCAGCGCATCGACGATCTCGTCGAACACTACGTTGACGATGCGCTCGACGTCGCGGTGATAAAGGTGGGGATTGGCGGCGGCAATTTTTTGGATGAGCTCGGACTTGATCACGGCAAACCTCAACAGATATAAACCTGGCTGGCGACAAAACCGACCGGCACACAACGACCAATGCGCTTGCGTAGCACTTCTATTGCGCCGGCAGCTTCAGGAACGCACCAGTGCGCAATTATGAGAAATCCTGCTTAGTTATCAGATGGATGCCAGAGCGAAACCAGTCCGTCAAGGGTGAGCGTATCCAATCGTGTGTCGCGGCCTAACGCGCGCACCATTTGGGCCGCAGCTTCTCCCATCGATTGCCCCTGCTGAGGGATCGCCGCGCGCGGCACGCCCCAATCGTCGTCGCGCGATGGTTTCCAATCGATGACCTTCAAGTCTTTGGCGATGCCGCGCTTGCTTTCCAGCCAGGCGACGGCCTCGGCCTCGCCGCCGATTTCATCGACCAACTTCAGCGCCTGCGCCTCGCGGCCAGAGAAGATGCGGCCCTGCTCCAGGCCCGTGATGTCGGCGGTCTTGACGCCACGGCGCGCTTCGACGAGCGAGAGGAACCAGCGGAAGCCTTCGTTGACCATGTTCTGCGTCACCTGGCGTCCGCCCTCGTCGAGGGGCAGGAACGGCGACGGCGTCGCTTTCAGGTTGCCGCTTTTGATTTCGTTCACCTTGACGCCGAGTTTATCCAAGAGCGAGGCCACTTCGGGCCACTGGGCGATGACGCCGATGGAGCCGGTGATGGTGTTGCCGCGGGCGACGATGTGATCGGCGCCCATGCCGACGATGTAGCCGGCGCTCGCTGCCACCGTGCCGAACTGGGCGACGACGGGCTTCTTGGCTGCGACGCGGCGGATGGCCTCAAAGATCGCTTCGCCGCCGGTCGTGGTGCCGCCGGGGCTGTTCACATAGATCAGGAGGCCCGCCACGTGATCGTCCTTGGCGATCTTGTCGAACATGCGAAGCTGGTCGCGGGATTCCAGGATCGTGCCTTCGATCGCCACGCGGGCGATCTGGGCGGGCTTGCCCAGCGACGATAGCTTGTCGCTGCCCAACACGAATGCGCCGATCGCGAGGGCGAGGGCCGAGATCCCGGCCGTCCGCCAGAACGTCACAGAGCGGCGCAATTGCCGGCGGTCGAGCACGATTTCGGTTTCTTGCGTCATGGGGGCTTCCGGTTGAGGACATCCGGCTTGGGATGGTGCGCCCGCACATTAGCGGCAAGCCGTTGGCCTTGATACGAAAAAAGCGCGTAAGCCGTAGGCTCACGCGCTTTAATTTGGGTCACCCCCCATCCCTGACCCCTCCCCGCATGCCGGGGAGGGGAATAAGGGAGCAGGTTGATGTCTTAGCCGTTGTCGTCGTCGGAGGTTTCGCCCTTCTTCTTCAGCGCGGACTTAAAGATGTCGCCCAGAGACGCACCCGAGTCCGACGAGCCGAACTGCGCCACGGCGGACTTTTCTTCCGAGATCTCGTGCTGCTTGATCGAGACGGCGATCTTGCGGGCGGCCTTGTCGACAGACAACACCGACGCATCGACCTTCTGGCCGGCCGAGAAGCGCTCGGTGCGCTGTTCGGCACGGTCGCGCGAGAGATCGGCGCGCTTGATGTAGCTCACCAGATCGCTGTCGGCGATCTTGACGTGCAGGCCGTTTTCTTCGACGGCGGTGACTTCGCAGGTGACGGTGTCGCCCTTCTTGTACTTGGCGAGAGCGTCGATGGGATCACCCGACAGCTGCTTGATGCCGAGCGAAATGCGTTCCTTCGCGCCGTCCACGTCGAGCACCTGGGCTTTGACGGTATCGCCCTTCTTGTAGTCCTTGATGACTTCTTCGCCGGGCTTGGCCCAGTCGAGATCGGACAAGTGGACCATGCCGTCCACGCCGCCATCGAGGCCGATGAAGAGGCCGAACTCGGTGATGTTGCGGATCGGACCTTCGATGACCGAGCCCTTGGGGTGCTGGCTGAGGAACGCATCCCACGGATTGTCCTGGGTCTGCTTCAGGCCGAGCGAGATGCGGCGCTTGTTGCTGTCGACTTCCAGAACCTGGACTTCGACTTCCTGGCTGGTCGCGACGATCTTGCCGGGGTGGGTGTTCTTCTTGGTCCAGCTCATTTCGGAGACGTGGATCAGGCCTTCGACGCCGGGCTCGAGTTCGACGAACGCGCCGTAGTCAGCGATGTTCGTGACGTGGCCCTTGATCTTGGCGCCGACGGGGTATTTCGCTTCGATGGAGGACCAGGGGTCGGACTGAAGCTGCTTCATGCCGAGCGAGATACGCTGGGTATCGGAGTTGATGCGGATGATCTGCACCTTCACCGTGTCGCCGACGTTGAGGATTTCGGAGGGATGGTTGACGCGGCGCCAGGCCATGTCGGTGACGTGCAGCAGGCCGTCGATGCCGCCCAGATCGATGAACGCGCCGTAGTCGGTGATGTTCTTGACGAGGCCGTCGATGACCTGGCCTTCGGCCAAGCGAGCGACGATGTCGGCGCGCTGTTCGGCACGCGTTTCTTCCAGCACCGAGCGGCGCGAGACGACGATGTTGCCGCGGCGGCGATCCATCTTGAGGATCTGGAACGGCTGGGGCTGGTGCATCAGCGGCCCGATATCGCGCACGGGGCGAATATCAACCTGGGAGCCCGGCAGGAACGCCACGGCGCCGTCGAGGTCGACCGTGAAGCCGCCCTTGACCTTGTTGAAGATCACGCCGGTGACCTTCTCGCCCTTTTCATGGAGCTTTTCGAGGCGAGTCCAGCTTTCTTCGCGCTTGGCCTTGTCGCGCGAGAGCACGGCTTCACCGAGCGCGTTCTCGACGCGCTCAAGGTAGACTTCCACGGTGTCGCCGACCTTGAGGGTCGAAGGCGCACCGTTGATCGAGAATTCCGAGAGCTTTACGCGGCCTTCCATCTTCAGGCCAACGTCGATCACGGCTTGGTCTTTTTCGATGCCGACGATCTTGCCCTTGATGACTTGACCTTCGTAGACGTCGTCCTTGGCGAGGCTTTCGGAAAGCATCGCGGCGAAATCGTCCATCGTCGGGTTGTAACTGTCTGCGTGTATACCGGCCACGTGGCGTATCTCCGTGAAACGAGGTTATGCCGCGCGCGGAATGCCTTTGTCAGAAGGCCGGGCGCGGCGGTTGATGGGATCGTTGCGGTGTCGTAATCGTCGTTGATAGTCGTCGCTGACGGCTTGGATCTCTGGCTGCGACCTGGGTCAGACCCAGAGCGCGCCAGACAGCGCAGGCTGTCAAAGACGGGAAATTCTCTCAGGGCGCGCCGTTCGAGGGTTTCGACCCACCAACGCAAATTAGGGCGTGCGTTTCGCACACCCTCATTGGCTGATCTTCCTCATGATCAGTCCAACAGCCGCCTGGAATACGGCTTCTATATCCATTTCCGAGGTATCGAGCAAGTGGGCGTCGACCGCCCGCACCATGGGGGCTGCGCCCCGGCCGGCGTCGCGCGTATCGCGGACCAGGATGTCGGCCAGCGTTTCCTCGTAGCTGATGGGTTCGCCGCGGGCTGCAACCTCCGCATGGCGACGGCGCGCGCGGACCTCGGGGGACGCGGTCACGAACATCTTAACGTGGGCGTTGGGGCAAATGACCGTGCCGATGTCGCGGCCGTCGAGCACCGCGCCCGGGTCCTGGTTGGCGAATGCGCGCTGGAACTGGAGCAGTGCGCTGCGCACCTGGGGAATTTTGGCCGCGACGGAGGCTGCGTCACCGGCCTTCGCACCGCGCAAGTGCGGGTCGTCGAGGGTCGCGGGATCGAGGCTCCTGGCGAGTGCTGCGCCCGCCCATGGATCATCTAGGCGGAAGCCGCGGGCGGCTAAATCGCGGGCGACGGCGCGATACAGCAAGCCCGTGTCCAGCACCGGCAGGCCGAAATGCTGCGCCACGCGCTTGGCCAGCGTGCCCTTGCCGGATGCGGCTGGTCCATCGATTGCGATTATCATGCGTGCGGTCCGTCAGCCTTGCGTTTCAAGGCGTGAGGATGTGGCGGGAAGTGGCGGGCTGGTCAATTGGGCATGATGCGACAGCGGTCGCTGCGCGATCGGGCACCCGCCCGAACCCGTCTGGCGGGACACCCGCCAGGCCACCCGTTTTCTTTCGACACAGTGTCACGCGACCTTCGAGAGCAGGTCCTTGAGCGAGCCATCGAGGGCGGACGCTTCGCGCTCGATGAAGCGGACCAGTGCCCTTTCCGGTCCCGTCATCACGCCGTTCTTGCCGACATGGTCGCGCAGCCAGCCGGCCTTTTCGGGCGTCATGATTTCGGCCAAGGCGATATCCTCGTCGCGGGCGGCGTTGAGCTTCTTGTGCTCTTTCTCGATGTCCTGCTTCAGCGTGCTGAAATCGAAAATCTCCTCCTGTTTCAGCGGCGTGAAAATGCCGCCCTTGCCGAAGACGTGATTGAGGATCGAGACGATGTCGGTCTTGTGAGGCGCGTCGGTTTCCCAGCTCAGCGAAACATCGCGCGGGGGCACCTTATGGCCGGTTGCGCCGAGCAGGTAGTTGCCGATGGCCTTGGCGAACAGGTCGTCGAATTTCGGGTCGTTGGCGGCGCCGGCCGTCGCGTCCGCGATGGCGAACAGGGCTTCGGCCTCATCGCGGCTCACCGCGAGCAGGCCTTCGCTGCCGGCACCCCACAGGATGCGCTGGAGCGTGATCACGTCGGCTTCCGTCACGCGGCCCGACACGTGCATGCGGCCCTTCGCATCGGGGCCATCGCCATAAAGCACTTCCTGCTTGGCAAGACCCAACGCGAAAGCCGAGAAGGAGGCTGGAACTTCGCGGGCCTGCTCGATGATGTTGGTGACGAGTTCGAGATCGGCGTCCGTCGAGGGCGTCTTGCGGCGCTTGACCTGCTCTGCCACCCAATCCGCGGTGCTGGAGGTCAGATAGCCGACCGGCAATTCCTGATTGAGCGTGTAGTCGGTCAGGGCTTCGACGAACAGCTGCGACCATTCGGGGTTGTGGGCCGTGCGGGTGCGCTCGATGTCGAACAGAGCTTCGGCCTCGACGCGGTTGACGACGCCGTCGGCATATATCGCGCGCCGCAGCGCCAGGATATCGGCTGGCTCGACTTTGCCGGAAAGCGCGATGGTGGCTGCGGTCGCTGCGAGGTAGCTCATGTTCATCTCCCAATTTGGAAGCTGATGTTACGTTAGCGGCGTTAATGTTGCGTTTAGAGACTGCCGGGCCCGGTCTCGCCGAGCGAGCGGACGATGTGCTCCTTGAGGCGGAGGGCGGGCTGCGACAGTTCTTTGGCCTGCAGCAACGCGATCCCTGTGTCTTCCAATTCAGGCAGACCGCCACCTTCAAGCACGTGCAGACCTTCCGGCACCATGTCTTTAGGCAAAACGGCGATCCCAAGTCCGGCCGTTACGGCAGCCAGCGTTCCCGACAACGCACTGCACGTGTAGGAGATACGCCACGGCCGTCGCACTGTATCGAGAGCACGGACTGCGCGCTTGCGATAGACGCAGGGCGGAGGCGAGACCACGAGAGGCACTGGGCCGTCGTCGGCCAGGAAGTCCCGGCTGCCCGAAACCCAGACCAATGGTTCGCGCCAAACCCGGGTGCCGCGCGCCTTGATGGCAGGTTCCTGCTTGACCAGGACGAGGTCATAGCGGCCTTCGCGAAAGCCGTCGATCAGGTTCAAGGTCAGGTCGCAAGTCACCTCAAGTGCCACTAAACGGTAGGTCTGGGCAAAACGAGCGAGCACGTGGGGCAAATGGCGTGTCGCGAAATCCTCAGGCGTGCCCAGCCGGACGACGCCCGTCATGGCCGGTTCGGCGAATCGCGAGACAGCCTCGTCGTTGAGATCAAGCATCTTTTGCGCATAATCCAGGAAAACCCTGCCCTGCGTCGTCAGCCGCACCGAACGCGGCGAGCGGTCAAGCAGGCGCGTGTCGATTGCCTGTTCCAACCGGGCAATCTGAAGCGAGATCGTCGATTGCTGACGGCCAATGATCTCCGCTGCCTGGGTGAAGCTGCCGAGCCGCGCGATCGTTGCAAATGTGCGAATGAGATCGATGTCCAGATTGACCGAGTAAGGGCGCATCGTCGAACCTCAACATCAAAATTTTCTATCTATATGCTTTGCATTATCAATTTTACATCCGATCGTCATCACCCCATGTTGCGCGTAGGCAGAGCACACCTGGACGACGCACCGTCCGACGTTCTGGCGCCTTGGCACCTGCTGCGGCGGATTTTTTCTTGGCTGGAGGGGACGCCCGCATGACGTTGACTGAGCTCGCCGCCCAAAATCTCGTTTCGCCGATGGTGCTCTTTTTTATCGTCGGGCTGTCGGCCGCGTTTGCAAAATCGGATTTGACCGTGCCGGAAGCGGTCGCCAAGCTGCTGTCGCTCTACCTCCTGATGTCGATCGGCTTTAGGGGTGGGGCCGAGGTTGCGCACCACGGGCTGAGCGCGCCGCTGCTCGAAACGGTCGCGGCGGGCATCGCCTTGTCATTTGCGATGCCCCTGGTCGCGTTTGCGATTCTGCGGCGCATAACCCGGTTGAGCGGTGTCGATGCGGCAGCAGTGGCGGCGCATTATGGATCGATTTCGGCGGTGACATTGGCTGCTGTGACGGGTGCGCTCAACCAATTGAAGATACCCTACGAGGGGTACATGATCGCAGTCGCAGCCGCGATGGAGACGCCGGCCATCGTGACTGCATTGAACCTCGCGCGGCCATATCGTGACACCACAGACGGCGCCGGCAAAGACCGCGCTTTCTGGGGTGAGGTCCTTCTCAATGGCTCGGTCGTCACGCTGCTCGGCGCTTTTGCCGTCGGAGCGATAACGGGTGAGCGCGGCTATACGCTGGTGAAACCGTTTTTTGTCGAGCTGTTCGCGGGCTTTTTATGCCTGTTCTTGCTCGATATGGGGCTGGTTGCGGGTCGCGGGCTTCTGCAGGGCCGCAAGAATTTGAGCGCGGCACTCGCCGTGTTTGCAGTCGTCATGCCGCTCATCGGGGCAAGTGCAGGCGCAGGGTTGGCGATCTTGATCGGACTTTCTGCTGGCGGCACTGCCGTGCTCATGACGCTTGCCGCCTCTGCATCATATATCGCGGTACCAGCTGCGCTGCGATTGGCGTTGCCCGAAGCAAACCCGGCAATACCTCTCACACTTTCGCTCGGCGTCACTTTTCCGTTCAACCTGCTGATCGGCATTCCGCTGTATATTTCTATCGCCGATAGAATTGCAAAAGTTGCGCATTAAATCTTTGGAGAAACCACGTGCAGACCCACTTGAAAAAGCGCATCGAACTCATCATCGAGATGCCGCTCCTGCGTCGTGTCACAGAGCGCTTCAATGCTGCGGGGGTGTCGGGATACTCCGTGTTGCCGGTGATTGCCGGGCGCGGGCAATCCGGCACGTGGTCGGCCGACGGGCAGGTCAGCGACGCTGGTCAAATGGCTGCCGTGATCTGCATCGTGGATGAAGCAAAATTAGATGCCGTGCTCGATGTAGTTTTCGCCGTCGTCTCCAAGCAGATCGGCCTTGTGACTGTCGCCGACGTCGCTGTGGTACGGCCAGAGCGGTTCTGACCGCGGCCGCCCGTCAGGCGTACCCCGCCCCCAATTGTTCCATCAGGGTGCGGAATTCGGGGAAGCTGGTCGCGATCATCGTGGTGTCGTCGACGGTGATGGGCTTTTCAGATACCAATCCCAGCGTCAGGAACGCCATGGCGATGCGGTGGTCAAGGTGTGTCGCGACCGTGCCGCCGCCAGGGACTTTGCCGCCCGGACAGCCGGTGACGATGAGCGTATCACCTTCGACGCGGGCCTCGACCCCGTTGGCGGCAAGGCCCAATGCGGTGGCCGCGAGCCGGTCGCTTTCCTTCACCTTCAGCTCGGCCAAGCCTTCCATGATCGTTTCGCCCTCGGCGAGCGCTGCGATGGCGGCCAGCACAGGGTATTCGTCGATCATGCTGGGCGCGCGCTCGGGGGAAACGCGGACGCCCTTCAGCTTCGACGCCCTCACGCGGATGTCGGCGATCGGCTCGCCGCCCTCGTTGCGTTCATTACGGAACGCGATATCGCCCCCCATCTCGCTCAGGGTTTGATAAAGCCCAATACGGGTCGGGTTGACGAGGACGCCTTCGATGGTCACATCCGAGCCCGGCACGATCAACGCCGCGCACGCCAGGAACGCCGCCGACGAGGGATCGCCGGGGACGGTGATTTCGCGCCCCGTCAATTCCGGCTGTCCGACGATGGTGATCGCAGTTTTGCCGTCGCGCGGCTCCACGCGGACGGTCGCGCCGAACGCGCGCAGCATGCGCTCAGTGTGGTCGCGGGTCGGTTCGGATTCGATGACGGTCGTTTCGCCCGCCGCATGGAGTCCGGCGATCAAGATCGCGCTCTTCACCTGAGCCGAGGGGACGGGGAGCGTGTACTCGATCGGCACGAGGTCGGACGTGCCGCGCAGCGTCAGCGGCAGCATCTCGCGGTCGTCCACCACCTCGACGCCCATCTGCTTTAACGGGCCCAGCACGCGGCGCATGGGACGGCGCGAGAGCGAGGCGTCGCCGACCATTTCCACGCTCATATCGTGGCCGGCGATGACGCCCATCATCAGACGCGTTCCGGTGCCGGCGTTGCCGAAATCGAGCGGGCCTGACGGCTGGCGCAGTCCGCCGACGCCACGGCCGAGAACATCCCAGGTGTTGCCAACCTTGGTTGCGGGTGCGCCCAGCGCGGTGACGGCCTTCGCCGTGTTCAGCACGTCCTCGGCTTCCAATAGCCCCGTGATGCGCGTGCGACCGGTCGACAGCGCGCCAAACAGCAGCGCTCGATGCGAAATCGATTTGTCGCCGGGGACGCGCAGGCGACCCTTCAAGGGACTTTGCGCCTTTTTGGCCGAGAGCGGGCGGGGAGCGGCATTGGCGTGTGACAAGCAGGTGGCTTTCGGTGACGGGCTTGAGCTAACGCGCGCATAGAGCCGGGGCCGTTCCTGGCTGTCAACGGATCGCTTTGCAAATAGGGCTACCGGCTCGCATAAGCCTGCACATCCCGGTCGTGCCCCACTTGAGGGGTGGTCCTTACGGGCGGGCGCCAATCCCATCCGCGCCACGAAGCGCCAAATTGCTTTTTGACTTGCAGGGCTGCCTATGGCAGACCGCACGCTCATTTTTCTTGACAGCTCAAAGGCAGACCCATGGCGACCATTAAATCGCGCGGCACGAAGCGCACCTGCCAGAATGCTACCTGCGGACAGCGGTTCTACGATCTGGAACGCGACCCCATCATGTGCCCGATGTGCGGGGCGAACTATAACATCGCCATATCGGCGGCAGCCATCGCTGCCGCGGCGGCGGAAGAAAAGGCTGCCCGAAAAGCTGCCAAGAAGCCTGCGTTCGTCGAGCCCGAAGCCGTGAACGACGAGGCTTCGCTAGTCGAGGGAGCGGAAGTGCTGCCCGAAATCGAAGGCGAGGACGAGCCGGTCGCCGCCGAAGCCGACGAGACCTTCCTTGAGGAAGAGGAAGAAACGGGCGACGTTTCCAACATCATCGGCGATGTCGCCGAAGGTGAGGAAGAAGTCTAACTTCTTCGCGTTCTTATTTTAGAATTTCTCATTGTGAGCGCAGCTGCTCCTGCCTTGACAAGGCGGGGGCTGCGTGTGCTGTTGCGCGCGCTCACACCCAACGAAAATCGTTCGACACAAGGCACGGACCCGCCATGGCTGACGCACAGAAAAAACCGGCCGATGCGCCGCTGCACCGCTATCGCTCGCACACCTGCGGGGCGTTGCGCGAAACGAACGTGGGCGCCAGCGTGCGCCTTTCGGGCTGGGTGCATAACGTGCGCGATCTCGGCGGACTGTTGTTCATCGACCTGCGCGACCATTACGGCATGACGCAGATCGTGGCCGAGCCCGGCTCGGCTGCGTTCAAGGCCATGGAAACCGCCCGCAAGGAGTGGGTCATCCGCATCGACGGCGATGTGAAGGTGCGGACGCAGGCGACCGTCAACGACAAGCTCGCAACAGGGCGGGTGGAAGTTTACGTGCGCGAGCTTGAGGTGCTGTCGGAGGCCAAGGAGCTGCCGGTCCCTGTGCTCGGCGAGCCCGAATACCCGGAAGACCTGCGGCTGCAATACCGCTTCCTCGATCTGCGCCGCGAGAGCCTGCACAAGAACATCATGACGCGGCTTGCCGTCATCCGCTCGATGCGCACGCGCATGGACGCGAGCGGCTTCTTCGAATTCACGACGCCGATCCTTTCGGCCTCCAGTCCCGAAGGCGCGCGCGACTTCCTGGTGCCTTCGCGCATCCATCCCGGCAAGTTCTACGCCCTGCCGCAGGCGCCGCAGCAGTACAAGCAGCTGCTGATGATTTCAGGCTTCGACCGCTATTTCCAGATCGCGCCGTGCTTTCGCGACGAGGACCCGCGCGCCGACCGGCTGCCTGGCGAATTCTACCAGCTCGACGTGGAGATGAGTTTCGTCGAGCAGGAAGACGTGTTCCAGACCATGGAGCCCGTGATCACGGGCATCTTCGAGGAGTTTGCGGGCTTCCAGGGTGCACCGCGACCGGTTACGAAAAAATGGCCGCGCATCCCCTATGACGAGGCGATCTCCACCTACGGCTCCGACAAGCCGGACCTGCGCAACCCGATCAAGATGCAAGACGTGACCGAGCATTTCCGCGGCTCGGGCTTCAAGGTCTTCGC
>JANXVY010000094.1 GCA_025351425.1 Hyphomicrobium sp.
TCGTCAGGAAGGCAAGAGCACGAAGCATCGACGCGATGGCCGACGCCATCCGTGAGAGCCTGCCGCGTTTCCTGCCCGATGAGTGCCGGAACTACTTCACCAACTCAGGCTACGCTTCCATTTGAGGTGAACGCGCTCTAGGTTATTGTTTTGTCGCGCGTTTTACGGAAAACCGCTTCACACTTTTCTTAACGCGCTCTAATTCCAATCTGGAGGCTGTTCGATAATGAAGCTCTATTCGGCGCCGGCTTCTCCGTTCGGACGCAAAGTGAAGATCACGTCATACGTGAAGGGCCTGTCCGGGCAGATCAAACTCGAGCACGCTGATACCCGCTTGCCCCACAATCGGGAACTTGCCGCCGCCAATCCGCTATCGAAAATACCCGCGCTCGTGCTGGCTGATGGCACGCAGCTCTACGACAGCAAGGTCATCTGCGAATATCTCGACAGTCTCGTGCCCGCGCCCGCGTTGTTTCCGGCCAGCGGCCTTGAGCGGTACAAGTGCCTGACGCGGGCGGCGCTGGCCGATGGCATCGCCGAAGCCGCCCTGCTGATCGTCTACGAAGCGCGCTATCGCCCGGCCGACAAGCGCGTCGCCGAATGGATTGCACGCCAGCAGGCCAAGGTCGACGCCGGGCTCGCCGCACTCGAAGCCACGCCACCCGTCTGGACAGGTCATCCAGACTACAGCCACATCTCGGTTGCCTGCGCGCTCGGCTATCTCGACCTACGGTTTGCCGGCGCATGGCGAGCGAGCCATCCCAAGCTCGTTGGTTGGCTCGAAAAGTTTGCAGCCCAAGTTCCCGCATTCGGGGAGACCGTTGCAGTCGGTTGAGAGACCAAGCCAAGGCCAGGGGGCTCGTCGCCAGGACCCCATGACAAGGTAAGCTTAGGCGCCGATCAGGGCGATCCATTCGGCTTCCGTAAGGACCGCGAGGCCCAGCTCGCGGGCCCTGTCGAGTTTCGAGCCCGCGTCGCTGCCTGCGACCACATAGTCCGTCTTCTTCGATACCGAGCTGCCGACCTTGGCGCCCAGGCGTTCGGCCTGGGCCTTGGCTTCGTTTCGCGACAGCAGCTCCAGCGAGCCGGTGAACACCACCGTCTTGCCGGTCACGGGCGACGACACTCGGAGCGGCGCGATGTACGACTCGATTGTTGTCTCAGCCACTAGGTCGGCCACGGCCTCGGCATTGGCTGGAACAGAGAAGAAATCGACGAGCGCATTCGCCGCCACGTCGCCCACGCCAGGGGTCGCGACCAGCTCAAGGTAGCCATCGCCGGGGGCTTGCCTGCTCGCGCGCTGCGCGGTTTCGACCAGGGCCTCGGCGTTGCCGTTGTACGCCTCCGAGATGGCATTCGCGGCTTTCAGCGTGACTATACCGAGCCCGGTCAAGCGCAGGGAAAGCGGCTCGTCGAAAAGACTGCTGGCGCGGAGGCTTTCGGCTTTTGCTGCGAGCTTTCCGAGCGCTGCCTCAGCGGTCTTCTGGCCGAGGCCTGGAATGGACATGAAGCGCTGCCAATCGCGGCCGGGCCGGCCAGCGATGGCGCGATCCAGGCCTGCGTGTGCCGCATCCCAGGTCTTGAAGGCGGCAGCGAGGTCGCGCGACGTCGTCTCGCCGACATGGCGGATGCCGAGGGCAAAGATGAACCGCTGCAGCGAAATGGTGCGGCGGGCTTCTATCGATGCAAACAGATTGTCGACGGACCGCTGACCGAAGCCCTTTTGTTCGGCAATCCGCTTTTGGTTGCGCGCGTCACGCGCCTGTAGCGTGAAGATGTCGGCTGGCCGCATAATGCGGCCCTCATCAAAGAACAGCTCGATACGCTCGTCGCCCAGCCCCTCGATATCGAAAGCATTGCGAGAAACGAAATGTTTCAGGCGCTCCTTGGCCTGCGCGGGGCAGATCAAACCGCCCGTACAGCGGCGTACCACGTCCGATTCGCCGGTCGCTTCGTCCGCTTCGCGCGTCGCCTCGCTGCCGCAGGCCGGGCAGCGCGTGGGGAATTCATACGGAACTGCACCGGCTGGGCGCTTTTCGAGAACGACACGCACGATCTGGGGGATCACGTCGCCGGCACGTTGCACGACCACGGTGTCGCCGACACGAACATCCTTGCGGGCAATCTCGTCTTCGTTGTGCAGGGTGGCGTTGGACACGACCACGCCGCCGACGGTGACGGGCTTGAGTTTCGCGACGGGCGTCAGTGCGCCGGTGCGGCCGATCTGAATTTCGATGGCGGTCAAGGTCGTCGTCGCCTGCTCCGCCGGAAATTTATGGGCGATCGCCCAGCGGGGCGAGCGGGAGACGAACCCCAGCCGCGTCTGCAGGGCGAGATCGTTGACCTTATAAACGACGCCATCGATGTCGTAACCGAGGTCGGCGCGGCGCTCGCCGATCTCGCGATAATAGGCGAGCATGGCGTCGGCCGTATCGCACAAGCGCATCAAGGGGTTCACGGGGAAGCCCCAGCGCTTGTAGGCGTCTATCACCCCGGCTTGCGTCTCTGCCGGCACTTTCGATACGTCCCCCCAGGCATAAGCGAAGAAACGCAGCGGACGTGCGGCGGTGATGCTCGCGTCGAGCTGGCGCAAGGATCCGGCGGCGGCGTTGCGCGGGTTTGCGAAGAGGCGCTCGCCGGCTGAGTCCTGCGCGGCATTGAGTGCTGCGAAGTCGGCGTGCCCCAAATATATTTCGCCGCGCACATCGATGATGGCGGGCACATTCTTGCCCTTCAGCACGTGGGGGATTTCGCGGATCGTCCTGACGTTGGCGGTAACGTTTTCACCCTCCGCTCCGTCGCCGCGGGTGGCGGCGTGGATCAGCTTGCCCTTTTCATACCGCAGCGAGATCGAGAGCCCATCGATCTTGGGCTCGGAGGTGAACGCGACATCGCTCTGGTTCAGGAACTTAGCGACGCGAACTACAAATTCGCCGACGTCTTCGTCGCTGAAGGCGTTTCCGAGCGACAGCATCGGCACGGCGTGGCGGATCTTGCCGAAGCCTTCGGCGGGCGCGGCACCGACTTTCTGGGTGGGGCTTTGGGGGGTCGCGAGATCGGGAAAGCGCGCCTCGATCGCCTGCAAGCGGAGACGGAGCGCGTCGTACTCTGCATCCGAAATTTCTGGGGCGTCGTGCGTGTAGTATAAGGTGTCGTGATGGGCAATTGCAGCGGCAAGACTAGCGTGCTCGGCTGTCGCGGCAACCCCCCTGAGGGTCTCGACGGGAACGGGTGCTGAAGGGGCTTTTTGCTGGGCCATTGCACATCGCTAGCACAGCGCAGGAGCGGGCACACGCCTTGGTCGCGCGGGATCAACAGCTCGCTTGCGTAAACCCTCGCCTTGCCACGTGGCCTTTATCGGCGCAGCTAGAACGGCCCGCCGAGGCCGAGTTTTGGCATGTTCTTCCAGGCTTTCTGGAGCCAATTTCCATCCTGCTCCTGTGGCGCCAAACCGTCGGATGCAAGCAACTGGTAGGCACTCTTGTACCACTTGGATTCGGGGAAGTTGTGCCCTAGCACGGCCGCCACGTTTTGGGCTTCCGGCTTGATGCCAAGCGCCATGTAGGTTTCGGTGAGGCGCATGAGAGCCTCTTCCACGTGCGCGGTCGTCTGATAATCGGTCACGACCGTCTTGAAGCGGTTGATCGCACCCGTGTACTCGCGCTTTTTCAAGTAATAGCGGCCGACTTCCATCTCGGCGGCGGCAAGGTTGTCCTCGCACACGCGGATACGGTTTTCGGCCTCCTTAGCGTACGGGCTGTCAGGGTACCGAGTCTTCAGGGTCTTGAGGGCTGCGAGCGCCTTTTTGGTCGTACCCTGATCGCGGTTGGGGCCTTTGATGTCGTCGTAATACGACGACGCAATAATGTATTGGGCAAGCGCTGCTTCCTTGGTGCCCGAGTGCAGGGTCGAATAGCGCTCAGCGCCTGCGATCGCTTCGGGGATTTTACCGGCCTTGTAGTTGGCGAATGCACCCATCACCATCGCACGGCGGGCTTCGGGGGCATAAGGGTGGTCGCGGTCGATGTCTTCGAATTTCTTGGCCGCGTCTTCGAACTTGCTTGAGCTCATCAAGGCGTCGGCATCGGCAAACATCTTTTCCGGCGGATCTGGATTGAGAGCTTTGGTGAGGTCGGTCCCACCTGCGCAACCGGCGAGAAGCAACGCCATCGATGCGACAGCTATCATGGACCAGCGACTGTGGAATTTGACGGGCATGGTTCGCTTCGTCTCTCTGGTTTCGGCACTCAAGGTTGCGGCCGCCAATTTATCATCGGTCGTCCAACGGCGCGCTTGCTTCGTCAACTCGCCGGTCCGATGGTCCTACCCCTGAGCGTTGTAGCCCAGACCAGCGATGACCGTCGACCGATTCCCAAGCCTTACGCAATGGGTCCACCTATGGGCGGCCAAGTGTGGCGAAAATAGAGCCGTAAGCCCGAGAAACGCGAGCCATTCTCCTGTTACTCCCCTGCGGCGAGCGCAGACATGCCTGCCGGGAGGGCGTAGTGATCGCGCAAACGCGGGGCTTGAACGATGGTCCAAGCCGAACTGTCTGCGAAGAGAGCCTTCAGAACGTTCGCGTTGAGGCGATGTCCGCCGCGAACCGAGCGGAATGCGCCCAGCAAGGGAAGACCAGCCAGTGACAGATCGCCGACGGCGTCCAGCATCTTGTGGCGAACGAATTCCTGGGGATAGCGCAGGCCTTCACGATTGATCACACGGTCGTCGCCAATCGCCACCGTGTTCGACAGGTTGGCACCGAGCGCAAGACCCGCCTTCCAAAGCCGCTCCACGTCACTCATGAAGCCGAAGGTGCGGGCGCGCGCCAGTTCATGGCGGAACACGCCTGGGCTCATCTCGTGCACGATGCGCTGACGGCCAATGAGCGGGGTGGCAAAATCAATCTCGACATCAAGATGAAAGCCAGAATGGGGTGCGATTTCGCCCCAGCAGTCGCCGTCCTCAACGCGGATCGGCTTTAGAACCTTGATAAAACGGCGGGGAGCGGAAAGTTCTTTGATGCCGGTTTCGTCGATCGCGTCGACGAAATGGGACGAACTGCCATCCATGATGGGCAGTTCCTTGCTGTCGACCTCGATGTAACAGTTGTCGATCGAGAGGCCGCGAAGGGCAGCAAGAAGATGTTCTACGGTGCCGATGGTGGTGCCGCCCTCGTCACCGATGACGGTACACAGCGTCAGGTTCTTTACGTTATCGACGTGGGCCGGAATCTCGGCGATCAATCGTCCGCGCTTGGTAACAATAAACCGGAAACCCGTATCGGCCTCGGCGGGGTGGAGGATCAGCGAAACCGGTGCCCCGCTGTGAACCCCCGTACCCGTCAACTCGATCTCTCGGGCAATCGTCGTTTGTCGCGCGCCGATAAATCTATTCGACATCCTGCGGCTTCCCTCGGTGCGAATTTATAGTTCCCCCAGTTGCCTGAAGGTACCTATCCCCAGCGATGTGTGCCCCGTGGCAGGCGCCTCGTTGAACCTTCATACCGGGCTCATTCGAGGCACTCAGCAGCATCGCCAACCGTTAATGTCCAAACGATACGCGTCGTTGTGGACGAACGACAAATCACGGTTTCTTACACTCTGTTACCGTTCAACCACACTCTTGATAGTCCGCCTTTTTAGCAGATGATCACTTACGATCTCGTGAAAAAAATTCAGGGAATTCAACGCTTTGATCGGTAGCTCCGGCGACACCCGATGAGGCGCGGTCGCCCGGCTGCGTCGTGCGCGACCGGGTCGCTGATGGTGTTTGTGGGTGCTGAAGAGGGCTCGAATCTCCTTGGGGTGTGCCCGCCGAGTGCGAATCATCTGCGCGGCGGCCCATTCCTGAAAGCCGTTCAAACAGCCCCGGCCGCTTTGCAGGGGACGGCGCGGGAGCCGTCTTGGCGCGGTATTCCCGCTGAGCGATGGGAGAAAATTCGTTCAGTTCCGGTATCCGGCGCGCCGGGCGTCGGATGTCCACCGGCATTTCCGGACTGAAGGTCTCGTGGGGCTCGAGGTTCGGCCGCGCTTTCGGCTCGGCCTGGCGCTTATGACCCACCGTAACGGGCGTTTCTTCGATCAGCACGTTGCCGGGTGCCTGCCACACCTGCCGGGCGGGCTGGGGACCAGCTGCCGTACGGTGTGGGTTCGGCGACCAATCGGTTGCGGTCAGCTGCTCTGAGGGTTCCGGCGATTGAAGCGCTGCGGACAGCCGGCGCTGGATTTCGCCGGCATCGACCGCATTCGGTGACGTCTGGAGCGTGCCCTGATGGGACGAATGGGGAAGCGCCTGACGCTGGACGGGCGCAGCAGGGGGCGGCATCGGGGCCGGCGCCTGATAGAAACCGGACTCCCCTGGGCGTCCGGCTGTCTCTGTCTGGCGCATCATGCCCGACGCGACGATCGATACCCGGACGCGATCGCCCAGGCTCTCGTCGAAGGTGGCACCGACGATGATGTTGGCGTCGGGATCGACTTCCTCGCGAACGCGGGAAGCTGCTTCATCGACTTCATAAAGGGTCAGGTCGCGTCCGCCGCTGATTGACAGCAGCAGCCCGCGTGCGCCCTTGAGCGACACGTCGTCGAGCAGCGGATTAGCAATGGCCTCTTCGGCGGCCATAATGGCGCGGCGCTCACCCGAAGCTTCGCCGGTTCCCATCATCGCGGTGCCCATGCCGCTCATGACGGTGCGCACGTCGGCGAAATCGAGGTTGATCAGGCCTTCCTTGATGATCAGGTCGACGATGCAGGCAACGCCGGAATAGAGCACTTGGTCGGCGAGCACGAACGCCTCGGCAAAGGTCGTGCGTTCGTTGGCGACCCGGAACAGGTTCTGGTTGGGAATGACAATCAGCGTATCGACGTATTTCTTGAGTTCTGCGACGCCGATGTCGGCGATCCGCATGCGCCGCGTGCCCTCGAACTGGAAGGGCTTGGTGACGATGCCGACGGTCAAAATCCCCATTTCTCTGGCGATGCGCGCGATGACGGCTGCCGCGCCCGTGCCGGTGCCGCCGCCCATGCCGCCTGCGATAAAGACCATGTGCGAACCGGCCATCTGAGAGCGCAGCTCTTCGATCGCTTCTTCGGCTGCGGCTTCACCGATTTCGGGCTTGGATCCGGCACCCAGGCCCTCGGTCAGGTTTACACCGAGCTGCACTCGGTGCTCCGCACTGGAGGCCGCCAGCGCTTGCGCATCGGTGTTGGCGACGACGAAGTCGACGCCCGTGAGGCCGGCGGCGATCATATTGTTGATCGCGTTGCATCCAGCTCCGCCAACGCCGATGACCGTCAGGCGCGGCCGCAGATCGGTCAATTTGGGTAGTTGCAGCTTGATGCTCATCGCTTGTCCGTTCTCGTGCTTTTACACGAAGCAAGTCCCGCAAAAGACCCAATCCGTCACTGGGATACGCACTTGAACAGCGGACTTAACAGTAGCGAACACGCATCGCGCGTCCTTTAGAGTGCGCCACCAATCCACCGGCCGACCCGGGTGAGGTAGCCTTGGGACTGTTGCCTGGCGCCAGGCGACTGCTCTTCTGTCTCGGGCGCCGCCAGCACAAGACCGACTGCCGCCGCAAAGGCTGGATTGTCGGCGCCGGTTGCCGATCCCGTCAACGGCTGCGGACGGCCGAGGCGAACCGGGGCTGCCAAAACCGTCGAAGCGAACGCCACCAATCCCACCAACTGGCTTCCTCCACCCGTCAATACGACCTGACGTCCAAAACTCTCCGACGGCAATTTTTCAGCGACCAGCTGAAGCAAGCACTCGATCCGGGGCCTTATGCACTCGGTCAGTTGCGCCCTGGTCATCTGAAACACGCCGTCTTCACCTTCGCTCGCGACAGAGTAGCTAAACCTGTCGCTAACGTCGGACTTGGCATTGACGATACTACCGTAAAGCGCCTTGATTCGCTCGGCTTCCGCAAGGGACGTGCGTAGATTTTGTGCAATATCAAAGGTTAAGTGGTGCCCGCCGGTCGCAAGTGCCCCGCAATTCTCGAAATTGCCCGCGCCGAACGTCGCCCAACTGGTGGTCCCACTGCCCAAATCGACGACCGTCACGCCCAGACGCCGCTCGTCTCCGGTTGTAACCGCAAGGGCGCTGGCGTAGGGCGCGGCGACCAGACCTGCTACTGAGAGATAACTGCGCTCCACGACGTGAATGACATTGCGAAGGGCTCCTTCGTCGGCGGTGACGGCGTGGAGATCGGCGGTCAGCCTCGCGGCGGCCATGCCGGTCGGGTCTGCACCTGCAAACTCGCCATCGAGACGGTACGCCAAGCGGGTCATATGCAGCAACGAGCGCCCATCGCGTTCGGCATAGACGCGGGCGCCGTCTTGAACGCGGGCGATGTCGACTTCAGTCACGCCAGCCGGTCTGATTTCGGCGTGGGCCGAAAATACGCGCGAGGAAATGCGCCCGCAGGTGATGGCGACGTAGACCGCCTCCAGGCGGAGGCCCGCTTCACGCTCCGCCTGCGCCACTGCGGCGCGGATGGCGGATTCCGCTTCGGCTGGATCGGTGACCGCGCCCGACACGAGGCCGCGGGAGCGCTGGTGGCCCAGCCCCAGTACGCGGAGGTTTGCGCCCTCCACCTCGCAAATGAGGGTGGCGATCTTGCTCGTGCCGATATCGAGCACGCCAACGAGGCGCTTCCCGCTGTGCGTTCGCCTGCCTGCCACGTTACTGGCCTCCCGCGGGGAGACCGGATGGGCTGACGGCGATGCGTGTCTTTGACCGCAGATCGACGACGGTCTTGGGCGCCTCCAAAACCTCCGGGGCTTCTTGCAGCACGCCTGCGAGGGCCGTCGCTTCTCCTTCGGAGGGGAGTTCGACTTGAATGCCGCCGGTCAGCGTCAGGGACCAGCGCCGCCCGTCAACCCGGGTCGCCAGTTGCAAACGGCCTGCAACGGTTGGATAGTTGGCAAGCATCTGGAACAGATTGCCGGCTGCCTGGGGTGCGCCAGCACCGCTGATGCGGGGCAAGTGCGGCATGTCGGATGGTCGGATTGCCGACAACTGGCGGCCCGTCTCGTCGACCAACATGGCGCTCGCGTCATTAATCCAGACGGCGGAGGCTGACCGCTCGGTCACGACGACGCTCACGCGGCCGGGAAAATTGCGCGTTAGCGTTGCGGTTGCGATCCACGGCAGCCGCTCGAGGCGAGCCTGAACACGGGCGGTATCGAGCGCAATCATGGTCTTGACGTTGGTCAAATCGAGGCTGTCGAACACATCGCTGTCGGGGGTAAAGCGGTGGCCGGAAACGGTAACTTCATCGATGCCGAAACCAGCAACCGTCAACAGTTGCTCGGCGGTTGCGGTGGGAAACAACTTCGACTGCCATGCCAGCAGCGCCAACCACAAGGCCGCGGCAGCGCCAACCGCGAACGCGAACAGCAGGCGGAGGGGACGAGATTTTGAACGGGGAGGACGGCGCTTGGACTTCGACACACGGGTGCGACCGGGAGCAACCGCCGGCCGTGCCCATCGCTGCTGTCCTACCTGTTGCAACTCGCATCCTCGATGATCCAGGCCACGAGAGCGCCGAACGATTGCCCTGCGTGTCCAGCTAGTTCAGGCACCAGAGACGTTGCCGTCATGCCAGGTTGCGTATTCACTTCCAGGCAGATCAGCTCGCCGGTGCCGCCCGGCGTGTCGTCGTATCGGAAGTCCGCCCGCGAGACGCCGCGGCAGCCGAGCGCGTCGTGGGCCAACACCGCGTATTTCCGGACCAACTGGTAAATATTCGGTAAAAGTTCCGCCGGCAGCACATGCTTTGAGCCGCCGGGAGCGTATTTCGCTTCGTAATCGTAGAACGTGAGCCCCTTCAACGGCACGATCTCGATGACGTCGGTTGCCTTGCCATCGATGACGCCGCAGGTCAGCTCACGGCCGGCGACGAAGCGTTCGACCATTACGATCTCATCGGGGGCGCCGCCTTCGGAGATTTTCAGCGGTGGTTCGTTGAGATGCGGGCCGACGATGATCACGCCGACGCTGGAGCCTTCGGCGATGGGCTTCACCACGTAGGGCTTCGGCATGACATGGGCGGCTTGCGCCGATGCTCGTGTCACGAGCCTTGCCTCAGCGACAGGCACGCCAGCGGCCTTCATCGCATCCTTGGCGCGTTCCTTGTGCATGGCCAGTGCCGACGCCAGTACGCCCGAATGCGTATAGGGTATTCCCAGTGTTTCCAGGATGCCCTGGATGCATCCGTCCTCGCCGTACTTCCCGTGCAGCGCGTTGAAGCAAGCGTCTGGCTTTAGCTCGGCCAAGCGTTGCGCGATGTCGCGGCCGACGTCGACCTCAGTGACGCGGTAGCCTTCACCCTCAAGCGCCTTGGCGACCGCCGCGCCAGAGCGCAGTGAGACTTCGCGCTCGGCAGACAGGCCGCCTTTGAGGACGGCGATGTGTTGGTACTTGCGGGTGGTCATGTTGGTTGAACTCGTTGCTGATCGTGGCGCTGCGCGCACAGGGCTACCGCCCTGTAACCCGTTCGAGGGGACCAGTCCCCTCGAACTCCCCTCTAGCCTTAAGTGAGGGCCAACGTTTCGCCCGTCGTGTGGCCGTGGAGCGGATTGCCGAGGCGAATAATTTCCCAGTGGAGCGCGATGCCAGACTTCGCGAGCACGCGCGCGCGGACGGTTTCGCCAAGGCGTTCGATGTCCTCGGCGGTCGCCGTGCCGGTGTTGATCAGGAAGTTGCAATGCATTTCCGACACCATCGCGCCGCCAACACGCAGGCCGCGGCAGCTGGCGGCGTCGATCAGCTTCCAGGCGCTGTGACCGGGCGGGTTCTTGAACGTCGAGCCGCCCGTCTTTTCACGTACCGGCTGGTTCTTTTCCCGATAGTGCGCAACTTCGTCCATGGCTTTGACGATATCCGCGGTTTCGCCGGGCGTGCCCTGGAACGTGGCTTGCGTGAAAATCCAATCCGGCGAAATTGCGCAATGGCGATAGGTAAAACCCATGTCGGCGTGGCTCAGCACGTGGACCGTGCCTTCGCGGTCGACCGCGCGGGCGGACACAAGCACGCTGGTCGTCTCTGCGCCATGTGCCCCTGCGTTCATGCGCAAAGCGCCACCGATTGAACCGGGGATGCCGCGATAAAACGCGAGGCCTGAAATACCCGCCGTAGCGGCTGCCTGAGCGAGCTTAGCGTCGGGCACGGCCGTGCCAGCGCTGATGCGATGGAGCGCCTTATCCGGCGTGATCTCGCCGAAACCCTTCCCCAGGCGGATCACAATGCCGGGGAAGCCGCCGTCGCGCACCAGCAGGTTCGACCCCAGGCCGACAACGACGATCGGCAGATCGCGGGGAGCCGCCTTAAGGAAATAGGCGAGGTCGGCCTCATCGGCGGGCGTGAACACAACTTGAGCGGGGCCGCCGACACGAAACCAAGTCAATTCCGACATCAGCGCGTCGGCAACCAAGCGCCCGCGCAACTCCGGCAGCCGCTCACGTAGTGCGCTCGCCTCATCGATCCGCTGAGCTGTGGTCGTCGTCACTGGGCGGCCTCGACGTCGAGCCACTCGGCGAGCGCATGGGCCCATTCGGTCGATTGACCCGCGCCGAGGAAAATCACGCTGTCGCCCGAGCGGCCGTGACGGCGCAGCAAGGGCACGATCTCGCGTGCGCTATCGATTGCGACCACTGGCTTGCCGGCGGCTGCGATGCCGCGCGCGAGGGAATGCTGGTCGATGCCTTCGATGGGCTGTTCGCCGGCCGAGTAGAGCGGGGCGACGATCACGCTATCGGCGTCTTTGAAGCAGGCGCAGAACTCGCCGAACAGGTCGCGCACGCGGGTATAGCGGTGCGGCTCGACGATGGCGATGATGCGGCCACGCGCGCCGCCGCGGGCTGCGGCCAAGACCGCCGCGATCTCGGCGGGGTGATGGCCATAGTCGTCATAGATCGTCAACCCATTCCACGTGCCCGCGACCTGATAGCGGCGTTTTACGCCCGAGAAGTTGGCAAGGGCTGCACGGATCGTGTCGTCGGGCACGCCGGCTTCGGTCGCGACAGCAATGGCCGACAGCGCGTTCAATGCATTGTGGTGCCCCGGCAGCGGCAGGGACCATGCCCGCAACTGACGCGCGCCGCCCTTCACGCGGGGGCCGAGATCGGCGTCGAACAGCATCTGGCCCCGGTCGAAGCTGATGCCCTTCAGCATCAGGTCGCAGCCTTCGCCCGCGCCGTACGTCAGCAGGCGGCGGCCGTCGTTGCGCAGGGCCAGCCGCTCTATCATTTCGCGGACCACAGGATGGTCGGTGCAGGTGACGGTGAGGCCGTAGAACGGGATGTTCTTGTAGAAGGCTTCGAATTCGCGATGCATGTTCTCGACCGTCTTGAAATGATCGAGGTGCTCAGGGTCGATGTTGGTCACGATGCCGATTTCGGTCGGCAGCTTGGTGAAAGTGCCATCGCTTTCGTCGGCCTCGACGATCATCCACGGACCCTTGCCGAGACGTGCGTTCGAGCCCCAGGCGTTGATGATGCCGCCAGTGATCACGGTCGGGTCGAGGCTCCCTTCCGTGAAAATGTGCGAGATGAGCGAGGTGGTCGTCGTCTTGCCATGGGTGCCGGTAACCGACACGGTCTGGTAGAGGCGCATCAGTTCGGCAAGGATTTCCGCGCGGCGCACGATCTGCAGCCCCTTTGCGCGGGCGGCGTCGAGTTCGGGGTTGCCTTTCTTGACCGCGGTCGAGATGACGACCGTGCGGGCGCCGACCAGGTTGATCGCATCGTGGCCGATGAAGATGCGGATGCCCTTGGCGCGCAGGCGGCGGACGTTGGCGCCATCCTTCTGGTCGCTGCCTTGGACCGTATAGCCCTTGGCCAGCAGGATTTCGGCTATGGCGCTCATGCCTATGCCGCCGATCCCGATGATGTGAAACGTTCCAACGTCGCGTGGCATCTGCATGGGTCGTGGGTCTCCACTATTCCTTGGACGCAACCGTTGGCGCCGCATTTTGTTGGCCTGCGCCCGCCATCAGGGCGACCGCTAAATCCGCCAAACGCTCCACCGCATCGGGACGGCCTTGCGCCTTTGCCGCCGTGGCCGCATTCGCGAGCATCGCCGGCCGAGCGATCAGCATTTCGACCTCGGCTGCCAGCCGGTCGGCTGACAGATCCTTTTGCTCGATACACCAAGCGCCGCCCGATTCGGCAAGCCTGCGAGCATTATGCAGCTGATCGTTGTCGAGGGAATGTGGCAAGGGCACCAGGATCGACGGGCGGCCGATGACCGTCAATTCCGCAACCGTGGAGGCGCCCGCGCGGCCTATGACGAGATGGCTCCCTGCCATGCGGAACGGCAAGTCCTTGAAGAAGCTCGCGACTTCGGCGCGAATGCCTTTGGAGGCGTAAGCGGCCTTCACGCGGGCGAGGTCTTCCTCGCGGGCCTGCTGGGTGACGCTCAGCCGGTCGCGCATCGAGGGGGGCAGCAGGGACAGGGCGACAGGAACCACATCCGAAAAAAAACGGGCGCCCTGGCTGCCGCCGAAAACCAGCAGGTTTACGGGCTGGCTCGGCTCGGGGCGCCAATAGTGGCGCTGCGCCGCTTCGATGACGACGCTGCGGACCGGATTGCCCGTGTGATGGGCCTTTGCCAACAGCGGGCCCTCTATTCCGGACGTCGCTGCAAACGATGTGGCGATGGCGTCGACGCGGCTCGACAGCATGCGGTTGGCCCGGCCCAGAATCGCATTCTGCTCGTGGATAGCCGTTGGGATGTTGCGCAGTTTGGCGGCCATGAGCGGGGGAAACGTGGGGTAGCCGCCGAACCCCAAGACAAGGCTGGGGCGCACCTCTCCCAATAGCTTATGCGCGACGGCGAGGCCCCGGCTCAGCTGGATCGCGGCCAAAGCCGCCTTCAACGCGTTGCCGCCGGTTCCCGAGGGGACTTGATAGACGTTGCGGGCGGGAAACCCGGTACCGTATCGATCGCCCCGGGTGTCGGTCACCAAGTCGACGGGTATACCGCGCCGGCCCAGCGCCTCCGCCAGAGCAAATGCTGGAAACAGATGGCCGCCGGTTCCCCCAGCGGCCAGCATGACAGACGCCTGCCCGTTCATGGCGATTTCAACTCCCGCGGCCCATGCTGTTCGCGCTTGATTTTTGCATCCCCGATGGACGTGTTGCTACCAAGCGCGGCTTTTTTACGTTGGCAAGCCCGGTTCGTTTGCGTGTTAACGCAATCAGCATGCCGAGTGTCAAGGAAACCGCGAGCGTGGAGGATCCGCCGGCCGAAATGAACGGCAGCGTCATCCCTTTCGCCGGCAGCAGGCCGACGTTCACTCCCATGTTGATCAGGGCCTGGAGCGCGAACACCAGCGCAAGCCCCAGGATGGCCAGCCGGTTGGCGCTATCAGGCTCGCTTCTCGCCCGCAGCACCGCCTTACCCGCGATAACGGCAAACAGCGCCAGCAAAGCGAGGCAAGCCAAGACGCCGTATTCCTCGGCCAGAACGGCGAAGATGAAATCTGTGTGGGCGTCGGGCAGCACGATCTTGACAGTGCCTTCGCCGGGACCGCGGCCGAAAAACCCGCCCTCCATGAAGGCTTGCAGGGCGCGGTCGACCTGGGAATGATCGCCGGCCGAGCCTGCAAAGTGGCGGTCGACCCGGGCCTGGACATGGGGCAGCATCACGTAGGCGCTGCCCGCGCCAGCCGCGCCAATCGCGCCGATCGCAATCGCGCCAATGCGGGACTGGCCCGAGACAACGTACAGCGCGCCCCAGACGAAGCCGACCAGTAACGTCTGTCCGAAGTCGGGCTCCAGGATCAGGAGCACGGCCATGGCGATCATCAGGGCACAAGCAACCGCGAGGGCCGGCATATCCGGACGGCGCTTGGTTTCGGCGAACAGCCAGGCCGACATCACGATGAAGCCGGGCTTGGCGAACTCGGAGGGCTGGAGCGTTTGGCCAAGAATGGGCAGCCACCGGCGCGCACCGTTGATCTCGGTGCCCGCAAACAGCACAGCAATGAGCCCGGCAAGGCTTGCCGCGAGGGTCACCAGTGCGAGGCGGCGGACCTGGGCTGGCGACAACAACGAAACAGCGATCATCACCGCCGCGCCTAGCCCTGCGAAGACGAACTGCCGCCAGACGAAATGATAGGTCGCGAAGCTGCGCTTCATCGCAATCGCAGGACTGGCTGCGAGCGACAGCAGCAGCCCCGCGCCCATCAGCGCGAAGATCAGCACGATCAGCTGGCGGTCGACGGTGAACCACCATTCCGCGAGGCGCGAGCGATCTGTGCGCGAAAAGCTCATGTGGGTTTTCTCGGCGTGAAACCGGGCAGCGCCTGGACGAGCGCGCGGAAAACGTCGCCGCGCTTTTCGAAGTTTGCGAACTGGTCGTAGCTTGCGCACGCCGGCGACAGAAGGACGACGGGCTCGGCGGCCTTCGATGCGGTCGCATCCGCCGCCGCTTTGGCGACGGCGATGTCGAGGGTGCCGCAGCGCTCGTACGAAACAGTGCCGTCGAGAGTCGCCGCAAACTCTTCGGTGGCTGCGCCGATCAGGTAGGCTTTGGCGATGCCGGGGAAATAGGGCTTGAGGCTCTCGATGCCACCGTCCTTGGGCTTGCCGCCAAGGATCCAGTACACGTTCTTCGGGAACGAGAGTAGCGCCTTTTCCGTGCTGTCGGCATTCGTCGCCTTGCTGTCGTTGATGAACAGCACCTCACCCACCCGCCCGATCTCCTCCATGCGATGAGGAAGGCCTGGGTACGTTCGCAATCCATGCTGCACGTCCTCGTCGTAGAGCCCCTGTAGCTTTGTTGCGACTGTCGCAGCCAGCGCATTTTGCGCGTTGTGACGACCCCGCAACGTGCTGATGTCGGCGAGGTCAGCAATCTGTCGGTGGTCGGTCCAATTCGTCGTGTGTTCGAACGGTTTGGAGCTGTCGAGCGGCGGCGACCAGATTTCACTTCCGCGCAGCGTCCAGGTATGGTCGGATGTCCTCTTCGTTGACACCATGTCCAGCCCGATCCGGCGAGCGACCGGTACGTAGAAGCGATCTGCGATACGCTGGCACGTCTCGTCGTCGATTCCGAGCACTACGTTGTTCGCACTTTCGATCAGCCGCTCCTTGATCGCCGCGTAATTCTCCATCGCCAGCGCCAGATCGTTCGCCGGGCCGTGACGGTCCAGATGATCCGGCGTGATGTTCAAGAGCACGCCGACGGTTGGATTGACCGACGGTGTCAGGTCGATTTGGAACGAGCTCATCTCGATCACGTGATAACGGCCCATCGCAGGCGGCTCCAACGCCAGGACCGGCACGCCGATGTTGCCGCCCATCTGCACGTCGCGGCCAGCCTCGCGCAGGATGTGCGCGATCAGTGCCGTCGTCGTCGATTTGCCGTTCGTCCCCGTGATCGCGATAAACGGCGCATCCGGGGCGATTTTGTTGCGCTCGCGGCAGAACAGCTCTATGTCGCCGATCACCTCGGCGCAGGCCGCGCGTGCTTTCAGTACCGTCCAGTGCGGCTCGGGATAATTGAGCGGCACGCCCGGCGCCAGCACAAGTGCTGCGAACATCGACCAGTCCGCCGTGCTCAAATCGACCAGCGGCACGCCCGCCTTGTGCGCGCCATCGCGCCCCGCCTGCCCGTCGTCCCAAGCCGCAACCGTCGCGCCACCCGCCATCAAGGCCTGCGCCGTCGCTTTGCCCGACGCGCCCAGCCCGAAGACCGCGACTGTCTTGCCATTAAATGTTGTGACCGGGATCACGTCTCTTCCCCCTCGCCCCATTCCTGCACTCAATGGGGAGAGGGTTAGGGGCGGCGTCAAGCATCGGCGCCTGTTGCCGCCCCTCACCCTGACCCTCTCCCCGTGAGGACGGGGAGTGGGGACTATGCCGTGATTCGCTTACCGCAGCTTCAACGTCGCGAGGCCGATCAGGGCGAGGATGACCGATATGATCCAGAAGCGAACCACAACCGTCGGCTCGGACCAGCCTTTCTGCTCGAAATGGTGATGGAGCGGGGCCATCCGGAACACGCGCTTCCCCGTCAGCTTGAAGGACGCCACCTGGATGATGACCGAGAGCGTCTCCAGCACGAACAGGCCGCCCACGACCGCCAGCACGATCTCGTGCTTCGTCGCCACCGCAATCGCGCCCAGCATGCCGCCCAACGCGAGCGAGCCCGTATCGCCCATAAAGATCATGGCGGGCGGCGCGTTGAACCACAGGAAGCCTAGCCCTGCGCCAATCATTGCGCCGCACAGGATCGCCAGTTCCCCCGTGCCGGCCACATAGTTGAGTTGCAGGTAGGTTGCAAACTTGGCGTTGCCGATCAGGTAGGCGATCAACCCGAACGTCGCCGCCGCGATCATCACCGGCACGATCGCCAGTCCGTCGAGGCCGTCGGTGAAATTGACTGCGTTGCCCGCGCCCGTGATGACGAACGAGCCCAGGAACACGAAACCGAACACTCCCAAATGAATCAGCACGTTCTTGAAAAACGGTACCGTCAGCGCGTCCTGCAGGTTGGTCTTGCTCAGCGACATAATCAGGTAGGTCGCGACGGCTGCGACCAGCACTTCGAGCAGCAGCCTGAACCGGCCGCCGAAGCCAGAGCTCGTGCGTTTCGTTACCTTCAAATAATCGTCGTAGAAGCCAATAATCCCATAGGCAACCGTCACGCCGAAGACGATCCATACGTAGGGGTTCTTGAGATTGGCCCAGAACAGAGTACCAACCGTGATGCCGGCCAATATCATCAAACCGCCCATGGTCGGGGTGCCGCGCTTGGCCAGGTGCGTCTTAGGCCCGTCTTCGCGGATCGGCTGGCCTTTGCCCTGCTTGATGCGCAGCAAATCGATGATGCCGGGGCCGAACAGCATCACGAACAGGAGCGAGGTAAAGATCGCGCCGCCGGTGCGAAACGTTTGATATTTGAAGACGTTCAACGCGCCGATCTGGTCGCTGAACTGGATCAATTCATAAAGCATTGCGTCCCCTTACCTTCCCCTCAGACGTGGCGGCGAACCCCCTCAAGTTGAGCCGCACCCGTCTGAGAGCCTCGCACTATGGCTTTTTTTGAGCGCGTCCACGAGGGTGGACAGCTTCATCCCGTTCGAGCCCTTGATCATAACGACGTCGCCGCCCTTAACCGTCGCCAGCAGCGGCGCTTCGAGCTCGCGCGCCGTCAACGCCCAGCCGTCTTTGGCACGTTTTTCGGCGGGTAGCGCGTCGTACAAATGTCTCATGAGCGGCCCGCAGGCAAACACTAGATCGACGCCCGCCTGTTCGATCGGCGCCACTAGGTCGCGATGGAGCTCTGTTGACTGCTCGCCCAGCTCCAACATGTCGCCCAGGACTGCGATGCGGCGGCCGATCATAGGCTTTCCGTTGGCGTTGAGCCATTGAGCGGGATTATTCAACAGAAGAATCCCTAAAGCGGCTCGTACCGACGCGGGATTTGCATTGTAGCTTTCGTCAAAGATGTCCAACGAAGACGGGCCATCTGCAATTAGCTTCGGCACTGAAACCGTGGTTCTACGGCCACGCCCATCAACTGGCCCTAGCGTACTTAGTGGCCGCAGTGCGTCACGAATCCTCTTGAGCGATGATGGTAATGTGGTCGGTTGAAGCACTGTGAAGAGCGCTGCAACAACAGCGAGGGAGTTGTCTGCATTGTGCTGTCCAACCTGTCTGAGTTCATACTGAATTATGCTAGGTGCGTTATTGCCGTCGGGATTGCGAGTAGGAATTTGTAGTTTAATGACGGATCTGGACGGGTTAGGAATTAGCAATATCAGGATTACATCCGAGCCCGTCACGCTACCAAATGAGATGCATCTTACGGATCGCTCTTTGGCGCGGGACTCCAGTAGATCAAAATACTGGTTTTCTCGCGGGAGGATCGCTGTATCGCCAGCTGCAAGGCCAAGAAATATTTCCGCCTTCGCGTCCGCGATTTCAGAGACGTCCTTGAAGTTGCCCAGGTGCGCGGGCGCTATGGTGGTGATAATCGCCACATGCGGACGAACCATCGGCGACAGCAGCGCGATCTCGCCTGCGTGATTCATGCCGATCTCGAACACGGCGTATTCCGTCTCGGCCGGCATGCGCGCCAACGTCAGCGGCACGCCCCAATGGTTGTTGTACGACTTTTCACTCGCGTGCGTTTTGCCAAGCGGTGTCAGGCACGCGCGCAGCATCTCTTTCGTCGTCGTCTTGCCGGCCGAGCCGGTCACGGCGATCACACGCGCCTCTGGCGACAGCCGCGCACGCGCGACGCTGCCAAGTCGACGAAGTGCCTCCAACGGGGCTTCATCCGGTGCTATGCCATCTGCGGAATAGTCGACCCGCAACAGGCGCGGGTCGGTGTTGCCAGCGTCATAGTCGCGCCGCACGAGCGCTGCGGCCGCACCCCGCTCGAACGCCAGCGCCACGAAGTCGTGGCCGTCGCGGACGTCTTTCAGCGCCACAAACAGATCGCCGGGCTTCAACGTCCGTGTGTCGATCGAGATGCCGGATATTCCCTCTCCCAGCTGCTTTGCGGGGAGAGGGTCAGGGTGAGGGGCGGCGCCAGGCAATGGCCCATCCTCGTTGCCGCCCCTCACCCCGACCCTCTCCCCATCCAAGCGCAGACGATGGGGAGAGGGGGTGTCGACGTGCGCACCTGTCGCGGCGACAATGTCAGCCAACTTCCACAGCGGTTCTGTCATATCGCGTACTCCGCCATCGCGGACCGCAGCACCTCATGGTCGCTGAACGGCAGCACCTGCGTCCCCACGATCTGGCCGGTTTCGTGGCCCTTGCCGGCAACGACGACAACATCGCCGGGCTCCATCATCGAAACCGCCGTCCGGATCGCTTCGGCGCGGTCGCCGATCTCCGAAGTGTTTTTCAATGCCCGCGATTGTGGCGTCGGCTCAGACCGCAAGACTTGGGTCATATAAATCCCTTGCACTATTTCGGCTCGGATCGCCGCCGGAACTTCGGTGCGCGGGTTGTCGTCGGTCACGATGACGACGTCGGCTTTTTCAACCGCAATCTTGCCCATGATCGGCCGCTTGCCGCGGTCCCGGTCGCCGCCGCAGCCGAACACACAGATCAGCCTGCCGGTCGCGAACGGGCGCAGCGCATCGAGGGCGGCCGCGAGCGCTTCGGGTTTGTGGGCGTAGTCAACGACGCCGAGGCCGCCGTTCGCCCGGCCGATGATTTCGAGCCGTCCTTTGACGCCTTTCAGGTGAGGCAAGGCTGCCATCATTGCCGCAGGATCTTCGCCGGTTGCGATTGCCAACCCTGCGGCCACCAGTGCATTCAACGCCTGATAGGTGCCGACCAGCGGCAGGTTCACGGTGTAGGTCACCCCTGCGTGCCGGATGTCCAAGCGTTGGCCGAACCCGTCCGGGCTGACAGACACGAGCTCCAAGGTGCCGCCGTTCACGCCCACCGTGACGATTTCGAGGCTATGGCTGCGTGCCGCTTCCAGCACGTCGAGCGCGTGCGCATCATCGGCGTTCACGACGGCTGTGCTGCCGGGCGGCAAAACGTTCAGGAATAGCCGCAACTTGGCGGCCAGATAGGCGGCGACCGTCGCATGGTAATCCAGATGATCGCGGCCGAGGTTGGTGAAGGCACCCGCCTTCAGCTTTATGCCGTCCAGGCGGAACTGATCGAGCCCGTGGGAGGAGGCTTCCATCGCCAGATGGGTCACGCCCTCGGCGCGCAATTCGGCGAGCGTGCGGGCGAGCGTGATCGGATCGGGCGTCGTCAGCGTGCCGTAGCTCGCGCCGCCCGGTTTCACGATGCCGAGCGTGCCGAGGGAAGCCGCCTTGTGGCCGGCGTGGGCGAAAATCTGGCGGGTGAATTCGGCGACCGACGTCTTGCCGCTCGTTCCCGTCACGGCGACGATCGTTTCAGGACCGGGTCCATAAAATCGAGCGGCCATGCGGGCAAGAGCGAGCCGCGGTTCGACGGCGCGCACGACCGGCACGGCGAACGGCTCCGGCAGCACAACGTCGTCGCCGACGAGAACCGCCGCGGCGCCTTTCGACACCGCGTCATCGATGAACTCGTTGCCATGCGCCTTGAAGCCTGGAACCGCTGCAAACAGAGTGCCCGGCACGACGGCGCGGCTGTCCGCCGTCAGCCCGGTAATGGCGACGCTTGCGCAATCGCTGCCGGCGGAAACTTCCAGACCCAGGAGATCGGTGAGAGGCTTCGTCATTGCCGTCGGCATCATCGCGCGCTGTTTTGGGGGTTGTGCAGGTTCGTTGCGATCGCCCGAGCCCTCGCTGGTTCATATGGTCCGCGGCTGGTTGCGTCAAACGTTAGGGACTTTCCGAAGCTCGGTTGCATCGCGGAAATCCCCTAGCTCTTTGTTTCACCATGCTTCTTTCTGGCAAGATGCTCCATTCCTTTCCCGGAAGCATTCTATCGCTGCGCGCCGGATTTGTTGGGCAAATCCAGCAACGGTCCGATCCGGCGCATGATGCCGGCGGCCACGGGGGCGGCGGTCAGCCCCGCCAGCACCTTGCCGCCGGTTTCAGCGGACGGCTTGGGCTCGAACAATAACACCAGCGCGACATAGCGGGGAGAACTCATCGGGAAAGCGGCGAAGAACGACGAGATCACGCCGCCTTGCCGGTAGCCGCGCGGACCCGCGATATCTGCGGTGCCGGTTTTTCCGCCCACCTCGTAGCCCTCGACGTCCGCGCGACGGCCAGTGCCGCTTGCATCGGTCACATTGGCGCGCATCAGGGTGCGGATATCGCGGCTGGTCGCTTCCGAAATCACCCGTGTTACCGGCGGCGCACCGCTCGCAGCACTGCGGACGAGGTAGGTCGGGACCACCGACATCCCGCCATTGACGAGGGCGGCCGCACCGGCTGCAAACTGCAGCGGCGCAACGGCCAGGCCGTGACCGTAGGCGATCGTGATGGTTTCCGCCCGGTCCCAATGGTTCGGCGTGCGTGGCACGGCGACAGTGCCTGCCTCGGTTGTCATCTCACTCACGAGCCCAGCCCGGGCGAGGAACTCCTTCTGGGCCGGCGTACCCGCTTCCAGCGCCAGCATCGCCGCGCCGACGTTGGAGGAGTGGATAAAAATCTCGCTCACCGACAGCGGACGGCCCGCCGGATGCAAATCCTTGATCTCAAAGCGGCCGACGTTCAAGGGAACGCGCACGTCCACCATCGTACCCAGCGTCGCCTGCTTGCGATCCAGCGCCATGGCGATGGTCATCAGCTTGAAGATCGAGCCCAGCTCATACGTGCCGCTTTGCAGGCGGTCGCGCTTGGCTTGATCTGTGACGTCGGCTGCTCGCGCCGGCTCCACGCGCGGCAGGGATGCGGCCGCGACGATCTCGCCGGACTTGGCGTCCATCAGCAGAGCGCCGGCCGAGACGGTTTGATAGCGCGCCATGGCATCAGCCAGCTCCGCTTCCAGGCCGGCCTGCACGGCCATGTCGATCGACAGGCGCACCGGCGCGCGATCCGACGGCCTCGTTGCGTGCACCGCGTCGATGCCGACGTGCTCGTCGATGTAGGCTTCGACGCCGGCGATGCCCTTGTTGTCGGCGTCCACGCGGCCCAGCACATGCCCAGCCAGCGCGCCCAGCGGATAGGCGCGGCGCAGCTCCTTGCGGAAACCAAAGCCCGGTAAGCCCAGATCGTGCACCGTCTGGGCGACCTTCGGCGTCAGGCCGCGGCGCACCCAGACAAACCGCTTGCTGCCGTCCGACAGCGACTTGCGCAGGTCTGCCTCGTCGAGACCCGGCAGCAGCGCCGCCAGCTTCTCGATCGCCTCGTCGGCATCCAGCACGCGCGCAGGATCGGCATACAAGGAGTGAACTTCGACGTCGGTCGCGAGCAGCCGGCCATTGCGATCGACGATATCGGGGCGGGAAAAACTGGTTGCGACCGGCTCGACCATTGCTGCTGACACCATCGATTCAGCCTTCCAGGCGAGGCTCGCCAGCTGCCCCGCAACGGCCAGGAACAGGAGGCTTAGCGCGCCGCCCACCAGTCGCACCTGATCGGCCGCACGCGGCTCCGGCAAGGGAATGGCCGGCTCGGGCTGCGCTGCTTGCGAGCGTTCGCTCGGAGTTCTCGGGTGCGCCAGGATCAGCATGGCGTCACTCAACGCGCGCTATCGGCATCCGCGAGGCGGGCAGGCGTTGCACGGCTCACGAACTGGCGCGCAAGGGTTGGTTGAAGCCCTTGCGCCCGCGCCAACGGCTCGATGCGTTCGGGACGCGCTAGATGGGCGCGCTCGGCGCGCAGCAACGCGATATCGTTGCGGGCGCGGTCGGCTGCGCGTTCGCCGGCCTGCACGCGCTGCTCGATCAGCCGGGTATCGTAGTTGAGGCCGTAGAGCAGGACCGCGCTCGACAGCGCCAGGAAGGCTGCGGCGAGAGTTAAGGTATGCATGACGCTACTCCGCTCGTTGTGGCGGCGTCCTCACGTCTTGATCCCGAACCTCAGCCGGGCGGATCGCGCGCGTGGGTTGCCGTCCAATTCTGGTTGAGAAGGACTTAACGGGCGCTGGTTAACAATTTGGAAACTTGGGGGCGATTTTGACTCGGCCTGGGGAGGTAAATGGCGCGAACCGCCCGGCTGGCGGCCCGAACGGTCAATAAAAAATTGTTTTACGATCCGGTCTTCAAGGGAGTGAAACGTCACCACCACGAGCCGGCCGCCCGGCTTCAAGATCCGCTCGGCGGCCGCAAGCGCCGACCTCAGCTCGCCGAGTTCATCGTTGACGTAGATGCGCAGCGCCTGGAACGTGCGGGTCGCGGGATGCCGCCCATCCTCGCGGCGGCCACCCAGCACGCGAGAGACGAGCCGCGCCAGCTGCAGCGTCGTCGTAAACGGCGCAGCACCCCGATCCTGCGCGATCGCACGCGCAATCGCGCGGGAGCGTTTTTCCTCCCCCAGCTCATAGAGGATATTGGCGAGCGGCTCCTCGTCCATCGTATTCACCACGTCGGCTGCCGTCGGGCCGTGGTCGGCCATGCGCATGTCGAGCGGACCGTCGGCCTGGAACGAGAACCCGCGCTCGGGCTGGTCGAGTTGCATCGACGATACGCCGATATCCAGCACCACGCCGTCGACTTTCTTAGTGGCGCTTGGCTGCGGCAAGCTCGTCTGCCCCAACGTGCGAGGTCCGGTACTGGCCGGATCGCCATGCGCGTGTGCCGCAACCTCGTCCAGCGTGCTGAACGGCGCTTCCACCAGCGTCAGGCGGCCTGCGAATTTTTCGCACAGCGCCAGCCCGTCCGCGATCGCCCGGGGGTCGCGATCCAGCGCCAGCACACGGCAATCGGCTGCCTGCAAAATCGCGCTCGTATAGCCGCCCGCGCCGAACGTGCCGTCGATGTAGGTTTCACCGTCCGCAGGCTGCAGCGCGGCCAGCACCTCCGCCAGCATCACGGGAACGTGGCGTCGCTGCGCGGCGGGGGCGTTGGTCATCGGGGATCGCTCGGTCATGGACCGCGCTCATGCGCCTGATCCGGGCCGGTTGTCCAGGGGAAGCCGCCGGGCATCCAAGTGAAGGCGAGGGGACCCGTCCCCTCGACCCCTTACAAAGTGGGGGCCCAACGACGGCTCGCGCGCTTCCCTTACGTCCGCGGGTGCAGGGCACGCGTGCCCTGGCCTTCTCTTCACGCGCGTTCGCCCTCCGCAGCCATGGGCTCGGAGTTAAAAGCGGGGGGAGGAGCGGCGCGTTACCGCGCGGGCATTCCGTGGTGATTAGAGTGGCGATAAGGCGCCGCTCCGTCGCAGGGTTGTCTGTGAAGTTCGAGCCATCGCGGCCGCCTGGTTTGATCCAGGTGGCTGTACTCCGGAGCCGCCAGACCCGCGCACGTGCATTAGCGATTCACAAGGTCCATGTCCGGTGCGTCTGGACACGTCCGCCTGCCCCCCATACCACATTTCGAGACGCCCTCGAGTGCGTCCCCCCGTGTATGGGTTGCGCACAGCGTAACGCTGGCTGGAGGGCGCGGGGATAAGTTTGTCTGAAAAATAATTCGCAAAGTCCGCGTGTCGCTGCCCCGCTGCGCGCCGGGGCGATCCCCTTTGGAGAACCGCAGAAGGGGCGCCCCATGATCCCGAGATAGTCGCATCTGCCGCTTACGACGGTGCGGGGTAGCGGGGCTTGGCGACCACGCCCGGCGGCAGCAGGGACGGGGCCGACTTGTCGGTTCGCAACGTGTCGAGATACGTGATGATGTCGAGCATTTCGTCGTTCGTCATCTGCATGTCCGGCATGGGCGGGTGCGGCTGCATGAGCGCGTTCTTGATGCGGTCCACCGTTTGGCCCGGCTTGTTGGCGATGCTCTTGAAAGGAGGCGGGCCCACCTGGGCCGTGGTCGCGCCGTCGCCAGCGATCAGATGGCAGCCCGTGCAGAGTTTGTCCGCCAGGTCACGGCCGCCGTCCGCCGAGGGCTGCCGCACCACTTCGTCCGGCAACGCGGTCTGCGCCACTTCGTCCGGCGACGCGGTCTGCGCCACCGCTGACCCGAATGCCGCCAGCAAAGCGAACAGAGCAAGCGGCGCGGCGAGGCGGCGTTTCAGTGTCGGCATCGGATCCTCCGGTGAAGGGTGAAGGATCGTGATAGCAAGCGGCACCGGCCCGGCATTGCGCCAGCGCAATACGGCGCCCGTCAAGCCGCCGTTCCGCCGCCGCCACCCAGCAGCTTGCGGTGTTCCTGGACCTTGTCTCTAGCGGCTTTGCGGCGGGCTTCGAAGGCTACGGGCGCCCAGATCTGAAACTTGTCGCCCAGGCCGACAAAAGTGACTTGACCCCCGCCGCCTGCCTCAGTGAGGCCCGCGTGGGCGCGAAGCGCTTCAGGAACAACGATACGGCCGTCCCCATCAACCGAGAGGATCTGGACGTCGCCGTAGAGCGCGACAGAGAGTTCGTCCCGCTCGTCCGAATAATCCGGGAGGCCAGCGAGAAGCCCGTCGATTTTTTTCGCAAGTCTTTCGCCGCCGCAATCGAGGGCTGGAGCATCAAGCGAGGGGTAGCAGTAGATCCCGGAGCTGCCTGCGGACGCGTACCCGTCGCGCTCGAGAACCGCGCGGAATGGGGCTGGGATGGAGACCCGGCCTTTGGCATCGATCTTGTTTGTGAATGTTGAGACAAAGCGGTCCATCCCCCTGTTCGCTGCCCTAGCGCTCCTTACTCCTCACTCACATGCGGCCCACTGGGACCAGCTCACGCGCGGCCCGCTCGCCTTCCGGCGAAGGGGGCCTGTTTCCATTTATTCGGTGCAGTTCACCCGTGGCGGTCGCCCAGTTCACGGCCCTCGACGCAAACCGGAGCCCTGCCACGGGCTCACCCGTTTTGAGCGGGTATTTATGGGATCACATGGAATTTTATGGGCGTCAATGGTTTGGTAAGGATTCTTAACAGGTGAACGCCGGTTAGCTGTGGAGTGATGTATTTTGCGCTCACGGGCCGTACCGACCACATCGGATCGAAGGCGATCCGATGTGGTCTGGCCCTCCGCGGGGGCGGCGCACCGGCGCCGGGGGCGCTTGCGCCCCGAAGCGGCTTCCGCCGCTTAAAATGAGGTACGCTGGGTGTGGTGGCCTCACGGGGGGGAATCGGGTGGCCTCACGCGCTTCGGCCAGGGCGCGGGACCGCCCGCGGGGCGCTTGCGCTCCCCGAGCCGCTTACGCGGCTGAAGTTTGGTTCCAGCCCCACTTCAAGCGGCGCAGCCGCTTATGGAGCGGCGCGACCCGGCGCCAGTGCGCCGCCCCCGCGGAGGGCGACCAGCCCGTGAGCGCCAAAGGGAGAAGCACTGCGCCCATGAACACTCATTATCGTTGCGGTAACCATCCCGGCGCTAAATGGCGTGTGGAGACGCGTGTGCGTGGGTGGAGCAGTCTTGATGTTGCGTTTGCGTTTGCGGCGCGCCGTTTTGGGCGTCGCGGTTATTTTCAATTCATTGTTGCCTGCAAACGCCTTTGCTGGGCCGCAAGAGGCGGTTTCCGCCTACCGGATCGCTGTCGCCGTGAACGATGGCGCGCCATTGTCGCTGTATGCCGAAGAACGCGGGCGCGGGCCCGTCGTCGTGCTGCTGCACGGGCTGGGCGCGTCGACGTACTCCTGGCGCTACGTGGCGCCGATTCTTGCCCGTACGCACCGGGTGATTGCGATCGATTTCAAGGGTTTCGGACGTTCGGACAAGGCCTTCGATACGGCCTATTCGGCGGCCGACCAGGCGCGCCTCATCGAAACCTTCCTGGCGCGACGGGGGGTGCGCGATGTCACGCTCATCGGCCATTCGTTCGGGGGGCAGGTGGCGCTAGTGACCGCGCTCAATCTCGCCCGCCGCGATCCCCACCGGATTCGCCAACTGGTGCTGATCGATACGCCGGCGCTGCCGCAGCCACTGTCGCCGTTGGTCGCCTTGATGCAGCGGGCGGTGCTGCCGTATGTGCTTGCGACCGCGGTGCCGGCCGAGATCATGGCGCGGATTGCGCTTGCGCTGTCGCCCGCGCGGGGGCCGATCGACCGGCGCTACACCGACGCCGACGCCAGCGCCTACGCCGCACCGTTCAGCGATGCGGCCGCGCGGCATGCCTACGTTCAGACCTCGCGCCAGATCGTGCCACAGGATTTCGACCGCGTCGTTGCAGGTTACCGCCAGCTACAGCAGCGCACGCTGCTGGTTTGGTGCACGCAAGATCAGGTGGTCCCGCTTGCGACCGGGCGGCGGCTGACCGGTATCTTGCCCAACGCACGCCTGGTCCAGATCGCCGGCTGCAACCACGCGCCTGCCGACGAAGCCCCCGCCACGCTCGCCCGCACTCTCGTGCGTTTTCTCGACCATTGAATTGTTTGCTGGAGTCATTGCCATGTCATTTGCCAAGACCGCCGCCGCGCCCGCCCCCCACTTCGTCGAACGCCGTCAGTTCGGGCGCCGCAACACCTGCCTGCACGGGTGGATCGTGCTGGATGGGCGTCCGCGCCTCCCGTGTCTCGTACGCAACGTCTCGGAGGGCGGCGCGCTGCTCGAATGCGCCGTGCCGAAGGTGATGCCGTTCCGGTTCTCGCTCGTCATCGACTGCAAGGGCTTCCAGGCCTGGTGCGAGACGCGCCATCACACCGAACAGTGGATGGGCGTGCGGTTCGTGCGGTTCGACAAGGTCGCGGCGCCGATCGCAGAATGGTCGCCGCTGCTCGAGGACCAGTGGGCCGGCAAGAAGCGGTGAGCGTAAAAGATATTTCCAGCCGGCCTGTAAGCCGGGTTCTGTTTGGCGGGTTGCCCCGCCGCGACGGCCATTCGTCTGGGACGGCTGTTGCCAGCCGCCTCTAGCAACCAACCCGGGTGACGGCCTGGAGACGGGCTCCGTGCCAGGTTGCCCTGCACGCGGCCACCCCTATTTGGTCTTGCTCCCGGTGGGGTTTGCCCTGCCGCGGCTGTTGCCAGCCGCGCGGTGCGCTCTTACCGCACCGTTTCACCCTTACCTCTTGCGAGGCGGTTTGTTTTCTGTGGCACTGTCCCTAGGGTTGCCCCCGGCGGCCGTTAGCCGCCACCGTGTCTTCATGGAGCCCGGACTTTCCTCCCGCATGAACCTTATGCGAGCGGCCGCCCGGCCGGCTGGAGCCTTGACATGAGGCTGCGGGCGTTATCCGTCAAGGACGAAACGCAGACGCGATCAGGGCGCGAGACCTGCCGATGCAATCTCGATCTGGCAGCGCTTGCCAAGCCGCATGAATTTCGAAAGCACGCAATCGCGCACGCTCTCCAACGTCGCGCCTGGCTTGATGCACAGGCGGCGCACGTCAGTTTCGCAAGCGGCCCGCATCGAAGGCGTCACTTCGGGCGGCAACTTGATGTCGTCGCCAGCAAAGGCCTGACCGGCAAAGGCGCACGCCAGCACGGCGACAGCGGTTCGTTTTTTCATCGTCTCTCGCAGATTCATGGATTGAAAAATCAGTTCGGAACCTGTGCTTCGATAGGTGCGGCGCAGCAAAATCATGGCGGTTTGCGGCACTGCGACAGCGGACCGCTGGATAAAATCCACCGAGTGGCGGCCCTTTCGGCGGTTCCACCGGCGGTTTTCGCTGCACGCGTAAGGGGTTGCGCGGACGCCGGCCGCGCGGTATCGTGCACTGGTTAACGAGCCTTATGTTGTATTTTTGATACGGTTTTGATCCAGCGGCGGGCCTGTGCCGCTGCCGCATGCGTTTGGTTTTTGGAGTTTCAGGCATGCTTGCCCGGGCTTTTCCGCGCCAGTGCTCCCGATTGACGATCTTCGTGAGCTACGCCAGCGAGCAGCGCACCCAGGGCGAGGAGATCGCCCAGGCGCTCAAGAACGGCGGGCACGACGTCTTCTTCGACCTCGACAGCATTCCGGCGGGTAGCGACTATAACGAGCGGATCCGTTCGGCGGTCATGGATTGCGACCGGATGGTGTTTCTCGCCAGCCGCCAGTCGATCACGCCTGGAAAGTTTACGCTCACCGAGCTGCAGTTCGCCAAGGAGCGCTGGCCCTCACCCGAGGGCCGCGTCATTCCCGTGCTCGTGGACGACACCCTCGCGCCCGCCGATCTGCCTGTTTATTTCCGGTCGGTGAGCGTGATGCGGCCAACGGGAAACGTCACGGCCGAAGTTCTCGCCGCCGTCGAGAAAACCCGCACCATCGGCACGTTTTGCAGGAGCGTGACGGCGCTGACCGCCTGTGCGGTTGCGGGTGGGGCCTGGATTGCAGCCGGCGGCGGACTGCCGTCTTCTTCGACCGATGTCGTGTTGCTTCCACCGCAGAAGATCCATTTCAGGTCGGTCGCCGAAGCGCCCCTGAAACCGGATGCACCCAGCGCCGCCACGGACTGGGTCGACAGTCCGATGACGATCACGGTGATGCCTGTCACATTCAACCACCGTACGGAGCCGGGCCGCAAGGTGCGCATTCTGGGCGAGACCCTCGACTTCTTCTACGGTGGCCAGTCCACGCGGTACCGCGCGCTTTATGTGGTCGAGATCACGGACGTGCCGTGCGGAGAGCATTGGTATTGCGTCAAAAGCAACGCCGGGCCCGAGACGCTGGAGCCGGGCCGCTCGATCAGCCGGGAAACCATGTTCATTCCGACGGTTGCGGGCAGCGGGCCGAAATGGGGCGCGTTCGTCGATGACGTCTTGTCGAAGCCAGACTTGACGGTTTCGGTCGTCTATCGCGCCAACGTCGAGCTGCCGTCTTGGCGCGGCGTCGAAACGGTCGAGATGACGGCCGCGTGCCGGATCGATAACGCCCAAATGCGCGCCGATTTGGTCGCTGCGAAATTCCGGCCGAAGGATGCCGCGCGGCCGGTCTTCCTCGAGCCCGAGTGCCTTCCTGCCATCAACGCGGCTGCGGTCCAGAAGAAATGAGGGTTTGGCGCGTTGTTCTCGTAATCACATCAGCGGAGATCTCACATGCTGTGTATCGATCGACCTAGTCTCACGATTGGCGCGCTCGTGTTCGCCGCCGCCTTGGCCACGGCTACCGCGTCGGCCAAGGACAAGGGAGGCGGGGGCGGCTCCCAAGAGGGCAGCGCGAAATCGTCGGAGACCGGAGGCGGGAGCGGTGGATCGAGCGTCACGCACGCACCCAAAGACGTTGTCGTGAAGTCAAAGCCCCGGCAAGACCGCGAAACCGGCAAGGACGCGAAGAAAACTATCCACCCGCCCTCAACGTCCGTAGGAAACGTCGGTTCCAGGCGGCCGTCGGGACCAGGAACGGCAGACGGCGGGCCGGCCAAGACCTCGACCGGTGGCGCACCGGCGCCGCCCCCTGCGTCCGGAGGTGCCAACAAGCAGATCACGACCACCCCGGTCGGACCGGCCCGATCGTCGGGAACCACCGACACCATCAAGACCGGCGGCACTGGCCCTGCACCCTCGCCGCAAAGCGGTGGCCGCGATTTACCACCGGCGCTGGCGCCGAGTGCGGCTGCCATCACCGACGAGGCGGCTGATCCGAAGCGCTCAGGCGCTGCCGGCGCGCCGAAAGCGGCGGTGGGGGCTGCAAATCCTGCCGAACGGGCGGTGAGCGAGCCACCACCTAAGTCCGCTGCTGCGGCAATCGCGCCAGCGGCAGTTGCTGTCGCTGTGGCAGCGGCCGCATCCGCAGCCGTCTACCGGCACAACAACTCGACCATGAAGTTCATCCCCGAGGGCGATGGTGTGCGCGTCATCTACGACAAGCCCCGCGGAGGCCTCGATGCGCTCGGCATCAAGGCGGGAACGCCACTGTTCGAGGGCAAGAAGACCGGGCCCAATAGCTATGCGGGCGAGGCGACGACGTTCTCGCGCAATTGCGGAACGGCGAAGTTCCCAGTCGCAGGGCAGTCCGACGGCGGCGTCGTCACCTTGCGAGGCGAGAAGCCCAAGCGTGGCGGCGACTGCAAGGTCACCGGCTACAGCTCCGAGACCCTCGTGTTCGAGGCCAACGGCAAGCCATAGGAGGATGGCGAACTGCCGCCCCGGCCGGACCAGGGCCGCCTCTACCCGGCCCAAAGCCGGCCTGGCCTGGATTGGTTGGATCGCAGGATCGGACACATTTTGAACAAACCCTGGGCCGCCAACTCTCGGGGTCTGTTTAGAAAGGTGTCCCATGGCGAAATTCGATTTTGGTGCCGAGGCCGAACTCTTTCCGACGCGCGGGCGCATGTCGAAGCGGGCGCCGGTCGGGTATAAGCGCTTTGCCACTGCGGCCGAAGCGGTGCAGTATGCGGTCGAAGTGCTGGCGCCGGAGCACCTGATCGGCGCCTACCTTGAGGTCGATGAAGAGCGTTTCGATGGCGCGGGCATTCAACACCTTTATGCGAGTTCCAACTATCCCCTGCCGCGCTTAAGGGCGGTTCAAGTTGAAGATGCGGACGACGCCGTGCCTGAACCGATCCCTCCAGCCTAAGGACGATGCCCATGGGCAAAGAACAGCGCAGCAACAAAGAAAAGCGTAAGCCCAAAGCCGACAAGAAGCCCGTCGCGGCTCCCTCCTCGTCACCGTTCTCTTCCTCGGAAGCCAAGCAGAAAGCCGGCGGCGGTAAGAAGAGCAAGTAACCCGCCGCGAAACTGCGCACACTCAATTCGTCATCCTCGGGTCAGACCCGAGGATGATGCTTCATGGGAAGGGCCTTGAGACCCATTCCGGCGCGCGAGTCTCTGCTTTGCGCGCGGCCGCCCCACCAACCCCGCGCGCGGATGCCAGCGGTCAAAACTTTTTGACCGCTAGAATTACTTCATCGTCGGGATGACGTATTCGGCGCCTTCCTTGATGCCGGACGGCCAGCGGGTCGTGACCGTCTTGGTCTTCGTATAGAAGCGGATGCTGTCGGGGCCGTGCTGGTTCAAATCGCCGAAGCCCGACTTCTTCCAGCCGCCGAACGTGTGGTAGGCGAGCGGCACCGGGATCGGCACGTTGATGCCGACCATGCCGACGTTCACCTTGGATGCAAAATCGCGCGCCGCATCGCCATCGCGGGTGAAGATCGCGACGCCGTTGCCATAGGCGTGTTCCGAGGGCAGGCGCAGCGCTTCCGCGTAGTCCTTTGCGCGCACGACGGCGAGCACGGGTCCGAAAATCTCTTCCTTGTAGATGCGCATCTCCGGCGTCACGTGGTCAAACAGGCAGCCGCCCATGTAGAAGCCGTTTTCATAGCCCTGCATCTTGAAGCTGCGGCCATCCACCTTCAACGTCGCGCCCTCTTGGAGGCCGATCTCGACGTAGGATTTGACCTTTTCGAGGTGCGCCTTCGTCACCAAAGGCCCCATGTCGGCGTCGAGCGACGTCGAGGGGCCGATCTTGAGCGCCTCGATCTTGGGGATGAGCTTTGCCAGCAAGGCGTCGGCGGCCTTATCGCCGACTGGAACCGCGACCGAGATCGCCATGCAGCGCTCGCCCGCCGACCCGTAGCCGGCGCCGATCAGCGCGTTCGCGGCCAGTTCCATGTCGGCGTCGGGCATTACGATCATGTGGTTCTTCGCGCCGCCGAAGCACTGCACGCGCTTGCCAGTGCTGGCCGCCCGCGCGTAGACGTAGGCTGCGATATCGGTCGAGCCGACGAAGCCCACGGCCATGATGTCCTCGTGGTCGAGGATCGCGTCGACCGACTCCTTGTCGCCGTTGACGACGTTCAGGATGCCGGCGGGAAGACCTGCTTCCATCATCAGTTCGGCCAGCATCAGCGGCACGCTCGGGTCGCGCTCCGAAGGCTTCAGGATGAACGCATTGCCGCATGCGATCGCGGGCGCCAGCTTCCAAAGCGGGATCATGGCCGGGAAGTTGAACGGCGTGATGCCAGCTACCACGCCCAGCGGCTGGCGCATGGAGAAGATGTCGATGGCGGGCCCGGCGCCGTCGGTATACTCGCCCTTCAGCAGGTGGGGGATGCCGCAGGCGAACTCCGCCACTTCCAGGCCGCGCTGAATGTCTCCTTTGGCGTCGAGCAAAACCTTGCCGTGCTCGCGGGCGAGGACATCCGCCAGTTTGTCCATGTCGCGGTTGATCAGTTCGACGAACTTCATCATCACACGGGCGCGGCGTTGCGGGTTCGTCGCGGCCCAGGCGGGCTGCGCGGCTTTCGCGTTGGCGACGGCTGTTGCGAGCTCGGTCTTGGATGCCAGCGGGCAGCGCGCGGCCACTTCGCCCGTCATCGGCCAATAGACGTCGCTGAAGCGGCCGGATGTTCCTTCGACGTGTTTGCCGCCGATGAAGTGCGTAAGCGTTTTGGTCATGACCGTTTCCTATCGATGTTGCTGCGCAGGAAGGGCTGCCGCCCTTCAAATCCGCTTGAGGGGCCCCCTACACTCCCGCGCTTTTGGGGACTTACGTGACCCTCTATCCCACCCTTTGACGTTATGCGGCAATGCGCATAGTATCGGAACGGATATGCAGAAATTCAAGTTCGATTTCGATTGGGATCATGCCCGCGTGTTTCTGGCCGTGGCCCGCGAGGGCCAGCTGCTGGCGGCCGCGCGTAAGCTCAAGCTCGATCAGGCGACCGTCACGCGGCGCATCACGGCGCTCGAAACTGCCCTCGGTGTGCGCCTGCTCGACCGGCGGACCACGGGCAGCGAGCTCACCCAGCAAGGCCAGGCGTTTCTAGACCATGCCAGCCGCATCGAGTCCGAGTTCCTCGCGGTCCGGTCCGCATTCATCCGCGACGACGGCGCCATCGACGGCGTCGTGCGGGTCGGCGCGCCCGATGGGTTCGGCACACTGTTTCTCGCCCGCCGGTTTGCGCCATTGCTGAGCCAGCACCCTAAGCTTGCCGTGCAGCTGGTTCCGCTGCCGCGCTCGTTCAGCCTTGCGAAGCGCGAGGCCGATATCGCCATCACCGTCGAGCGTCCGATCGAAGGCCGGCTGCGGGTGCGCAAGCTCACCGGCTATGCGCTCTCGCTCTATGCGAGCGAGGCCTACCTTGCGCAAAGTCCGCCGCTCAAGACCAAGGCCGACCTGAAGCAGCACCGGCTGATCTCGTACGTCGGCGACCTGCTGTTCACCCGCGCGCTCGATTTCACAGCCGAACTCGGCTTATCGGCCGCGCCTCAATTCCAATGCGCCAGCGTGCTTGGCCAGATGGAAGCGGTCGAGGGCGGCGTCGGCGTCGGATTGCTACATGACTACGCCGTTGCGCCGGGCTCGGAGCTGAAGCGCGTGCTGCCATCCGTGACCGTGCGGCGGACCTATTGGATCGTAACGCATGCCGACATGGAGCGTGCGCTGCCCGTGCGCGCGGTGCATGACTTCATCGTGGCGACCGTCGCTGACGCGCTGCCGATGTTCCTGGCCAAGCGGGCAGATCAGGTCAGATTGTAAACGCGGGCCAGGGCTTCGGCGAGGCGCACGCTGTCGACATCGTCCTTGTGGATCACATCGGTCGCGCCCAACGCGATCAGCTCGGCTTTGCGCGCGCGCGTCACCTGGCCGCTGATGACCACGATGGGGCCTTCGTATTTGGCGCGGCGCAGGAACGGTATGGTGTGGCTTGCCGTGTCGGTCGGCTTCAGCAGGTCGTCGAGGAACACCAGCTCGGGCTGCTTGGCGATCACGCAATCGAGCGCTGCTCCCAGAGTTGCCGCGCGGCGCACCGTCAGATCGTAGCCCAACACCACGCGCAAGGTCGCTCGCAGCCGGTCGGCGTCGAAATTCTCGTCTTCGACAATGAGCACTTGCGTGATCTTCGGCAATTGCTTGCTCTGATGCACCGCGTCGCTCTTCTTTGCCAAAAAGTCGCCGCCTGAGCTGGTGGTCGTCATGGGGGTTCCTAACAGCGGGCCGTCCTAATAGGGTCTTTGCCCGGGAGGTTGCTCCCGACGATGGGCAAAAACTCTTATGCCAAGTTGTATCATCCTGAGCCTAACGCAGTTGGAAACTAGGCCGTTTGTTCCGGAATGCCAACCAAAAGCGCCAAGCGCGCTTAAAGGCGTCTTGCTAGCCGGCTCTATAGTTTCAGTTTTTTGGGCCAGGCGACCTCGAACGCTGCGCCGCGCCCGCCCGCCGCGCCCGCCCGAAGAGTGATCGAGCCGCCTACGCTTTCGACCGTGCGATCAACCAGCGCCAGCCCCATGCCGATGCCGGCTTCGACGCGATCGTCACCCGTTTTCAGGGTTCGGAACGCCAAAAATACCGCCTGGGCGTGTTCCGGCGCGATGCCCGGGCCATCGTCGCGGACACAGATCACCAGCGATGTTCCACTGTCCCGGCACGATAGCCAGACGTTGCCTGCCGGCAGGTCGTGGTGCTTGATTGCGTTATCCGTCAGGTTGCGCAGCACCAGATCGAGCGGCGCTTTCAGGGTTTCGATCACCGGCCAGTCGCCCTCGACCGTGATCGCGATGCCGCCGCGTCCGTGGGGCAGGGAGCTGACGATCGCGCGGGCCAGCGCGCCTGAGTCTACCGTCTCGATCGCCTGCGACTTGCGGCCGACGCTCGAATAGTCGAGCAGGCTCGTCAGCATAGACGACATGCGGCGCGACTGCGCTCTGATCCAGCCCACCTCGGCGCGCGCGTCATCGACACGGTTGGCGGCCAGTGCTGCCTCGACATCGTCGGTGCGGTATTGGAGGGCGCGCATCGGCGCCTTTAAATCGTGGGATATGATCGCGGCGAAGTCTTCGAGATCGCGGTTGGCGCGGGCGAGTTCGTCGGATTTCGCCTTGATTTCGGCTTCCGCCATCAGGCGCGCGCGCACATGGCGCAGCAGCTCGATCTCGAGGCCTGCGTCGATGGAAGCCCGCGCGACCAGCAGCAGATAGTTTGCCTCTTCGGGCGACCAATACAGCGTCAGATTATAGCGGATTTGGGTGTCGGCACCGGTCACGATCACGACGCCGGGGAGTTCGAGCGATTGCGCGGGATCGTGCTGAAGGTTCAGAATGAGCTCTTCCATGCCGATGAAGGGAATGACGCTGTCAGTGAGGGGGCGGTCAGGCGCGATGAAGTCCGTCTTCTGGCCATAGCGCGCGCGTACGATCAGCTGGGCGTCGATCCAGACCAGGCCAAAAACATCGCGGCCGGCGAAAACCCGGGCAGCCGCCACCAAATCTGAGGAGGTCGGATCAACTGCCACGGCGCAAAATCGCCTGGGCGGTGGTGATGAATGCTTGCGCCACCTGCATCCCCGACAATGCGCTGGTCCGCGTCACGGGGATGCCGCCGCCGCCCAGCCGCTGCTCAAGAGCTTCGCTTTCGGCCGCGCCGATGAGGTCCGACTTGTTGAGGATGAAATGGATGAAGCGGCCGGGCAGGACCTCGGCGAAACCCTTGGCGAGCCGCACCATGCTATCGATGGTTTCCGGGCGGGACTGGTCGCCGACAACGACGGCGGCGGCAGCCTGTTTCAGGTAGACGTGGCGGAAGATTGCGTCGCCAAAGTTGCCGTCCGTGTCCCACAGGATGAGCGAGGTGGCGACGCCGGCCTGCTCGGCGGGGATATCGTAGCGATAGACCTCGACGCCGATCGTCGGCTTGTAATCGCGGGTGAAGCGGTCGAACACGAGCCGCCGGGCCAGTGACGACTTGCCGACCCCGATCTCTCCCAGCAGCATCACTTTGTGCGCTGACACTAAGGTGCGCTTTCGCCGATGAAGCCGACTTCGAATTCGACCCGCCGGTTGGCGCTGCCGGAACCCACAACGGGACTGACTGCGGTCGCGCGCGAAATCGTAACCAGCCGGCCCGGTTGCACGCCCCGTGACCGGAGCGCGGCCGCAACGATTTCCGCACGCGCCTTGCCGAGGGTGGCATTCTGGACCGGCGTGCCAGCTTCATCGGTGTAGCCCACAACGCGCACCAGGGCGTCGCCGCGGATGATCAGCTCCGCCAACCCTGCAATCGTGCGTTCGGCCGCCTTCTCGTCGCGATAACCGGTGCCTTCTCCAAAGAAGATCGCGTGGGACCCTGCAAACTGCTGGAGCGCCTCGCGCGGGCCGGGCGCTGCAGGGGGCGGCAAAGCTGCAAGCTGATCGCGCAGCTGCTTCAACTCGCCATCGCGCTTCTGTAGCGCTGCGGCGCGTTCGGCGCTGTCGGCTTCAAGCCGGTGCTTGACGGCCGACAGCCCCACCAAGGCGTTGGCCGCGTTAGCCGCCCGGCCGGCCGCTTCGACCAGCTGCTCGTGACCTTCCATGACGGGCTGCTCAGCGGAGGCCGCCTGCATAGCGGCGGCGGCTTCGGGTTCAAGTCCGGACAGCGCCAGCTTGTTGATCTCGCGCGTGAGGGCGCGCAGCTGGTCCACCGGATCGCTTTCGTTGGGGACCGGTTTGGTATCGGGTTTCAACGATTGCTGGATCGCATCGGCCAGGCTTGCCAGGCGCGCAATCGCCGCGCGCTCGGGTGCGCCGCCATGGCCAGCCGGCAGCTTCAGAAGCGTTGCCGTCTCGTCAACCAGCCGGAACGCGCGGAAATAGGATTGAGCGGCAGCCGCCGTCTTCTGGTCCGCCTCGAACGTGCGCTGGTCGCTTTTCAGCTCGGCCAGTAGCGGGCGGACGTCGGCGCTTGCCGTGGGTACGGCGCTCAACTGGTCGCGGACTTCAACGTCCGGCAGCACCGTGCGCAGATCGGCGATGAGCTTGGTCTTGACCGCCGTGTCGGGGGCGAGCCCCGCCAGCGTCAACGCGCGACCGCGCTCAGTCACCTTCACCTCGGTTGGATAGCCGCTCATGGGTGCGCTGGCGTCGACGACGCGGCGGGCGACGGCTTCCACGTGGCCGATCCGGTAATCGATATAGATGCTCCAGGCGAGCCAGGCCAGCAACGGCACGCCAATCAGCGTCGCCAGCACGGTCAGGGGCTTTACGCCGGGGTTCAGCCTATCGTTGCCCGGCTGCAGCTCGGTGATGCGCGCTTCGAGCCGCGAGGACAGATCGCGCAACAGCGGCACGCTTTGGGCGGGCGCCGCCCCGGTCTGGCTTTCAGCGTCCAGCGCTGCATGATGGCGGCCGATGAGCGCCAAGAACTCCTCGTCGAATACCTGCTCGGCGGCGACCGGGGCCACACCCGAACATTTGGCCGCCAGCAGGAAGCCCGGCGATACCCGCAGGTAGACGCGAGCGTCGCTCAGATCGATCTGGCGTAGCGCGCTGCCTTCGGCTTTGAAGGCTTCGGAGGTGAATTCGTTGATCGCGGTCAGCACGCCGCCCAAAACGTGGTCGGAGTTCGAGCCCGGTGTTCCCTCGGGCCAACGGGCGACCAGTTCGCCGGTTGCGCGGCGGATCAGGAACACGTCCGCGACCCGCAGCTGCTGGCTTTCGGCGAGCACCAATTCGCCGACTGAGCGGCCGGTGAGCAGCGCATTGATGCGCAGCATGACGGGGTTTGCGCCCAGCTTGCGGTTGATGTCGTTGGTCAGGTCCTTGATGGCGCTGGCGACGTACGCTTTCACCATACGGCCGGTCGCGGGATAGAGCGCCTCGACCAGATCGTCGGTGCTGTTATGGATCTCGGTCTTGACGGTCTTGACGATCAGCGGCGCGATGGCGGACGCGACCTCTTCGTGGCGCGCGACCTCGGCGTCGCGCAGCGCGCCATCGAGCACGGTCGCAACGCTGGAACGGAAGCGCTCGACCGTTCCCGCGCGGTCGAACACGACCTCGATGCGCTTCGACAGCTCGGCGATGGCCTCGCTCTCGGGCTGGAACAGCAGTTCTTTGAGTTTATCGACGGATTGGGACATGCGTGGTTACCAGAGCCCAAATCGTTAAGCAGCGCAACCGTTCAGCCTACAGCTTTTGTACTGAGGCGGCACACGCATTCCAGCTCAGACGCCGTCTGCCTCACACGCGGGAAATCGCGCGGATCTTGTCGCCCAGTTCCAATACGCTGCCGGCCAATTCTCGGAACGCGGCATTGCGATCGAGGGTATGGTCGGCCGACATCGCCTCGATGCGGCCATGCAATTCAGTCAGCCGCTGGCCGAGACCGTTTTCGAGGTCCCGGAGCCGCGTTTCCATCGCTGTCATGCGGGCCTGCATCTCCCGGATGAAGTCGCCGACCAGCAGGTCGCGGATCTGGTTCATCTTCTCATCGGCCAGATCGCGCGCCGGGAAAACGTTGCGCAGGTCGTTGAGGGTCGGCGCATTCATGTCGAAACTCGCTTATTTGCTCTCTCGGCGGCACACTCCTGCCACCAAACATCTAACAACCACAAGCCTTTGCAACGCCCGTCGCGGGAAGCGGCATTCAATCGCAAATAGATTAACACATCTCATGCGTGGTGAGAAATGGGACGATGGGAGGCGTGCCTACGTCTGCTGGCGAACATTCAGGGCGCGTGGCTACGCATCCACTTGATCGCTTTGAAAAATCCATCCGGGCCCATGTAGCCCGGCGAGCGGGCAACTTCGCGATTGGCTTTGACCAGCAGAATCGTTGGCACCGTCGTAACGGGGCCTTCGGTCAGTTCGAGCAGCTTGGCTTCGGGCGTGTTCAGGTCGACGAAGCGCAGCGGGAACTCGCGCGCTTCGGGGGACGCGTTGAACGCCGGCATCACGTCGCGGCGCAAGACTTCGCAGTAGGTGCAGCCTTCGACCTCGATCACCACCAGTTCATAGGGGCCTGAGGCACCCGTCACGATGGTCTCGTTCAAGGCTGCATCGACGCGGACGGCGGGGACCAGAACGAGGCCCGCGGATAAGAGGGCTGCGAGAAGAGCGAACGGGGGACGCGACATGGTAGACTTCACGCTATTTACGCGGGAGGGTTACCCGCGCGTAAAGACTAGCCCAGCTGTGAGGCAGACGTAAAAATAGACGCTCCGCTGGTAAACGGGTGTCCCCATTTGGGACAGCGGCGGTAAGAGCCCCGCTCAGAACGGCGCGGGGCCGCGGAGCGCAACGATGAAGCCGGTGGTTCCGAGCAGGATCACCAGCACCGCGCCTGCGACGCCGATTACCGTCTCCAACCGCGCGGCCCACGGGCTTTCCTGGCCCGCCCACCGCACCGCGAGGTCGCGCGACCCGACCGCAAGCGCTGCCAGCGCCGACACCGTCAAAGCCGTGCCGAACGACATCATGAATGTCGCGAAGACGCCGGCCCAGAGCAGGCCCTGACTCAACGCGAACAGCATGACGAGGATCGCGCCGGTGCACGGCCTGATACCGACCGTCATGGCGAGCGAGATCGCCTTGCTCCAGACCCAGGGGCCTTGCAGCTGAGAGGGCTCCGGCATGTGAACATGGCCGCAGTGCTCGTCGTGGACGTGTTCGATGGCGGGGGCAACGGCTGGCGCTTGGTCATGGCCGTGATCGTGATTGCAGCCGGGACCATGCACATGCGTCGCGTGGCCGTGATCATGATCATGATCATGAGCGTGGCCCGACCGACTCAACATCGGCGCAACCTGGCGATAAAGCAACCAGACGCCGACGAGGGCGACTAGCGCCCAGCTCAGGATTTCGATCCACGATTCAGCCGATTTCATCTGCAGGCTGGTGGCCTTGATCGCCAGCGCCAGGATGCCGACCAGCAGGATCGCCGAACAGGCTTGGAAAAACGCCGCCAGGAACGACAGGAATATCCCGCGCCGCATGGTCTGGCGGTTGGCCAGCACGTAGGACGAGATCACCGCCTTGCCGTGGCCTGGACCCGCTGCATGAAGCACGCCGTACATGAAGCTGATGAAGGCAAGCGACATCGCGGCTGCGAACGGGTTTGCCGTTTTCAAGTCGCGCACGGCCGTCGCCATCTCGCGCTGATAGTATTGCTGCGTCGCCATCAGCCACCCCCAAGCGCCGCTTGCGCCCGTTGCCTGAGGGGGAGCGGTTTGGGCCGTTGGCGCAGGTCCCACACCAAAGGGCGATTTTTTTACGTCCGCCTGCGCGGACGCCAGCGATGTCACGAGCAGCAAAGCCGCCAGCACGGCGACCGACCGGCTCAGAATTCCCATCAGGACTTCGCGCATGTCACTACCGCCGACTTGGTTGTGCCCGAACCCATGCCCATCGTTCCCAACTGCTGGGACATGGCGCCGGTCAGCGTCTTTTCATCGGGGGTTTCTTCCATCTGGCCGACTGTCACCTTGCAGCCGGCCGGGGCGCCCGCCAGCGTCACCGCATCGCCTTTGGCCAGTTCGAACGCAATGAAAAAGCTCGGATCGTAGACGGCGAACTGGAAGCCTGCCGCGTCGGCTGCCAGCGGCTCTTTCAGCGGCAGCTTGAAATGCAGCGTCAGGATGCCGTCCTTATGTTCGAGCCAATAATCCTGGGGCGGGCCGAAAACGAGCTTGTTGCCGGCGAGCTTGGCGTAGGTGAAAAAGTCGAACTCCTTCAAGCCGTCCATGTTGACCTTGGCAAGTTCCGCCAGTTCCTCGCGCGAATAGACGCCGTCATTGTTGGTATCGAGGCCCTGGATTGCCATAGCCGTATAGAACTCGTCGAACGTCCAGTGATGCTGGACCGCCGCGATCTTGCCCGCCTCGTAGACGACTTCCGCCTTCGACGTCACCCACACGTGGGGGTGCGCCAGGGCCGGGGCCGCCGCGCCCGTTATCACTAGGGCTAACGCCGCCACCAGCGCCTTTATGCGCGATGTTTGCTGCATGATGTCTGCCTCTTTCGCATTCGACCGCGGCGATTGCGCCCACGTCCGTTCGAGCCCAAGATCATTCGATAACTACAGCAACAGCGTGGCGCGCTGCCCGCGACACGGTGGCCTAACGCAATCGTGTCCTCTGGTCCGTCGGAGCACTTGGTGCGCGCGCCCACTTGCGCGACCGCCCGCAGGTGTGCCATACGTAATGTTATATTATTACATATGCACACAGGAGACGCTGCATGGTTCGCCACTCGACATTTGCGTTCGCCGCGCTGCTCGCATCGACCGCTTGCGCCTCCGCCGACGGCGTGCGCGTGGTGGTCACATCGAAACCCATCCATTCTCTCACGGCCGCCGTGATGGCCGGGGCGGGCGAGCCCAAACTGCTGGTCGAGGGGTCTGCCTCGCCGCATACGTTCTCGCTGAAGCCGTCGGGTGCGGCGGCGATCAACGCGGCCGACGTCTTCATCCGCGTTTCCGGGCACATCGAGCCGTTTTCGGAAAAGATCAGCGAAGCGCTGCCGCCCACCGTCAAGCTGGTCACGCTCGCCGACACGCCGGGATTGAAGCTGCTCGACCAGCGCCTCGGCGCGACGTTCGAGGCTCACAGCCACGACGAACACGGGCATGACCACCACGATGCGCACGCCGATCACGACGACCATGACGATGACGAGCACGGCGGCAAGGATGGCCACGTCTGGCTCGATCCCAACAATGCCAAGATGATGGCGGGCCAAATCGCTGCGGTGCTTTCAGAAAAAGACCCCGCGCACGCCGATATCTACAAGGCCAATGCCGCCAAACTCGGCGGCGAGATCGATACGCTTGCTGCCGAGATCGAAACCCAGACCAAGCCGCTGGCTGGCCGGCCGTTCATCGTGTTCCACGACGCGTATCAATATTTCGAGAGCCGCTTTGGCCTGACCGCCGTGGGTTCCGTCACTGTCAGCCCCGATGTGCAACCCTCCGCCAAACGGCTGACGGCGTTGCGCCAGAAAATCGCCAAGCTCGACGCTGCCTGCGTGTTTGCCGAACCACTATTCCAGCCCAAGCTGGTCGCGGCCGTCACCGAAGGCACGAAAGCCCGCGCCGGCACGCTCGATCCCGAAGGGATCGCTCTGGAGCCCGGTCCGCAGTTGTATTTCACGCTCATGCGGACGCTGGCGGGCAACCTGACCTCATGCTTGAAGCCTGCCGCTTAATTTCGTGCTGAATTCAAGATAAGGCCGAAGGGCGCGGCCGTTGGAAACCCTTTCTTCACGTGGTCCGGCGCGCGGGTTTTTGGTAGGCGTCCCAGACGCGCCACAGCAGCAGTGCGCCCGTGATGGCCGCATACACCAGCGGCTCGGGCGGCCAACGCTTCACGACCATGATGAAATGCAGGCACGCGGCGGCGGAGGCCAGATACACCCACTTATGCAGCCGCTGCCAGAGGGTTGCGCCCAGCCGCTTGATCATCGCCGTATTGGAGGTGATCGCCAGCGGAACCAGGATCGCGAACGACAGCATCCCGATGGTGATGTAGGGCCGCTTCAACAGGTCTTTGCCGATCGCCGCCGCATTCCAATCCATGTCGAACCAGAGGTAGGCCAGCACGTGCAGGCTCGCGTTGAAGAACGCGACGAGTCCGATCGCCCGGCGGTAACGGACGAGGTTGATCCCGGCGATCTTGCGCAGCGGCGTGATCGCGAGCCCGATCACGAGGAAGCGCAGCGCTACCAGCCCCAGAGCATGCTCAAGCCCTTTGACGGGCTCCGCACCCAGCTGGCCCGTAAACGCGTAATAGAACGCAAACGCTGCAGGCGTCATGCCCAACGTATAGATGGCGATTTTGATCCACTCAGGTTGGATCGCAATCGCTCGCGGCCGAGTCGAGGCTTGTGTGTTCATTGCTCGATGTCCATTTTCGATTTCATCGAGCCATCAGAAATTGGTTTTCAGATCCATGCCCGAATAAAGGCTCGCCACCTGATCGGCGTAGCCGTTGAAGGGCAGCGTTTCGCGGCGCTTGTTGAATACGCCGCCTTCGCCGATCCGGCGCTCGGTCGCTTGCGTCCAGCGCGGGTGATCGACTGCCGGATTGACGTTGGAATAGAAGCCATATTCGCCGGGGTTGGAAATGTTCCAGGTCGTGCGGGGCTGCTTGTCGGTCAGCGTGATGCGCACGATGGATTTGATGGACTTGAAGCCATACTTCCAAGGTACCACGAGGCGCAGCGGCGCGCCGTTCTGGTTGGGCAGGGTCTCGCCGTAAAGCCCCGTCGCCAGAAGCGTCAGCGGATGCAGCGCTTCGTCGAGGCGCAGGCCTTCCACGTACGGCCATGGCAGGGGTTGGAACAGCCCCTTCTGGCCCGGCATTTCGGGGGGACGGACCACCGTCTCGAACGCCACGAACTTGGCGGAGCCCTGCGGGTCGGCCCGCTTGATCACATCTGCGAGCGGGATGCCGACCCAGGGGATGACCATCGACCAGGCTTCGACGCAGCGCAGCCGGTAGATGCGCTCTTCGACCGTCGAGGGCTTGATGAAATCCTCGAGCTGATAGTCGGCGGGCTTATTCACCAGCCCATCCACCTTCACGTTCCAGGGCGTGGGCTTGAAGGCTTTCGAGTTGGCGGCCGGATCGGACTTGTCGACGCCGAACTCATAGAAATTGTTGTAGCTCGTCACGTCCTTCAAGGACGTCGGCTTTTCGTCGGTCGAGAACTTGCTCTTTGCAGCCTCGATCTTGGCGGCGAAGGCTTCGCCACCGATCAGCCCGCTTGCACCTAGGCCCGCAGCGCCTGCGATGAGGTCGCGGCGATTGAGGTAGACATCGCGCGGCGTGATCTCGGAGGATTTGATAACGCGTTGGCGGCCGATCAGCATGGCATATCCTTGGGTCAATGAGCGTGGAGTCGATGAGTGCGGTGTCTGCAGGCTAAGTGACTGCGGGCGTAGTGTCTGCGGGCGTAGTGTCTGCGGGCGTGAACGTCCCACACCTATATTACGCCGTGGCCGGCGGTATGGTTTCGACCACTGTTCAAGACTTCGTGTCGGCTCGTCGATTGTTACGCGCTGGCGCGTTGGCCGAATATGAGAATACTGATCGATCCGGGCGCTGTTTTCACGTACCATTCACCTTGTAGATGTTTGATATCCGCATTGCGATTGTAGCAATATCGGAGGTTTTTTCATGTTCGACATGTTGAAAACGATCGGCCGGACGTGCCTGGCCGGCGCAACTCTGTCCACCATACTCACCGCTTCTTCCGCAGCCTACGCGGGTCCGGCTTGTTCCAGCCTGCCGGCGCCGTTCCCTTGCGGGCAGGGTACGCATCCCGTCTGCATCAAGCGCGAGCCGTGCATCGACGGCGCGGGCCTCGTGCCTAAGACCAAGACCGTCTGCACGATGACCAGTTGCGTAAACAATCCGCCCAAGCCGGTCCCGCAGAATACCCAGGCCAAACCCAATAAGCTCAATCCGCAGCCCGAACCTCCCGGCCGGACCAAGTAGGTCCCGCTGGCGGAGACTTCAGCGCGGCCCAGTGCCCAGGTTGAATACGCGGGTCGGCTGCAGCGCGCCCTTCTCGATTTCGCCGATGGCGACGATCTGGCCTTTGCAGATCGCGTACGCTGCGCCGGTGTGGATAGGGGCGTCGCGGCCGCGGATCAGCACGGGCTGGCCCCGGCCCAGCGTCGCCGCATCCGACGGGCTGACGCTGACCTCAGTGATCTCGGTCAGTGCTGCCTCAACCGGCAGCATCAGGCCCGATGCGTGCGGCTCGGGGATCGGCTGAATGGGTTCGCCCTCGGCGACCTTGGGGTTCATAATGGCCTGGATTTCCTCCAGCGTCACCGCGTCCTCTTCGGTGAACGGGCCGACTCGGGTGCGGCGCAGCGCAATCACGTGGCCGTAGCAGCCCAGCGCGATGCCGAGATCACGGGCGATGGCGCGCACGTATGTGCCCTTGCCGCATTCGGCCTCGAACACGGTCGTATCGTCATCGGGCATGGCGACGATCGCGAGCCGGTCGATGACCACGGCGCGCGGCTCCAGCGGCACGGTCTCGCCCTCGCGCGCCAGATCGTAGGCCCGGTTGCCGTCGACCTTTATTGCGGAGAACTGCGGAGGGGTCTGCATGATCTCGCCGGTGAACCCGGGCAGCCGCGCCTCGATGTCGGCCAGCGTCGGCCGCTTGTCGCTCGACGCCGTCACCGGGCCTTCCGTGTCGTCGGTCGTCGTCTGCGCGCCCCAGCGGACCGTGAAGCGGTAAGCCTTTTCGCCGTCCACGGCATACGACACGGTCTTGGTCGCCTCGCCCAAGGCGATCGGAAGAATGCCGGTTGCCAGCGGGTCGAGCGTCCCGGCGTGGCCGGCCTTCTGGGCGTCCAACAGCCGCTTGATCACCGCTACCGCCGTGGTGGAGGTCATCTCCAGCGGCTTGTCCAGGATCAGCCAGCCGTGGACGGGATTGCCTTTTTTGCGTCGTGCCATGAGTGATGCTCTTGATTCCCTCTCCCCATGCTCGTCACTGGCATGGGGAGAGGGTTAGGGTGAGGGGCGGCCGCAAGTGCCGTTGGATTTGAAAGTTTGGATGCCAATAAACACGGCGCCGCGTGTGGGACCGCCGCTCACCCCGACCCTCTCCCCGTCAAGTGCAACAACGGGGAGAGAGGGAAGGAAGTGCGCGCCACGTCGGCTACTTCTTCTCGATGTCCTGGCGGACACGGTCTGAGTGGAGCAGTTTGTCGATGCGCATCGCCTCGTCGAACGTTTCGTCGTGGCGGAAGCGAACCTCTGGGGCAAACTTCAGGTTCACCGCTTTGGCGATCACGCTGCGGATGAATTTCTTATGCGTGTTGAGCGCGTCCACCACGGCCTCGACCTTCAATCCGCCAAGCGGCATCACGTAGACCGTCGCCAGCTTCAGGTCGGTCGACATGCGCACTTCAGGGATCGTCACCACGGACGCCGCCAGCACGTCGTCATGGATCTCGCCACGTGACAGCACTGCGGCCAGTTCGTGACGAATCATTTCGCCGACGCGCAGCATCCGCTGCGAGGGGCCAATTGCAGCGCCTGGAACTGCGGACTTGGATTTGGTCTTGGGCCTCGGCTTGCGGTCGTCGTCATCGTCGCGGTTTTTGCCGCGGCCAGCGCGCACGCGTGAATTGCTGTTTGCCATCTCTGCTCCGCCGCGGAGTCGAACCGCGCACGGCCTCTTGTTCAGTGAAATTCGAAGCCGCGACTGATAGCGGCTTGCTGCACGGATGGCAATGGCGGGAACGCCTGAAAGGGCCTTTGCTTTGCGCGCGGCCGCAGCGCAAGCGGCGTAAAGCGGTCAAGGCCGGACATTGGACCCACAGTGGACCCAAATCGCCGATCGCGGGGAGATTGAGACTGGCTTTCGGGATCGTGAGCTCTACCTTGGCCCATCCCGATTGGCGCAGATAGAGGCCGGCTGCGTTCTCACAACACTCTTGCGGAACACTCTTGCGGAGGACGTGGCGGCAAGGGGGCTTGGGGGTTTTGGCCCCCTTGACCCCGTTACCGTTTTTGTCGTGCCGCAAGGGCGGATTACAGCGTTCTTGCGATCGTCTCGACCTGGAAGCACTCGATTTCGTCGTTCTCGCGAATGTCCTGGTAATTCGCGAACGCCATTCCGCATTCCTGGCCCGACGGCACCTCTTTGACTTCGTCCTTGAAGCGCTTGAGGATCGAGAGCGTGCCTTCGTGGATGACGACCTTGTCGCGCAGCAGGCGAACCTTCGCGCCGCGTTCCACCTTGCCTTCGGTGACAATACAGCCCGCGACCTTGCCGACCTTGGTGATGTTGAACACCTGCTTGATCGTCGCGTAGCCGAGGAAGTTCTCCTTCTTGGTGGGCGCCAAGAGCCCCGACATCGCCGCTTTCACGTCATCCACCAGATCGTAGATGATCGAGTAGTAGCGGATTTCGATGCCCTGCTGTTCGGCCGCCTGCTTCGCCTGCGCGTTGGCGCGGACATTGAAGCCGATCACGATCGTGCGCGAGGCGTTGGCAAGTGCGATATCGCTCTCGGTGATCTGGCCGACGCCTGAGTGGACGATGCGCGCCATGACTTCTTCGTTGCCGACCTTGGCGAGCGAGCCGAGGATGGCTTCGACCGAGCCCTGCACGTCGCCCTTGACGATCAGGTTGAACTCCTGCTTGCCGGCGGCGTCCTTCAGGTTCTGCATCATCTGTTCGAGCGTGCGCGGCGTGCCGGCAGAGCCCAGCGTCTCGCGACGCTTTCTGATGCGATAGTCGGTGATTTCGCGGGCGCGGGCTTCGCTTTCGACGACGGCGAAGGCATCGCCGGCTTCAGGTGCGCTATCGAAGCCCAAGACTTCGACGGGAACCGAAGGGCCGGCGGACGGCGTGTTGTCGCCGTGGTCGTCGATCAGGGCGCGGACGCGGCCCCAGGCCTGGCCCGCCACGATGATGTCGCCGACCTTCAACGTGCCGCGCTGTACGAGCACGGTGCCGACCGGACCGCGGCCGCGTTCGAGCTTGGCTTCGATGACGGCGCCTTCGGCAGGACGATCGACGTTCGCCTTCAAGTCGAGGATTTCGGCCTGAAGGTGGATCGCCTCCAGCAGCTTGTCGAGGTTCGTCTTCTTGGTGGCGGAGACGAGCACATCCTGCGTGTCGCCCGACAGACTTTCGACCACGATATCATGAGCGAGCAGCTCGGTGCGCACGCGCATCGGATCGGACTGCGGCTTGTCCATCTTGTTGATCGCAACGATGATCGGCACGCCGGCGGCTTTCGCGTGGCTGATCGCCTCGATCGTTTGCGGCATGACGCCGTCGTCGCCGGCCACGACCAGCACGACGATGTCGGTGACCTTGGCGCCGCGCGAGCGCATGGCCGTGAAGGCTGCGTGGCCCGGCGTATCGATGAAGGTGACCTTCTCGCCAGAGGGGGTCAGCACCTGATAGGCGCCGATGTGCTGGGTGATGCCGCCGGCTTCGCCGGACACGACGTTGGTCTGCCGGATCGCGTCGAGCAGCGAGGTCTTGCCGTGGTCGACGTGGCCCATGATGGTGACCACGGGGGCGCGCGGTAGCATGGAGCTGTCGTCGGCGTCCTTCTTGCCCACGAAGTCGATTTCGACATCGGCTTCGGACACCCGCTTGGCCGTGTGGCCGAATTCGCCCACGAGCAGCTCGGCGGTGTCGGCATCGATCACGTCGGTGATCTTGTGCATCGCGCCTTCCTTCATCAAGAACTTGATGAGGTCGACGCCGCGCTCGGTCATGCGGTTGGCGAGTTCCTGGATGGTGATCGCATCTGGAATAATAACTTCGCGCACGATCTTCTCACGGGTCTGGGTGATGCCCATGGCCTTGAGCTTTTCGCGTTCGCGCTTGCGCTTCAAGGACGCGAGCGAGCGTTCGCGCTGGTGCTCGTCGAAGGCGTTGTTGATCGTCAGCTTGCCGCGAGCTTTTTCATCGAGCTTGGGCGGAGCTTTGGGGATTTTCGAATAATCGATGACGCCGCCGCGCTTCTTGCGCACGTCGTCGTCGCCTTCGGTCACGGGTACGGCCGCGGCGCGCACGGGCACCTGGCGGGTGGGACGCTTGATTTCGCTCGGATCGGGCGCGCTCGGCACGATCGGCGCGGGACGGCGGTCACGCGGCAACTCGATGTTGCGCGGGCGGCCGGCTTCACGCGGCATGAAAGAGGGTGCGTTGGCCGTGGGTGCGACCGAGCGCGGACGGTCACGATCGTAGCCGCCGGTCGAATGGCCGCCTGCGGGGCGGTCACGCGGGGGGCCGCGGTCGTCGCCGCTGCGGGCATAGGGCGCCGATCCGCCAGGACGCTGGGCGCCGGAGGGCGCGGACATGGGCGCACGCGGCGAGGACATGGGCGCACGCGGCGAGGACGCGACCGGGAGCGGGCGCGCGGACGGTGAGGACGGGGCCGTTGAGGATGTAGCCTGCGGGCGGTCGCCAGCGGCGCGAACCGGGGCTGAGTGCGCCGGTGTTTGGCCAGAACGGACTTCGGGGGCTTTCACTTCCGGGGCTTTGACGCCGGGCGTCTTCGCCTCGGGCAGTTTGGCTTCGACGGGCTTCACCGCGGCGGCGGGTTCCACCGCTGGCGGCGACTTCGCGGCGAGAGCTGCGGCGTCGGCTGCGGCTTGGGCGGCGAGAGCTGCGCGTTCCCGTTCGGCAATGACTGCCTTGGAGCGATCGTCCTCTTCGCGTTCACGGGCGGCGGCCAGCGCGCGGGCGCGGGCATCCTGTTCGCCCACCGAAAGCGTGCGTCCGGCGGTCTGGCGCGGGGGCTCGGCCGGTGGGGCCATTTCGCGCGCCGGCATGACGCGCTGCTCGACGACAGGAGCTGACCGTTCGACCACTGGCTCGGGACCGGTGAGCTTGCGGGTCTTCTTCTTTTCCACAACCACCGCTTTGGAACGGCCGTGGCTGAAGTTCTGCCGCACCTGACCAGACTCAACCGTGCGCTGCAGGGTCAGCGGCTTGCGTGCGCCCCCGCCTGTTGTCTTACCGGTCGAATCTTTCGTTTCCGTCATGCGATTTCCGTCCGAACTCTCAAGATTTACAGGCTGTTAACGCATTTTACGACGTCGCTGGCGAAGCCCTGAAGCGCATCAAACGCTTCGCTTCTTCCAGCAGCCGCGTCGCCGCTCCGCCCGATAGGATAGCAGCATGTACCACATTTGACCGGCCTATGGCCAAACTGATTTGTTCAATTGTGAGGCCTGCGATGATTGTGGGGGAATTTCCCGCGGCCGTTACAATCGCGTTGTATTTACGGTTAAGACGGTCCGTGCCGTCGTCGGCGCCATCACTGCCATGCAGTAGTCCTGCGACATCGCCGCGCTCCAGGGCTGCTTCGACCTTCGCGAACCCCGGCGTCACGAGGCCCGCCTTGTTGGCCAGCGACAGCGCGTCCAGTACGCGTTTCAACAGCAAGGCTTCGACGCGGACTGGCAGCTCGGCCGGCGCCGTCACCGCGCGCTTCAGGCTCTTGGCAAACACGTTGCGACGCACGGCCTCCTCCAGCTGCGCGCGGGTCCCCGTAATCCACACACCGCGGCCCGGCAGACGGCGCGCAAGATCGGGCACCATCACGCCATCCAGCCCTGCGCCAAACCGGATCATCTCCTCTACGGGGCGCACCACGCGCGTCAGAGCGCACAGACGTTCCGGGCCGGTCAGCTCGGGGGCATCTGCGAACTCGTCTGCGATGGTTTGATCGTCGGCTTCACCGTCGGCCAGGATGTGCTCCTCAGGGTTTAGAATGCGCGTCGTCTCCGCCTTCGGCCTGCACGTGATGTTCGGCTTCGGCTTCCGCTTGGGTCTCGTGTTCGTGTTCGTGTTCGTGTTCGTGTTCGGCTTCAGCCTCGGGCTGCGCCAAATCCTCGGCCTTGATCCAGCCCGCGAGCACGCGTGCCGACATGATCATGTCCTCGGCTTCCTTACGGCCAAACTCGGTGCCTTCCAGCACGCCCTGGTGCTTGATGGCTTCGGTGGCCGCACTCGTTGCGGTCTTGTCCTTCTTGCGCTCGGTCCAGCCGACGAGATCGTCGGTTGCGCAATCGGCCAGATCTTCGACGGTCTTGATGCCGTGCTCACCGAACGAGACCATCAGCTGGGTCGTCATGCCGTGAACCTGCGCCAGTTCATCGGCGACGCCCAGTTCGCGGCGCTTCGTATCGCGCTCGGTTTCGATGCGCTCCAGATATTCGCGCGCGCGGCCCTGGATTTCCTCGGCGGTTTCTTCGGTGAAGCCTTCGATGCTGGCGACTTCGCCACTCTCGACGAACGCCACTTCTTCGACCGTCGCGAAGCCTTCCGTCACCAGCAGCTGGGCAATGACTTCGTCCACGTCAAGGGCATCCATGAATACCTGCGAGCGCTCGGCGAACTCCTTCTGGCGGCGTTCGCTTTCTTCCTGCTCGGTCAAGATGTCGATGTTCCAGCCGGTCAGCTGGGATGCGAGGCGCACGTTCTGGCCGCGACGGCCGATGGCCAGCGAGAGCTGGCTCTCGGGAACCACGACTTCAATCCGGTTGCTGTCTTCGTCGAGAACGACCTTGGAGACTTCGGCCGGCGCCAAGGCATTAACGATGAAGCTCGCCGGCTCCTGGTTCCACTGGATGATGTCGACCTTTTCACCCTGCAGCTCGTTCACGACCGCCTGCACGCGCGCGCCGCGCATGCCCACGCACGCGCCGACGGGATCGATCGATGAATCCTTCGAGATCACGGCGATCTTGGCGCGCGAGCCCGGGTCGCGGGCGACCGACTTGATCTCCACCACGCCGTCATAGATTTCCGGCACTTCCTGGGCGAACAGCTTGGCCATGAATTCCGAGCGCGCGCGGGTCAGGAAGATTTGCGGGCCACGGGGCTCGCGACGCACATCATAGATGTAGGCACGGATGCGGTCGGAAAGGCGCACGTTCTCGCGCGGGATCATCTCGTCGCGGCGAATAATACCCTCGGCGCGGCCCAGATCGACGATCACGTTGCCGTACTCGACGCGCTTCACGGTGCCATTGATGATTTCGCCGATGCGGTCCTTGTATTCGCCGAACTGGCGGTCGCGCTCGGCTTCGCGCACTTTCTGGACGATCGTCTGCTTGGCGTTTTGCGCTGCGACCCGGCCGAACTCGAGCGCGGGCAGGGTTTCGGCGATCAGGTCGCCGATCTTGGCTTCCGGGTTGCGAGCGACCGCGTCGGGGAGCGAAATCTGGGTTTCGGCGACTTCCACCTTTTCAACCACTGCCAGCACGCGCGAGAGTTTTGCTTCGCCTGTGCGCGGGTCGATTTCGCAGCGGATGTCGTTTTCCGCGCCGTAGCGGGTCTTGGCAGCCTTCTGGATCGCTTCTTCCATCGCCTCGATGACGATCTTGCGATCGATCGATTTTTCGCGCGCGACCGCGTCTGCGATCTGCAGCAGCTCGAGCTTGTTGGCGCTGATACCGGCAATGGCCATGGTTTATTCCTCTGTCACTTTTTCGTTTCGTTTTGTTCGTCGTTGTCGTGATCGATGTTGGTGTCGAGGTCGGATTCGTCCATCTCGATGCCGTCACCTGCGGCACTTGCACCGCCACCCGCCTTGTCCTTCTTCGCCCGCGTCAGGGCTTCGCGGATCAGGTCGTCGGTCAGCACCAGCTTGGCGTCGGACACGAGATGCACGGGGAAGCCCAGCAGCTTGCGGCCGATGCCCTCCACGTCGCATTCCATCAGCACTTCGCCGTTCTCGAAACCTTCGAGGCTGCCCTTGAACCTGCGCCGGTTGTCGACCGGCTGCTTCAGTTCGATCTTGGCTTCGTAGCCGGCCCAATCCTCGAAGTCGGACGGGCGCACCAAGGGCCGGTCGATGCCGGGCGACGACACTTCGAGACGGTAGGCGCCCGCAAGCACTTCGTTCACGTCGAGGACCGGGGACACTTGCTTGGAAATCGTTTCGCAATCGTCAATGGTGATCGTGCCGTCCGGGCGCTCCGCCATGATCTGGACGGTCTTGCCTTCCTTGCCCGAGACCATCACGCGCACCAGGCGAAAGCCCAGATCGACCAGCGTCGGCTCGATGATCGCTGCAAACTGGGCGGCGAGGCCGGATTCCACGATAAAGCGCTCGGTCGGCGCGCGGTCACCATCGTCGGGGGCCGACTGCATTTCGTCGTCTGGGGACTCGTCGTGGTCTTCGTTCACAGCTGGTATGGCGCTCTGTTTCAAAGTCTTCAATGCGGGATTGTCCCGGACCCTCGCGGGCCGGATCGTGCAGGTTCACAATGTCTTGGATAGGATGTCAGGTAAGCCAAATGGCCCGGATTTGCAAGCGAATTCCGGGCCGTTCTTCCTGCTGCGCAGGCAGGGCTATCGCGAAGCAAAGCTCCGCTTTGACGCACCCCATTCGAGGGGCGCCCCCTCGAACTCCCCTCTTTTTGGGGCTTAGGTCACGCAATCTTTGCGCCGGAACCTGAAATAATAGCGCGCGCGGCCCTCCCGGACGGCTTTCTGCTCGTAACGGGTTTGCGGCCAATCATCGCCGCGGATGCGCCAGTCCTCGGGCCCCAAGGCCGGCCACTCGAACGCTGGATGGGGCATGACGGCGAGCAGGATCGTGCGGGCGTAGTCGCCGATGTCGGTGCCGATGCGAAGCTCCGCGCCCGGCTTCAGGACGCGGGCCAGTTCGGCGAGCAACGGCGTACCGATCAAGCGGCGCTTGACGTGCTTTTTCTTCGGCCAGGGGTCGGGAAAGAGAATGAAGGCGCGGGCCACGGAAGCGTCCAGCAGCCAGCGCAGCAAGGGCCGCGCGTCGTCGGCATGGAGCCGGATGTTGGTCAGACCGCGGTCTTCAATGCCGCCCAATGCCTTGACCACGCCGTCCTCGAAGGGTTCGCACCCGATCAGCGTCACGCCCGGATTGTGCTCGGCCTGCCAAAGCATGTGCTCGGCGCCGCCGAAGCCGATTTCGAGCCAGACGTCGCGGTCCGGGGGGATCTGCGCCGCCGTCGGTTGCGTCAGTTCGAGTGCGAATTTGGAAAGGTTCTCGTCCCAGAGCCGCTGCTGGCGCGGCCCGAACGAGCGCGCGCGCCGGCGCCCGAACGAGCGCAGTTCGGAGGTATGGGGGTGGTCGTCGGTATCGGTCATTTCATTTCGCTGCGCGTGTGGGGCGACCGCCCCACACCCCGTTCGGAGGGACACCCTCTGAACCTCCCGCCCTTTTGGACCGATGTGAAAGCGGCTTGGTGGATTATGTCCCCCTAGAGCCCTTCCGCTTCAAATATAATCGCGGAAGCACTCTAGGTCTTTGTTTTGCCGTGCTTCTTTTAAGAAAGGCCGCTGCACACTTTTCCTCACAACCACTCTAACTTTAGACCGCCTTCTTGATAATCTCGGCGAGGTCGGTCTTTTCCCACGAGAAGCCGCCGTCCTTGTCGGGCTGGCGGCCGAAGTGGCCGTAGGCCGACGTGCGGGCGTAGATCGGCTTGTTGAGGTCGAGGTGCTTGCGGATGCCACGCGGCGTCAGGTCCATCGATACGGCGACGGCCTTCTCGATTGCGGCTTCGTCGACCTTGCCAGTGCCGTGGGTGTCGACGTAGATCGACAAGGGCTTCGCGACGCCGATGGCGTAGGACAGCTGGATCGTGCAGCGCTCCGCGAGGCCGGCCGCCACCACGTTTTTCGCCAGGTAGCGGGATGCGTAGGCTGCCGAGCGGTCGACCTTGGTCGGGTCCTTGCCCGAAAACGCGCCGCCGCCGTGGGGCGCTGCGCCGCCGTAGGTGTCGACGATGATCTTACGGCCCGTGAGGCCGCAGTCGCCGTCGGGGCCGCCGATGTAGAATGCGCCTGTCGGGTTGATGTGCCAGACCGTGTCCTTGCTGATCCAGCCCTCGGGAAGCGCGTTGCGCACGTAGGGCTCGATGATGTCGCGCACCTTGGACGACGACAGGTCCTTGACGATGTGCTGATGGGACACGACGATCGCGGTGACGCCGACCGGCTTGCCGTTCTCGTAGCGGACCGTCACCTGGCTCTTGCTGTCGGGGCCGAGCTTGGCGGCTTCGCCCTTGCCGGACTTACGCGCGTGGGCGAGGTCGGCGAGGATCTTGTGGGCGTAATAAATGGGCGCCGGCATCAGTTCCGGCGTGTCGGTGCAGGCGTAGCCGAACATGATGCCCTGGTCGCCTGCGCCTTCTTCCTGGTTGCTCGGCTGCTTGGCGTCAACGCCGGCCGCGATGTCGGCCGACTGGCCGTGCAGCAGGACTTCGATGTTGCAGTTGGCCCAGTGGAAGCCGTCCTGCTCGTAGCCGATATCCTTGATGGCCTTGCGGGCGACGTCTTGAATCATCGCCACCGTCACGGCCTTCGGCGTGTTGGAGTATTCGCCGGCGATGATGACGCGCTGCGTCGTCGCCATGGTCTCGCAAGCCGCGCGGATCGCCCAGGGGTCCAGCTTGGCCGCAAGGCTTTCGCGATAGAAGGCGTCCACTACCTCGTCCGAAATGCGATCGCAAACCTTGTCAGGATGGCCTTCGGAAACGGATTCGCTCGTGAACAGAAATGATTTGCGTGCCACGTGGCCCCCAGGATTGCATCGGCGTTGAACTGCTGGCGGGCCTTGTTGCAGTGATCGGGCAGGGGGTCAAGCTGACCTGCTCTGGCATGGACCAAACATCGCAGCCAAAGTCCCTGCGGCTTGCCTATACCGTCGTGGCCTCTTGACCAGCGAGCGAGCGAACCAAGTCGATCACGGACCGGCGCACCTTGGGGTCGGTGATGCGTACAAATGCCTTGTTCAGTTCGAGCCCGTCGCGGCTGCCGAGGAAGTCAACGACGTAGGTCTCGGCCGGCCGTTCGGCGAAGCCGTGGGCGTTGACCGCGTCGGCGCCGCCCAATTCGTCGTAGAAAAACTGGACCGGCACGCCAAGCACATGGGCCAGATCGAAAAGGCGGCTTGCGCCGATGCGGTTGACGCCCTTTTCGTATTTCTGGACTTGCTGGAACGTCAGCCCAAGGCTTTCGCCCAGCTTTTCCTGGCTCATGCCCAGCAACATGCGGCGCAAGCGGACCCTGGAACCAACATGGCTATCCACCAGGTTCGCGCGCCGGGCATTGCGTTCTTCCGGGAGGGGGGCCGCAGGCTGGCGAGCGTCGTCTTCAGTATCCGTTGTCATTGGTTCATCCATTTACCATTCGCTCCCCAAGCAATCTTTAGGTGCGGTCAAAGGCCACGTCAACCTGCGGTGAAAAGGGGCGTTCACGGCTTCAATCTGTAGTGTTGCAACACCGCAATCCAGATCAGAAACAGCAAGATATTCAGCACAAAAATCAGTTCGCCGAACATTGCGTAGATTGTCGGTGGCCGCGGTCCTGACAGTAAGCTGTCTATACTGCCGCGTGCGTCCAATTGAAGCAACGCCTGAATGCGCCCTTCTGGATCGATCACGGCGGAAATGCCGTTGTTAGCTGATCTGATCACGGTCAAACCTTGCTCAACGGCACGCACGCGCGCCTGATGAAAGTGCTGGGGCGGGCCGGTCGAATCCCCGAACCAGCCGTCGTTCGTGACAATCAGTATGAGACCCGGGCGGGGGCCGCTACCCGTCACTTCGCCTGGGAAAATCGCCTCGTAGCAGATCAGCGGCGCGATCTTGGGCAAGCCTGGCACCACAAGCAAAGGTTTAGGAGTTTGACCGCGCGCAAAGCCGCCGCGCTGGCGCGTCAGGCTTTGCAGGCCGATGGCCTCAAGCGCCGCCTGGAATGGCAGGTATTCGCCAAACGGCACGAGATGCACTTTGTCGTAGAGCGTTGTCAGCACGCCGCCGGGACCTAGAACCAGCAGCGAATTGAAGACCTTGCGCTCGCCGGTTTCCTCATTGCGTTCCTGGCGCACGGCGCCTGTCAGCAAGTGGGCGCCCGGTGGCAGCAGCGCGCCGATCGCTGCCAAGGCCTCGGGATGATCGAGCGGCCCGAACGGCATGGCGGCTTCCGGCCAGACGAGATGCGTGATGCCGGCCAGATCGTCGATCTGACCTGCGGGATTGGTGCGGGAGAGCGCCAGATGGTCGGCGAAAATCGCCGGCTGTTTGGCCCCGCTCCACTTGTCGCGTTGGGGCACGCTTGGCTGCACGAGCCGCACCTTCACGCTGGGCAGATCCGGCGAGGGAGGTGCCGCCAGGTGCCAGCTGCCCAACGCAAACGCGATCAGCAACGGCGCTGCGGACAGGGCGAGCGCCGTTTGCCTGCGGTTGCCGGCGGGCGTCGCGAGCACGACGGCCGGGATTGCACACAGGAAGACTGCCCACAGCGTCAGGCCGTAGATACCAAACACGCTTGCCGACTGCAGAAGGGCGAGCGGATAGGTCAGCGCAAGGCCGGGCACATTCCAGGGAAATCCCGTGAACAGGTGGCCGCGCAGCCACTCCGTCAGCCCCAGGGCGATTGCCAGTGTCAGCACCCGGCAGATGGCGACGGTTTGGGGATAGGCCGCTATGTCTTGCGGCCAAACCCGCTGAGCGATTAAGGCCGCCAGCGCCCAGAACAGCGCCATGCCGGCCGGCAGCAGCGTGATCACGAAGGGGATCAGCCAGGCAAAGATTTCGGCTTCGACGAGGAAGGCTTCGCCGATCCACCACAGCCCCGAGAAGAAATATCCAAAGGCAAACCACCACGCAGCGTGGGCACTTGCGCGGGCTGGACGGGCATCCCGCTGGGCGCCCTCGATCAGCCAGACCAGGACAGGGAAAGTCGCAAACAGCACCGGCCACAGGAAGAACGGCGCGAAGGCCAGTGTCGAAAGCGTGCCCGCCGTGAACGCAAGCGCGCGCTGGCGCCAGCCGCGCACCGACCTCACGGCTTCGGCGATGCGGGCCATCCTGCACCCGGGTTCCATGAGCGAGGGCGGCACGCGAGGTTGCACGAGCGCTTCCATCAGCTGCGGGGGCCGCTGGCGTCGGCTGCCGACTGCGGTATCAAACGGGCGGCGTCGATGCGGAGCTTCTTGACCCGGCGTGGGTCGGCGTCCAAGACTTCGAATTCGAGCCCCGAGTGGGCGTGGCGGACGATCTCGCCGCGGACGGGAACACGGCCCAGAATCGCGAACACGAGGCCGCCCAGGGTATCGACTTCCTCCGCCTCCTCGTAGGTGACGACGCGGCGGCCGAGCAGGTCTTCGAGATCGCTCACCGGCGTGCGGGCCAGCGCCGTCATCATGCCCTTGGTGTCGCGAGAAATGGGGGCCACTTCGGCCTCGTCGTGTTCGTCTTCGATGTCGCCCACGACCTGTTCGACGAGATCTTCAATCGTCACGAGCCCGTCGGTGCCGCCGTATTCGTCGACGACGAGGGCCATATGGACGCGCGTCGTCTGCATGCGCAGCAGCAGGTTCATCGCCGGCATGCTTGGCGGCACGTACAGCACCGGGCGGCGCACTTTCGCGACCGTGATCGGGCGGGTCAAGTCGATGGCGCTCAGGTTCCATTCGCGTACGGCCGAGCCGCTGCCGGCTTCGCTTGGTGAGGCTCTTGCTGCTTCGCCGCCTGCGGCCGCGCCTGCATTCGCGGCACTCCTGACCCCGCCTTCCTCCATCAGCCAGTGCAGCACATCCTTGATGTGGATCATGCCGCGCGGGTCGTCGAGGGTTTCGGCAAACATCGGGATGCGGGAAATGCCGCCCTCCTCGAAGGTGCGCAGCAGTTCGCTCAGCGGCTCCGTTTCCTCGAGTGCGATGATGTCGGCCCGCGGCACCATGATATCAACGACGCGCAGTGCGCCGAAGCGCAGCATGCGCAACATCATCTGGCGTTCTTCGGCGGAGAAGGCCGAGTCGGAGGCGGCTTCCTGTTTCAGCGCGCCTTCGATGGTGTCGCGCAACGTCGGCGCGCCTTGCAGCCCCAGCCGCAGACGCAGTGCCGAAAGCCAGCCCTGGCCCGCCGACTTGTCATCGCCCTGCGTGAGCTGCTGCGGGGCGGCCGGGGCGGGGGCCGGAAAATCTGTCTTTTCGCTCGTTCTATCGCTGGCCATCGTTGGCTCAAATCTCTCCGTCTAGAGCGCTTGCCGGCAGGGTGCTGGAATACGGGTCGGGAATGCCCATGCTGGCGAGGATCGCGGTTTCGAGCGCTTCCATGCGCTCGGCCTCGGCGTTCGTTTCGTGGTCGTAGCCGAGGAGATGGAGAAGCCCGTGGAGCACAAGGTGCTGGAGATGGTGCACGGGAGGCGTTCCGCTTTCCTCCACCTCGCGCAGGATCGTCTCGCGGGCCAGGATGATGTCACCCAGCTGACGCGGCCCCACCGCATGGCTATCCCCGGACACAGGTGGCCCTGGCAAAGGTGGCGCGGGAAAGGACAGGACGTTGGTTGGCTTGGCCTTGCCGCGATAGGTTGCGTTCAGTTCGGCAACTTCGGCATCGGTGGCGAGCGCCACGACTGCTTCCGAGCGCACCTGGATCACATCCTGCCATTTAGCGAGAGCTGCCGCGGCGGCGCGCACGGCGGCCTCGGCATCGCCGAAGCCTCCCCACGTGACATCCTCCATCACGACGTCCACAGACAGGAAAGGAAATCGACTTGGGGGCTCGGGCTCGTCGGCCCCCGCATCGCGCTCGGGGGCCGATACGGGCTGCGAATTGGGTTGCATGTCGGAACGTCTGGTCATTTGCCTTTGTCGTAAGCCTCAACGATCTTCTGCACAAGGTCGCGGCGGACGATATCGGCGTTCAGGAAGCGCACGGACGCAATTCCGGGCACGCCTTCGAGCAGCCCGACAGCTTCCATCAGCCCGGACTTGACGCCCGGCGGCAAGTCGATCTGGCTCGGATCGCCGTTGACGAACATTTTCGACCCTTCGCCGAGGCGCGTCAAAAACATTTTCATCTGCATCGATGTGGTGTTTTGCGCCTCGTCGAGAATGACGGCGGCGTTCGTCAAGGTCCGGCCGCGCATGAAAGCAAGAGGTGCAATCTCGATGATGCCGGCGGCCATGTCGCGCTCGACCTTCTCGGGCGGCAGCACGTCGTAGAGCGCATCGTAAAGCGGGCGCAGATAGGGGTCGACCTTTTCCTTGAGGTCGCCGGGCAGGAAGCCCAGCCGCTCGCCGGCTTCAACCGCCGGTCGCGACAGGATGATGCGCTCGACCGTGCCGCGCTCCAGGCAATGGGCGGCGTAGGCGACTGCGAGGTAGGTCTTGCCGGTGCCGGCTGGCCCGATCCCGAACACGAGGTCGATTTTTTCCAGCGCGCGGATGTAGGTGCTCTGGGCCGGCGTGCGGGCCTTGATCACGCGGCGGCGGGTGGCGATCTGGGCCTGGCCGTCCTTGCTCGGCGCAGCCTCCTGCTTGGCGTGGCGGATCAAGCCATCGAAATCGCCGGGTCCCACGGTCTCTCCCTTGGCCACGCGCTCATAAATCTGTTCCAGAACCTTGCGGGCCAACGCGCAAGGCGCTTCGGGGCCCGTCAGCGTCACGACATTTCCGTGGGCCTGGGCACTGATGCCGAGCCGGTCCTCGATCAGGGCCAAGTGCGAATCGTATTCGCCCAGCAGGCGCGTCAGGTGGCGGTTATCCTCGAATTGTACGACGACCCGTTTTTCGGTTTTGGTTCCAGTCCCGCGCGGCGCTGCCAAATCCTGTTCCCTCTTTTGGAGTTCATCTCATCGTCTTCAGGTTGACCCTACTATACAGACCGTTACGGCCAGGGGTGCAGAATTCGATTCCAAGCTGTGGATGGACGGGAGGACCGGCCGCTCAAGCATCGAGGGCGACGCGGCTTTTGACTTCGTCGGGGCCGCCGAAGTGGCCGAAATAGCGCGGGTTGATCTTGGCGACCGGCATGATCACCAGCACGTCGGTGGTGCCGAACTGGTGGTCGATCACCGCGCCATCACCGAAGAAGGCGCCGAGCCGCATATAGCCCTTGATCAGCGGCGGCATGGTTTTCAATGCGGCCTTCAGGTCGAGCTTGTCCTTGGGGATCAAGTCCATCGGCTGATAGAGCGCGGCGTGGGCCTGGCAGCGCCACTCGGGGGGGGCGAGGGCCTGATGATGAAGCAGGCTTAGCGCCATCGCATGCGCTTGGGGATCAGTGCCTTCGAAGCTTGCACAGCCGATCATCACGTCGATCTTGTTTTCGCGCACGTAGGTCCACAGGCCATGCCAGAGCAACTCCACCGTGCGCTTGGTGCGGTAGGGTTCCAGCACGCAGGAACGTCCCAATTCCAAAAAACGGGTGCCGGCCGGCTGCCGCTTGATCAACGGGGCGATGTCGAATTCGCCCTGGGTGTAAAAGCCGCGCCCGCGCTCCGCCATCTCCTGGCGCAACAGGCGGTAGGTGCCGACCACCTTCGGATTCGAGCGGCTCGGCCACGACTTCGCGCCGCCTGGCGCCTTGGTGATGTCGGTTACCAGCAGATGATCGCAGATCGCGTCGTAGGGGTCTTCATCGCGGCGGCGCATCATGGCCGTGAACGAGGGGCTGGCCGCCATCTCCTCATAGAAAACCTGGTAGCGCAGCCGCTGGGCGCGGCGGATGTCGGTGCGGGTTTCGGCGAGGCGCACTTCTAGGCCGCCCATCTGGCCATAGATCTTGCGCGGGCGGCGGCGGCGGAGCGCGATGGCGTTGGGAACGGCGCGGGTGAGGGCCTTCTTGCACTGGCGCACGGCAGCATCGGCAAGGCCGGCTGGATCGCGCTGCGAATAGCTGGCCAGCACACCGAGCGGAATTCTGGCCGGTCCAGTCTTGAAAAAACGGTCGCTGCCCGTTCGCTTCAACCGGCCGACCATCCGCTGTGCGACCTGCTTCACGCGATATTCCTCCGCCCGCAATTGTACCGGTAATCTGCGGCGTTAGCATGATTCCATGACAGGACGACAAAGGCCCAGCCACGCGGTCTCAGACTGAGGTCACGCCGCCGGCCGGTTGGACGCAGTCTCGCGTGAGCTGCCGCCGTTTGTCCAGCGGGCGATGACACTGATGAGCGCCGCGCGATCGAAGGGCTTCGCCAGATAGTCGTCGAGCCCCAGCTCGAGGTAGCGCTTGCGGTCCTCGGCGAACGCATTCGCGGTCAGCGCTATGACCGGAGGGCACTGGCGGCCTTCGCACAGCCGCTTGATCGCGGCGGTCGCTTCAACGCCGTCCATCTGCGGCATGAAGATGTCCATCAGGATCAAATCGAACAGCGCCTCATCCGTCGCTAATGCGTTTTCGACGGCTGCGACGGCGGAACGGCCGTCAGTGACGAGGGTTACGGCGTATCCTTCGCGCTCCAGCATACGGGTGGCGAGCAGGGCGTTGATGGCGTTGTCTTCGGCCAGCAAAACGGTCTTGCTGGGCTGATGATCGACGGGCGGCTGCTCCACGCTCACATCCTGCCCCGGTTGTTCGCGCACGCGCATGCTGGCCACGCGCGACAGCCCGATCTGTTCGAGCAACGACTGGGCGCGCACGGGGCGCATCAGGTAGGCAGCAAAGCCCAGCCTGCGAAATTCGGCCAGTGCGGGTCGCGCCAGGACGTTGACGAGGACCACGCCGCGGACCTCGCGTTCTGGAGCGAAGTGGCGCGCCCGTTCCAGGACCGCGCCCAATGGCTCGGGCTCACTGGAGCCATCGACGATGACGACATCGAACGGTCGACCAAGCAGGGCCGCGCTCTCGATCACGTCAACCGCGTCGTTTGCGCTTGCCTCCAAGACCGGAACCCCCGCGGCTTCCAGCGTCGCCTGAAGCGTCGCGCGCTCCATCAACCTGTCGAAAGCCAGCAGCACCCGCTGTGGCCTTGCGGTACTGGTGGCAAGTTCGCCGTTCGCCTGCGCAGGCGGGTCGCCCTGCTGCGTCGACGCGATGGGCAACTCGAAGCGGAACGTCGAGCCCCTGCCTGGATGGCTTTCGACCCTGATGTCGCCGCCCATCGCCTTGGCCAGGCGCTTCGAGATGGCGAGACCTAGACCCGTGCCTCCGTCGCGGCGCAAGACGGCGGCGTCCGCCTGTTCAAACTCGGCAAACAACGTCGCCATGTCGGCGCCCGAGAGGCCGATGCCAGTATCCGTCACGGCAAACACGATGCGCCGCCGTCCGGGTGAGGCGGCGGTCTCGATCAGCGAAACCTGCACCGATACGCCGCCGCGGTCGGTGAATTTGACCGCGTTCGAGATAAGGTTGAGCAGCACCTGGCGCACGCGGGCGGGATCGCCCACCACGACGGCGGGCACGCCGGGATCGATGCTCGATGCCATCTCGAGGCTCTTGTCGTGGGCACGAGGAGCCAGCAGTTCGACCGCGCTCTGGACGATCTGGGGGATCGCGAAGGCTTCGTTGACGAGCGTGAGTTTGCCAGCCTCGATCTTAGAAAAGTCGAGGATTTCGTCGATCAGGCTCAGCAGATTGCGGGCGGACTGGTCGATGGCTCGGGCATAGGTCTGTTGCTCGGGCGTTAGCTGAGTATCGTCCAGCAGGCTCGCCATCCCCAGGATGCCGTTCATCGGCGTGCGGATTTCGTGGCTCATGCTCGCGAGGAAGCGCGACTTGGCGCGGTTGGCTGCTTCGGCCGCGTCACGGGCTTCGCGCAACTCCGCTTCATAACGGCGGCGCTCGGTGACGTCGCGGCCCACCGCTTGCTGCTCGCTCACGCCATTGCCGGCAACGGGAACGGGATGCTCTTCCCATTCGACCCAGCGCAGGCCTGCCGGGAGTTCGAGTTGCTGGCAGTACCGGCGCGCGCCCGGCGTCATGGCGTCTGCCGTTTCGAGCACGGCTGGACGCCACTGTGTGCCGATGAGTTCGGCGGGGGTCCGCGAAACCTGGCGGCAGAAGGCCTGGTTGACGAACGTGATCTCGCCCGTCCCCGTGCGCCGGACGATCATATCGTCCTGGCTGTCGAGCAGTTCGCGATAGCGTGCGTCGGTATCGCGCAGTTCCCAGCGCAGGTCCTGCAGCTGTTCGAACCGGTGCTCTAGGTGATCGGGCAGCGGCGGCGCAGGCGTGTCTTGGCACAGACCGAGAGCGTTACCATCCAAAGCCCGGTGAACCGCCAGCAGGCCGATCAGGCTCACGCAGATCCCGACGATCGCGATGGCCTCCGGCGCTACTCCCGACACACCCAGCACCGCAAACGCAAGCGATGCAAGCGCGAGCACGCGAGCGAGGACGCGCGCGCCGTTCGGCCCGTTCCGGACGGGACTGATTGCAGGTCTGGACTGCGGCATGAACTCGAGACGATCCTGCTGGCACGTGGGTTGCCTAAGCCAATCACGTGAGGTTTGATTAAACCTGAAGGGGACTGGTAAACACGAGATTGCCAATCGTCCTGCGATTGCCGCCTCCCCGTGAAACAAGGCTCGCGGGGACGTCCGGCGCGCGTGTTGAAACACTCTTTCTGCGGGCAAGTGCATCCCATGTGGTTTCCGGAACACGCTTTGCGCGGTGCGCTGATGCTCGGGGCCTGTCTGTCTGTGCCCGCCGCTGCGGAGAACTGCCCGCAGGTTGCCGGATATCTCGAGACCGCCCGCATCGGGGAGCCAGCGCTCACGCTCGAGGCCAAACTCGATACCGGCGCCGATACGTCGGCGCTGGATGCCCGGGATATCAAGCCATTTGCGCGCGATGGGGATCAGTGGGTCGCGTTCACCACGCGCACGCCGGCCGGCGTTGCACCGCTCACTGCGCGGCTGGTCCGTTGGGTGCGCATCCGGAGGGCGGGAACCGAGCCGGCACGGCGGCCCGTGGTCGTGCTGCCGCTCTGCATCGGCGGCCAATCGATGATGGCCGAGTTCACGCTCAACGACCGTTCGGGCCAGGCAACGCCCATCCTCATCGGGCGGGCGGCACTCGCAGGGCGGATTGCGGTCGATTCTGCGCGCGACCACACGGCCGAAGCCAGCTGCCCGCCGGCGAAACCCTAGAGCAAATTCCGATCCTACGGAATCGGAATTTGCTCTAGGTTACTGAATCTGAATCATTTTCTGCGACGAACCGGTAGCCACTTCGTCGGAAAATGCTCTAGCGCTCACCGACGCGACCAGCCGGTTTTTCGCCGCTTTGACCGTATCGCAATCGGACATCTGGCCCGCCGAATAGCTCTGGCCGATGCTCTTGAGGGGAACCGACTGCTTGGGGCCGAACTGGTGGTCCCCGTCCAGGTTAAAGGGCCGCGCAAAGGTGCTGACCTTGAACAGGCCGTTCGGTGATGTGGTTGACGATGCTGATGTCGTTGCCGCCGAGCTTCAATCGCGAGGGCAGCAGCGCAAACAGGGGTGCGCCTTTGGATCGCGCA
>JANXVY010000026.1 GCA_025351425.1 Hyphomicrobium sp.
CGTCCAGGTTAAAGGGCCGCGCAAAGGTGCTGACCTTGAACAGGCCGTTCGGTGATGTGGTTGACGATGCTGATGTCGTTGCCGCCGAGCTTCAATCGCGAGGGCAGCAGCGCAAACAGGGGTGCGCCTTTGGATCGCGCAAACAAGGGGCCTGCCGCGCTTGGATCGGCGCGCAGGCTCCAGAGCTTGCGCGCCATGGACGCGTGCTATTTGCAGCGCGGGCTGCGCGACGTCAGGCCGCCAGGTCGAACAGCAGGACCTGGGCGTCCGTCGATGCCGAGACCTTGATCCCGGGCTCTCCGGTCAGCGCAACGCCATCGCCTTCCTTGAGGGCTAGAATTCCCAGCCGCACGCCGCCCTTAGCCACCTGCAGCCAAGCCTTGCGGCCGGGCTTCAGGGTCATATCGGCCGATTGGCCGGGGCTCAGCGACGCTGTGTAGAGGTCGACGTCCTGATGGATCGTTACCGAGCCGTCGCGGCCTTGCTGCGAGCCGATCAGCCGGAAGCCGCCCGTCAGATCGGCGAAGGTCTTCTGCTCATAGCCCGGCTCCAGGCTCTTCTTCTCGGGAAGGATCCAGATCTGGAGGAAGTGGACCTGATCGGTCTTGGACGCATTGAACTCGGCATGCCGGATGCCGCGTCCTGCCGTCATGCGCTGAACGTCGCCCGGCTTGATGACCGAGCCGTTGCCGAGGCTGTCCTTATGCGCCAGCCCGCCGTCGAGCACGACCGAAATGATCTCCATGTCGGCATGGCCGTGGGTGTCGAAACCGCCGCCGCCTGCGACCCTGTCGTCGTTGATGACCCGCAGGGCGCCGAAGCCCATGTGTGCGGGGTCGTGGTAGCCGCCGAACGAGAACGTGTGGCGGCTGTCGAGCCAGCCGAAATCGGCGTGGCCGCGCTCGTCCGCCTTGCGCAGCGAGATCATGAAAAACCTCCATCTGTAGCGAATTGGGGTAATAGTTCGTATTATCCGAACTGATGCGCTCAGATAGGGTGATGGTTACGCCCGCCGCAAGGTGCCGCGACGTTGGCTACATATGCGCTGGAAGCATGGGTGGCTCAGCCGCGCGCTGCTCCTACCTCAGCTTCTCGTCCAAGTTGCGGGCGGCTTCGCGGGTCATCAGGGGAACGCCTGAACGGATCGGATAGGCCAGATTGGCCCGGCGGCTGATCAGCTCCTGGCGCGCTTCGTCGTATTCAAGCGTCGTCTTGGTCAGCGGGCAGACCAGAACTTCGAGCGTGCGGGCGTCCGTGCGTTGCGGCACTGGCGCTGCGGGCGCGTCGCGGGGCAGCTGCTGTGGCAGATCAGGCGTATCGCTCATCGCACACGTCCTCGCGGCTATTGCAACGTGGTGCCCGGCTCGCCGCCCGACGCCAGCTCCATCTCGGCCAGCGCGACCAGAACGTCCGCCCGCGTCTTCAGGTCGGCGGCTTCCAGCAGCGCCTGCTTTTCCTCGGGGCCGTACGGGCACATGACCGCCAGCACGTTGATCAGGAATTCGCTCGACGCGCGCTGGACCGCGTTCCAGTCGGCCTTCAGCCGGTTGGTTTCCAGATAACTTTTCAGCACTCGCAACAGGTTAGGGCGGTCGACCATCTCCTCGCCCAGCCCCACGCTGAAGTCCTGGGCGAAACGGTCGTAGCTCGCCGTCACCGTCCGATAGGGCTTGGCGGTTACCGCTTCATCCAGGATCTCGAAGCGCGCGATGCCCGTCAGCGTGATGATCAAGCGGCCGTCGTCCAGTTCCTGATAGCTCGTGATGCGGCCCGCGCAGCCGACCTTGCGCAGCCCCACCGAGTTGCCCTCGGGGCTCTCGCTCGCTTCGGGATCGCGACCGGCGGGCTGGATGATGCCGATCACGCGCGCGCCCGACATCGCATCGTCGATCATGGCGAGGTAGCGCGGTTCGAACACGTTCAAGGGCAGCGTGGCGCGCGGCAGCAAAATCGCGCCGCGCAGCGGAAACACCGCGAGCCTCGGCGGCAGATCGGCTGGCCGTTTGTAGCGTTCGCTGAGTGCCACGTGGCGCGTCCTTCCAACTGCTACACCAGCCCCACCGTACGGGGCCGCTTTTCATTCTTGGTCTCGTCGTGCTTCTTTTTAGGAAAACCGCTACACACTTTTCCACAGAAGCAGTTTAGCGGAACAGCAGCACCGACAGCTTACGACGGCCGTCCAGCGTCACCGGATCTTTGGGGCCCCAGACGTCGAACAGCTGCACCAGCTGCTGGCGCGCGGCCTCTTCGTTCCATTTGCGGTCGCGCTTGACGATCTCGATCAGGTGATCGACAGCCTCGGCCTTCTCGCCCTTGGCGGCAAGCGCCACCGCCAAATCGAAACGGGCCTGATGGTCGGCTGGATTGGTGGCGAGGCGGCTTTTGAATTCCGCCGTGTCGCCGGCTGCGCCCGCTTTCTTGGCGAGTTCGACCGCGGCCTTGGCGCTGTCATAGCCCGGCAGCTTGCGCGCGGCGGGCGCAATGAGCTCCAGCGTTGCCTCGGCGCGCGCATGGTCGTTGCTCTTGAGGTAGACCTTGGTCAGCCCGAGCAGCGCGCGGGCGTTGGCCTGGTCGGACTCGAGTACGGCTGCGTAGACTTCGGCGGCGCCTACCAGATCGCCCGCCTCCAACGCTTCGTCGCCGGACGCCAGCACCGCCTCGACGTCGTCTTCTTCCTCCGGGGGGCCGACCAGCTTGTCGATGATCTGGCGGATCACGCTTTCGGGCTGCGCGCCCATGAAACCATCCAGCGGGCGACCGTCCTTGAAGGCATAAACCGTCGGCAGCGACTGGATGCGCAGCTGGCCGGCGATCGCCGCGTTTTCATCGGTGTTGATCTTGACGAGCTTGACCTTGCCGCCATAGCTGCGCACGACTTTTTCGAGCATCGGCGTCAGCTGCTTGCACGGGCCGCACCAGGGGGCCCAAAAGTCCACCAGCACCAGCGCCGTCTTCGATGCGTCCAGCACGTCCTTGGCGAACGTCGCCGTCGTTGCGTCCTTGACGATGCCATCGCTGCCAACGACGGCCGGTTTCAATGATCCTAGGTCCATGGTCGTTTTTCTCCTGGCGCTTCGGTGCGGCGCATGGGCGGCCGCAACGCGCTGCGTGAAATCCCGGCTCGCGAAACCTTAGCAGATGCTGCCGGGAATGAACCGCAACTGCTGCCTTTAAGCAACGATTATCGGCGCGCTGGTGCCGGCAGCAGCGGCAAAATTTGATCGTGGAGATTGGCGCTTGCATTGGAAACGACGTTACGCCATAACACGCTCCTCGCGGGCGGCGACGTCCTGCGAATACCCAAGGAAGCGGGCGTAGCTCAGGGGTAGAGCATCACCTTGCCAAGGTGAGGGTCGGGCGTTCGAATCGCCTCGCCCGCTCCAGTGTTTTTTAAGTTTCGCTAGACTTAGCGGATGCGATGAAGGTCGCCGCCGTCAAACCCAGCCGTCACGGCTTCGGCGCGGCCTAAGAAACTCGCTTGGCCTTGCGGTTGATCGAGAAAGCGCTGAATAGCTGCAACGGTTTCGCACAGTGCCGTTTCCCAATCCACCAACGGATCCTCAAACACCGCCAGGTATCGTTCGGCCGGCGTGAAATTCACGACGCAGGCCCAATCGTCGTCGGCTGGATCAAACCAGCGCGCACCGATGAGATACGCCGTCACGCCGGTTGCTGTTTCAAATAAGCCAATGTTGAAGGCAACGATATCGGCTGGAGGCTCTTCAGCCCCCGCCATGCGGGCCAACCACGCTTCAATCTCCTGCCCCGCGTTCACATCGCGGGCTTTTCGTCGGAGCGGCCAGCTGGAAGGCCAGCGTGCTCGATCGCGAATTCGGACATGGGATTGTGCGGGGGGTGGGGTTGGGGCTCGTGCTCGGGCTGCGGCACGATGGGCTGGGGCTCAGCAGCGGTCACATGGGCGAGCGCCATGCGTTCGACCACTTCGGCGGCCAAAGCCTTGATTGCGTGGCCTACTGTGCCTGGATACTTGGCCGAGTACGAACGCTCCATGCTCTGAAAGCGAGCGGCGTCCTGCAGCGAGTTGAGCCGCGGCACGGCTTGCGAAAAACAGTGGTTGTCTGGGTCGTTGCGCAGCCACGCATGATAATCCTCGTCGGCGGCCGATTGCGCGTCCTTCATGTTGATGATGACACCCATGTTGCGGGCAAACCCCATCTCGGGGTTCAGCGCCTTGAAGCGGCGGAACACTTCCAGGCCACAGATCGACACGTAATCAGCCTTGGTCGGCGAAATGTGGAAATCGGCTTCGCGCAGCCAGCTTTCGGTCAGCACCGACAGTCCCGGTGGGCAATCGATCAGAATGATATCGAACACGCGGCGGGCGTCCGTCAGCACGGCGCCGATCACCTGGCGCATGCGCGCGTGCAGGTTCTCTTTGGACACCTCGCGTTCGAACAACGTCAACTGCATGTCGCTGGGCAGCAAATAGACAGAACGCGCGTCGTCCACGTCGGACACGTTGCGCACGACGAATCGCGTCCAGTCGGTCGGCTGGTTGCTCAGCACGCTCGAGACCAGGAAATCGACCATGGTCAGGCCCTGGCTCTGCAGCTTGTGCAGATTGGCGACCGTCATCAACATGCTGGACACGCTCGACTGCGCGTCGCCGTCGATGACCAGCACGTTCTTGCCGTGAAACACCGAAAGGGTTTCAGCCAGCGCCAACACCAGGGTGGATTTGCCAACCCCGCCCTTGGTGTTCATCACCGCGATTGCATTCAGCATCTTGGTATCACGTCCTCCCGCCCGGCCGCCGATCACGCCGCCACTCCACTCCGCCAGCTATCGCGCGGGAGTATGGCGGCGGTGAGAACGGGCCCCGACCGTTGACTTAACACCTGGTGCGCTCAGGGGCCAGCTTTCTGGCCTTACGCGCCAAAGGCGCTCCGGCGAGGGCTGCGAACCGTCGCCGGGGGCGCTCGCGCCGTGAGCCGCCTGAGGTGGCTGAAGGGGGGGCTCGGTATGTTTCCTTGCGCGTTACCAGCGGCGATCGTCCGTGCGTTGCCAGGCCGTGCTGCCTGATTGAACCCGTACGCGCTGACGCTCCAGCGCCACCACCGGGGGATGATCGACGATATGGACCTCGGCCGGGCGCAGCACCGTCGGACGGGTTTCCACGACATAGGCCGGCAGCTGGCGCAGTAGGCGGGTGTGGGCGGGGCTCATCTCGACGCTCACGGGCACGGCGCGATAGACGGCCGGCGTATGCACCGCTACACGGCGGGTGGGGGCCACCACGACGTCGCGCGCGACGCTGCGGTACTGGGGCGCGACCTCGACCTTGCACAGGCGTTCTCGCCCATCATGGCCAACGGAGCGTTCCCAGCGCACGCCGCCCGCATGGGTCATCACGTGCACCTGCCGGCGTTCGACGACGGCGGGCTCGGTCACGTAGGTGGTCCGGGCGGGTTCTACGAGGCGGCTTTTCAAAACGGTTGCGTATACGGCCGGCACGTGCCCGGCATAGACGCGGGCGGGCGCGACCTCGACGCGGTAGGGCCGAGGCTCGACAACCGCCGGCACAAAAACCTGCTCGCGGCGGGCGCGTTCAACGACCACGGGACGCTCCTCAATCGCGTACACGTCCGGTCGCCGCACCTTTTCATAGCATTCGACGGCGCGGGCCGGTTCGCGGCCACCACAGCCGTGATCGAACGCAATTGCCGCTGGCGCCTTCGCCATCAGGCCGCCACATACGCCGAGCGCAACAAGACTTGTCCGCAGCAAAGCACGCACTCCTAGATCGACTTAAGAACACATTGAAAATACAATATTTTCTGGAATTCGAGAATGCGTCCTTGAAAGCGTGGTAAAGCACGACTTAAAGCGGCTTGCTTTCGTCCGGGGCGGGCCTTAATTCAGCAAGCGTCTGCGGACCCGATGTAACCGTCAGTTCACGCCTATCAGAGAGTGAGACCCATGATCAGCCACTTGAGCCGCATCTGCCGCCCCTTTGCTGTGGTGGCCATCCTGGCGCTGACACCGCCGCTCGCCGGGTGCGGCGTCAACAACATTCCGACCTATGAGCAGAGCGCGAAAGCCGCCTGGTCGGAAGTCCTCAACCAGTACAAGCGCCGCGCCGACCTGATCCCTAACCTCGTCGAAAGCGTCAAGGGCTTTGCCGACCAGGAAAAATCAGTGCTGACCGGCGTCATCGAAGCGCGCGCCAAGGCGACCCAGGCGCAGATCAACATCCCCGCCGACATCCTGACCAATCCGGATGCCATGAAGAAATTCCAGGATGCGCAGAATTCGCTCGGCGGCGCGCTGCGGCAGCTGCTGTCGGTCACCGAGAACTATCCCGACATCAAGTCGGGCGAGAACTTCCGCAAGCTGCAAGATGAAATCGCCGGCACCGAAAACCGCATCGCAATCGCGCGCCGTGACTACATCAAGCAGGTCCAGCAGTTCAATACCGAGATCAACACCATCCCCGGCGCGTGGTGGAAGCGGTTCCTGTATCCCACCAAGACCGACATGGCGACCTTCGATATCCCGGCCGAAGAACAAAAGGCCCCCAAGGTCGACTTCAACAAGAAGTAGGCCTGAATTCCGTTGATGCACGGCGGGGGCCAGGCAGCGGCCGCCGCCGTTCGCGCTTATGTCGTGGCTGCCTCCGCGGCCTCGACGTTGAGGGTGTGGTGGCCGTGCAGCCCCACCTGCTTTCTACTTCCGGGAGATGCTTGAGCAATGGCGGTCGCTTCTGGTCTCCAATCCCGTCTCCATTCTGGTCACAGCCCCTGGCTTGGCAACGGCCTTGCCGTGGCGTTCATGCTGCTGGCACTGGCGCTGTTTGCGACCCTCGCGTTCGCCGAACTCACATTCCCCGAGTTGACCGGCCGCGTCGTCGACCAGGCCAACTTGATGACCAGCGCCCAGCGCGCCGCGCTCACGTCCGATCTCGAAGCGTTCGAAGCCAAATCGACCGACCAGATCGTCGTCGTCACCGTGCCCTCGCTGCAGGGCTACCCCATCGACGAGTACGGCTCCGCCCTCGGGCGCAAGTGGGGCATCGGGCAGAAGGGCAAGGACAACGGCGTACTCATCATCGTCGCGCCGAATGAGCGCAAGGTCCGCATCGAAGTCGGGCGCCGTCTCGAGCCGCTGCTACCCGACGGCAAGGCTGGCGAAATCATCCGCGGCACCATCCTGCCCGCGTTCCGGCGCGGCGACTATGCGAGCGGCATCAAGGCTGGCGTCACCGAGGTCAAGGCCGTTCTGACCGCAGATCCGGCGGAGCTTGCCGAGCGCGCCAAGCGGCCGACACCCGAGCCCGACTATTCGCAATACATCACGCTCGCCATCTGGCTGCTGATCGTCATCTTCATCATCCGGCAGCAGATGCTCGCGGCGCAGAGGTTCGCCAATCTCACGCCGGAAGAGCGGCGGCGGTTGCAACAGCAGAGGCGCTACGACAGCGGCCCGATCATCTTCCCCGGGGGGTTCGGCGGGGGATCGGGCGGATGGAGCGGAGGCTCGGGGGGCGGGGGCGGATTTTCGGGCGGCGGGGGCGATTTCGGCGGCGGCGGCGCTTCGGGGGACTGGTGATGATGAGACTTGAAACGGCGACACTCGAAACGGCTGGAGCAGCGCTATGACCCTATTCACGGCCGACGAGGAAAAGCGCATCGGCGACGCCATTTCCGCTGCCGAGAGCAAGACCTCGGGCGAAATCCTCGCCGTCGTGGCCGACCACAGCGACAGCTATCTCTACATGCCGGTCCTGGTCGCGTCGCTCGTCGCCCTGCTCGTGCCTTGGCCGTTCATTTATTTCACGTGGCACCCGGTGCAGTGGATCTATCTGATCCAACTGCTCGTGTTCGCAGCCATCGTCGCGGCCTTGCTGCTGGGCAATAATCGACTCTGGTTCGTGCCGGCCAGCGTCAAGCGCATGAACGCACACCGGCGCGCCATGGAACAGTTCGTGGTGCAGAACCTGCACACGACCGAAGGCCACACCGGCATCATGATCTTCGTGTCGCTTGCAGAGCATTACGCCGAGATCGTCGCCGACAAGGCTATTCATGCGAAAGTGCCAGAGGGCACCTGGCAAGTCATCGTCGACCAGCTGACCAAAGACCTGGCCAACGACGAGCCCGCCAAAGGGTTCATCACCGCAATCGAGTCCTGCGGGGCGCATCTTGCCAAACATTTTCCGCCCGGCTCGCGCAATGCCAACGAACTGCCCAACCACCTGATCGTGCTGCGCTGAGGAGAGCGATCCATGTCCGACGACGCCGCGCACGCCGATGTTCGGGCTCGAAACGCCTCCCCTTTGGTCGCCGCCCCTTCTGTCGCCGCCCCGCTCAGCGCGCGGCTGTCCTGGGCGCTGTTCGACTGGTCGGCGCAGCCGTTCTACACGCTCATCAACACGTTCCTGTTTGCGCCCTACTTCGCCAACGCCGTCATCGGCGACCCTGCCGAGGGGCAGAAGCTATGGGGCTATGCGGCGGCGACTGCCGGCGTTTTCATCGCGTTCGGGTCGCCGTTCCTGGGCGCGCTCGCCGATGGGCGGGGCCGCCGCAAGCCATGGATCGCGCTGTTCGCGGTCATCTTCGCCGCCGCGATGAGCTGCCTGTGGTTTGCCGTGCCCGGTGCCTCCTCCGGCACCGTCGCGCTCGTGCTGGTCGCGTTCGTCGTCGCGGCGGTCGCTGCCGAATATTCCCAGGTGTTCACCAACTCGTTCCTGCCGGCGCTCGTGCCGCCCGATCAGCTCGGCCGCCTCTCGGGCGCGGGCTGGGCTGCCGGCTATTTCGGCGGCCTCGTCAGCCTCATCCTCATGGTCGGGCTAATCGTCGCCGTACCCGAAACCGGCAAGACCTTGCTCGGCTTCGAGCCCCTCCTAAAACTGGACGCTGGAAACCGCCAGTACGACCGCCTCGTGGGGCCGTTCGCGGCGCTGTGGTTCCTCGTGTTCGTGGTGCCCTTCTTCCTGTTCGTGCCCGACCGCCCGCGCGGCGTTCAGCTGGGACATGAAAATACCACTGCGCTTTCCGAACTCGGCGATACGCTTCGGTCGCTGCCCTCGCAGCCCAGCATCCTGCTGTTTCTCGTCGCCCGCATGCTCTATTCCGACGGGCTCTCCGCCATCTTCACGTTCGGCGGCATCTACGGGGCGTACGTGTTCGGCTGGGGGCCGTTAGAGCTCGGCATCTTTGGCATCATCTTGACGCTCACCGGTGCGCTCGGCGCGCTGGCCGGCGGGTTTCTCGACGACGCGCTCGGCTCCAAGACCGTGATCATAGGGGCGCTGCTGCTGCTGATGGTGGGCGCGATCGGTATCCTGTCCGTCGATCAGACGCACATTTTCTACACCCAAGTCACGCCTGAAAAGATCGCCGGGTCTAGGCCGTTCTCGTCGACCGGAGAGCAGGTGTTCCTCGCCTTCGCAATCCTCGTCGGGTCGGTCTCCGCGCCCGTGCAGGCCGCCAGCCGGTCGCTCCTCGCGCGGCTGGCTCCGCCCGATAAGATCACGCAATACTTCGGGCTCTTCGCATTCTCGGGCAAGGCGACCGCGTTCCTCGCACCGTTCGTCGTCGCGGCGCTGACGGCCTATTCGGGCAGCCAGCGCATTGGCATGGCCGCCATCCTTGCTTTCCTCATCACAGGCGTACTGCTCATGTTGCCGGTCAAGACGACGGGAGAGTGAAGTGAAGGCCAAGGATCACAACCCCTGGACCCCGCGACCTCAAGGGCGCTCCAACCGCATCAGCCAGCTTGGACCCAGCAGGGGGTCGTCGATGACGCGGACCCAGCGGAAGCCCGATTTCTCATAGGCGCGCACTGCCGCTTCGTATTTGATCGGAACCACAACGATCGCCGCCACTGCCAGCGAAGTCGTGAAAATTTCCGCAGCCACCAGCTTGATCGCCGCCTGGCCGATACCCTTCGTGCGGGCGCTCTGATCGCCGATGAAAGCATCGACCCGGAACGTGCCCGCTATGTCGCCGGCGGGGAGCGGCACGCCCAGCGGCTGCGCCTCCTGCGCTTGCGCGTAGCCGACCGGACAGCCGTCCAACTCGATGATCGAGCACAGTCCCATGTCGGACGACAGCGCGGCCAGCACTTCAGCCTGCGCCGCGCTCAACGCGCCCCACCAGCGCTGAACCTCGGGCTGGCGCAACCAGCGCTCGATCAACGGCCAATCGCCGTCGGTCGCGGGTCGCAGCGCGACGGCCATCGCGTCCTCCGTCAGTGCCGGAAGTGGCGCACGCCGGTGAAAATCATCGCGAGGCCGCGCGCGTTGGCGGCGGCGATGACCTCGTCGTCCTTGACCGACCCGCCCGGCTGGATCACCGCCGTCGCGCCCGCATCCGCCGCCGCAATCAGGCCATCGGCGAAGGGAAAGAATGCGTCGGACGCGACGACCGCGCCTTGGGTGAGCGCCAGCGTCTGGCCGGCGGCCTTGCCGGCTTCTTCGGCTTTCCAGGCCGCGATCCGCACGCTGTCGACGCGGCTCATCTGGCCGGCGCCGATGCCGACCGTCGCGCCGTTTTTGGCGTAGACGATGGCGTTCGACTTGACGTGCTTGGCGACCGTGAAGGCAAACTTGAGGTCCGCCAGTTCGGCCGCCGTCGGCGCGCGCTCGCTCACCACCTTCAGCTCCAGGTCACCGACCAACGAATTGTCGCGCGACTGGACCAGCAGGCCGCCCGCGATCGAGCGCACCAATACGCCGGCCGCGCGCGGGTCCGGCAGCGTGCCCGTCGTCAGCAGGCGCAGGTTCTTCTTGCGGGCGAAGATCGCGCGGGCTTCCGGCGACGCGGACGGCGCGATCACCACTTCGGTGAAGATCTTGGTCATCTCTTCGGCCGCTTCCGCATCGATGGCGCGGTTGACCGCGATGATGCCGCCGAACGCGCTCTGGGGATCGCAGGCCAACGCCCGCAGATAGGCGTCCTTCAAGGATTTTCCGGTAGCGACGCCGCAGGGGTTGGCGTGCTTGATGATGGCGACTGCAGGCTCGGCTCCATCGCCGAACTCGGCGACCAGCTCGAAGGCCGCGTCGGTGTCGTTCAGGTTGTTGTACGACAGTTCCTTGCCCTGATGCTGCTCGGCGGTGGCGATGCCGGGGCGGCGCTCGGGCGTCAAATACACCGCCGCCGTCTGGTGCGGGTTTTCGCCGTAGCGCAGCCGCGCGCCCAGCCGGCCGCCGAACGCGCGCCAGTCGGGGGCCGCGTCCTGCAGCTTCGCCGCAAAGTAGTTGCTTATGCCGGAATCGTAGGCGGCCGTGCGGGCGAATGCCTTGGCCGCCAGATGGGTGCGAAACGGCAGCGACGTCGAACCATGACACGCGCTCATCTCGTCCAGCACGCGCGCGTAGTCGTCGGGGTCCACCACGACCGTCACGCTGGCATGGTTCTTGGCCGCCGCGCGGATCATGGCCGGGCCGCCGATATCTATATTCTCGATGCACTCGTCGTAACCTGCGCCCGACGCCATCGTTTCCTCGAAGGGATACAGATTGACGACCAGCAGGTCGATCGCCTCGATGCCGTGGGCCTGCGCCTGATGTTCGTGCTCGCCGTTGCCGCGGATATAGAGCAGCGCGCCGTGAACCTTGGGGTGCAGCGTCTTGACACGGCCGTCCATCATCTCCGGCAAGCCCGTCACCTCGGCAACGTCCGTCACTATCAGGCCGGCTTCCGTGAGGGCTGCCGCGGTGCCGCCCGTCGACAGCAGGACAACGCCCGCCTTCGCGAGGCGGCTGGCGAACTCGACAAGCCCGGACTTGTTGGAGACCGAGATCAGCGCGCGCCGGATCTTGGGCTGAGCTGGCGTCATGGGGAATTCCTTTTCACAAGTGACTTCAGAAGAGCCCGGTAGAATCGCGGGTCAACGAGACAAACCAGCGTATTTCCGTAATGCCCCCGCACGCACCCCGCAATGCGACCTGTAGCGAAGGCCGCGGCCCAGCGTGGCCTGCAAACACCTGGCTTTCCTCCACGCTGATCGCCGCACCCGTGGCATGGAAGCGCCACACCTGCCCGTCGCCCAGGGTGATCAACACCGCGTCGCCGCCGCCTTGGCGTTCGGCGCGTGACTGGGGATCAAGGTGGAAATGGACCGCGAAAGGACAATCGCGTTTCAGCCGGTCCTGGCCGCCCTTCGTCTCAAGGCGGTCGATACCCTGCAGTGCCGTGCCGTCGGCGCTCAGCCTCAGTTCGCGGTAATGTATCAGACCCAGCCGCTGGAGATAGCCGTCGTGGGAACCGGAAAAGACTTGTTCTTCGCCGCCCGCGTCGAACGTTGCCGTCACCGCCGCCGGGTACTGCAGCGGCACCGCGGCCAGGATCGCTTCCAGGCCCGGATGCCGCGTCAAGCGCGAAGAGGACTGTTCGGCCAAACACACAGCCGTGTGGCTCGCAGTCGCGCGTGAAATGGGCCGCCAATCCTGGTTGGCGGCGACTGGCGCGCCGGTATTCATGAACAGCAATTTCTTGCGCGCACTCATTTCGAACGACAGGCAGCCGGCGTGCGCTTCGCCCGACATCATCAGCGGTGGCGGGCCGCCAGCATCGACCAGCACCACCGACGCGCCCCCCGTGAGCCGTGCGTACTTCGAGGCGGGCGCGATGCCCCATGCAGGCAGAGGGCGATCATCGTAAGCGGACAGCGTCGCCAGTTCGGCGGGATGGGCGACGCTCGCGCCATTGAAGCGGGCGAGCGTGCCGTCGCCAAGCTTCAGCCAGCGCAACATCGTGAGCATACGTGGAATGGCGACGAGCAAGGCTTCAGGCGGCGGCCGCTTCAGGGCGTCGAAGCACGAGCGCAGCGGCAGCCAGTCGAGCAGCAGCTCCATCACCGCAGAGGGGTTGCGGCTAACGTGGCCGCCGTCGCCCAGGAGCTGGCGGTCGATCTCAAAGACCCAGGCGCGCTGCGCACTCTCGAACGCGCGCTCGCGGCCCTCCAGCACGAGATTGGCCGCGACCAGCGCCGTCAACGCCAGAAGCCGCGCACGGGCTTCCTCGGCCCCGCGCCAAGTCCGCGTCAGGCTTGCGATTTCGCGCGACAATCCGCGGCCGACGGTTGCGAAATCCGCAGCCTCGCCGCCCTCAAGCAGGATCGGCGCATGGGCGAGGATCGAAAGAATGCGGCGGGCGCGTACCGCGGGTTCGGCGGGCAGGCCTTGGCGGAACGATCGATCGTTCATCCAGCGCACCAGTGCTTCGCCGCCGGCGCGGTGGGCGTCCAGGTCGTCGGCAGCCGCCAGATGCCGTAGCCAGGAGAAGCCGTGGAGTTCGCGCGCCCAGGCCTGATTCAGCGCCGGGATATCGAAGGGAGACCGTTTGTTGAGAACGGCAGCCTGACCCGCCAGCCCAAGGTGGCCCGCTGCCAGTTCGGTCCACACGCTCGGATCGCGGCTGCGCAAATCGGGCGGCACGATCAGCATATGGCGCAGCGCGTCCGTGCCCGCCCGCCAGTGCAACAGGCGCGAATTCAGCACGCGGGAGGCCGCCAGCCAGCGCAGACCGCGGGCGCGTACGGCCGCAACCCTCACCCGCTCACTCAGCCCGATTTTTGCCATTGCCGCCGCGTCTCAGGGTTGACCGAATCGAGATTGGACATTCTCTCTAGCCTTAAGGCTATTCATGGCGGTCGCTTGTTCATGTTTGGGGTATCCCGCTGTTTGCGCGGCGCAAACGATCATTCCATTCGCCGCAGACGGCAGGCGTAAAAACCGTCCAGGCCCGAGAGCGCAGGGTCTTCGAGCTGGAGATGGGTGGGCAGCGTGCGCAGGTCGCCGTCTGCCGTGATCGTCTCCGCCAGCCCGCCTATTTCGGACGCTGAGACCGCCTCGCGGCGGAAATTCGGAGTTTGCGTGAGGAACCCGGCGATGCGATGGACGCCCTCCTCGGGTTCCAGCGAACAGGTGCAATAGACCAGCAATCCGCCTGGCTTCACCAAGCTTGCCGCCGCCGTCAGCAGCTTTTCCTGTAGCGCGCTCAGCTGGGCGATGTCCGTTTCCTGCTTCAGGCGCAGGATATCGGGGTGGCGGCGTATTGTGCCGGACGCCGTGCACGGCGCATCCAGCAGCACAGCGTCGAACAGTCGGCCAGGCTGCCATTTGGTCACGTCGGCTGCGACGCATTCTGCCTGCAATTGAAGGCGCGCGAGATTGGTGGTCAGCCGTGTCAATCGGGCTGGTGATGCGTCGACTGCGGTCACCGTCGCGCCGGCACTCACAAGTTCCGCTGTCTTGCCGCCGGGGGCTGCGCACAAATCGGCAATCTCAAGCCCCGCGAGCGGGCCGAGCAAGCGCCCCGGAAAGCTTGCCGCCGCATCCTGCACCCACCACGCGCCCTCGTCATATCCTGGCATTTCCTCGATGCGGCCATGCGACTTCAATCGCACCGTTCCCGTCGGCAGCACGATGCCGCCCAGCCGTTCGGCCCAGCCGGCAGCATCGGACTTGACCGACACATCAAGCGCCGCTTCGGTCAGGTTCGCGCTCGCAATGGCGCGCGCCGTTTCCTCGCCATAGGTTGCAACCCAGCGTGTCCACATCCAGTGCGGCGTGTTCAGACGCGGCGCATCGAGCTGTGCCAGCCGTGCGGGGCCATCGACGGAGACGCGGCGGAGAACGGCGTTCGCGAGCCGATCGAAGCGGCGGGCGCCGCTGTCGGCACGGGTCTGGTCGACCGCCAGAGAGATCGCGGCGTGGGGCGGCGTTTCCAAAGCCACGAGTTGAGCTGCGGCCGACAGTAAAATCGGCCACAGCAGCCCGGTATTGCCCGGCAGCGGTTTGCCGATGAACGATTTGACCAGGGCATCCAATTCGCCATGGCGGCGCAGCACCGTGACCACGATCAGCCGCGCAAACGCGCGGTCGCGCGGTTCCAGGCCGATGCAGGCGGGCGAGGCAAACACCCGCTCCATCGCATCATCAAGCGCGCGGCGTTCCGTCAGCACGAGGTGGATGATCCGGGCGGCGGCGGCGCGCGGCACGTACCCCGGCGGCCGGCGCACAGCCTGTGCGTTCGCGCGGCTGGGTTGTACGGCCTGCTTGCGGGGGCCGGTGCGATTGGCGTTGCCCGGCGCGCCGCCGGTCTTGCCGTCAGTCATCTCGCGTGGTCTCCTGGTGTGGATCGTGGACCGGTCGTGCATCCGATGCGTATAGATGACCGTAGCCCTCAAGCGCAAAACATCAAAATGGAACACACGATGGCAGACCCGATACCCGGCGCAGAGGTCCCCGCCGCCCAGGACACCCAACGCCCAGCCTTGACGCCCGAGGCGCAGCGCGCGTTGGCAGAGGCGGATGTGCGCCGGGAGCTGCGCGACGCAGCCGCCTTTGTCCCGCCGGCCGAGGTCGGCGGACGCTCAGGGCCCGATCCGGCGCGCTACGGCGACTGGGAACAGGGAGGAATAGCGTCGGACTTCTAGAGTCATTCCGACTTAAGCAGAATAACGGAAGGACTCTAGGTCTTCGTTTTTTCGTGCTTCTTTCGGGAAAACCGCGCCACACTTTTCCCGGAAGCACTCTAACCGGCTGATGCGGGCGCGTTAAGACTTCGTTCACGCTGTCGCCAACTCGTTTTTGCTCCCGTACATCCCAGGCATCGGCCTTGCAGCGCTCCCGCCAACCCAGACGTTGGTTGTTTCAGGGAGAGACACTATGGCCGCAGCCTCCAAGACGCTCAAGAATTTTCAAGACGACGAGGGCGGCGCGGTTGCCATCATGTTTGGCCTCATGATCATCGTCTGTGCGACGATGGCGGGCCTTGCGATCGACTATTCGCGTATTCTGATGGCGCGCAAAACACTGATGGAAGCCACCGACTCCGCGGCGCTCGCCACGGGGCGCGCGCTGATCGATGGCAACTTGACCGTCGCGCAAGCCGAAGCCATGGGCCAGGCCTACTTCACCGCCAACGCCAAAGACCTGTCGAAGGCCAACACCGCGGTTCCCACCGCGACGATCACTGCAGATCCCGATGCCAAGCTCGTCTCCGTCTCCGCGCAAATCACTGTGCCGATGACGCTGATGGCCATCACGGGCTTCAAGACCTCCAAAATTGACGCCGCTTCCAAGGTCAGCTTCGACGCCAAGGATCTCGAAGTCGGCATGGCGCTCGACATCACCGGCTCCATGGCCGACTCGCCCCCCGGCGGTGGCGGCCCCAAGATCGACGCGCTCAAGTTCGCCTTCGAACGCTTCGCTACGACCCTGATCCCGTCCTCGCAGCAAATCGGCCGCAAGGTCCGCATCGGCGTCGCGCCCTACGACATGTCGGTCGACCTCACGAAGTACGCGGCCGCCGCGACCAATAGCGCGGGCGGCTCGTGCGTCGTCGAGCGCATCAACAATACCTTCACCGATCTCACGCCTTCGGGCGGCGGCTACTTCTACCCCTCGCCGGCCGGCTGCCCCAACGGCACCATGATGCCGTTGACCGACGACAAGGCTGGCCTCATCAGCCACGTCAAAACCTTCTTCCCGGGCCGCAGCACGGCCGGTCATATCGGCCTCCAATGGGGCTGGAACATGATTGCGGAAGACTATGCGAGCTTCTGGGGCGGTGCGGCTGCGCCCGACGCCTACAGCAAAACGCAAGGGTCGAAGCCTACGCTCGTCAAGGCCGTGATCTGGATGACGGATGGCCAGAACAACACGCAATGGCATGGCGCCGGCTCCGACACCCAGGCCAAGAAGCTGTGCGACGCGATGAAGGCCAAGGGGGTGCTCGTCTTCACCATCGGCTTTGGCCTTGGCAATTCCGGCCTCGAACTTACGGCCAAGAACCTCCTGAAATCTTGCGCGACGCCGGGCGCGCAATACTTCGCCGACGTCCAGAGCAGCTCGGATCTCGACGTGGCGCTTCAGAGCTTCGCGTCGACGCTGGGCAAGCTGCGCGTTTCCCAGTAAGGCCTCACCCGCCGGCATTATCCTCTCCCTCCCCAAGCACGGCTGCCGCGTGGCTGCCGTGCTTTTTCGTGCAGGTTCGCCAGGATCGGGGAAATTGTTGTTCCAAATAACTTATAGTTAATTTTGCGCATCTATAACGACGGGGTCGTTTTCGTTCCGGCTTCAATTGAATGATGGAACGACCCTAGTTCCTTGTTTTGTCGAGCTTCTTTTAAAGAAAACCGCTACGCACTTTTCCCGGATGCACTCTAGGCAGCCTGCGGCTTTCGGGGTAGTGCCCCAAGCCCAAGTGAAGGCCAGGGCACGCGTGCCCTGGACCCGCTCCTTTCGTGACGGGCACGAGCGTGCCCCTCATGCCATAAGTCCTGCGGCCGTCAGCGCTTGTTCTGGCGGTGGCTGATCAGTTCGTCGACCACGGCAGGGTCGGCGAGCGTCGAGGTGTCGCCCAAAGCGCCGAAATCGTCCTCGGCGATTTTACGCAGGATGCGGCGCATGATCTTGCCCGAGCGGGTCTTGGGTAGCCCTGGCGCGAATTGCAGGAGGTCGGGCGAGGCGATCGGGCCGATCTCTTTGCGGACGTGGGCGACCAGTTCCTTCTTCAAGGCGTCGCTGGGGGCGACCCCGTCGTTCAGCGTCACGTAGCAATAGATGCCCTGACCTTTCAGGTCGTGGGGGTAGCCTACCACGGCTGCCTCGGCGACCATCGGGTGGGACACGAGCGCGCTTTCGACTTCGGCGGTGCCCATGCGGTGGCCGGACACGTTGATCACGTCGTCGACGCGACCAGTAATCCAATAGTACCCGTCGGCGTCGCGGCGGCAGCCGTCGCCTGTGAAGTACATGCCCTTATAAGCCGAGAAATACGTTTGCACGTAACGCTCGTGATCGCGGAACACGGTGCGGGCGAGGCCCGGCCAGGCGTCGAGGATGACGAGGTTGCCCTGGGTGGCGCCCTCGAGGATCGTGCCCTTGTCGTCGACGAGGGCAGGCTGGATGCCGAAAAAGGGCTTAGTGGCCGAGCCTGGCTTGGTTGCAATCGCGCCCGGCAGCGGCGTGATCATGATGCCGCCGGTTTCGGTCTGCCACCAGGTATCGACGATGGGGCAACGGTCTTCGCCCACCACGTGATGATACCATTCCCACGCTTCGGGGTTGATCGGTTCGCCCACCGAGCCCAGCAGTCGCAGCGAGGTACGCGCCGTGCGTTTCACGAAGTCGTCGCCGTTGGCCATCAGAGCACGAATGGCCGTCGGCGCCGTGTAGAAGATGTTGACCTTCCACTTGTCGACGACGTGCCAGAACCGCGAGGCCGTCGGATAGTTCGGCACACCTTCGAACATCAGCGTGGTCGCGCCATTGGCGAGCGGGCCGTATACGATGTAGCTGTGGCCGGTGACCCAGCCCACGTCGGCGGTGCACCAGTAGACGTCGCCGTCGTGATAGTCGAACACGTATTGGTGGGTCAGAGAAGCATACGTCAGGTAGCCGCCCGTCGTGTGCAGCACGCCCTTGGGCTTGCCCGTCGAGCCCGACGTGTAGAGGATGAAAAGCGGATCTTCGGCGTTCATTTCCTCTACGGGGCAGTTCGGGCTGACCTTGACCAGCTCTTCATGCAGCCACAGATCGCGGCCTGGCGTCATCGGCACCGGGTTGCCGGTGCGGCGCACAACCAGCACCTTTTCCGTGCCCTTGCCGTGCGTCTTGAGCGCGGCGTCGGTATTCTTCTTGAGCGGAACGGCTTTGCCGCCGCGCAGTGCTTCGTCCGACGTGATGATGAAGGTCGAATCCGCGTCCTCGATGCGGCCACCAAGGGCTTCAGGCGAGAAGCCGCCGAACACGATCGAGTGGACCGCGCCAATGCGCGCGCACGCCAGCATGGCGTAGGCAGCTTCGGGAATCATGGGCAGGTAGATCGTCACGCGGTCGCCCTTGGCGACACCGTGGGCCTTCAGGACGTTCGCGAATTTCGAAACGCGCTCGTGGAGCTGGCGGTAGGTGATTGTCTCATCGGCAGTCGGATCGTCGCCTTCCCAGATGATCGCGACCTGATCGGCGCGTGTGGGCAAGTGGCGGTCGACGCAGTTGGCGCAGACGTTGAGCGTGCCATCCTCATAGAATTTGATCGAGACGTCGCCGGGGCCGAACGAGGTGCTCTTGACCTTCGTGTACGGCTTGATCCAGTCGAGCCGGCGGCCCATTTCACCCCAGAACCCGTTGGGGTCCTTCACCGAGCGATCGTACATCTTCTGATAGGCGGCCTCGTCGACCCAGGCGCGCTTGGTCCACTCGGCGGGTACCGGGTATGTCTTCTCAGTCATGGTCGTTTCCTCAAGAGGCGGGGGATACGTTTCTTATTTTCGGCCAATATGACGCGCGTTCACTGCTTGCGCAAATGCCTGTGTGGCGGCTTGCGACTATTTGTTGAGATCAGGGCTGGTTAATGCGCCGCCAACTGAAGAATTAGGGCGCGCCGCCGGTTCCTAAAGGCCCAGCGCGCCGAGCACAGCGCCCTGGATCAGCATCACGCCCAGCCAATGGCCGCCGTCGATCAGCGTCAGGTTGCGGCTCGCCTTCTGGAACCCGTGGTTGGTCGCCAGCGTCGTGATCACGAAGCCCAGCCAGCAGTACGCCGCCGAGATCAGCCCAGCGCGCAGCCCGCCGCCGCCCAAATGCCCTATCAATCCGGCCAGTACCCACGCCATTAGCAGCTGCGACACGAATGCGATCACGAACAGAACCGGGCTGCCGCCTTGTTCGGCCTTGTGTTCGCTTTCGGACTTGCCCAGCGCCGCAAGCCACGGCTTGGCAAGCGACATGTACCAAACGGCGCCGAATACGTAGCTCGCGACGGCGGCGAGCACGACCGCCAGATAGTTGATGCCTGCAAAGGTCACAAAAAATCTCTCCGTTCAGATGCGAACGGGGAGATTATCAGGATCGAGACGAGTTGTCCGCCGGGGCGGCTTATTCGGCCGCCGCGTTGCGGGCGATCAGGGGACCGGCTGCACGCACGTCGGCATCGACGTGGTTTGCGAAACGCTCGAAGTTCTTGTTGAACATTTCGACCAGACGGGCCGCCATCTCGTCATAGGCCTTCACATCCGCCCAGGTCTCGCGGGGGGTGAGGATCTTGGGGTCGATGCCGGGGAGCGCCAGCGGCACCTGGAAGCCAAACAAGGGATCGGTGCGCATGGCCTGGTTCTTCAGCTCGCCGGCCAGCGCTGCGTTGAGCAGTGCGCGCGTCGCCTTGATAGGCATGCGGCTGCCGGCGCCGTACTTGCCGCCGGTCCAGCCGGTGTTGACCAGCCAGCAGTCGACCTTGTGTTCGGCGATCAATTTGCGCAGGAGGTTGCCGTACACAGTCGCATGGCGCGGCATGAACGGCGCGCCAAAGCAGGTCGAGAACGTCGCCGAGGGCTCGTTGCCCATGCCCTTTTCGGTGCCAGCGACCTTCGCTGTGTAGCCCGAAAGGAAGTGGTACATCGCCTGGCTCGGCGTCAGCTTGGCGATCGGGGGCAGGACACCGAACGCGTCCGCGGTCAGCATGACGATGTTCTTGGGGTGGCCTGCGGTGCCGGTCGCGCTGGCATTTCGGATATAGTTCAGCGGGTAGGCCGAGCGCGAATTTTCAGCAAGCCGGCCGTCGTCGAAGTCGGGACGGCGCGTGACGGGGTCGATCACGACGTTTTCAAGCACGGTTGCGAAGCGGTTCGAGGCCTGGAAGATTTCGGGCTCGGCCTCGGCCGACAGGCGGATCGTCTTGGCGTAGCAACCGCCTTCGAAGTTGAAGATGCCTTGATCGGACCAGCCGTGCTCGTCGTCGCCCAGCAGCGTGCGGTTGGGATCGGCCGACAGCGTCGTCTTGCCGGTGCCAGAGAGGCCGAAGAACACGGCAGCGTCGCCGTTCTTGCCGACGTTGGCCGAGCAATGCATCGGCATCACGCCCTGCGGCGGCAGAATATAGTTCAGATACGAGAACGCGCTCTTCTTCGTCTCGCCGGCATAGCTCGTTCCGCCGATGAGGACGATCTTGCGGGTGAAGTCGCAAGCGATCACGGTTTCGCTGCGGGTGCCGTGGACCTTGGGATCGGCGCGGAAGCTCGGCAGATTGACGATCGTGAAGGCCGGATCGAAGCCTGCGAGTTCGGCTGCTTTGGGGCGGCGCAGCATGTGGCGGATGAAAAGTGCGTGCCAGGCGAGTTCGGTCACGACGCGAGTGGGCAGGCGCAGCTTCCGGTCAGCGCCGCCGAACAGGTCCTGGACGTACAGATCCCTGTCCTTGGCGTGGGCGAGAAAATCCTTCAGCAGCCGCTCGAAATGCTCGGGCGACATCGGCTTGTTGTTGTCCCACCAGATCGCATCCTTCGTCTGGGCGTCGTTGACGACGAACTTATCCTGGGCCGATCGGCCGGTATGGACCCCCGTTTCCACCACAAAGGCGCCTTCGGCCGCCAGCTTGCCCTCGCCGCGGCCAATCGCAAACTCCATGAGTTCGGCGACCGAATTGTTGCGGTGGAGCTTGCTGCACGCGGCGAGCGGAAAAAGCTGTGGGGTCGTCATGGGGGGCCTGTCGTTTTGAAAAAGCTGATCAAGGCCAGCGCCTTGAACCGAGTTGTTCCGGGTTGCGCGCGCAAGAGCGGGCTGCGGCGGGCTTATCGATGGATGGGAGCGAAAACAATGTGTCCCAAAGTCGGGGGTTGTCGCAACGGCGCCACGCTTAACGTCAATCTGTTGTCAACTCATGAGAATATTAACGGCTTCAATGGCAATGTTCCAGCGTTAGCGCCTATGGTGCGCACAGAGACGTGTTAACCGTGCAGGCACTATTTGTAGGCGTGTGTTCAACCTTTCGAGCCCCATGGTCGATCCAGGAAAGCTGACACTGTTTCCCGCGCCCAAGAGCGACGCCGTGTCACAGCCGCAAAGTGCGCCGGAGGTAACCGGCGACACGGGGCTCGTCGCGCTGGCTGCGATCGCCGCCCATTACAGGATCGCGTGCGACCCCGCGCAGATGAGCCACGACCTGGGCCTGGGCGAATTGCCTGCCAACGGCGAGCACATCGTGCGGACGGCCCGCAAGATCGGCCTCAAGGCCGTGCTGTTGGCCAGCCAAGCCACCAAGCGCCTCAAGACCGTGCCGCTGCCGGCCATCGTCGGCTTCTCCGACGGCTCGTTCGGCGTCATGACCCATCGCAACGCCGAAGGCCAGATCCGGGTCGTCAATGCTGTGTCGCGCGTGCAGCTCGTCGAGTCGATCGATGATTTCGCGAAACGATGGAACGGCAACGTCGTGCTCATTACGCGGCGCGCGGGCGGGGCCGGGGTCGATCCCAAGCGCTTCGAATTCAGTTGGTTCCTGCCCTCGTTGTGGCGCTATCGCCGGCCGCTCGGGCATGTGCTGATCGCATCGCTGTTCGTGCAGCTGTTCGCGCTGATCACGCCGCTGTTCTTCCAGGTGGTGATCGACAAGGTGCTGCTGCACAAGGGCGTTTCGACTCTTATCATCATCACGACCGGGCTGCTGTTGATCGGGCTGTTCGACGTCATTTTGCAATACCTGCGATCGTATGCGCTCAATCATACGACGAGCCGGATCGATGTCGAACTCGGCAGCCGTTTGTTCGATCACCTCCTGCGGCTGCCGCTCTCCTACTTCGAGACGCGGGCCGCCGGCCAGACCGTCGCGCGCATCCGCGAATTGGAGACGATCCGCGCCTTCCTCACCGGGCAGGGGCTCTCGTCGGCGATCGATCTCGTGTTCGCCATCATCTTCATCAGCGTCATGTGGATGTATTCAGCCACTCTGACGCTGATCGTCATCGGATCGATTCCGCTCTATCTGCTGGTAGCTTTCGGTATCCGGCCGATCCTGCGCGACAAGATCAACGAGCGGTTCAACCGGGGTGCGGCCAGCCAGCAGTTCCTCGTCGAGTCCGTCGTCGGAATCCAGACACTGAAGGCTGCCGCCGTCGAGCCTATGCTGCGCAACCAGTGGGAAGAAAAGCTCGCGGCCTACGTCAAGACCTCGTTCGACGCCGTCATGCTGTCGACGCTCGGACAAAACGCCATTCAGTACATCTCGAAAGCCTCGACCGCGCTGATCCTTTATTTCGGCGCGCTGGCCGTCATCAACGGCGAGTTGACCGTCGGCGGGCTGGTCGCCTTCAACATGATGATGGGACAGGCGACGCAACCGATCCTGCGGCTGTCGCAACTGTGGCAGGATTTCCAGCAGGTGCAGATCTCGGTCGAGCGGCTCGGCGACATCCTGAATTCGGCGCCCGAAAGCCACCAACTATCGAACGCCGCACTGCCGCCCTCAAAAGGCGCTATCCGCATCGAAAATCTCGATTTCCGCTACGTGCAAGGCGGGCCCGAAACCCTCAGGGGCGTTACGCTCGATATTCCCGAAGGACAGGTCCTGGGTATCGTGGGGCCGTCCGGTTCAGGCAAGTCGACCCTTACCAAGCTGATCCAGCGGCTTTACCGGCCTGAGCGGGGGCAGATCCTGCTCGACGGCATCGATATCTCGCAGGTCGATACCGCGTGGTTGCGGCGCCAGATCGGCGTCGTGCTGCAGGAAAACCTGCTGTTCAACCGCACGATCCATGAAAACATCGCGCTCGCCAATCCGGGCCTGCCGCGTGCCCTCGTGATCCAGGCTGCCCGGCTGGCGGGGGCGGACGAATTTATTTCGCGGATGCCGCTTGGCTACGACACCATGATCGAAGAGCGCGGCGCCAACCTGTCGGGGGGGCAGCGCCAGCGCATTGCCATCGCGCGCGCGCTTGCAACCCGGCCGCGCATTCTCATACTGGACGAAGCCACGAGCGCGCTCGATTATGAAAGCGAACGGATCATCCAAAACAACATGATGTCGATCACCAAGGGGCGCACCGTGATCATCATCGCGCACCGGCTCGCCGCCGTGCGCAACTGCGACCGGATCATCGCGATCAAGGACGGCCAGATTGTCGAAGACGGCTCGCACCGGGAACTTATCGCCCGACCCAATGGCGCCTACGCCAAGCTCTGGCGGATGCAGTCCGATCCCAACGAAGGTTGAGCCAAATGGGTGAACTTCAAGGCCTCATCAACGGATTCGATTTCGCGCAGTCGCATCGGCAGCTGGCGCTGGCCGCCGCCAGCGCCGCGCTCGGCTGCACTCTCCTCTGGCAAACCGCCGGCCGAATGAGGCATTGGCTCGAATACCTCCGGACCGCGACGCCGCAGGCTGCCAAGGGGGTTGCACTTGCCGTCGCAAGGGCAAAAGCCATCTCGCCTATGCCGGGCGACCTGACGCGCGGGTTTACACCCGACGACCGGGCGTTTCTGCCGGCGGCACTCGAACTCCTGGAGACGCCGCCTTCGCCGGTGCGGATCGCCGGCATCTGGCTCATCTGCGCCTTGTTCGCCGCCACGCTGATCTGGTCCTACTTCGGCAAGCTCGACATTCACGCCGTCGCGCAGGGGCGCATCCAGCCTTCGGGCCGCTCCAAGGTCATCCAGCCACTCGAGGCGGGCAAGGTGGTCGCGATCCTCGTCGAGAATGGCTCCAAAGTGAACGCGGGCGACGTGCTACTCGAACTCGATCCGACGGAGACGGGAGCGGACCGGGAACAGCAGCTGGGCGAACTGCAATCGCTGCGTGCTGAAATCGCGCGACGGCGGGCGACCATCGAAGCTGCGGCTGCCGAAGGCACAACTTTCAAGCCGCGCAAGATCCGGTTCGACGACGGCGTGAACGCCGACGTACGGCTGCGCGAAGAAAACGTCCATGCCTCCGACCTCGGGCAGCTCAGGTCCAGCCGGGCGAGCCTTGAAGCGCAATACGCCGAGCACGTAGCAACCCGCAATAAGCTCACAGCCAGCATCAAGGCGCGTGAAAAGGTGCTGGCGCTCGCCAAAGAGCGGGTCGACATGCGCACCCAGCTCAACGAGCAGGGCTCGCTGTCGCGTGCGCTCGTTATCGAAGTGCTCGCCCAATACGAGACGCAGGTCACCCAGCAGATCGGGGAGCAGGGCCAGCTGGCCGAAACCGAAGCTCAGCTGCTGACCACCGGACGCAAGATCGAAGAAGGCATCAGCCAGTTCATCAACGACCAAACGACCAAGCTCGCCGAAGCCGAGCGCAAGGCCGACCGTACGGCTCAGGACTCGATCAAAGCCAACGCCAAGAGTGCGCGGTCTACTCTCAAAGCGCCAATTTCCGGCACGGTCCAGCAGCTCGCCGTCTCCACCGTCGGCCAGGTCGTCGGCAGCGGACAATCGCTCATGACCGTGGTGCCCTCTGAAGGACCGATCGAAATCGAGGCGATGATCCAGAACCAGGACGTCGGTTTCGTCGAGCCGGGACAGGAAGCCGTGATCAAGGTCGAGGCGTTTCCGTTCACGCGCTATGGGTCGATTTCGGGCACGGTGCAACGTGTGTCACGCGATGCCGTCGAGGAGCGGGAAGCCCAAGCGATGGCCGATCCGATGACGGCTGCGCGACCAGGTGGCGCGCAGACGGGCGCGGGCCAAAAGGGGCCAAGCCTCGTGTTCCCGGCAACGATCAAGCTCGAGCGCAACACCATCAACGTCGATGGAAAAATCATCCCGCTGGGCGCTGGCATGGCGGTGACGGTCGAAATCCTGACCGGCCAGCGGCGCGCGATCGACTATGTGCTTTCGCCGCTGCGGGAAATCGCTTCGTCCAGCGGGCGAGAGCGTTAGAGCTGCAACGGCCGTCAGGTGGGGCTCGCGGCCATCTGGGCGGCTTTCATCTCGTCGATCTTCGCCTGCAGGGCATCGCGCTGCTTCACCAGCATCGCGCGCTCGGGGCCGTCGACGGGAGCGCTGGCCAGTGCTGCATCATAGTAGGTGCGGATGCGTTGTTCGCCGTCCACCAAGCCTGGCAGGATGCTTTCATCGAGGCCCGTAAACAACGCACTCAAGCTGATAACCGCCTTATGGACCGTAGTCAGGAACGAGCCGTCGCTATCGGCCGGCGCGCCCATGTCCTGCAAGGCGACTGAGACCTGGTCGATCTGTTGGGTCCGCAGCGCGATCATTTCGTTGAACAGCCGCGTCAAGCCTTTGCCCCCCGCTTCGTCGAGCGCCGTGCGATAGCCGTTCAGGCTGTCGATCAGGATCGTGTGAAGGCTCTTGAGCGCGCTTACGTGGCTTTCCATGGGCCGAACTCCCGGTTTTGTAGTTGTGTCTGCAGAACAACCCTCGGGCCTGCTGACGGTTCCATCGGCGCTATCTGAGGCGCTCGATCACCAACAGCTCGGGTGCGCCAGCAGCGGCATCGAGGCGCGCCGTTCGGGTGGCGGCAAATGGCGGTGCCAGGCGTTCGACATGCGCGCGAACGCAAGCTGCCTCGTCCGCGCCACCTGGGTGGGCTGGATAGACCACCAGTGTGACGAGGCCGCCGATCGCGAGTGCATCCAACGCTTGGTCCAAAGCCGGGAGCGTCGTTTCGGCGTGCGTGATCATATTCTTGGCGGCTCCCGGCAGGTAGCCCAAGTTGAACATCACGGCGGCGATCCGGCCTGGCGCTTCGGCGGGCAGGCATTCCGCCATACGCTCATGACCGCAGTGGATGAGCATCACTTGCGGATGCCCCGTCAGGCGCCGCGCAGCCTCTGCCAGCGCCTGCTGCTGTACATCGAAACCGAAGACACGCCCCTGCGGACCGACGAGGGCGGCAAGAAACAGCGTATCAAAGCCATTGCCGACGGTCGCGTCGACGACCCATGCGCCGGGTTTCACCGTTTCGCGCAGCAGCAGGTGGGCGTGATCCGTCAGCCGCAACATCCCAGGACTTTCCGCAAGTCGAGATCGTCGGCCAAGGGCGTTCCCCGCACGAGAAAATCGGCGAACACACCGGCGAACCAGGGCGCGTGCAGCGAACCTTTCGAACCCAGGCCGTTGAAAAATCCAAGCTGGCCGTGCGCGGGGTGCAACCCCATCAGCGGCTTGCTCTGGCGGATGATGGGGCGCACGGCCGCTGCGTGATCCAGCACAGTATAAGTGACGCGGAAGAACGCGCGCAACTTGGTCTCGATCTCGGCGCGGCCTTCGGCGCTCGGCACGGTATCGAGCGTCGCCCATTGATAGGTGGCGCCGACTTTGAAGATGTCCGGATCGGACGTGGGGGCGATCCAGATGCCGCGATGGATGGTTTTTTCCGGCAGGGGGGCGTGGAAGCGCACCGTCAGGATATCACCCTTGGCCGCGCGCATGCGTACACAGGAGAAATAGGGGTTGCGGGTGGCGGCAAAGCCTTCGCACGAGACCACGCAGCGGGCGGTTTGGCCAAGCAACGTCACCCCGTCCGGCCTCAGGCTCACGTCGCGCTCCCAATTGAGGGTTGCCTGCTGGCAGTCCAGGTGCGCACGGGACGCGTCGAGGTAGGTTGCAACATCCAGCTGTGCGCTGGTCATCTCGAAGCCTCCACCGCTCGCGTCCGCCAACGCGGGGTCGAGCAGGGGGACGGGCTGCGAGCTTACCAAGTGCGGGCGGATCGTGTCCTGCTTTTCGAGCTGCTCCCAGCGCGCACGTTCATCATCATCGGCGAACAGGCGGATGGCCGTGCGGTCGTGGAAGAACCTAGCTCCAGTGCGGCTCTCGATGCGCCGGTAGAAGTCGCGCGCGGCGGGCAGGAATTCGTCGTAGCGCCATGCTGGCACAAGACGCTTGCCGGTGATGGGCGTGATCAGGCCGGCTGCGATCCGGGAGGTGGTCACCGCCTCTTGCGGGTCGAGCAGCAGAACGCGCTGACCTGCATCAACGAGATGCCAGGCGAGCGTCGTGCCCGCCAGTCCCTGGCCGACGATGATCGCGTCCCACTTATCGGGTGCGGGTTCCTGCGCCATCAGCTTATCCCCTCAACGCCGCCAGAATAGCATCGAGGCCGTCGGTCAGCGCAGCGGGGCCGGGCTGGAGGATGAGCGGCGATTTGATCTCGACGATGCGGTTGTTGCGGACGGCGGTGATCTCGGCCCAGCCAGGGCGGGCGGCAATTTTACCGGGCACGACCTTCTTGCCGCACCAGGACGCGAGGATCAGATCGGGGTTCGCTTCGCGCACAGCGTCTGCGGCAACGATCCGGTCCTTTGCAGCTTTCTGCGTCGACAGCTCAGGGAAAATATCTTCGCCGCCTGCGATTTCGATCAGCTCGGCGACCCAGCGGATTCCGCTGATCATCGGCTCGTCCCATTCTTCGAAATAGACGCGCAAGCGGGGCTTGCCGCGCGCTGCTTTCGCAACCTCTTGCAGCCGAAGTTCATAGCTTCCCGCCAACGCCTCGGCCCGCTCCTGCGCACCGACGAGGGCGCCCAGCGTGCGGATCATCGCGAGAATGCCTGCGATGTCGCGCTGATTGAAAGCGTGGACTTGCAGGCCGGCCTTGATCAGGTCCGCAACGATCCCTGCCTGCAAATCCGAAAACGTCAGCACCAAGTCGGGCTCGAGGGCCAGGATCTTGGCCACGTCGGCCGAGATGAACGCCGAGACGCGCGGCTTTTCTCGGCGCACCCGCGGCGGGCGCACGGCATAGCCCGACACGCCCACGATCCGGTCCTGCTCGCCAAGCAAATAGAGCGTTTCGACGGTTTCCTCGGTCAGGCAGACGATGCGGCTTGGAGGATACGCCATTAGGTCTGCGCCCAACGGCGTAAGAGGTTCGCCGCGCATTTCGCAATGAGATCGAATTCGGGCGTCTTGCCGTGCTGCTCGAACAGGCGGGTCTTGGCGGTGTCGAGGTCGAACAGCAGCTCGCGCTGGCCTGCGTCGCGAACGAGGCTTTGGGCCCAGCCGGCGGCAACAAAGCGCTCGCCCCTGGTGACCGGGGCGACGCGGTGGAGGGTGGTTGCAGGGTAGACGATGGCGCAGCCGGCTTCCAGCTTGTAGGCGTCCGCGCCGGCTGGGGTTTCGATGATCAGTTCGCCGCCGTCGTAGTCGCCGGGCGGGCTCAAGAAGAGTGTGAAAGAAACGTCGGCGCGCAAAGCGCCCATGATCGCTGCGTCGACGTGGGCGCCGTAGTGGCCGCCCGCGGCAGTCTTGCTGATCAGCAGCGGCGTCAGAGCTTTCGGCCGCGCTGCGGTTGCGAACACGGGATGGGCGAGCAGCGCACTGCTGAGGCGTTCGCGGATCAAATCGAGGCTGACGGAGGCTCGGGCCTGCTCGTTCTTTTTGACACCTGCCGCGTGCCAGCCAGCCGTTGCGCGGCCATCCTCGTAGCGCAACCGAGCCAGCGTGTCGCGCACTTCACTGAGGGCTGTTGCGTTCAAGACCTCGCCGATCGTGATCAACATGTCGCTTCCTGGCCGCGTTGACGTCGCATGCTTCGTTCGCTAGGTATCAGAGTGCTAAGCCGTTGCAAGAAAATAGTTTTTAATGTTTCTAAACTGCGACTTCGCGGACCTCAACCATTCTCACCGGCCTTGACCCGGTGTAGGAGCACACGATGAAAACGCGCAAACTCTGGCTCGGCCTTGGCGCCGCAGCTCTTTCCTCCACCATGACACCTGTAGCGCCGCAAGCGGCTTCGTCAGCAACCGCCATCGATGCAGCGGCGCAGGCCAGCCGTTGCCCGGCGCCGGCTCGAATGCAGCTTGCCGAGAACACGCAGCCGCCAGCCCATTCCCACGGCACGCCGGAGAAGGCTGCGAGCGGCGCGGAGGGCGGCGAAGGCGGCGAGGGCAGCCCCGCCGCGGCGGATGCGGACGCCCGGCTCGAACCCAGCTTGCGGTTTTATCGCGATATTCAGCTCGTGCGGGGGCATCTGCTCGTCGGCGATGAGCTGATCAAGGCAGGACGCTGGGCCGACGCGCTGCCGCACTTCCTGCACCCGGTCGAGGAACTCTACGACAAGCTCGCACCTGTGCTTAAAGACATGAAACTCAAGCCGTTCCTCGCGCAATTGAAGAGCCTCGCGCAGACGGTGAAGGCGAAAAACCAGGGGGCCTATGAAGCCGCGCTGACGGCGGTCGAAGGCCGGCTCGATCCGGTCGATGCAAGCATGAAGGCCGCCAAGAAGGACTGGATGCCGTTCGCCGTTGAAACGGCGCTGGAAACCTTCCGCTCGTCGTATGGCGAGTATAGCGAGTCGATCGAGGGCGGTAAGTTCGCGAAGGCCGTCGAGTATCAGGACTCGCGCGGGTTCGTGTGGCAGGCGGAGCGGCTGATTGCGTCGGTTGCCGGGGAACTCGATGCCAAGCATCCGGAGGCCGCCCAAAAGTTGCGGGCCGAACTCGCGGTGCTGAAAACGGCGTGGCCGGCCGTGCTACCGCCCGCGGCGCCGGTGCTGGATGCTTCTCAAGTTGCCGGCGCCATTTCCAAAATCGAACTGGCTTTGGGGAACGTCAAGTGAACTTGAGCGTGACGGCTTCCGGGCTGGGCCTTGCGGCGCTGGCGGCTTGGTTGCTGGCGGGTGCGCTCGCCGCTGGCGATGCGGGGCAGTCCTTAGACGCTGGCAATGCTCCCCCGGCTGACGCGAGGGCGGCCTTTGCCCGTCCGGAGGGACTGCCTGCGGGGGCCGCGCCGCTTTCGCCCGCCGTGGTGGATCTCGGCCGCCTCCTGTTCAACGACACGCGGCTGTCGGGCGACGGCACGCTCGCGTGCGCAAGCTGCCATCAGGCGCAACTCGCCTTCACCGATGGACAAGCTTTGCACGCGGGGCGCAACGGAAAGCCGCTCGCCCGGCACACGCCGCACCTGTGGAACCTGGCCTGGAGCGAGACGCTGTTCTGGGATGGTCGTGCGAAATCCCTCGAAGCGCAGGCGCGCGGCCCGGTCGAGAACCCGCAGGAAATGGCCGGCTCCATGGCGACGGCGGTTTTACGGCTGAAGGCCGACCCTGCCATGGTGGCTTCGTTCGCGCGGGCATTTCCGGGCCGCACAGCCGTCGACGAGATCAGCGTCACCGAGGCGATCGGTGCTTTCGAGCGCGGGCTCGTCTCTCCCATCACGCGGTTCGACCGCTGGGTCACGGGGGACGAGACCGCGCTCGACCGAGACGAGAAGGCGGGGTTCGCGCTGTTCACCGGCAAGGCACAATGCACCGCGTGTCACTCCAGCTGGCGGTTTACGGACGAAGCGTTCCACGACATCGGGCTGCCGGATACGGGCGATCTCGGCCGGGGTGCGCAACTTCAACTTCCCGCCGCCAATCATGGGTTCAAGACGCCCTCGTTGCGCGAACTCGCGTGGACGGCGCCCTACATGCACGATGGCTCGCTTCCGACGCTGGAGGCGGTCATCGAACACTACGCCGGCGGCGTCGCCCGGCGGCCGACGCTTTCCAAGGACATGCCGCCGGTGCTCGCACTCACGGCCGAGGAGCGTCAGCAGCTGGTCGCTTTCCTGGGCGCGCTGTCGAGCGAGGAACCGCCGCGGCCGCCGCAAACCCTTCCCAAGGTCGAGCTGTCGAGCCCGGATGCACAGACCGCACCTGTCGCTGCGACCACTATCAGCCAGAAAGACAAGCGGTTTACGCCCGGCCGGGTGAAGATCGCCGCGGGGCAGAGCCTTACGATCGTCAACGACGACAAGCGCACCCACAACGTGCGCATCGACGATCCCCGCTTGACGTTCACGTCTAACGCGCAGGAGGCGGGCGACAGCGTCGTGATTGCGTTCCCCGAGCCCGGGCGGTTCGGCATCATCTGTTCGATTCACCCTGCGATGAAGCTCGACGTGACGGTCGAGCGCCAGCAATCCTTGCTCCAGCACGGCCCCAAACCGTAGCGCGTGTTCACGCTCTATTGAGACCGCCCGCTCTAGTTCGGCTTGGCGGGGGGCGCGAGAGGGATAGGGCCGTTGGCTGCGACGAGCGCACGCAAGTGAGCGTTGGCTGCGTCACGGATCTGGTCGAGACCATCATCGGTAAAGGCCCTCGGCTTGTCGCTGCCGATCGGCATCTTGCTTTCGATATCGAGGAGCCAGCCGCGGGCGGCGCGCGCGGGCGCACTCGACGGGGCCTGGGCGATCGCGCGTTCCAGCGCCAGAAGGGTCCGATAATCGGTGATCGCCTCGTGGTAGCGCGCGAGGTCGAGGGTGATGCGCAAGCGTCCGTCGGGGTGGGTCCACAGGGCTGCATACTCGTCCTCGCGGCCATCGAGGCCATACCAGGGATCGGCCTGGACGACGCTGAAGGCGAACTGCAGGTGTCCCTGGCAGCCCAGGTCGCGCATCTTGAACAGGTAGACGCCGCGCTCGTAGCGGGACTCGTGGTTGTAAAACGTGCATTCGCTGCCGCGTTGCTGGATGAAATTGATCGCGGCTTCACTATGGGCGTTGACGAACAATTTCGTCACCTCGCCGGCCAGTTCGCGGGCTGCGTCCTTGCGAACGTCGAGCAGGCTCGTGAAGACGCCCGTGCGCACGCCGGGACGGGCTTTCTTGATGGCGCGGGCGCCAGCCACGATATTAGCAATCGCGGCCTCGCCCGGCTCGTCACCCAGAATATGGAGCAGCGGCAGGCCTTTGATTTGGGCACGCTTGGCTTCGAGCGCGCCCAGGATATCGTCGATGACGACTTCGAACGGCTTATTCAAGCGGCCGAGCGTATCCTGAGGCGGTGTGAGTTGCAGCCCTTCCAGTTCCAATCCGGCGTAGGTTGCGACCTCGCCGCCGAAATGGGGGGTGATCAGCTCCATCGACCGGACGTAGTCGCGCAGGTCCAGTTTGGGGTGACCGTTCTCGTAGCCGGCAAATGCGATGGGGCCGAGACCGCCTGTCACGGCCGTCATGCCGTAGCGGCGTAGCATGGCGACCGACTGGATCGTCTCGCGGAAGCGCTTGGCTGCGACTTCAGGATAGGTCGTGCTGGGATAGCTTGGGGCGATCCCCAGATAGCCGATTGGAACGTCGGCATCGGGCAATCGCCAAGGGAGGACATCGACCTTGACGGTCATTGCGTGCTCGCGGCCGCCGGCAAACCGCAAGGTCACTTTACCCTCCCGCACACCCGGCGCCGCCGTGCCCGACGCGGCCACGTCCAGCCATAACCGGTAGCTGCGGCCCGCTTTCATACGAAGCGGGGCCGCGGGCGACACATCGAGGGGATCGAGGATGCGAGGCAGGTTGGAATAGACCGACCCATCCGACGTCATCCGCTTGATTTTGTTGCGGACCCGGTAGGACGTCACACCGAGCCCCGTGCCTGGCAGAGAAACATCAACAGCTTCGAGATCGAGGTCTTCGCCGGCATAGAGCCCGACCGTCAGAGGGGCGAACTCGCCCAGGGCAACTGTCGCGCCCGGCGTGGCCGCCAGCTCGGCGGCGGCGGGCCATTCGTTGGGCGCGATATCGAGCGAGGGGCTGCGCGAGAACACCCACAGCTTGCCGTCGAGGGCATTGGCGGGCGGCGGCGGCACCGCCGGCAGCGGCGGAATGAGCTGGTGGGATTCCTGATCGAACTGGTCGTGGAGGCGCTCGTTGAGGTGGGCGATGAATTTCGCGCCCTCGGCTGCTTTCGCCACCGGGTAAATCACCAAGGCCGAAAGCGTCGTCGCGTAGGGATCGGAGTGGCTCTCGAAGCGGATCTTGAGCTGCCCTTGCTCAACGGCCGCATTGAACTCTATCGGGCGGTAGCGGGCCTTGATGTAGCGCGACCAGATATCGTCGCCGGGCCAATCCTCGTCGCTGGCGTGGCGGTAGTATTTCTCGAAAAACTCCGCTGCGGTTGGCTTTTCGTCGAGCACGAGCTTACCGCCGGCGAAGATCTGGCGACTGCGCCAGCTCGGATAATAATCCCAGTAGCCGGGGTCTTCGACCATCATCCAGACGTGGTAGTCGCCGTCGGGCAGATCGAAATCCAGCCCGCCGCGGGTGAAGGAAATCCAGTCGCGAAAGAGGTTGTCGGGATGGCGGCGGTCCTCGACCTTGGCGATCACGGTTTCGGGCGCGAGGCCCCAGCCACGGGATTTGCGGTACTGGCTCGAGGCCGTCAGCGGGATGAAGCCTGACATCACCGGACTGGAGGCGGGGCCTGCGTCGAGCGCGATCAATTCGGGGAACGCCGTCGTGTCGGCCGGCTCCTGCTCGATGCGCACGTTGTCGATCAAAAGTTCGCTCTGCGAGCCTGCGAACACGAGCTTTTCGACGCCAGCCAGATTAAGCCGCGCCCGGTCACCAATGGTCGACTTTTCGCCGACGAAGATCTGCAACGGCATCTGCTGCTTGGAGCGGCCGGGCGGGGCCTGGATCGTCCAGTTGACCCGCGACCAATATCCCGTGGTCTTGTCGTCCCAGACCTCGACCACGACTTGCTGCGGCTTGGCGGTCGGATTGATCACCTCGAAGCGTAGCCAATCGTAGCCGCGCCAGTCCCGCGGGATGGCTTGCGCCGACGATTTCGCGAAGATGTATTGCTCGGGCGGGAGCACGTTTGCGCCCGGATTGGCCTGCAGCTGGGATGCGATTTCGCGCGAGGGCCAGGAGAAAACGGTGCTGCGCTCGAACGCCTTCACATCCACCGGCTGCTTTGGCTGGCTGGCGGCGAACTTGCTCAGGTCGACTGCAGCTAAGCGATGGCAGACCTCACGGGCGGAAAACGGCCCGCTACGGCAGTAGCCGGCGAGCAGGCTGTCTTCAATGGTGACGGGCGGTTCGTAGGTCAAGGGGGCGGACGCGACTGGGGCCACCTCGAAACGGTCGGGCTCGCTCGCGCAATTGCCGATCGGTTCGAGCTTGGGTTCGGCGACAAAGACGATGCCTGAACCGATGTTGAAAAAATAGATGATGGCTTCGCCTTCGGTCTCGGCGGTGAAAACCATCTCGACTTGACGCCAATCTGTCGCCGCCTTGAAGACCGGACGGCTCACATCGCGGCCGCCCTTGAACGAGATCAGGACGGTCGCGGCCTGGTCCCATTCGTGGGGGTGCAGTTCGAAGCCCGCCATCGTTGCGCTCAAGCGGTACGAGCAGCGCGTCAGGGTCACGGTCTGGAAGATCGCCTGCTTCGCCGGGCCGGTGTTCGCCAACATAACGGCCTTCGCGCCGTTGTAGGTCACCTCGTCGGGGGTCATGCGGGCGTCGCCGTACCACACGAAGGAGGTCCAGCCCGCCAACGCTCCGCTGGTCTGGTGCTCGCTGAAGCCCGCGTTGGCCAGCAGCTGCCTTTCGGCACTCGAGGGGGACAGTCCCAGCAGGGTTGCGACGGCGATCAACCAAAGCTGCCGGCACCACGACAGGAAGAAGAGATTTTGCATTTCGGGCTCCTCGCCGGCCTCGTTCGATCTCGTCCCGCCGACGGCCATCCGCGGTCAGGATTGCGACGCGACCGCACCCGATTGATAGATGATCTTGGCTGCGACACGTTCCGCCTGATCCCATTTCGAGCGCTGCCACTGGCCGGCCTTGAACCCGAACAGGAACTTTACGGTGCCGATGAGCGAGGCCGCCAGACCTTCCAGAACGTAACCGATCTTCAGCAGCAACCGCGGTGCGCCGCGCAGTTCACGGACGTGGAACGCCAGCAATGCTGCGGCTGCAAGCCCCAAGGTTGCAAGCACGCCCAGCAGCGGCGAGTTCAGCACCGCCAGCAGATAGACAGATACGGCTGCGACCGCCGCCAGCAAGGGCACGAAGGGGCGCATGCCCTTGCCCGATACGAACATGAATGCCAGCCAGAAGCGGCGCGGATCGGCAAGCTTCAGCAAGGCCAACGTCTGCTGCATGTTGCCGGCGCTCAAACGCATGCGGCGGCGGAATTCCTGGACGCCATGGGTCGTTTCCATTTCGACCGCGACGATACCGGAATCGTAGATACCGCGATACCCTTGAGCCACGATCCGCAGCGGCAGGATATAGTCGTCGTTGATGGTGTCTGCCGGCAAGGGTTGCCAGAGTGCGCGCCGGAAGAGATAGAGCGCACCGTGCCCGCCAATCGCCGAGTCCAGCCGGGTCTCTAGCGCCTTCACCTTAGTCAGGTAGTTGATATACACCTGCTCGCCGACGCTGCCGGATTCGAGCAGGCGATAGGTCGGGAACACAACGCCGATGCGGGGATCGGCGAAATGCGCCACGGCCTTCTTGATCGCATCGGGCGAAAAGAACGCGGACGCATCGCTGAGCGCCACCAGCGGAGATGCGATGGCTGCAATCTGGTCGTTCAGAACCGCGACTTTGCCGATATTGCGGGGGTAGGATACGATGGTCAGGTCGAGGCCGGAGCCCTCGGCAACGGCTGCCGCTCGGGCGACGCTTTCGGTTTGATCGCGGCAGCCGTCAAGGGCAAGGCGGACATGCAGCCTCTCCCGCGGGTAATCGATCGCGCTCAAGTCCTGGATCTTGCGCGCGATGATCTTCTCTTCGTTGTAGGCGGGAACGACGATCGTGATATCGGGCCAATCGGTGAGTGCTGCTGCCGGCACCGGGTCCTTGCCGTAGCGGCTGGCTGCCCATTCCAGAATCAACGGATAGACAACGAGGTGATAGGCGATCGCCGCCACCGACGCGATCAACGCAAACCAAAGCAGCGCACTCATGTCGTCTCTCCCGCTCTCATCTACTGAGCGATCTCAAGCTGCGGTGGCCTGTTCTTCTCGAGGGGGCAGGGCACAACCGGCTTTCTGGTATGCTTCGAGAAGGCGCGGGAGTATGGCGTCTTCCGAAAAATGATCGCGCACGAATGTCCAGCACGACCGCCGGAGCCGGCGTTGGGCCTCGGCGTCGAGGCTTGCCCACTCCTTGACCGCGCGCAGGCCCGATTCGACATCGCCGCGCGGGAACAACCACCCGCTCGTGCCTGGAACGACCAACGTCGGGACACCACCGACGGGGGTCGCCGCGACCGGAACGCCGGCCGAAAGCGATTCCAGCGCCGCCAACGGCAGGCCTTCGGAATTGGACGGCATGAGGAGCAGGCCCAGAGATGCCCATACCGGCGCCATGTCGCCGACCGCGCCGTGAAAAGTGACCTTGGCCCCATATTTTTCCTCAAGTCCGCGGCGCAAAGGTCCGTCGCCGTAGACGTGCCACTCGAGATCGGGGGGGCCGGCCAGAGCGATTTCACAGAAAACTTCAGGGGCCTTTTGTTCGATCAGGCGGCCGACCAGCCCGACGCGGCGTGGCAACGGCGACATGGATACGGCCGCCGAGGTCTGAATAAAGTTGGGAATCGTCGGGGCGCCAAAAGCTACTTTCCGGCCGATTTCTTCGGAGACCGAAATGCGGTGGCTCAGCGGGGCCGAATAGTTGTCCAGAAAATAATACATGCTGACTGGAAATTTCGCCTTTTCGGGCGAATGGAACGACGCCAAATGCGGAATACCAGCGAGCCGCGCGGCGATGCGGCCCAGAATATTCGCCTTATAGCCATGGGTGTGCAAAAGTGCGGGGCGATGGGCGCGCAGGCTTTTCAAGAGACCAGTGAAGGTTCCATCGAGAATTCGCAAGGGCGCGTTGGCCGCTTTCAGCTGCGCCATCAGCGCGTTCTGGCCGCGATCCTCGTAGAGCACAAACTCGGCGGGGATCGCACGACGGTTGAGCGCGATGGTCAGGCTCTGGACGTGGCGCTCGATGCCGCCGTAGGGGGCTGCATCAATCAAAAGCCAAATGGACCGCGCAGAACCGTATGGTGTCGTCGTGCCGCGGTTTGCCATGGTGTTCACGTAACCTGCAGAGACTGGGCAGACTGGATGTTCTTGTAAAAGCGCTTCCCCAAAAATGGGACGAACCACGTCATCTTGTAAACGGCGCGGGCCAGCGCCTCGCTTAGCGGAGGGCTGAACTCCTGGTCCAGCACCGTGCCGACGATCTTGACGCCTGCTGCGGTCAGCATGTCATAGGCCTGTACGATCTCGGGGGCTGCAACCTTGTCTGATACACACAGCAGCAAGACGCCGTCGCAGGCGCGGGCGATCGTGACGGCGTTGAGATCGCCGCTGTTGTCGAGCACGGCAGGAAGGTCGACGAAAACCGCGTCGTAGGACTGTGCCGCGGTCGCGAAGGCCGCCTTGAGCGCGACCGGATTGTGGAATGGGAAGGAGATACCTGACACCCCATCGCGGCCCGCGACGTCGTAACCGGCCGCGTCCGGAATGCCGGCGGGGTCGCCTAGCGACAGCAGCAACGCTCGCTGACCGGCTTCGACGGAAGCTTCGGCCAGCGCCCGCGCAAGCCGGAGTACGCCGCTTGCCGGTACCGGACTGACGATGCCGATGATCGTCAGAGCCTGCTCGCTCAGGACCAGTCTCGCCTGGCGGACTTCAGCCAGCCATTCGGCAGATTGGGTTTCCATGGGATTCCTTAGGTCTGCGCGTTTAGGTTTTCGCTTTGGAGCGGCTTTTCAAGCCAAACCGCATCACACTTCAGCTAAACCGGCTTAGTTGTTGAACTGGTCGACGAGGCTGACAACGAGGACGTCTCCAGGCTCAAGCAAGGTAAACCGGCTCGCCGAGACGGCGACCGGCTGGCCATCTTTTTGACGGACGATTTCGTACCCGACCATGGACTGCTTCGACGACTGCGATTCGTTGAAGGCGTTCGTGCCGGTCAACTTGCGATAGGACTGTGCCGCAGACTGGACTTCGATTTCGAGCTGGGAAGCTTCGCGCTCCTGCTTGATCGTTTCGGCGTCGATCTGCGCGATCCGATCTTGACGAATTACATCGAGATCGCGCTGGAAAGTTCCTAGCAAGCTCTTCACCCGCGCTAGCGCTACGGAGCTATTCGACGTGCGGGCTTCGAGATCAGCTACACGCGCCTGCTCGTCGAGGATGCGCTCGGCGCGCAGGTAGCCCTTTTCCTTCAAGCCGTCGAGCTTGTTGAGGTTGTCCTGGCGCGCCCGCAGCTGTTCTTGAAGACGTACGTGCTGATTGCGCAGTTCCTGATATTCTTCCTGGGCCAGAGCGCGGGCGCGTTCGAGACCTTGCACCTGAGCGTCGTGTGCCGCCCGGCGGCTCGCCAGCGCGGTGCCCTGGGCCGCGATCAGCCGATCGGCGTCGACGTCGGACACAAGATCTTTGAGGCGGGCGGGACGTTCGATTTCTTTCGCGCCCGCGCGCTCGGCGTTGAGACGGGCGATCGTCACTTCGACATTGGCCAGATCGCTGGCTGCACGATGCGCGCGGGCCTTTTCCGTGTCCGAGGGCAATGCGGCACCCGTCGCCGACGTCGGCCGGTAGACGCCGCCCGAGAGAGTTTCGGCATGCAATACCGTGTAGCCGGGCCGCCAGGGGAACGAGCCGGCACGCGTGACGTAGCCCGACACGAAGATCGGTTTGAATTCGGCAACCTCGACGCTGACGTTCGCGTCGCGACCGGTCAGTTTTTGCAATTCGGACGACAACAACTGTTCGATCTCGCCCAGACTCTTGTCTTTGACGCTGACCCAGCCAAGACCTGCAACCAGCAGCGACGAGTTTTCGCTGACCCGATGTTCACCAGAAATAGAAGTGTAACCTTCTACCCGGATAATAAGCTTTTCAACGCCCGATATCGAAATGCGGCTATTATTTGAAGCGATATTGGGTTTTGCCGCCGACTTTTCGATTGCAGTACGGCCTTGGCGATTGGAAAGACCGGTCGCCGGATTATTGGCCACAGACTTTGCAAGACCAGACGATCCAGTGTCCTGGGGCGTGACGGCGGCCGAGTTTTCCGCGGTGGCAACGGTTACACCCGAAGACACTTCCGAAGACACTTCAGCAGCGTTGGCAGCGATCGTGGGCAGCGCCGCGCTCAGGGGAAGCCAGTATGCGCCGGCGAACATCAGCAACAGCGCAATTGCAACGAACTCAGGACTCCTCAACACTCGAGGTTCCGACATGACTAAATCACCTCTACTTACGCTGAATTATGAGATCGGCGGGCACGCGCGAATGTCCGTTTTCTCTTCGTTACACGATGTTAACGGTTCGGGTCAATGCTTGATGTGAACCATTCGGGACTAGGGTTATCAAGCCGCAGACTTGAAAAAACCAGATTGGAGCCCACTGCATTTTCCGACGTCGTCCTTATTGGTTGCCGCACGCCTGCGGATGCAGCGTTACCGTGTGGAACTTGACCGCTGCGCCGATGCCTGATGGTGCACCCGAGCTTAGACAACCGACGACCCGGCCAGCGTTCCGCCGCGTACGACTTCCCTAGCACGGGAACGCTGGCCGATTATGTGCTTGAAGCGACTGCCATATCGCGCTGAAGAAAAAACACTTTAGCCGATTCATTGACTTTAATCATTGACAGCGGCGTCACGTTTATCAAGGGCGTTCGTTATGTTGAACGGAGGCAGACGAGCGTTTATTTCCATCTCGCACTATATTGCTTACGTTGTCTCCAGATGGACATCATGCAATTGTGAATGACCATACGCTGATGCATATATGAACGATTAGGCGGCGCTTATCTGTGCACCGCAGTTTCTCATTTTCCGGGATCCGCATGTCCGACCACATCCTTCAGGAGACGACCCTGGCCAGCGTCACCACGCGCGGTGGCGCGCGGTCCGGCGCTGTACAGGTGGTGCAACGCATGGGCCAAGGGGGCATCGAGACGCTCGCACTGGATCTGGTGGCCAGCGGCGTGGCCGACAAAGGGCTGTTCAGCTTGCAGTCGGATGCGGGCGAGCTTATCGCAGCGTGGCCGAAGTTGACAGCCGTCGCCCCAATCCTGGATGGGTTCAACCAGGGGACGGGTTTCGACACCCAGATGTTGAGACGGCTGGCCGGCCGGTTGCGGACGTTGCGACCGCGCGCCGTGCTGCTCCACCACATTGGCCCGCTTCTTTACGGGGGGCTGGCGGCGCGGCTGGCAGGCGTTGCGCGGGTCATTCACGTCGAGCATGATGCGTGGCACTATACGCGCGAGCCAAAGAACGTCACAATCGCCAAGGTTGCGGACCGTATCGTCCGGCCGCGCAGGGTTGCGGTATCCAACGATATAGCGCACGCCGTCCACGCGTTCCTGCCCCGGGCTTCGTTCACGGTCATTCCGCCCGCGATCGACACAGCCCGGTTCCGGCCCGGTGACATGGGCCTTGCGCGCGCTGCACTCGGTTTGAGCGGCCAGGCCAGGGTTGTCGGTACGGCTGGCCGGCTGGTCGACGTGAAGGGGCACGCCGTACTTATTTCTGCTCTCTCACAGTTGCCCGGCGATGTGCACGTCGTCATTGCCGGCGAGGGGCCGCTCGCGGAACCTCTCGCGCGGCAGGCGGCCGAACTCGGGCTTACCGACCAGGTTCACATGATCGGACGTATCGATCAACTCGAAAATGTGCTGCCGGCGTTCAACGTTTTTGCCTTGCCGTCGCTCAACGAAGGGTTGCCAAGGGTTCTGCTGGAAGCACAGGCGTGCGGACTGAGCGTGGCTGCAAGCCGTGTGGGCTCGATCAAAGATGCGGTTAACCCGGCGACAGCCCAGCTTTTTGCGGCCGGCGATGGTGAGGGCTGCGCCCAGGCGCTGCGGGCAATCTTGGACCAAGCCCCCCTACAAGGCGCGTCCAACAGGGCGTTCGTCGAAACGCATTTCAGCTGGTCGAATGCGGTGGCTGCGTATCGCCGCCTCATCGAGATGTGAGGCGGGCACAGGCTCGGCCGCCTGATCATGCGAGTTTGGTTCGGGTGCGTTCCTTTATGAACCCGCGACGGTCGAAGGGGAGCCGCGTCAGCAGCGGGACCGGCACCAAGTCCTTCAGCTGCTGGGGCGTACGCAGGCGCGTATCGAACAACTCGGCCAGCAAAAGCAGACCAGCCCCGAGAATCAGGCCCGACAACAGGCCGATCATAATGATCTTAGTCTTGGAGAGGAGCGGGAGCTGAGGATCACTGGGAGGGTCGATGACCAAAATCCGCTCTGGTGCCCGCAGTACGCTGGTGGTTTGACCATTGCGAAGGCCGCCGATGCGCCGCGAAATCTCGGCGTGGTCTTCGCGAGCTTTCGCAGTCGCTTCTTCAAGCTTGCGGTAGGTGACGGCGAGGTTTTCACCATTCGGAAGGACGGTGGCCGGCGTCATTGCCGGGTCAACTCCCGGCGTCGCCGCAGGACCGGATTCCGGCAATTTCGAGGTCGCGGCGTCGGTCGCTTCGGGGCCGGAGGCTGCGCCATCGACAGCCGGCTGCGGGTTACGCCATCCCGCCTGCCTGGTGGTGGCGCCAACGGGCTGAACGGTTTCGTTCACAACCGCCGGGCTCGTGTTCAGGCTGCGCAGACGGGCCAATTCGGGGTGGCGCTGCCGCAGAGCGCGCAATTCCGATTCCGCTCTTTCCAACTGTTCCTTACGATAAACCAGAACCATTTCGGACGACGTTTCACCGTTGCGCTCGGGTGTAATCAGGCTTTCAAACAGCACGGCCATGACGGTCTCGAGCTTATGGCCCAGCCCCACGGCGGTGGTTCCACGGAGCTGAATTTCCAGGAATTCCGGGCTGATCACCTGGAAACTCAGGCTATCGCGGAGGTTCTGGACGGCCAAAGCCAACTGCTTGGGGTCCTTGGGAGGATCTTCTTCCTTGAGTTCGGACAGGACGGTCGCCAGCACGCGCTCGCTTTTCATCAACGTCTGTAGGCCTTGAATGCGTTCGCGCGCCGCTTCGGTTGTCAGGTCAACCATGCGTTCGCGGGTCAGCGGACCTTGGTCGGCTTCCTGCAACATGAACAGCGAATGGGCCACATACGTTCGCGGCATGACGTAAGCGGCACCGATGCTACCGGCGCCCAAAATCAACAACGGGTAGACGATCGAGCGGCGGCGACGCCAAAGCACGGCCAACTTGTTTACGATCGCAATCGAAGGAGCTCTCATGGCAGTCGATGTCCAGTCCGGTGGTTATCGTGCGGTTTGCGTGAGGTTCTGACAAGGCGGGAACGAAGCGCGCGACGGGCCCTGAGTGGCGTACTCACGTGCCGACGAGTGCGAGAGGTTTGACACATACCTTGCAGTTGCTGCGATCAATCCCACGAGGAGGTAAACCTGCCAGCCGAAACCGGCGGTCAGGAATGTCGCCGCCACACAATAGCCAACGAGCGAGGAGAGCAAGCCCATGCTCAGTATGCGGACGCAGGGATCAACCGGCAAGCCCTGCAACCGCTCCATCGAAACGTAGGCTGAACGGAGCGCCGTGAGCACCATCGTGAGGAAAATCAAGATGCCGGGAATGCCGGTCTCGCCCAAGACCTGGAACCATGCGCTGTGCGGCACCATCGCCATGTGAAACCACTGCGGCGTGTAGAGATAAAGATTGCTGGCAAAATTGTTCAGTCCGACGCCATTGAAGGGGTTCTCGGCGGCCATATTGATGGCCGCCTGCCAGACGATCAACCGGATTTTCGAAGAATCGTCGATCCCCTTCGCGGAAACCTCCGCATATCCCCCGGAGGCCCGATTACCAATGTCCATCATATAAAACAGCGCCAAGGCGCCGATCACGACGACCGCAATGCGCAACCAGATCGACCGGATGTGCCATTGGCCAACGACGAACAAAACCGCAAGGATACCGAGCAAGCCGCCCCGGCTCTGGGTCGCGATGATCGCGGCCGCGACAACCACTGTCGCCGCCAGACCGAACAGCCGTCCGGCGCGGGACCCGGCATTAAACGTCATCGCCAACGCGAGGCTCAGCGGCGTCAGCAGGACGAGGGCCAAGTCGTTCGGATCGCCCAGCGGGGACTGCAGATCGCGACCGATCGTGACCCGGGTGCCTTCCACCAGACCGATGCCTCTTATCCGGTTGTAGATTGCAACCAGCGCAATGAGCGTGCCGCCCGACAGCAGCCACCAGACCGTCTGACGGATCTGTTCCTTGGTGTTCAGAATACAGGCTAAGCCGACGCAGATCGCGATCGTCTTCCAATATCCATTGGTCCAGTTGTCGAACGAAAGCGCCCTGTTGTGAGAGAATTCGATTCCCAGCGTCACGACCAGAAACAGCAGGAGCAGCGCGCGGATTTCGACCGACAACGGAGGAAGCGCGATCGATTCTTCGATCATGGTGTGCCACACGAGGCTGCCCATGCACATCAAGCCAAACAAAAAGATGAGCTTGAATGGCAACAAAAACGGCAGGGCCTCGGGTATCCGGAAGTACACAAGCAAGACGAAGCCCAAAAACCAGGGATAAGGCTTGGTGGTCATCAAGGCGAGGCTCAAAGGGAGGCCTGCCACAATGATCAGGGATTCGTAGCTACCTGTGGACTGTACGGCATAGAGCCCGAGCAGCACGACGAGCGCGCTGGTCAGCGCGATCACGAAGGGGCGATCGAAAAAGGGATTCTCGCGTAGCGTCTGCATCGTCATCCCAGGGTGGTCCTACCGCTAGCGTGTGGGCAATGCGGGCGAGTGTTGCAAGACTTGCGCTCCCTCATCGTAAATTTTGTTACTTCCTGCGCGGCTGCCGTTCCGGCGGAAGCGGCAAGGCGCTCCAAGTCTTTGCTTTGTCGCATATTCTTCGCCAAATTGGTGTTCATTTCCGGCGTCATCGCGCAGGTAGGCTTGGCATCGACGCGGAAACATGCTGCAGCCCAAAAATGGGTAGTGTCTCAGTTTGAAATTTCTTCGCTGCGCTTTTTGTAAACCTTGGGCCGTCCCGGCTTCGGAGCGGCGGCGTCGATCAGGTTGGCGATGTCTTCCATGCTCATCAGCTTGTTGGTGATACCAGCAGCCATCGCAGGCGTAACCTTGAGCGTCTTGTGAATTTTCGTGAAGTTGTAAAACACCGTGTAGAGCGCGACCATGTGGACGTGGCTCTCGAACTTCTTTGAGAAGCCGTTGGTGAGACGGGTGAAGCGGCGCATGTGCATCCGCATGGTGAGGTTCTGGCGCTCAACGTAGCTCGTGCTGATGTGCTTTTCGTCGGGCTCACCTTCGATGACGGTCTTCTTGATGCCCGTGCATTCGGCGGGGCTGTAGCGACCCTTTGCGCTGTCCGGGGCGTTGCCGTACATCTTCACGAGCTGGGCATAGTCCACATCGGCACCGAACGCACCTTCGACCGCTTCCAAGTAAGCTTTGTGCCCGTCGCTGGTAAGCTGGACGCGGTTCGTAAGGCGGGAAGCAACGTCGTTCATGAACAAGTTAGCGCATTCGCCGTCGCGACCACCGACGAACCAGCCGACAATGAGCTTGCTATCAGCATCCAGCGCCGTCCACGTCCAGGTATCGCCAGCGCCTTCCGGGGCGGCTTTGGCAGCAGCGACATTCTTTTGCTTGGCGTAGGTGAAGCTCCAGATTTCATCGACCTGAACCCGCTTTGCAGCGATGCTGCGCACATGCTCATCGTGGAATGCAGCGCAAACCTTACCAGCATCAACCAACATTTTTGCAACTGTGTTGATGGAAACGTCAGCCACGCGCGAGATCGATCGCATAGACGATCCCTCACAAAGCATCGACAGAATTTGCACTCGTTGGGCGATTGGAAGTTTGTTCATAGCTTTAAGGTATGAACATTTATGCTTAGCGTCAAGAACCTTTTAGTTATTCACGCGTTAACCCGAAGCGCTATAAGTAAGTGCAACGAACAGGAGACCACGTTCATGCAAAATGATCTTTCGCCACTTGGCAAAATGCTGGAGATGATGATCAAGCAGGGGTTGGTGACACAGTCGTATGTTCCATGGCAGAACTCGTTCCCGACGGCACGAGTCGTTTTGCCCGTTTATGATTCAAACGGGACTGGCGGCATCTACGATCAAACCCAGGCGCTTATAAACCATGCCCAATTGGCACGACGTACTCAATGAAATAAATAAAGAGCAACAAGAGCATATCGTTGCTGCAAACAACGTTCTCGACAGAGTGAGAAGAAAATATTTAGCCCATCTGGCTACGCTTACTGGTAGAAACACGATCTGTTACTACTCTGCATTTTTGACTAAGACGAATGTCGAGGGCATAGATATCACGGACGAAGACAAAAATTCGTTCATGACATGCATAAACGGCATGGATCGCACTAGGGGTCTGGATTTGATGCTTCATACCCCTGGTGGGGGCATTGCAGCGACCGAATCCCTCGTCCACTATCTTCGCCAAATGTTTGGTCGTGATATTCGAGCGATTGTGCCCCAGATATCCATGTCAGCTGGAACTATGCTGGCTCTTTCTTGTAAGTCCGTCTTGATGGGCAAGCAATCATGTCTTGGACCAATCGACCCCCAAATCCTAGGCATACCTGCAGACGTAGTGGTCACCGAATTCAAGCGCGCGTTTGAAGAAATTAAAGCGGATCCGCACAAGGCCCATGTTTGGTCACCAATACTCAACAGGTACTCTCCGTCGTTCTTGTCTCAATGCGAGTATGCTGTTGAGTGGTCCGCTGCGTTTGTGCAGGCAGCCCTAGAAGAGAATATGCTGGCCGACGACATAAAGAAGAAGGATAAAGCAGCAGATATAGTAGCGGCCCTTTCGAGCGCGGCTGCTAATAAAGCTCATAACAAGCACATTCACTCAGAAAAACTTAAAGAGCTGGGCGTCACCGTAGAGGTCCTGGAGGGAAATCAAGAAATTCAAGACGCGGTGCTCACAGTTCACCATTGTTATATCCACACGATGACGGGGACATCCGTTCTAAAGATTGTCGAAAACGATAATGGGAGAGCAGTAGTTAGGCATCTGGCGCAACCTCAGAATCCTCAAGCAATGTCACTTGGTTTTGGCGGCCCAGCGTGACCGAGCCGCTTCTTTAGCAATCTCTGCACGCCGCTCAGCCGTCATTTGTTCGGCGCGCGCTTTGCCGCCTCTTCGCCCAAGAGATACAGCAGCCTTGTCCTTCCCATCCTCAGTCAATGCTTCTTCTTCCTCGCCAGTAGCGATCCTCATGACCTTGACGGCGTTGCCGATCACGTCAGCGGGGCGCTTCTCACCCTTGGGGCCTTTAGGCATCTTAGCCTCCGCGCACGTCGTAGAGCATCGCGTGCAGGTCACGGCGAAATTCTTCGGTGAAGACGTTTTTCTCAATGGCGAGGCGGAACAGGGCTAGAAGTTCACGCTCGGGCAAGTCGAGCGGTCGGTTGGTCATGTTGCCATCCTTCCACCACGAGAAGCGAATCTCGTCTTGCTTCAGAGACTTGACGTGTAAGCGTTCTATGCGACACCCATTGATGTCCGCCGTCGCAAGCTCTGTCGCGTAATCGGTATCTCGCATGACCTCACTCCTGCTTTGCGCTAAGCATAGCACGGAGATGGAGGCTTGCCGAACCTCTGTCAACAGGAGCAGATTTCAAACTGAGACACTACCCAAAAATGCTCTGCCTTGCAGGGTCGCACAGTCTGTGCGTCGCTCGCCTTACTTTCCATCAAACCGATACCTTGTTGCGTTGATTACTCGGCCGCGGTCAGACGCGCTCGGCCGTGACCGTTGCCGGAGCGACTGCGGTGTTCGCTGGCAACCGATTGCCAGACCGTTTCGAGCCGGTCGGCAAGCATCGGCCACCCGTATCGCGCCGCAACCCGGGTGCGGCCCTGGGCTGCGCGGGCAAACGAGCCCGCGGGGTCCTTCAGCGCGGCAGCCAGGGCCAACGCGTGATCTGCGGGGCCATCGGCCAACCGTAGATGCACGCCATCTTGCAGTTCGAGCCCCTCCGCGCCGATCGTCGTCGACACCACCGGCAGGCCCGCCGCCAGCGCTTCCAGGATCTTCAAACGAGACCCGCCGCCGATCCGCAACGGTACCGTCATCAGCGCGCATTGAGACAAGTACGGTATGACATCGGGGACGTCGGCATGGAGCGTCACGCCCTCGCGCGCTGCAATTTTCTTGCGCAGTTGCTCGGGCGGATGGCGGCCGACCACCAGAAGTTCTGCGCTTGGGACCTGGGCACGCAGCAAGGGGAAGATTTCGCCCAGCAGCAGAGCCACCGCATCCAAATTGGGACGCCAGTCGAGCGCGCCGAGAAACAGGATCTTGTTCGCGTTCCGATCGGGCGCGACCGCGGCAAACCGGTCGACATCGACGCCATTGTCGACGATGCTGGTTGCGACAGGACCGTACGACCGGGCCGCCAGCGCCGCATCGGCTTCACTGCAGCAGACGACACGATCGGCGCGGCGATAGGCATCGCCCTCGAAGCGGAGAAACTTGCGCCACTGCTCCTTGATATAGGCGCGCTTCAACGGAGATTTTTCAATCTCGTAGTGGCGCTTCCAAAGATTAGCTTCGATATTGTGGGCCTGGATCACAATTGGAACGTCAAGGCCGCGGGCGGTATAGAGGTAGGCCTCGTTTTCCAGCTGCAGAACATCGATGGGCGTGGTGGCGGCATGGCGCGCCACGGCTTGGCCCATGCGCTGCGTAATGTGCGACTGGATCGAATAGGGATAGGGCTGGACCATGTTGGCGGCGAGGCGGGCGTAAAACCCCAAGTTGTTGCGGGCCGGAAGCGGGTCATCGACCATGATCGGGTGCAGGCCGAGACCGGCCAAGAATTCGGAAGCCCGAACGTCGGCCTCCCCGCCGGCGCCGCGGCCGATGTAGGTGATATGGTGGCGTTTCACGAGGGGCAGCAGCAGGTTCAGCGTGCGCAAACGCTTGCCCGACGACACGGGATAGGCGACGTCGCTATCAACCACAGTGATGTGCAAAGCAGAACTCTCCTGGCAGGCCTACAGCCGCGACCGACGTCACCTCAGCGCGCGTCCGATCCCCGCATCACCGCAATCAACGTTCCAGCCATGATCCGCAAATCGAGCTGGAGGGACATGTATTTTGCGTAATAGAGGTCGTAGGCGACCTTATCGAGCGTCTGCTGATCGTCGTTTGCGTAGCCGCTCCGGATCTGCGCCCAGCCCGTGATGCCCGGGCGGACGAGACAGCGGTAATGATAGACGGGGATCGCCTTGGCGTAGTTCTTCGCAAGTTTGGCTTCCTCCGGACGCGGGCCCACGAGGCTCATGTCGCCGCGCAGAACGTTCCAGAACTGGGGTAATTCGTCGATCCGGAAGCGGCGCAGGAACGCGCCCAGCGGCGTGATCCGCGGATCGCCCCGCAGCGTGGTGGTCAAGGCGCTTTCGCCGGCTGCAAGGTTGCGCATGGTCCGCAACTTGTGCATGCGGAACAGGTTGCCGCCGAAGCCCACGCGGTCCTGATGGAAGAAGATGGGGCGACCCATGGTATAGGCAATCGCACCGCCGGCGATGATGATCACCGGGATGGCGACCGGCGCCAACAGAACGACCGCAAGGATATCCACGATGCGCTTGTAGACGAAATATGAGTGGGTCTCAGGATTGGCAGAGATATGCTCGACCGCGAAGTGCTCGGGGTAGACGCGGCCGCTCACTTCCTCGACATATTCGGCGGCATGGCGAACCTGACAGCCGCTGAGGATGGCGGTCGAGGCAAACTTCGTCCATTCACTGTCGATTTTGGCCGAGAAATTAATCAGAATCTCATCGTAATTGCGTGGCGAGATTTGCGGCGACGTGATGATGGTAACATTGGGTCCAACCCAGGTCATCAAATCGCTGGTCAGCCCGGCCGGAACGATGCCGACCCGGCGAGTGCGAAGATTATCGCGCAACAGCACGATCGCGGTACACACCATCAGCGAGACGAGCAGCGCTACGGCCATCAGCGGGCGCGAGTAGCTGAGCCTCAGCCCCCAGACCGAGACCGTCAACAGCAAGTGGATGGCGAACGTCGTTACCCAGACCGCATTAAGCTGCGTGGCAATGCGGCCGGTCACAACGAGTGCGAACAGGCCACACACCAAGTTAGCCAGCGTATTCAGGAACACATGACCGAAGAACCAGCCGTCCAGCGCGAACACGTTTGTTTCGTTGAAGATCTTGGCCGAGTAGGCCAAGGGCAGGAGTGCAACGCAGCCCGCAAGCACGATCGCTGGGAGCTGCCGGCGAAGAAACCCCTCCATTGAACTGGAACCGGGGTGCAATAATCCAATATTCAAAATAGAATTGACGGCCGCTAAGCCAAGAATCCGACGCATAACCGACCCCAACTGGCAGCATGTTAATAAAATTAACCAGTGCCCTGAACCTACAGAATTGTTTAGTTTTTGGCAACCTTTGTGATTGATTAAGATCAACACTGTTCATTGCCGACAGCGCCAACCCCTCGATAATCAGCGTGCGCTGCAACATGCATGCCGACCCATTGGGCGCATTTGTCTTCTAATTGCGGCGTAAACTAGACGCGGTTTGCGTCTGATTTATAAAAACTGAACTGTTTTTTTGCGTGATATCCCCAGCGGCCTTCGTTCACCGACGGGTTGCACGGGCGACAGGGACGGGGACGGGGGGTGGCGGCCCGGAACTCGCGCACGAGATGCCTACTTGGCCGGCGAGCGCGTAAGATGCCGCGAAGCTCACGTTGATGGCGGTGCGATACTGACCGCCCTTGATCGCACGCGCCGCCGGGAACATCCGGCCATAGATCGTGCGCCGCTCAGAACCGCTCCCACTTGCATTGAGGCGGATCGCGATAGCGGCTTGCCAGGGCACCGTGCGGGCTGGATCTGCGTAGAGCACAAACGGCACATGGCGGCGAGCGTCGGCCGTGTGCGCTAGCTGTCCGCCCGGCAGGCTGCCAGCACTCGCCAACACCGTCGGGCACAACTGAACGATCTGGTTGCTTTGGCCCGTGCAGCTCGCGCTCAATGTCGCCGTGGTGTCGAGGGGGCTGCCGCGGGTGCGGGTTACGGTGCCAAAATTCATCTCGGTGAGCGACACGTTACACGCCTGCGCCCACGCTGCCGGCGCTCCGGTGGCCAGTACCAGTCCGGCGATTGCCATCCAGGCAAATGTGCGCTGCAAGTTCGGCATCATGGCTGCTCTTTCCGGTTTCATCACTCGCAAACCACCGGGCCGATCACGACTTGCGTGTCCGTCTGCGGCACGAATTGGAAGCTGGCGCGGCATTGGCTGTTGCCCTGGGTGACAATGGCGATGTTGGACCCCTGCAGGTTGCGCACGAAGGCCTGGCCCTCGTAACCCACGACCGCGCTTTCGTTCGTGGCTTCGATCTTGAGGCCGCTGCCGACTTCGACGAATTTTCCGTTTAGCTGCTTCAGGACCAGGATTGCCGAAGAGCCCTGCGGCTTGACCTTGAAGTCGACGGCGACGCCACTCCTATAAGCGGGCACGACCAGCTTACTCGATTGCTCGACCTCGGCGTTGATCGAGAGGCCGGTGGGGTCGATCGAGATATTGTTGTTCTGGTTCGAGCGCAAGTTGGGCACCAGAAGGCGGCCGCTGGCATCGGTCTCGCCGATGAACCGGTTTTCCGAGAGCACGCGCACGCCGGGCGTGCCGGCGTTGACGACGGCAAATCCGTCTTCGATCGTGTTGGCGAGGTAAACGTTGCCGCCCATGGCGACGATCGAACCCGCCGCTTCTGCGGTTTCGCGCACGGTGTGGTCATCCTGCTGGACGCCAGCCTCGATCCGCGCCTGAGCGGAACGGTAAGAAATCGCGCCGCTGCGATTGCTCTGATCGCCCTCGGCTTCGCGCACGCGCCAACCCCAATCACCCGGCTCATAGCCCAGCGGCTTGGAGGCATCGACAGCGGCAGTGACGCCCTTGCCGGTCTTGTTGATACTGGCAGAAACCGATGCATCGCCGAGCGGCATGCTCGATCCGATGTAGACGCCGACATTGTGGTTTGAGTCGAGGTTTGCGAAGGCGGTCGCAAACAGGGTCGAATTCGAGATGAAGGGGCGCGCGTACGAGAGCGCTACGATCTGCGACACCGTACCCACATCGGGCTCGCTGCGCACATAGCTGGCGCTGATCGTCGAGCGGTCGAAGTCGAGCGGCATGCTCACCGTCAACTGGTCGCGCGAAACCGAGGGGCGGAAATCAGCCGTCAGCTGCGTCAAGCTGGCGGGAAGGGTCCCCGTGAGGGTCTCGTTGGGGGTCGACGGCCGCAGGCGGGCGGTCGCGATCGCAAGATCCGCGTACCGGCCCATCGCGCGGCTCGAGGACGCGTGGACCGAGACCGGGCCAACCTGGGTGTCGAGGCTGCCGTAGAGCTGGACGCCGGTGTTGCCGTCATAAACGCTGCCGCTCAGTGCTGCGCTCAGGATCGCGCGGCTACCAACGTTCGTGACAGCGCCGACGCCGCCGTTGATGAGGCCGACGCCGCCTTCGGCATGGGCTTCGATGGTGACATCGTCGGTGATCCCTGCGCGCAGGCTCGCGGACCCGATGGGGCTCGAACCGTAATCGTTGGAGGTGATGCCATAGTTGTAGCGGGCGATGCCGGCTTCGAGCGACGTCTCGTACATGCCCGGCTTCAGCAGCGTGGGGGCGGTATAGAATGGAAGCTTGGTCTCGACTTCCTTGCCGGACGCATCGCGCACGACTACGCGCGCTTCGCCGCCACCGCCACCGCCAATGGTCGGCACGTTCGAAAGCTGGAAGGGGCCAGCTGCGACCTGCTGCGAATAGGTTTTCACCCCGTTCACGAACACGTCGACCGACGAGGGGGCTGCCGCCGACCCCGAGAACGAGGGTAGCGCCTGGGTGACGATATCGGGGCGCGCGGTGAAGTTGCGCTGCGCCTGGATGCCGGCCATGCGAATGGGCTGGGTCCAGCTCAAGCCGCCATTGATGGTGTCGCCCGCCCGATACGTCATGAATGTGCCCGGATCGACGTGGACGAACGCCGATTCCAACCGCAGTCCGTTCGCATCGCCCAGCCCGTTCTTGGCGGCATATCCGTACGCTGGAATCGTGCCCACGATTCCGGTCTGGGTGAAGCTTCCGAACGGCATCACCAGACGGCCATCGAGGGACGCGTTGACGCCGTTGAACCCCAGGTACTTACCCGTCTGGGTCTGCGAGGACAGGCCCTGGAGCGCGCTGGCGTAAAGGCTATAGTTGATCAGAGCGCCATAATCGGCACGGGCCGCTTCAACCGGCGCCGTAGCGGACGCCGATTCGTAAACCTTGGGTTTTCGCTGACGGTCGGGGACCGTCAGGTGGATGGATTGCGTTGCCTGATCATAGCGATATTCGAGACCTGGGATGGTATCCAGGCGCACGCGCGCGGTCGGGCGTCCAGCGCCCGGCACCTTCAGATCAAGCTCTTCCAGCTCCGAGCGGGCGGTTTCAAATCGCCCGTCGGGTAGCTCCACAAACGGCGTGATCACATTAGCAGGATAACCGTTGATCCAGACTTCCAGCTGAAGCTCGCGCTTGGCTGAACCTTCGGGACTTTTGCCGGCGCCGGGATCGAGAGCCCAGGCTGCCGACCAGAACGGAACAAACAACCAACCAATGACGATCAGTGCCGCAAGCAGACGGTCAGCGGCGAGCGCTGCCCTGTGCTTGGGCTTCGGCATTAATCGGTCCTTCATCGCTGCGGGCGGTGACGCTCACCACTCCTGTGCTGCCAAGCGAACTTGGGAGTGCCCAACGCATATGAGAACCGGCCAGAACGTATCCGTTCAAACCTTTACCGAGAACAAACTCCTTGCCGCCTTGCGTGCCGAGCGTGAGGCCGGCGATGCGCGCTCGGCGGGTGCCGTCGTTGCGCGCAACAATGAACGTCTTATCGCCTTGCTTTTCGAGCGCCCAGCTCAACTGGGACTTGCCACCCACCTGGGTGACGAAGAACATCGGGATCGAATACTTGAATGTAAAGTTGATCAACCCGTTCTTCGCGTTCGCGTTATCGGGTAATTCGTCGACGACGACGCGATAGGTTTCCTCGCCGTCAACAGGGCGTTTGGACGTGCGCACGAGGCGAACGACCTGATCCTGGCCAGGATCGATAGAAACCATGGGCGGGCTCGCAACTACGTCGCCGGTCGGATCGGACTTGTCCTCGCCGGCGGCCTGCGTCCAGCGATAGAGCCGGACCTGGGCGTTCAGTTTGGACGCACCGTTGTTATGCAGCGTGAGCGTGTCGGCCGATTTCCCGGCAGGCAATTCGAAGGTCGTGGGTGCGGCCTGAAGAGAGGCCGCACCGAGCGGAGTGGACGCCGCACAAATCAATCCGGTGATAAATATGAGAGGCGTCCAACCGCGCATCGTGTGATCCTTGCCGAAAAGTGAGGCTTAGTAGCCGACGTTGATGTTGACATTGTCGTTGTAATTGCCGGGGGCGGGCTTTGGCGTGCCGGCTGCGACCACACCGTAGACCGAGAAGGTCTGGCCACCGGCGACGCCGGTGCCGCCGGGGGTCGACGAGGTCGGGGTGGCGAGCGTGCTGCCCGATATGCCGGTCAGGATGTCGGTGTATTCGGTGGTGTGAGCGGCATCGATGTAGAGTTTATACGGCAGGAACGTCGTACCAAAGCCGGCAGCCATGCGGCGCTGCGTGCCCTGAACCCAGTTGCCCGTGCCCAGGCCGAGTGCGAAGTCGGTGCCGGGATCGCAGGTCACCAGGATCGTGCCGGTGGCGGTGATTGCCGAAGCCGTCGACGTGATGGCCGGGAAGCCAACCGGTGTCGTCTGGTTTGCAGTGCAGCTCGAGTTGACTGTGGCATTTACGGCGAGCTGGCCGCCGCTGACCGAAACGGTTGCCGTGCCGGCGTGACCGGCTTGAGTTCCGAGTGCTGCGACCGCGATCGCAGAGATGACGATTTTCTTGAACATGGATGCTACTTCCTCAACTGACAAATGCACATTATCTGGACCGAACCGTTCGGCTGCCGAGGGGACTGGACGCCTGTACATTTACCTTCCCGCTGCACGTATCATTACGGCGCAGGGTTTAACGTCTGGTTATCGAGAAGGATCTATTCCCAAAAAACTGCCCGGCGTTCACTAGTTGTGCGCGCCGTGCATTCGGCAATTCCTGGCTGTGTTCGTAAAAAATAAGGGCCGAGTGGAGCAGTCATCCCCCCTCGGCCCGTTAATATTTTTTGACTCGGCGGCTTGGTGTTAGATCGCGTTCTTCCCCATCTGCTCGGCGATGTAGTCGGCCTGCCGGATGGCGAGCGTGACGATCGTCAAGGTCGGGTTCTCGGCGCCACCAGACGTGAACTGGCTACCATCCGAGATGAACAGGTTCTTGATGTCGTGGGTCTGGCCGTACTTGTTGCAGACGCCGTCGCGCGGCTTTTCCGACATGCGGCACGTGCCGAGATTATGCGTCGAAGGGTAGGGCGGCGTCGGCAACGTGCGGGTTGCGCCGACCGCTTCATACATGGCGATGCCTTGCTTGTGGGCGTGGGCCCGCATGGCGACGTCGTTGGGGTGATCGTCGAAGTGAACGTCGGGAACTGGCAGGCCCCATTTGTCTTTTGCCACTTTGCTCAATGTGACCCGGTTCTTTTCCTGCGCCATGTCCTCGCCGACGATCCAAAGACCCGCCATGTTCTGATACTGGTCGAGCGCGGTGGTGAACTCGCGGCCCCAGGCGCCGGGATCCAGAAACGCCGCCATGAACGGGATGCCGAGCGACAGCGTTTCAAACTCGTAGCCGCCCACGAACCCGCGTTTCGGGTTGTTTTCGGCTTCATCCTGCACAACGCCTGCCATGGTCGTGCCGCGCCACATCTTAACCGGCTTGTCGAAGATGCCGTAAACCGAGGCTGTCATGTGGCGCATGTAGTTCTTTCCGACCTGACCAGAGGAATTGGCGAGGCCATTTGGGTATTTCGCCGAGGCCGACAGCAACAAGAGGCGAGGGGTCTCGATCGAGTTGCCGGCAACCGCCACCACGCGGGCTTTCTGGCGCTGCTCCTTGCCGTCTTTGTCGCGATAGACCACGCCCGTAACTTTGCCGCCCGCGTCGTGTTCGATCTTGGTCACGTGGCATTCGGGCCGGACCTCGAGCTTTCCGGTCGCTTCGCCACGGGGGATTTCGGCGACGAGCGTCGACCACTTCGCACCCGACTTGCAGCCCTGGAAGCAGAAGCCGATCTGCTGGCACGCGCCGCGATCCTTGCGAGGCTGGGAATTGATCGACATGCGGCCGGTCGACACCTTGGTGTAGCCGATCTTCTTCGCGCCGGCCTCGAAAACCTTGTAATTGTTGTTACCGGGCAGCCCGGGGATGCCGTTGGTCAGCGTGGTGCCCATGCGGTCCTCGGCCTTGGCGTAGTAAGGCTCCAGTTCGGCGAGCGTGACGGGCCAATCGAGCAGGTTGGCGCCTGGAATGGCGCCATAGGTCGTGCGGGTCTTGAACTCGTGCTCCTGCAAGCGAAGCGAGGCGCCCGCCCAGTGCACAGTCGATCCGCCGACCGCCTTCACGATCCAGGCCGGCAAGTTGGGGAAGTCGCGCGCGACGCGCCAGGAGCCTGACGAAATCCGGGTGTCGCCCCAGGCCAACTGACCAAATGACGCCCATTCGTCGTTGAGAAAGTCTTCCGTCTCGTGGCGCTTGCCGGCTTCAAGGATCACAACCTTGATACCCTTTAAAGCGAGATCGGTGCCGAGCGTTCCGCCGCCTGCCCCGGACCCTACGATGACGACAACGGAATCGTCGGTCAGTTCAAATTTCGCAGCCATTGGTATTCCTCCGAATTGTTGTTTGCCGGCTCATCGTTTTGCTGGAGCCAGATCTTGGCGAAAAACCGCGGTGACAGACGTCCGCTCAGAGCCAATTGATGTCGTTGAAGCCGCGCGCAATGTAGCCACCCTTGGAGGCGCTTTCGCCCTCGTAGCCAAACAGCGGCCAGACCTCCTTCTGGTTGTAGAGAGAAACAACGAGATCACCGCGCAGCTTCTTGAATAGGGCGCCGTCGGAAACTTTCTTCAACAGCGCCACGCGTTCGGCTTCCCAACCGACTTGTGCGTAGGCGACGCGATGTGCGGACTTGGCTGCATCGTCGAGCCTCAGCACGCCAGAGTCGATGATGGCCTTGAGCTTCGGGTCGGTGGCAGCCTTTTCGCCATAGGGCTTGCACGCAAGGGCATAGAACTTGTCCGCCAGCTGATCGTGGGGGAAGATATCGCGCGCCATTTTGATGAGCGTGCGCATTTGTTCGGGCGTTAGGCCCTTTGCTTCCAGTCCCCAGGCTTCCGTGGTGTGTATGACTGCCGTTCCCGTAATCGTCATCAGCGCGACCGCTGAGGCGGCGGACCCACTCAGAAACTGGCGCCGGTCAATCGAGGCTTTTGTGGCTTGCGGCGCAACATGGGTGTGTTTGTCGTTCATTTGAGACGTTCTCCCTGATTTTTTTCATTGATTGGTGTTCTGCCGGCATTGGCGATGGCGGACCTCCCCGCCTAGTTTTGGGGCGTGGCTGCCAGGAGCGAAGGTTGGGATTGTCGGGGGCAAGAGGCGGGGCGCAGTCCGCCAATAGTCCATTCATGGCCGCCGCATGCAGGCTACAGGGTTGTCGTCGGCCAGAACCGCTACGGCTGATAAAGTCCATGTGGCAAGACTACGCTCAAGCCTGCGCGCCGCAGGTAGTAGGCCGCTACTACGTGCGACATTCTGGCGGATATTTTTGAACCGGTCTTGCGGGTGCCCCAGCTATTGCCTGCGCGCATTTTTTTTCACCGCCCCAAACCGGTCCGACTCAAACCGGTTCGTGATGGGGCTGAGCAAACTCGCGCAAGGAAATGGCCGCCGGGCGACGGGCGCCTGTGGAGTCACGAATTTCGCTCACATACCGCAGGCAAGAGCAGCGCACCAACGACGCAAAATTCCCACAATGGCCATGAAGCTCGAGCACTTCCTCGTGCAGCGCATTCAAGAACTTGGGGAGCGGCACGCCTTGATGGGCAGCGATTTCTTCGAGGATGTCCCAGAACGCGCGCTCAAGCCTGATCGAGGTCGCGTGCCCGCCGAGCCGGATCGAGCGCGTTTCGGGCTGATAGGAGGAGACTGGCTGATTAGCGAACACTCGACACATCGTGCGGGCTCTCATTCTGCAGATCGTCCAGTCTCCATGCTAATCTACCCTACACTGCGGTCAACGACTAATAGGCAGCATTGTTAGCAGCTGCGAAGCCCGCATGTGCGAGGCCACGCGCCAGCCGTCAGACGATGCACGCGACGCCCGTACCACGCAGGCCGCAATAGCCGTGAGGCACCTTGGCCAGGTACTGCTGGTGATACTCTTCCGCAAAATAGAATGGCGGAGCCGCCATGATTTCGGTCGTGATCGGGCGCAGTCCGTGGCCGGCGAGCGCCTTGCCATAGGCATCACGCGATGACTGCGCTGCTTCCAGCTGGGCCGGTGTGGTCGTATAGATCCCCGACCGGTATTGGGTGCCGACATCGTTGCCCTGGCGCATGCCCTGGGTCGGGTCATGGCATTCCCAGAACACCTTCAGAAGTTCGGCCAACGGAAGCACCTCTGGCATGAAGACGATGCTCACCACCTCGTTGTGACCGGTCTTGCCGGTGCAGACCTCCTCGTAAGTCGGATTGGGCGTGAAGCCGCCAGCATAACCCGCCGCTGTGATCCAAATGCCGGAGCCCAATTGCCAGAACTTGCGTTCAGCGCCCCAAAAACAGCCCAGGCCGAAAAAGACCTCTTCGGTGTCAGTCGGATAGGGACCCTTTAACGGCCGACTGAAAATGTAATGTTCGGCTGCGGTTGGAATAGGAGTTGCTCTGCCGGGAAGTGCTGAGCCGGGAGCCGGCAATTGCGTCTTTTTGCTTGCGAACACGATGGTACCTCCTGCCGCGGATCATTATCGCCGCGTGTCATACAATGGTACCCAAGCCTACGAGGACCGGGTCTTTTTGTTACTTATCGTTGCTGAACCCGGTACGTTGCGCGCCGGGCTTCGGGTCAGTTCGCGAAAATATTCACGCGCTGGCGGTGGCGGCCGAGATAGCCAAACAGCAGTCCGAGGACGGTAAAGAAAACGAATGAGGGCAGCCGGAGTGGCGCCGAAAAAGCATTCCAGATCCACGGGCGGGTCCGGTTCACAAGGAATGATTGCACGGTTTCTAGCGAAGCGGGGGCGAGTTGGTGCCAGTTCTCGATGACAGCCGTCGGCTCAAAACTGCGTTGCCGGCTGAGACTGCCAGGCCCCATGTCGGAGGCCAGTGCGACGGCCGCAACGATCAAGCAAATGCCGGCCAGCGCTCGCGATAGCGGAACGGCGATTGTCACCAGAACGCCTCCGACGGCGCGCAACAGCGGCAACGTGAGCAGCCGCGCCAAGCTTGCCAGCATGCGCATCAGCGACGCCATGATCAGGTCCTCATTCCAAGCGCTGCCGCGTTGCCTTTTGCCGCAGCCGTCGGAGAGCGCCGACAGCCCCGCGGCTTCAAGGCTCCCGGAATGGTTAGCCGTGTTTGCTCGGTTGTTGCAAGCGTTGCTCTCGCGTTGGCAAACGGTTGCCTCCAAACGCGCAAACCATTGCGTCCGGCGCGACCTGTACCGGCGGTTGGCCGGTGCGAGGGGTATTGCGCAGCCTGCTTGCTCGCAAAACAAACGAGGTCACAGCCTCTTGCATTTTGCTCGCCCGGATTTGCGGTTTCAAATCCCATCGGATGGTCCGCTTGCGCGGCGCTTCTTTCAGACTATAACGAGCGACTCGTGCGTCGTTGGGCACTGCCCGAGCGATGCTTCGAGAGCGGAGAGGTGGCCGAGTGGCTGAAGGCGCACGCCTGGAACGCGTGTGGACGGGAAACCGTCTCGTGGGTTCGAATCCCACCCTCTCCGCCAGAAATTTCCATAATAATTTGTTTTATCTAAATATTTTCAAGGCAGGGGTCCGTTCCGCTCGTTTTGTCCCCAGTTTGCAAATTCGGTACTGATACCGACCGTGCCGGGATTTCGGCCTTCGATCTGATGGCTGGGCGCTACCGGACCATTGCCTAGTGTCGTTCCAGCCCTGCGATGTGGGACGGGGCAGCACTACGATGCATGACCTTTGAGGGCTTTACGAAACAGCAACCTGCGGCCGGGATCGACGCTCGATAGTATCAACGCTCTCGGTCTGATCCGACCTCAGCCGGCCCGAAAATAGCTGGCAGACACCGTTTACACCATATGCCCCACCGATTGGCACCATCGACGGCGCTTCAGGCCGTCTGATCGTCGATGGTGGCGCTTGGCTGAGCAAGCTTTCGTAGGGCCTCGACATCCGAGAACTCAATCCGCGCGCCCTGGACGGCAACTTCGTAGGGTGCGAGCGCCGCAAACGAACGCGACAAGACTTCCGGCGCCATTCCCAATCTGGCCGCTAACACCTTCTTGTCGAATGGGAGCTCGAATTTTCCTTTCGAGCCCGTTTCCGCATTACGAACCAGCAGCCAATTTGCCAGCCGTTCGAGGTTCGACCTTAGCTTCTGGTTCTTTAGTTCTTTGACGAGGTAGCGGTAGGAAACGGCCAACTCGGCTGCCAGCGCACGCGAGAAGGCGGCGTCCTGTGCAAAGCTTGCCCTTACGGCGTCCGCTGGCAGCATGAGGACACGCGTTGCTGTCAGTGTGCGGGCCGACTTCAGGTAACGCCTGTCGAGCAGCACAGCAGCGGCGATGTAGCTCTGGCCCGGCCCACATACTCCAACAGTTGTTTCCCGGTCGCGGTAGGCCGCAAACAGCTCTACCTGGCCCTCCACGATGATGTGAAGAAAATCGGGTGGCTCATTTTCACTTACGAGTTCCACCTGTGCGGGAAAACGCTGCAAAAACGCTCCCCGCAGCATATTGGCGACCTGCACGTCATCGACACCGTCGAACAATGGCAGTTGACGGGCCTGTTCCAAATCCTCGGTTCGCATGCATCACTCCCTGATTTCGAACTTGGCACACGACGTCGGCGCTAGAATTGATTTTTATCAAGCGAAAGTTTGCAGACATTATTTTTTATCCTGACAGTTCGTTCCGCACTCTTTGAGCATCGTTCCAAGCTGCCTTGAATCGACGGATCCTTGTGATCAGTTTGACAAGCGTCAAGGGCGCAGTCCGCCTCCAAACAGATCGTCGCCCGGCGTCCATGAGCGACGCTTCGACCGCATTCCGGGGGCAGCCAATGATCAGCACCGCTATCGACAAATCCGGCCAGAGCCACGCGCTCTGGCTATCGACGTTTGCCTTTACGGTGTGCTTCGCGGTGTGGACGATCTTCGCAATTATTGGCATCCAGATCAAAAAGGACCTGGGGCTTTCCGAGACGCAGTTCGGCCTGTTGGTGGGCACGCCGATCCTGACCGGTTCGCTGATCCGACTGATCCTCGGCATCTGGGCCGACCAGTATGGCGGTCGCGTGGTGTTGACCCTCACCATGCTCTCGGCCGCCGTAATGACGGTGTTGCTGACCCAGGCCTATGACTATCCGACGTTCCTGCTGGCGGCCCTTGGCGTCGGCATCGCAGGCGGCTCGTTCTCGATCGGCATAGCCTACGTCTCGAAGTGGTTTCCCAAGGAGAAGCAGGGCACCGCGCTTGGCATTTTCGGCGCGGGCAACGTGGGCGCTGCCATCACCAAGTTTGCAGCCCCCACCGTCATGGTCACCTATGGCTGGAAGGCGGTCGCCCTCTATTGGGCCGCAGCACTCGCCGCGACCGCGGTCATCTTTTTTCTATTCACCAAGGACGATCCCGACCTGGCGCGCCGCCGCGCGTCCGGCGAAAAGCCCGAGCCCCTGGCGGCGATGCTGGAGCCCTTGAAGAACATCCAGGTCTGGCGCTTCTCGCTCTATTATTTCTTTGTATTCGGGGCCTTCGTGGCTCTGGCTCTTTGGTTGCCCCGCTACCTGATGGGCGTCTACGGCCTCGACATCGCGACCGCCGGCATGATCGGCGCCGCGTATTCAGTTCCCGCCTCGCTGTTCCGGGCTTACGGCGGCCACTTGTCCGATAAGTTCGGCGCCCGAACGATCATGTACTGGACGTTCCTGGTCTCGGTCGTTTGCACTTTCATATTGTCGTACCCGCCAACCCAATATGTCGTTCAAGGGATTCGCGGGCCGGTGACGTTCTCGCTCTCGATGAGCGTTGCGGGGTTCATGGTCGTCACCTTCGTACTCGGGTTCTTCATGAGCCTGGGCAAAGCGGCCGTCTACAAGCACATTCCCGTCTATTATCCTGACCGGGTTGGCGCAGTCGGCGGTGTGGTTGGTCTTGTCGGGGGCCTGGGCGGCTTCATCCTTCCGATCGCCTTCGGGGTTTTGAACGACCTCACTGGGATCTGGCAGAGCTGCTTCTGGCTGCTATTCGTCATCGTAAGCATGTCACTCGTCTGGATGCACTTCGCGATCCGCCACATGGAGGCGACCGCCGCAGCCGCCGGCATACCTGTCGGGGCATTGCCCGAGTTGCCGGAAATGCAACCCCTGCACGGAAGCGAACACTCGGGCGCCCTTGGCGCATCGGCTGCCATTGCCGATTGGCGTCCCGAGGACAAGAGCTTCTGGGAGAGGAGCGGCCGTGCCGTTGCGCGCCGCAATCTCTGGATTTCGGTGCCCTGCCTGCTCCTCTCCTTCGCGGTCTGGATGGTCTGGTCAGTCGTCGTCGCCAAACTGCCTAGCGTCGGCTTTGCCTTTAACAACGAGCAACTTTTCTGGCTGGCCTCGCTGCCGGGGTTGTCCGGCGCGACGCTGCGTATCTTCTATAGCTTCATGCCGGCGATGTTCGGCGGCAGGCTGTGGACGACGCTGACCACCTGGTCGTTGCTGATCCCCGCGCTCGGCATGGGCTACGCGGTGCAGAACCCGGCCACGCCCTACTGGATCTTCCTCCTGCTCGCGCTGACGTGCGGGCTCGGCGGCGGTAACTTCGCGTCCTCCATGGCCAACATTTCGTTCTTCTTCCCGAAGGCTGAGAAGGGCAACGCGCTCGCCATCAATGCAGGGCTCGGCAATCTCGGCGTCAGCGTCGTGCAGTTCGTGGTGCCGCTGGCGATTACGGCGGGGGTGTTCGGCTGGCTTGGCGGCGAGCCGCAAACGGCAACCCAAGCCGGCGTCAAGACCACGCTCTGGCTGCAGAATGCGGGCTTCGTCTTCGTGCCGTTCATCATAGCATCGGCATTCGCGGCTTGGTTCGGCATGGACGACATCGGTACCATGCGAGCCTCGTTCGCCGACCAGTCGGTGATATTCACCCGCACACATAACTGGATCATGTGCTGGCTCTATACGGGCACGTTCGGCTCGTTCATCGGCTTCTCGGCAGCATTCCCGCTGCTGGCCAAGATCCTGTTCCCCGACGTGAACGTGCTGCAATACGCCTTCCTGGGTCCGCTGGTGGGCGCGCTCGCCCGTGCGGGCGCTGGCAAGCCGAGCGACCGCTTCGGGGGTGGCCGCATCACCTTCTGGGTCTTCATCGCAATGGCTGTGGGCGTGGTCGGCGTGCTGTACGCCATCTCGATCAAGGGCGAACCGTCAGCCTTCCAGGTGTTCTTCGCGAGCTTCCTGTTCCTGTTTGCTGCCTCCGGCGTCGGCAATGCCTCCACTTTCCAAATGATCCCTGCGATCATGCGCAAGGAAGTGGCGCGCCTTGAACCCGGCCTCACGCCCGCTGAACGGGTCAAACAGTCGGACAAGGAAGCCGCAGCGATCATCGGCTTTACCTCGGCCATCGCTGCCTACGGGGCCTTCTTCATCCCCAAGAGCTTCGGCACCTCCATCGCCATGACCGGCGGAGCCGAGGTCGCGCTCTATGCGTTTCTCGCTTTTTACGTCAGCTGCATCGCCATCACCTGGTGGGTCTACACGCGCCGCGGCGGCCTTCTCTACGACATCGAGCGCGGGCTGACGCCGCCACCCGCCAGCGCCACCATGACTGCCGCCGAATAGATCAAATTTCAGCCGGGGCACACGCCATGAGCCACTTTCTTGAACGTCTCACGTTCTTCAACAAGGTCTCAGAACCCTTTTCGAACGGGCATGGGATCACGACGGCGGAGGACCGCCGCTGGGAGGATGGCTATCGCAAACGGTGGCAGCACGACAAGATCGTACGCTCGACGCATGGTGCCAACTGCACCGGCTCATGCTCCTGGAAGATCTACGTCAAGGGCGGCATCGTCACCTGGGAAACCCAGCAGACCGACTATCCCCGCACTCGCCCAGATCTGCCAAACCATGAGCCGCGCGGATGCTCGCGCGGCGCGTCCTACAGCTGGTACCTGTATTCGGGAAACCGGGTGAAATACCCACTCGTCCGCTCGCGCCTGATCAAACTGTGGCGCGAGGCGAGGGCGACCCTCACGCCCGTAGCAGCCTGGAAATCCATCGTCGAAAACCCCGACAAGCGCGCGGCCTACGTCAAGAAGCGCGGCCATGGCGGCTTCGTGCGCGCCCACTGGGACGAGGTAACCGAGATCATCGCCGCCGCCAACGCCTACACAGCCAAGACCTACGGCCCTGACCGCGTGTTCGGCTTCTCGCCCATTCCCGCCATGTCGATGGTTTCGTATGCGGCTGGGTCGCGTTACCTGTCGCTGATCGGCGGCGTCTGCATGTCGTTCTACGACTGGTACTGTGACTTGCCGCCAGCCTCCCCGCAGACCTGGGGCGAGCAGACCGACGTCCCCGAAAGTGCTGACTGGTACAATGCGGGTTTCATCATCCTGTGGGGTTCGAACGTGCCCCAGACCCGCACGCCGGACGCGCATTTCTATACCGAAGCGCGCTATCGCGGCATGAAGAGCGCCGTCATCTGCCCGGACTATTCGGAAGCCGCGAAGTTCGGCGACATTTGGCTTTCCGTCAAACAGGGCACGGATAGCGCACTCTCGATGGCGATGGGCCACGTGATCTTGAAGGAATATCACGTCAACCGGCAGGTGCCGTATTTCCGCGATTACGTCCGCCAGTATACCGATATGCCGATGCTGGTCCGCCTCGTTGAGCAGAACGGCGCGCTGGTGCCGGAACGGTTCGTGCGGGCCTCCGACTTCGACGCGTCGCTGGGGGAATCCAATAACCCCGACTGGAAGACGGTTGCATACGACGAGACGACCGGCAGCATCGTCGCCCCCAAGGGCACCATCGGCTTCCGCTGGGGCGAAACCGGCAAGTGGAACCTGACCGAAGCGGCAAGTGGCGGAGCGGCGACGAAGCTGCGACTGTCGCTTTCGGGCATCGAGGACAAACTGGCCGAGGTTGCGTTCCCCTATTTCGGCAACATCGCGCACGAACATTTCGCCTCAACCGATCACGCGAGCATCCTGAAGCGCCGCGTGCCGGTGAAGAGGCTCAAACTGGCGGGCGGCGACTCCTACGTCACCACGGTGCATGACCTGTTTCTCGCCAACTACGGCATCGACCGGGGGTTTGGCGGCGAGAACGTCGCCACATCGTTTGACGACGACGTGCCCTATTCGCCGGCGTGGGCCGAAAAGATCACCGGGGTATCCCGTGACAAGATCGTGCAGGTCGCGCGCGAATTTGCAACCAACGCGGAAAAGACCAACGGCCGCTCGATGATCATCATCGGAGCTGCGATGAACCATTGGTACCACGCCGACATGAACTATCGCGGCGTGATCAACATGCTCGTGATGTGTGGTTGCGTCGGGCAATCTGGCGGGGGCTGGGCGCACTACGTCGGCCAGGAAAAACTTCGCCCGCAGGCTGGCTGGGCACCGCTCGCGTTCGCGCTGGATTGGGGCCGTCCGCCCCGCCAGCAGAACTCGACCTCGGCGTTCTACGCCCACACCGACCAGTGGCGATACGAGACTGTCAACGTCGGCGATATCGTGTCGCCGACCGCGCCACCGGGGCCGTGGGACGGCACATTCATCGACTACAACATCCGCGCCGAACGCATGGGCTGGCTGCCGTCCGCACCGCAACTCGAGACCAACCCGCTTCAAGTCGCCAAGGATGCCGCGGCTTCGGGACTGGATGCCAAGGACTACGTCGCGAAGGGTTTGAAGGACGGCACGCTGAAGCTCTCCTGCGAAGACCCGGACAATCCCAAGAACTGGCCGCGCAACCTGTTCGTCTGGCGCTCGAACCTGCTCGGCTCGTCCGGTAAGGGGCATGAGTATTTCCTGAAGCACCTGCTCGGCACAACCCATGGCGTGTTGGGCAAGGACCTCGGCGCGGAAGGCAAGGCGAAGTCCACGGAAGCCGTCTGGCACGAGCATGCGCCGGAAGGAAAGCTCGACCTGCTCGTCACCCTCGACTTCCGCATGTCGACCACCTGCGTCTACTCCGACATCGTGCTGCCGACCGCCACCTGGTATGAAAAGAACGACCTCAACACTTCCGATATGCACCCCTTCATCCACCCGCTGACCGGCGCGGTCGATCCGGGTTGGGAGGCGAAGAGCGACTGGGAAATCTACAAGGGTATCGCGAAGGCCTTCTCCAAGGTCGCGCCCGAAGTGTTGGGTATCGAGAAGGATGTCGTCCTCAACCCCATCAAGCACGACTCGGCCAACGAGATCGCGCAGGCTTTCGAGCCCAAGGACTGGAAAAAGGGCGAGTGCGAGCCGGTCCCCGGTAAGACGATGCCGACCGTTGCCGTTGTCGAACGAGACTATCCCCACATCTACGAACGCTTCACGGCGCTCGGGCCCCTGATGGAAAAGGTCGGCAACGGCATCAAGGGCATCGCCTGGAAAACCGGCCATGAGGTGGAGCACCTGAAGGCGCTCAATGGCGTCCACACGGATGGCACCAACAAGGGCCTCGCCCGCATCGTCACGGACATCGACGCCACCGAAGTGATCCTGATGATGGCGCCTGAAACCAACGGCGAAGTGGCAGTCAAAGCCTGGGAAGCTCTCGGTAAGACGACGGGCCGCGAGCACACTCATCTCGCGTTGCCGAAGGAAGACGAAAAAATTCGCTTCCGTGATGTCGTGGCCCAACCGCGCAAGATCATCTCCGCCCCCACCTGGTCGGGGCTCGAAAGCGAAAAGGTCTGCTACACCGCTGGCTACACCAACGTGCACGAGTTGATCCCCTGGCGCACCCTCACTGGCCGCCAGCAGCTTTACCAGGATCATCTTTGGATGCGCGCGTTCGGCGCGGGGCTGTGCGTCTACCGTCCACCCCTCGACCTCAGGGCCATCAAACCCGTAATCGATATGAAGTCGAACGGCGAGAAACAGATCGTCCTCAACTTCATCACGCCGCACCAGAAGTGGGGCATCCACTCGACCTATACCGACAACCTGATGATGCTGACGCTTTCACGCGGCGGTCCGTGCATCTGGATCAGCGAGCCCGACGCTAAGCGCGCCGGCATCGTCGATAACGACTGGGTCGAAGCCTACAATTCGAACGGCGCGCTCGTCGCCCGCGCAGTCGTCTCCCAACGGGTGAAGGATGGCATGGTCATGATGTACCACGCCCAGGAAAAGATCGTGAACGTGCCGGGCTCCGAGATGACCGGCAATCGCGGCGGCATCCACAATTCGGTGACGCGCACGGTCCTGAACCCGACCCACATGATCGGCGGCTACGCTCAACTTGCTTACGACTTCAATTACTACGGCACGATCGGCACCAACCGCGACGAGTTCGTCATCGTGCGGAAACTGAAGACCGTCGACTGGCTCGAACGCCCGTATTCCGAAAAGGCCCGCGCCAAGACCAAACTCAACGCAGCCGAGTGAAGGAACAACTCCCATGAAAATCCGCGCTCAGATTGCGATGGTGCTCAATCTCGACAAGTGCATCGGCTGCCATACCTGCTCGGTCACCTGCAAGAACGTGTGGACCAACCGCGAAGGGATGGAATACGCGTGGTTCAACAACGTCGAGACCAAGCCTGGCATCGGTTACCCTAAGGACTGGGAGAACCAGACGAAGTGGAAGGGCGGCTGGAAGCGCAAGGCGAACGGCCGCATCGAGCCCCGCATCGGCGGCAAGTGGCGAATCCTCGCAAACATCTTCGCCAACCCCGACCTGCCTGAAATCGACGACTATTACGAGCCGTTTACATTCGATTACGAGCATCTGCAGAAGGCGCCCGAACTCGAAGCGTTCCCAACCGCCCGCCCCCGCTCGCTGATCACCGGCGAGCGGATGGAAAAGATCGAATGGGGTCCCAACTGGGAAGAAATTCTCGGCGGCGAGTTCGCCAAGCGCTCCAAGGACGCCAATTTCGAAGGCGTCCAGAAGGAGATGTATGGCCAGTTCGAAAACACTTTCATGATGTACCTGCCGCGCCTGTGCGAGCATTGCCTCAATCCGGCGTGCGCGGCCGCTTGTCCCTCGGGCGCAATCTATAAGCGCGAGGAAGACGGCATCGTTCTGATCGACCAGGACAAGTGCCGCGGCTGGCGCATGTGCGTATCCGGC
>JANXVY010000071.1 GCA_025351425.1 Hyphomicrobium sp.
GCCTTCCCCGCCGCACAGGCGGCTGAGAGAGAGAAAGAAACCCGCGCTGATGCTGCCGACCACTTCCCCGCTGCACAGGCGGCTGAGAGACGCCATGAATGCCATGAGCTTAACCCTGAGTTCTTCCCCGCTGCACAGGCGGCTGAAAGATGATCCGATGGATGTTCGCTGTATGCTCGCGCCTTCCCCGCCGCGTCAAATGTACCTAATTCACCGCGTTGCCTTCACTCCACACCTCGTGCGGACAAGACACGACCACTGTCCCAACAATTGTCCCAACTCCAGAGGCGCGCCGGACGCGTCTGTCGCGAAGGGCGCATCCACATTCGTTGATTTCGCTGCAAAAATTTGGAGGCCTCGCCCGGAATCGAACCGGGGTGCGCGGATTTGCAGTCCGCTACGTCACCACTCCGCCACGAGGCCATGCCATCACGTCGTCCGGTGGTGTCGGATGACCCGTCTTGAGGTGTTTCACTCTCAAGCAAGCGCGTCAGCTAACACGCTCTCCGCGCTGGCACAAGTTTCGAGTTTGAGCCGTGATGTCGCCCCGGCTTGCGTTCGCGGAATGATGCTGTTAACAACGCCGCTTACACGGTGCCGCACGGCTGCGCACGGCGATGGGGAATCGTCTAACGGTAGGACTGCAGACTCTGACTCTGCCTGTCTAGGTTCGAATCCTAGTTCCCCAGCCACTACTTTTGCGGGCCCAAAATCCTCATAATGTCAACAACGTAACCACCCCGCCTTGATGGGTGCGACACCATGGTGATGGATGGACAGGAACGCGCTCTACACGAGGATCAATGCCAATGTTGCCCACATCGTTGTCTTGGAAGATGGCACCCGGGTTACTACCGGCTCCGGCGTTTGTTGTGGTCCACACGGCGAACTAATAACAGCGGCTCATGTGGTTACAAATGGGTGGCCAATTAGGGCTGACGTTTTGCAACTACCCGATTGGCAGATAATTGCCAGCATTGGCGCAGTCGGAAAACCGGTGAGTTATCAGGCTGTCTATTGCCCCATAGTCATCAACTTCGAGATGCCTGACATCGCGCCTGTGGTCATCGATCTCGCGCTTTTGCGGCCAACTGATGAAGCGACGCCGACGAGTTCGCATCTCATGTTTGATCCGACCCCGCCTAAACTAGGCGATGAAGTCTTCATTGCGGGGTATTCTGAGGAGCTTGAGTTTCCATTCGGCCTGGATCGGCTGATCGCATGGAACGTCGAAGGGATCAACTCGCTCAAATCCCAATTCGAATTTGGGATCAAATCCCGCATCGCAGGTCCCATGATCAAGCGGGGCATCGTCGGCAACGTAATTCAGGGCGTTGCTCAGCAAGGCGAGAAAACAGTCATGACAGTTACCGTGTTCTTCGTGGACAACCACCTTCACAAGGGTGCCAGTGGCGGTCCAATTGTAAGCGCTGAGGGGAAAGTCAAGGGCATCATTATCAAGGCGGCTATGACTTCAGAGGAACCAAGGGTGCCGTCGGGCTCCTGTATCGGTTTGGGCCTAGATGCCTTGATCGCCTTGCCTTGGGATAAGCCTATTGTAGCAAGCCAATCATAGGACCGCATTCGTGCACCGTGTCGCCGCCGATGCGCGGCAGGGGGCCGCCACGCCAGGATCGATAACTGATCGCACGCGGGCTGGCCGTGTCAGAGGCAATCGACATAGGCTTGCGCTTCGATTTCGCAAACGATGAGCGTAAAGCTGCTGCCGCCAAAGGCCGCTCGGAGGGCAGCCTCAAGCGCTGCACGATCGCAGACCCGTACGCCCGTGCCGGAAAACGCAGCCGCAATTTCCTCATAGCGGGTTCGCCCGAGCCGCACGCCCGCCCGCGCGAGCCCCGCCTGGCGTTGCTTTAACTCGATCAGCGCCAGGCTCTCGTCTTGCAGCACGAGGATGACGACCGGCAGATTCTGGTCGCGGATCGTGCCAAGTTCACCAAGACACATTTCGAGCCCGCCATCGCCGAGCACCGCAACGACGGGCGAGCCGGGCTTGCCCACCGCGTGGCCGATCGCCAACGGAATGGCGGCGCCCATCGTGCATAACCCGGCCGATTGCAGCAGAGCGTTGGGGCGCGTGAACCGCATCTGCTGGCTGAGCAGGATCCGATGCGCACCGCTGTCGACCGTCACTGTCGCGTCCTTCGGCAAGGCCCGCTGAAGCCCATCGAACACGGCACGTGGGCCCCAAGCGCTGCGAGGCGCAAACAACTCCGCAAGCCGCGATCTGGTTCGCCCAGGCTCACCGTCTGGCCAGGTCGCGCGTCGAGCGCAGCCAACCAGCAGCGCGTTGGCGATATCGCGGACGTTGCCATGCACGCAGACGTCCGTGCGATGCATACCGTGATCGGCTGGATGCGCCGAAAGCTCGATCACGTTCGTGCCGGGCGAGAACGGATCGAGCCACCCCGTCCGCATCTCGATTGGGTCGTATCCCGCCAGAACCACAACGTCGGCGGCCTTGATCAGCGGCAGCAGCGCGCTATCGGCCAGCGGCGACAGCCCGGCTGCGCCCATGGATTGCGGGAGGTCCTCCGAGACGAGCCCCTTGGCCTTGTAGGTCGTGATGATCGGCATTCCGAGCCGCCCGGTCAGCTCCGTGAGGCTGTCCCCCGCGCCGGCCCGGACGGCCTCGTTGCCGGCGATGACGAGCGGCCGGGCGGCAGCGGCAAGAAGGCCTCGGATCTCCGCAACGCCCGGATCGGATGCGGCCGGCACGGGCGTGATGGCGCGCGCAAGATGCTGAACTTCGTCGCCCATCAGAGCGACGCCAGCCGTCCCGGGCGCAAGATCGATGTGCACCGGCCCCATGGGTTCCGCCAGGGCAAGGCGGATCGCCCGCGCGATCGCAGCCGATGCGCCTTCCGCCTCGATTTCAAAGCTTGCCTTCACGAGCGGCCGCAGCAGCGCTGCATGGCTGAACACCTGATGCGTATACCGCGCGCGGTGCGCATGATCGACGACGCCGGAAATGACGATCAGCGGCACACGCTCCTGAGCTGCATCGGCGATACCGTTGACGGCATTGGCGAGCCCCGGCCCCACCGTGGTGACGAGCAGACCTGGCGCGCCGGTGCTTGCAAACGAACCCGCGGCCATGATCGCGGCCGACGTTTCTTGCCGCGCGAGTACGAAGCGTATGCCGGCAAGGCCAAGCGCATCGACCAGCGTTACGACCTCGCCGCCCGGCATACCGAACGCGTGTGAGACCCCATGCGCAGCCAACGTCTGCGCCACGACGTCAGCGACCCGAAGTCGTTTGCTCAAGCTGCACCCCTCGCCTGACCGATTGTGCGGGCCGCGGCTATGTTCCGGGCGAAGCGGTCTTCTTGGCGAAGATTAGCTCGTAGCCGTGCGATGTGCGAGAGCGCCAGTTCGTTGCCGCCTTCGGCCGCCGCAACCAGCAGGATGCGCATGAAGAGATCGCGTTGTGCGTTGCTGCCGCCAAGCCGGGACAGGAGCGGGGCAATCCGCGCTAGTCCCGAGGTGTCGACCGTTCCTGAAGTCGCTATCACCTTGGCAAGCTCCAGGCCCAACTCTCTCGCAACTTGGCCCTGGTCGCAGCCTTGCTCACCGGCCCGCGCCGCCAGCCCGTTGATCAGCCGTGCCGCGGCCTCGCGTTCGCCCGTCGCGACGAGCGCCAGCAGGTAATGCAGCGACGCGAAGACGTAGGTGAGATCCTGGTGGCGCTTCAGCGCCAAGTCCCGCAGTTGCCCCCAACGGGCGCCCACATCGATCCCCGATTGCTTCAGCCGCCAGAGCAAGGACACAGCGTTCGCTATATCGCGGAAGTCGTCGCTCGCAGCCGGCATCACGTCCGTATCGTATAGCTTCAAAACAGCATCGGCATCTCCCGCCTCAAGCTGGAACAAACCCAAGTGCCAGGCGAGATGAAAGCGGAAATTATTGCAGCCGGGCCAGAGCGGCCGCGACCCCTCGAGCCAGACAATCCCTTCGGCGGTGCGGCCCGACATCTCCATGACATGGGAGACCGCATGAAGTCCCCACGCGTCCGTGGGCTCGAGCGCGACGGCGCGGCGGCCGGCAGCCTCGGCATCCCTGTAGCGGCCGATTTCCTCTAGCCCGAACGCGTGACAACCAAGGAGAAACCCATAGCCTGGATCGCTTTCCCGCCAGTTTGTCAGCGCCAAGCCCGATATCGCCAGCATGTGCTCCGGCTGCCCACACATGAACCTCATGGAGTGGGCGATCTTAGCCGCTAGAAAATCGGCTGGATCGTTCCGCAGATGATCCTCGAGCGTTTTGGCGGACGCCTGCAAGTGTCCATCGGCGGCTTGACTTGCCGCCTGCACGATCGCGCGTTCCGATCGCGTACCTTCACCCGACCGCGCCAGCGCATCTTGCGCGCCCTTGGCGCGTGCCTTGGCCACGGCCACGGCTTCGCTACGCCCCAGGAGGGCATTGCCGATCGACAGCAGCGCCCACGCCGATGCCATGTCTGGTTCAAGGGCTAGGGCACGATCGATGCTGTCGCCGATCGGCTGATGCGCCGCAACAGCGAGCGTTGCCTCCTCAAACGCCTGGACGGCGGCGGGCGTGGTTACCGAGTGGCTACTCCCGTATCGGTCGGTGATCATCGTTGTTCTCGTCCATTCCGGCTGGCGGCTCACCGCATCACTAAGACTTCACGATGACGCCCATGCGCTGCTTGAGGGGCTCGGACACATTTCTCCCCGTCCGAAGGCGGCAAGAGAACGTCCTCCAAGGTCATACGCAGGCAGCAGCCCTGGAGTTACACACTTCAGAACAGAAAACCCTTTTTAAGCCGGCCTCATGCGCGTTGTTGCCAGCTGCGGCAGGATGTTGCATCGCAGAAGTTCCAGAGCGAAAATCAAAGTCAAAATTGTAACTGCTCGATATGAACGGCATTACCGATACGAACTTCTGGTTGGTTGTTGATGGCATAATAGCTCAAGCTGGGAACAGTTATGAAGACCAAGAACGGCAATTTTCGGGCCCAATACAGATCAGATATCTAATCTCGCTCCTCCCCTGGAATTCAGCGGGCGTCGTTTGGGCTTTCGAGCGCCAATATAGAAATGTTCTTTGGTATTGTTTCGATGCCTTAGAATTATGCCTTCAAATATTGCGTGGCGGTTCACGTATTATGGTCCCTGATTGGGGGCGATCATCGCAAAGCTCATGTGGTCTGCGTGCGGAAACATAAGTCACGGCTGCCCGCCGAAGTGGCAAAACGCGCGCTTTTGCCACCGTCACTTCGCCGGCGCGTTGCGACCCTCGTTGAGATCCGCGCAGCACTTGTGCAGTCGATCCGCCACGGCGTGTACCGCGGTCAGATACCCGAACACGGCCACGAGTGGGGTCACGATGGGAAACTCTGCAAACAGCGAAGACTGCAGCAGTGCTGGCAGGCTCACAAAGATCCAGTAGACCCCGCCCAAGAGCAGCCCGAGAAACGACACGCGTACTGGCAGGCTATCGTGCCACGCCGTCATTTTTTGCCTCCGAACGCTTTCCAGTCGAGCCGCAGGATCAGCAGGTCGCCGCGCCGTTCCAAGGCGCCCTCGAGGGTGACCGGAACGGCTACGTTGTCCTCCCACGTTCCAGCCCGTAGCGGCCCGCCATCGTCGCTCGCCAGCAAAACAAAGTTGGTTCCTTCGACCGGCTCCGCCGTCACCAGCAGCGGCGGCAATCCGCCGGCAATGCATAGGTTTGCGCAGCCCTTGTGAGCCAATCCGGTACCGGGCTTCATCGCGCCAACAGCACACTTGCCATCGCACACCTCGCCGCTGATCTGCCAACGGCCGAGTTGGACCGGGCCGGCAAGGGCCGCAACGGTCGAACCCGCATCGCTGAAGTTCTCGACGATCAGCATGTCGATCGTTCCGCGCTTGAGCAGATCGCCTGTTACCTTGACAGCCTTGCCATCGAACGGTGCCCCGGCCTGCTGTGCGCCACGTTTGCCGTTGCCCGAGAGCAGCAACGTGTGGCCTTCCCGATGGTTGGCGTCAGACGCCATCCATATCAGGGGATAGGGCTTGGACTGGTAGACGCCTGCGACGTCTTTTCCGGGTAGGAAGGCCGCCGCTTGGGGGGCGTCGGTGCTGATCGCCAAGAGGTAGCCCGCGGCAGCGAACGCTGCGACCGCAAACGACCCGACGGCGACCGCAAAATGCGCAAGGCTCGGTGGTACTTTCGAAAAGTAGCCAACGAAGAAGCCGTAGTCCTTGGGCGGCGGCGCGTTTTGGGTCATTGAGCAAAATCCGCAAGTTTGAGTGGCTCGACCCGCGTGCCGGGCGGATTAGGCCGGCGATCGACGAAAAGCCGTCCGTCCTCGAGCTTCAAATTGTAGGTCGCGATACGTTCGGTGTAAGGGGCTGGCGCGCATCCGTCCTCGGCGCGGTATTGAAACCCGTGCCACGGGCAGGTCACTTTGCCGCCGAGAATACGGCCTTCGCCCAGCGGCCCGTTCTGGTGCACGCAAACGTTGGTGACGGCCGAAAGCTTTCCGTCATAACGGAAAACGGCGACCCGGTTGCCGTCGGGCAAGACGACGATCCGGGCCCGCTTGTCGGCGATGGTAGCAGCATCGCCAGCCTCGATCCAAACATCCAGATCGCGACCGACCGCCGGCACGCTCCCTGCCGGCATTCCCTCCCGGCCCGCGGCAGCCCAATGCAACCCGCCGACAGTCATCGCCGAACCAAGCGTCATCAACGACAAGGCGGGATGTGCGGTTGCCTGGAGCGCGCCAAATGCCAAGTGCAGCATCACCGACGCATATGCTGCATAAACCAGCAGGTGAATGGACTTCCACACCGGTGGCGTCAAAAAGTTGAGCCAGAAATCATGGCTCGTCGCCGCGAGCAGGATCAATATCGTCAGTGCAACGACACCAAAGAGTTCAAACGGAAAGCCAAGCAGTTGCCCAAAACTGGTATTTGCCGAAAGCAGCGCCACGGCCGGCGGAACAGGGCTCAACGAGGCATAGTGGCCGGCAACGAACGACAGGTGGGCGCTTGCGACGGCAGCCGTCATGACGCCGAAGTGGCGCCGGTTGTAGAGCACCGGCAGCCAGCGCGGGTCGAGCCGTGTCAGCGGACCGATGCACAGGACAAAGGTCAGCATGAGAAACGCGCAACTACCGAATGCGCGCATGCGAATGATCGCATCGTCGGTGCCCGCAGCGCTGGGCGAGACGAGGGGCGCGAGGCGCGCGAACGCAAGAATATATGCGGCGACTGCACCAAGCAGGAACAGATCGTAGATGGCCTTGTTCCGGTTCCAGCCGACGGGGGTATATTTGACGCTCATCGGGTGCCTTCGGCTGACGGAGGGGCCAGCCGGATCGGCGGCTTGGGCGAGGGCTGCGCAGCTTTCAGCACGAGGCCTGCTACGACGATCAGCGGCAGCACAACCGCCAGCCGCCGCCAGACCATCCCATGGGCTCGCAGCGGCGGACGGTCGACTGGATGCTTCCGGCACCGATCGTGCAGCGTCTCGAGTATGCGCCAGCGCCAAACAACGAGCGGCCAGAGCAGAATGAGGCCTGGCGCCAGCAGTGGGCGGAAAGAGTAGGTGCCCGCCGCTGACGGGTCGATGCGATCGATCCCGTACGTCAAGAACACAGCTGCCACCACGCCCCCGATGGCGGCGTAGACTTCGGCTAAAAAAACTAGATACGATGCGACGAGCACACGTGCTCCCAACGGGTTGCTTGTTATTATTTCAACGCGCAAAAACGCCTGGGAACAGTTGACCGAGCCGTTCGGCAAGGAGTTCCAACTGGCCGCGCCGCCACCATATGACGATGAGCGAGGATAGCCAGACCGAACAGGCTTCCTTGAAGAGAATTCCACCGTCGTGATACGGGTCGACACCGAGTGGGGTGACGAGATGGAAGAAGATCGCACCCGACATCAACATGAGAGCGCCCACCGCGCCGAGCCCCTGCAAGGCGGGCGTCAAGACGAGCAGAGCAGCGGCGACCTCGCACAGACCGACGCCGATCCGCATGAATTTTTCGTACCCATGCAGCCCCGCCCAATCGGTCAGCGTTGTGAACAGCTCGACGCTGCCGGGGTGGCCCGTGAGCTTGTATTGTTCATACCAAAGGAAAATGAAGGCGATATAGAGCGCCGCGAGCCAAGGCATGCCAGCAATCACGCGCTCCGTCGTCAGATCGTCGAGACCGACGAATACAGCGAAGAGTGCGGCGAGCAGTACCGGAAGAATAATAGATGCAATGCCGAAATCAGCCAATGCCGGATTTCCGGTAGCGATAGCCGCACCTAACAGAAAAATTGCGAGAACATCGCGCCCACTGACCGGGTTCATTACTGGTCTCCATGAAAGTGCCAAAACGGGTGCAGCAATCTTGTGCCACAACCCAACTACGCACGATCCGGCGCGCGCGTTACGCGATGGGCCACGCTCCGTTTCGGCGGCTCAGTCCCGCGCTCACGTGTCGCTCTCAAGCCCGTCGCGCTTTATGGCTTGCGTGCCGTTGTGAACAGCGCGGCGATTTTCCAATCGGCGTGATCCTTGACGCACAAGATGCTGACCAGGAAAGCCAGACGATCGGGCTTGGCAGCGGCTCCGATAACCAGCTCGAGCGGCATGTGAAGGAATGCCGTTTCCGCGTTGACTTCGACCACGTCCGCTTGTTCGAGATTGGGCTCGACGCGCCACACCTCCGAAGCCTGGAACATGCTCATCCGCTCGATCGATGCGGCGGTTCCCCAGATTGATTTGCCATCGCTAACCCAGAGAAACTTCGGTGACTGAATGAGTTGCGCAGAAATGGCTTTCGCATCGTGTGCGTTTTGGGCCGCGGCGAACCGTGAGTAGAGCGCCAGCACGTCATCGGCGGTGGCAGCCGCTGCTCCAAAAGGAGCAGCAGCCAGCCATAACAAAGATACCACCAGAAAGCAGACACAGCTCACATTCGTTCGCATCGGCGCCCGCTTTCTTGGTTGTAATCGAGCCGTCACATATCCGGCATGGGCTTGTCGAGCTGGCCGGTCTCGACGATATCGGACGACGTCAATATAACTTCCTCGGTTCCCTTGTTTTCCCACCAGTGCGCGTGGTTGGGGCCGAACTCCGGCGTCGTCTCGCCCGCCTTGTGAAGAATGGGCACCGAGCACAGCGCATTAAACTCGAAAATCTCGCCTTTCAGAATGTGAACAATCGAAGGGCGATCGCTGTGCTCGTGCGTGGGCACCACGCCGCCGACTGGTATTGTGAAGTAGCGGATGCGCAGGTTGAGATCATTGAGATTGCGCCAGCCATTCAAGCTGATAACCGTCAGCGTCTTCTTGGTGACGAGATTGTTCTTATGGTCGCCGATATCGCGCGGCTGAGTCAGAACCTTGTCTTTTGGACACTCCCCAGCTGTGGCGGCCGAGGCGAGCGACAGGGCCACAATCGAAATCGACGTCAATACAGCCACGGAATTCAAGCGACTCAGCGTCGTCATTGGGAGATTCCTTCCTATATACTTCATTGCGAATTGCCTGCTCGATCCAGTGGAGGCGAGATTAGGAGCCTGTCCACCAAGCCACGCAATCGGCCCTTTGTAAGCGCAACCCGTTGACTGAACCCCAACAACTCCTACGGAGACGATCTCAAGTCGCGCACCTGAAGGCGATAGTGCCTCCAAGCTAAAAATGACAATGCCGTTTGGCTATGGACTCGATAGCTGGAGCAAGCTGGCATCCGGCTTCAGCGGCACGATACGTGCCCGTGCTGTTACGTAGACCAGCGGGCTCAAAGCTTCACCCAGGCAGCAAGAAGGTAGGCGAATACAAGCGACAGCCCGACTCCGCCCACACAGGCTGGCCAGCCATAGGCGACGAAAGCCTGGCCGAGCAAGGCGCTGCCCACCAGGCCGCCAAGAAAATACGACGCCAGATACAATCCGCTTGCGGAACCTGCCTCGCCATGCGCCGCACGGCCGACGAAACCAGTAGCCGTGGCTTGTGCCAGGAAAGTGCCAACGCCCACCAATGCCATACCGATCAGAACCGGCCACAATGCCGGTGCAAGCAACAGGGGCAGGCCGGCAATTGCGATTGCAAGGCCCGCTCGTAAGGTGGCCTGGGCGCCGAAGCGCGCAACGAGTTTCCCCGCGATCGGTGTGGTCACGATTGCAGGGAGAAACACGAAATACACGAAACCGAGCGCCATCATCCCAAGGCCGATCGGCGGCCGGACAAGAATAAAATTGACGTAGGTGAAGGTTCCAATGAAAGCAAAAAGGATACAAAAGCCGATAGTGAAGCTGGCGCGCAGTGGCGCAGACGCCAAATGTCGCCGCCAGACATCGAATTGAGACCGGGGCGCGCCCATTTGGACGCTCATATGGCTCATGCGGGTGAGCGTCAGCGCGACGACGAGGGCGCCCAAAAGATTGAGACCGGAAAAAATATAGAAATTTGCGGGAAGCCCGAGCGAATCGGCAATCGAAGCCGACAGCAGCCGGCCGAACAGATTGCTCGCAACGTTTCCGGTGATGTAGGCCGCAAAAGCAGCCGAAGTCGCCGTGCCGCAGGTTTCTTCGGCAAGATATGCAAGCGTGAGAGTGAACGCTGCAGACATGCACAGTCCCTGCAGAAACCGCAGCAAGGTGAACGTGGTGAGATCTGGTGCGTGGGCGAGTAGCGCTGTTGGGAGCGAGAGCAGCGCAAGGCTCACGATAATGCCAGCTCGGCGATCAATCGAATGGCTGTAATAAGCGATCACGAGCCCCGAAATCGCCATCCCGAGGGTGCTGGCGTTGACTGCGGTCCCCATCACCCCCGGACTGACGCCATATGCTTTGACGAGCGTCGGCAATATCGCTTGGGTGGCAAACAGATCGACCACCGTTAAGAACGCGATCACGGCAATAACCGTCTGCCGCCACAATTCCTCGGCGACAGTATAGGGTGCAGGCTGATCTGCAGAGGCGGCCATACTAACCTCGGACATCATGCCTCCTTTTGCGTTTGCTTGGCGTACCCGCCTTCACGGCAACTGAGAAAATTAGGAAGCGATCGTTCCTGCTCGAATTTGGCCCTGACCACGCGCTAACTCGGGGCGCTCATCCTTCCGGCGAAATCCGATCCCGTCGACGATGCCCTTTCGGGCCCGCTGCGTTGCCAGCCGCCAGGACCCGGCTCATGAAGAAGCACCCCTTCGTGCGCCGCAAACGATCGCTTCCATGGCGCCGCTTCAATGGCCGCGCGCGTATTGATGTAGCCCGCCTCGCGACGCCGGGCGATACCTGCAGGGCTGAAGTCGATGTCCTTCGTCTGGTCTTCCCGGTCGAGCCGCGGCGCGAGCAAACGGACGACATGCATTCTCGTGAGGCAGCCGTGGCCGGCCAGGTTTTTAAAGGCTTGCGAATTCTGCAGTTGTTCTGGCACCAACGCCGCCAGTTCAGCGACGGCATGGCGCAGACGATGGGTTTCCGCCTGCCGTGCAATATGGCCCGCAACGCGGCTGGAGTATTGGATGTCCTTTTGCCGGTGGGTGACCTCCAGTATCGAGCGCGGCTCGGGTCCATCCGGGTTCCACATATGCACGGCAAATATGAGCGAGCTGCGCCGCTGAGGATCATCGAAGACCGCTTCGGTCGGTGTATTTGAAACGATGCCGCCATCCCAGTAGAGTTCCCCGTCGATCCGAACGGCAGGGAAGGCTGGAGGCAACGCCCCCGATGCCATGATGTGCTTGATGTTGAGTTCGCTCTCGCGGCTGTCGAAATAGCGCATTTGGCTGCTGCAAACATGGGCAGCGCCGACCGTCAGCCGTGGCGATTTTGAATTGAGCCTCTTGAAATCCACCAGGTCCAGAAGTGTCTTCTCAAGGGGCATTGTGGAATAATATCCGGCCTGTTCGGCCTCCATGGGGACATGCGCACCGAGAAAGGCCTGGGGGTTGGGTTCAAAGAAGCCCGGCACGCCCGTTATAACCGTGTTGGCATAAGACAGGGACTGTGACAGCTGCAGCCACGGTGACCATGTGTGCCAGGAGGATTTGTCTTCGATGCGACCCCAGAATGCGTCAAGCGCGGCGAGCCTGTTCTCCGGGGCGTTGCCGGCGATCAAGCTGGCATTGATCGCTCCAATCGAGGTTCCGATGATCCAGTCGGGCTCGATCCCCGCTTCATGCAACGCCTTGTAAACGCCAACCTGGTAGGCGCCGAGCGCTCCCCCGCCCTGGAATACCAGAACGATTTGCCCCGGCCCAGACGTGTCGTCGTGCGCACCGCAAACATGGTGGCCCGTCCCGTTTGCGCTTTGCTCTGAGGAAATGGCCATTTCAGTATCCTTTAGGTTGCTCTACTTGAACCGTTCGGTGGAATTTTATTGCGCCGTCCAACCGCCCTCGACGGGTAAGGCCGCTCCGGTTATGGACGCCGCCGCAGTCCCGCAGAGGAATACGGCCAATGCGCCCAATTGTTTCGTGGTCACGAATTGGCGCGTCGGCTGAGCGTGCAGAAGAACATCTTTGATAACCTGCTCTTCGGTGAGACCACGGGCTTTCGCCGTCTCGGGGATTTGCTTTTCTACCAACGGCGTCATGACGTATCCAGGACAGATCGCATTGACCGTGATGCCGAATTCAGCCGTTTCGAGAGCGACGGTTTTTGTCAACCCGAGGACACCATGCTTGGCGGCCACATACGCCGACTTGTAGGGCGACGCCACGAGAGCGTGCGCCGACGCGACGTTGATGATGCGCCCCCACTTGCGCGCCTTCATTTCCGGCACCACGGCGCGGATCGCGTGAAAACTGGATGAAAGGTTGATCGCAATGATGGCATCCCACTTCTGCGGCGGAAACGTCTCGATCGGTTCCACATGCTGGATACCGGCGTTATTGACGAGCACGTCGACCTGGTTGAAGGCCGATCGGGTGTCGGCAACCATTTGTACGATGTCGCCGGCTTTGGACATGTCGGCCGGCGAGTAGGCAACGCGTACGCCATGCCGCGCCTCGAGGTCTCTGCGTATCTGCTCAATCTCGTCCGCGTTCCCAAACCCATTCAGCATGATGTTCATGCCGGCGGTGGCAAAGGAGTCCGCGATCCCCAAGCCGATGCCACTCGTGGATCCGGTCACGATCGCAACTTTACCGGCAAGTTCGCGTGCAGCTTCGGTAGAACCGGTGAGCGTGCTTGTGGCGTGCATGGTCGCTCCCAAGTTGAATGAGGATGGAAGGCTGTGGGCTTATTGTGCGCAAGCTAAGCGACTTTGGAGGGCGGCTGAAATGCCAAATGCCCCACGTGTTGATGCCTTTAGAACATAGCGTTCCGGGACTGCTGAAGCATACGGGCCTGGACTTGGGTGATGGCACGCAGCCGTGCCCACCGCTGGAGGTCGATGCTGGCAACCGAAAAAATGCTGACATTACTCAGGCAGTTGCACTAATTTCATTCAGCGAACCCGACGCCATGAGCTTTGGCACAGCAGAACACTGATTTGGCACACCTCACATGTTGCAAATTCACGAAATTCGCTATTTTCTAGCGGTGAGTGACACACTTAATTTCACGCGGGCAGCCGAACGCTGTAACGTCACGCAACCGGCACTGACGCGCGCCATCAAGAGCCTTGAGGATAAGCTGGGCGCCGGCCCGCTGATCCTGCGTGATCGTGGCAATACGCGGCTGACCGAGCTGGGCAGCATGATGAGGCCCCACTTCGAGCATATGCAATCTGAGCTGGAGAGTGCGCGGACGCGCGCCAAGGATTATGCGCGCGTGGTTGAAACCTCGCTTCGGATCGGGCTCATGTGTACGATCGGGCCAGCGCGGTTGGTGGATTTCTTTTCTCGATTTTCCCAAGATTATCCCGATATCGATATCAATCTCGCCGACGGCCCGGTGCCCGTGATCGAGGCCAAGCTTGAGAATGGCGAACTGGACGGCGCAATCTATGCGTGCCCCGATGAACTGGACGCGAGATTTCACGGCGTACCCCTCTTCGAGGAACGTTTCGTGGTGGCGGTCCCACCTCTCGATCCGCTCGCCCAACAGAATTCCATCCGCATTCCTGATCTTAATCAGAAGCATTACCTCGGACGCGCAAGTTGTGAATTTTACGATCACCTGCGTCGCATTCGACTGGAAATCGGCGGCATCGAATTCAAGCGACGATATGTGAGTGATCGGGACGACTGGGTTCAAGCCATGGTGGTCGCTGGATTGGGCTTCACCTACCTTCCAGAGTTCGCGGTCATGATGCCGGGCCTTGTCGTTCGTCCGCTTGTGGACCCCGAGGTGCGTCGCACGGTGCAGTTTGTCACGATGCGCGGGCGGCAACATTCATCCGCAGTTGGTGCTTTCGTGCGTAAGCTGCGCAGCCACGCTTGGGCGGGCAAACTGCCGCCGCCTGCAACACCTGAGTTGATGGGGCAATCCATGTGAATGCTGACCCGTGCCCCAACTTTCATCCGCTTATGGACAAAGTCCGAGAGTGCTTGCTTTGCGCCCCAATGTGCCCTCGCCGGAAATTTGATTTTCTTGTCAGCAGGTCCAGGGGGCGGGGCGGTCCGGCTTAACCTGATAGCGCGCGATGGCTTGTTCGAGCAGGGCCGGTTTGGCGCGGCCCTCCTGGATGAGGGCGTCGAGGCTTGCCAGCACGATTGAGACGCGGTCGACTTCGAAAAAGGAACGCAAGCGGGCGCGTGTATCGCTGCGGCCAAAACCGTCGGTGCCGAGCGCTATGAAGCGTGCATCCAGATAAGGTGCAATGAGGCTCGGGTAGGCGCGCACGTAGTCGGTGGCGGCAATCACCGGCGCACGGCCGGAAAGGCACTGCGCCAGATGGGATAACCTGCGGGTCGCGCCCGGGTTGAGGCGATTTTCGCGTTCGATCAGCTGGGCCTCGCGCGCCAGTTCGCTGAAGCTGGTGGCGCTCCAAAGCTCAGCATCGATCCCGAAATCGGCCTTCAGAAGCTTTGCCGCCTCGATGGCTTCACGCAAGATTGCGCCTGACCCGACCAGCCGGATCGGATCCTTCGCGCCGGCTGCGGCGGGGGCAAAGCAGTAGAGCCCTTTGATGATCGCAGCCTCGCTTCCAGGGGGCAAAGCGGGCTGGGCGTAGTTCTCGTTCATGACGGTAACGTAGTAGAAAACGTCCTGCTGGCGTTCGACCAGTTCTCGCATTCCGTGGTCCATGATCACGGCGAGTTCGCAGGCGAACGCTGGATCGTAGGCGCGGCAGTTGGGGACGGTTGCGGCGAGAACGTGGCTGGAGCCGTCCTGGTGCTGGAGGCCTTCGCCGCCCAGCGTGGTCCGGCCGGCGGTGGCGCCAAACAGGAAGCCGCGGGCACGCTGGTCGGCGGCGGCCCAGATTAGATCGCCGACGCGCTGGAAGCCGAACATCGAATAATAAATGTAGAACGGCAACATCGTCAGGCCGTTGACGCTGTAGGATGTGGCGGCTGCAACCCAGGACGACAAAGCGCCTGCTTCGGTGATGCCCTCTTCGAGCAACTGGCCGTCCTTGGATTCCTTATAATACATCAAAGAGCCGGCATCCTCGGGCTCATACAGCTGGCCGACCGGGGAATAGATGCCGACCTGACGGAACAGGTTCGCCATGCCGAAGGTGCGGGCTTCGTCGGCGACGATGGGTACGATGCGGGGGCCGAGCGCCTTGTCTTTCAGCAGCGCACCGAACATGCGCACCAGCGCCATGGTCGTCGACATCTCCTTGCCGTCGGGATTGAGCGCAAAGCCGGCATAGGATGCGAGCTTCGGCACCGGCAGGGGATCGGCTTTGGTGCGCCGCGCGGGGAGTGCGCCGCCAAGCGCCTGACGGCGCTCGCGCAGATACGTCATCTCGGCGCTGCCGTCCGCGGGCTTCCAGAATTTCAAGGCGGCGATATCGGCATCGGGGATGGGCAGGCTGAAGCGGTCGCGGAAGGCGAGCAACGCTTCTACATCGAGCTTTTTGGCCTGATGGGAGGTATTGCGGGATTCCCCTGCCGCGCCCATGCCGAAGCCCTTCTTGGTCTTGGCCAGGATCACCGTCGGCTGGCCCTTATGAGCCTTGGCGGCGGCAAACGCTGCATGTAGCTTGCGCATATCGTGGCCGCCGCGGCGCAACACGTCGATGTCGCCTTCAGACATGTGGGCCACGAGGGCTTTCAATTCCGGGTTCTGGCCGAAGAAGCGCTCGAGATTGTAATGGCCGTCCTTGGCGCCCAGCGTCTGGTACTGGCCGTCCACGGTCGCGGCAAAAATCTTCAGCAGGGCGTGATGCCTGTCGGCTGCAAACAGCTTGTCCCAGTCGGAGCCCCACAGCACCTTGATGACGTTCCAGCCCGCGCCCGTGAACAGCGATTCCAGTTCCTGGATGATCTGGCCGTTGCCGCGCACGGGGCCATCGAGGCGTTGCAGATTGCAGTTGATGATGAAGGTGACATTGTCGAGGTTTTCGCGGGCAGCGAGGGTCAGGGCGCCGATAGATTCGGGCTCGTCCATCTCGCCGTCGCCGAAAATGCCCCAGACATGTCGGTCATCGGTTGCCGCGAGGCCGCGGTCGCGCAGGTAACGCTGGAAGCGCCCCTGGTAGATCGCGCTGATGGGGCCTAAGCCCATAGAGCCCGTGGGAAATTGCCAGAAATTGGGCATCAGCCAGGGGTGTGGATATGAACAAAGCCCGTTTCCGCCCACTTCCTGCCGGTAATTGGTGAGTTGCTCGTTGGTCAAGCGGCCTTCGAGGTAGGCGCGGGCATAGACGCCGGGCGCGGAATGGGGCTGGAAGAACACCAGATCGCCGCCCGCTCCCGCTGACTCTGCACCGCGGAAAAAATGATTACAGCCGGTTTCGAAAATTTCGGCGGCCGAGGCGAAGCTTGCAATATGGCCGCCGAGATCGCCGTACGCTGCGTTGGCGCGCACGACCATCGCAAGGGCATTCCAGCGCACGAGGCCGGTGATGCGCTCCTCGAGTTCGAGGTTGCCGGGATAGGGCGCCTCCATCTCGGAGGGGATTGTGTTGCGATAGGCTGAAAACGGCGGGACGTGGGTCAGGAAGCCTAGTTGCTGGCCCTGCTCTTCCAATTGGCGCAGCAGGTAGAGCGCGCGCTCGTGGCCGCTGGTGTCGACCACCGAGCCGAGCGATTGCAGCCACTCGCGGGTTTCCTGAGGGTCGGTGTCTTTGGCGTCCAGATCGAGATGGGTCATCAAAGGTCACCAGAACATCTTCAAATCACGTTTGGAACTTTGGCGGGGAAGCCGCAGTCAGCTCGCAGGAACTTTGGAAAACATCTGGCCGTTGAGCAGTTTGCCTATTTCGTCGGCAGTCAGCGGCTTTTGGCATTCCGATAGCGGATTGAGCCAGAAATTCGAGCCCGGCAGCATTTCGAACAGATTGCGGGCTTTGGCGCTAAGGCAGGTCTCGGGTTCCTTGACATAGGCCGAGACGCGCTTGGGTGCGGTGAACGCAGGATGCCATTTCATCCCCTGAAATTCGACGGTCGCGATGTTGATGGCTTCCTTGTATTTCAGCGCACGGCGGCGGCCCGGCTCCATCGTGGCTCCAGGCGTGAGGATGATGAGCTCGCTATCGAGCAGTAAGCGGTAGAAATCCTCGATGCGCTTTGGGTCGCGAACCGCTTCCTCCATCAGGGTCTCTAGTGGATTCAAGGCCTCGAACATCGTCACGTCTCCTGGTCTCTTCCGGCAAGTCGTTACGCAGGCGCGGGGCTCACGCCTTGTTCGCCCGTTCGCCCAAGGCGCGGTAAATCGTGTTGCGCGACACGCCGAGCCTGCGCGCCGTTTCGCTGATGTTGTTTCCGGTGGCGGCGTAGGTTTTGAGTATTTGCTCCACGTGCTTGTCGTGCAGCGTCGAAACCGGCTTGCCAGGGGCGTGGGCGCTGATCTCTGGCGGCAGCACGGCCTCGGCGAGCGTGTGATCGATGAACCGCGCCTCGTCGTGAAGGGTCAAACGGGAGAGCGCGTTGCGAAGCTCGCGGATGTTGCCGCGCCATTCGCGCTTCGACAGGTAGTCGACCGCGCAGGGCGTGAGCTGGCGCAATGGGTCGATCTTAGCCATCACGTATTCGGCAATCGCCTGAAAATCCGAGCGCTCCCGAAGCGGCGGGAGGGTGACTTCCAGCGTGTTCAAGCGGTACAGCAAGTCGGAGCGAAACCGGCCGGCCGCGATTGATTTGGCGAGATCGGCGTTGGTCGCCGAGACGAGCAGTACGTCAACCTGGCGGTTCACGCCGCCAACCGGACGCACGGTCCAATCGTCGAGAAAGCGCAACAACACCGATTGCAGGGCGAAGGGCATATCGCCGATTTCGTCGAGGAACAGCGTGCCCTTATCGGCTTCCTGGAACAAGCCGCCGGATCCGCCCTTGCGGGCACCGGTAAAGGCGCCTTCGCCATAGCCGAACAACTCGGCCTCGATCAGCGTTTCTGGAAGGGCTGCGCAGTTGACTGGGACGAAAGCGCCGGTGCGGCCGCTGGCGAGATGGGCGTGGCGGGCAAGTTGCTCCTTGCCGGTTCCGGTTTCGCCGCGGATGAGGATTGGCATCTTGCGCTGGGCTGCAGCTTCCGAGCGCCGCACAATGGCCGTGACACCAGCGTCGGCGCATACGAAGTTCGCCTTGGCGTGGACAGGCGCGCGCGATCTGGGCTGCGTCTGCATCATCATCGGTGTGATGGAGGGGTGCTCCACGGTCGCCACGTAACTGCTGCCCACAAGATCTTGCAGGCGGCCGCGCTGGTTCTTGGCGGCCGTATCCATCAAAACGCCGAACGGGGTGCGGAAAATCTGATGGAAGTCACTGCCGGGCGTAGCCGGCAGGCCGTGGAGAAGGCCGCGTGCCGATTGATTGGCTGCCAGCACTTGCCCGTCTCTGTCGACGGCGAGCAGGCCGGCACTGAGCGTGTGCAAGAACTCGCCGCGGGTGTGAAAGGCAATCAACAGGTCGCTGCGATGGCGCTCGCGCAACAAGCCATTCTCGATCTGGGTTGCCGCCATGGCGACTAGAGCTCGGGTATGGGATTGCCGCGAGAGGCAATCGGACGACGCATCGAGGATCCCCGCCATCGAGCCGTCCGGGGCAAACACCGGCGAGGCGGCGCAGGTCAGCGGCGAAAAACATGGAAAAAAATGCTCGTTTCCATGCACGACCACCGATCTCTTGAGGTGTGCGACTGTCCCTAACCCATTAGTTCCGCATAACGATTCCGACCATATGCTGCCCGGCCTGATGCGCGATGCGTGGGCGGATTGTGCAAAGCTGGTGTCGGCGACGAAATCGAGCAGAAGTCCCTCTGGGGTCGCGAATGCGATCAGAAAATTCGAGCCCGAGATTTGCTGGTGCAGTGTCTGCATCTCGGCCAGTGCCAGGCCACGAACGAGGTTATGCCGATCCTGTTCGGTTTTCAGGACCGCAGCGCTCGCCATCTCGATCGGCGGCGGCTTGAGCATGTCGAGGCCGTAGTCGACGCAACGAACCCAGCTGTCATAAATATCGGGGGCCAAGAGCTCAGCAGGTGGCGAACCCCGAGCCCCGAGAGTCACGTGGGCCGGGCTCATGGGGGCCGGACTCATAGGATTTGTGACAGAAAAATGCATTCGCCCTCCCTGTAGAGCGACTTCGCTTAATCCATGTGTCGTCAGGTAGCTAAGATATTCTCATGCCGCTGATCCGACATCGTATTTGATCACCATAATCTGCGCGACTGAAAATTCCACCATGCGCTGCACCATCATATGACGCATCGCAAACTGTTCGTTGCGATGCTTTCAAGTTTCTGCGGCATGCCATCCTGTGCCGTAATATCTAATCGGAGGCAAAAAATGGAATAGTCATTTTGTTCGCATTGCAGCATAAATTTTGCGCCGCAACATTTGTTTCGGAGTTGCCTTAATCCGCGGTCTTATGGTAACAAATCGTGGCCTCGTCGAATGCTTCCGAGCAGTTTTTTGCTTCAGTCAATACCTTGTTGTTATCGTTCCGAGACGCAACAAAATGTTCAGTGGCGTTGTTAAGATGCGAAGCAGACAAATAGCACGCGGTAATAAAAAATCGTACGAAAACAGGGGCTTGTAATGTTGGCACGGACGTTGCTATTAACACCCTAGATCGCCGATAGTGTGGTCGCCTAAAAAATGAACAGGGACGGAAGCGGAGAGATGTTATGCAGGCAGCAGTACTGCACGCATACGACACGGCTCTAACAGGAAAAGAATTTGTAAAGTTCGAAGATGTTCCCGATCCCAAGATTACGCGCCCGACGGACGTCATTGTACGTATTGGAGGTGCGGGCGTATGCAGGACAGACTTGCACATCGTCGAGGGGATTTGGCGGGATAAGGTCGACATAAAATTGCCCTACATCATGGGGCATGAAAATGCTGGCTGGATCGAGGCCATTGGAAATGGTGTCGACGGATTGAAAGTCGGTGACTCCGTTATATGTCATCCACTGGTTACGAGCGGGCACTGCCTAGCGTGCAGGCGCGGCAACGATATGCATGCAACGGAATCGGCCTTTCCGGGGATTAATGCCAACGGTGGATACGCCCAGTATCTTCTCACAGGGCAGCGTTCGATCATCAAGTTGCCGAAGACGCTCGCCCCCAAAGACGTGGCGCCGTACACCGACGCGGGGCTCACCGCCTACAGGGCGGCAAAGAAAGCGTCGCGGCACCTCCTGCCCGGACAGAAAGCGGTCGTCATCGGGGCCGGCGGACTGGGACACATCGGCATCCAGGTGCTGGCGGCCTTGTGCGCAGCGGATATCATCGTCGTTGACCGTTCGCCCCAGTCGCTGGAACTCGCCAAATCGTGCGGCGCGCACCACCTGGTGTCGGCTGACGGCAATGAAGTCGAAGCTGTGAAGGCATTGACCGGCGGCCATGGCGCCGAAGCGGTGATTGATTTTGTCGGCGAGGGCGATGCGATTGCCCGCGGCTTGGCGATGACGCGAAACGACGGGTACTATTATATCGTCGGCTACGGCGGTAAAATCGATATCCCGACGATTGATATGGTCGTTTCGGAGAAAACGATTGTCGGCAATCTCGTTGGCACTTACGCCGAGTTGGTCGAGTTGATGGAGCTTGCCGACCGCGGCAAGGTTCAATTGCGGACACGGGAATACAAATTGAGCGAGGCGAATACGGCCTTGCACGATCTGCACGATGGCAAAATCCACGGACGTGCGGTGTTGATCCCATGAATGCAGGTAAGCAAGGCGAGAAATTGACTGCAGAAGAGGCCGCCATCGTCGAGGCGGCAAGGGAGCAGATGATTGCTCGGCACAAGCTTATCGAAGGCATGATTCACAACAACCAGCTCCAGCTGAAGAATGAAGCGGCGCGCGGCGGGGCTGAGATTGAACGAGAGTGCGCCCGGCGGGATGCGGCCCTGCCGGGGGCAGGACCGGAAGCCCTTGCCGCGGTCGAAGAGGCTAATCAACGCCTCAGGGCGCTGGACGATGAGCATCGCAGGCTTGTGGCCGAGCGGGAGTTCTTGAACACCTCCCTGCTCGAGTTCGAAAGCGGCACTTCGGTTGAAAACCATAAACGCTCAGGGCATTCGTGATGGCGACAGCAACAGATACACAAACCTCCCCTCAGCCGCAGTTGAGCGAAGAGGATCTCTCAAAAGATGCATTTTACGTGCAGCTCGGCGATTTGGCAGACGCCATGATCGCGAAGCACGGCAAGGAATTCGCCATGGGGACACTTCTTCTTTCGGCGCGCTTTATCGCCGAAGGAAAGTCCCTCACGGGGCGAACGGGAGGGTGAGCGGACAAGCCGGAGCACCATGCGCCGGCGGGAATGCAAGGCCTTCCAGGACTTTTACGCCTAAAGTGAATAATCACCTAAAGTGACTTAGCACCTCAAGTGAATTTTCCGGCTCGGACATTTATTTCAAAGCGACACGCGATCGACCAGTCAATTATTTCGGCTGACGATTGAAAAAGTAGGAACAACTCCAAGGAGCCTAATATGTCGTTAACGCTAAATAAGATTACAGCCCAGAAGGGCATCTCGATCGGAGAGGCCGTAAGCCGGGTCGCAGACCTCGGCTGGACACCAAGCTATGTTCAGGAAGCGATGACCTTCCCGACCGACTACAAGATCACGAAGACCCCGCGCGACCCGATGAAACAGGTCCTGCGGTCATACTTCCCGATGCAGGAAGAGAAAGACAATCGCGTCTATGGCGCGCTTGATGCTGCTCTTCGCGGCGACATGTTCCGTAACGTGGAACCGCGCTGGATCGAGTGGATGAAGCTGTTCCTGGCCATCATCCCCTTCCCGGAAATCTCCGCCGCTCGCTCGATGGCCATGGTCGCTCGTCTGGCGCCAGGCGAAGAACTGCGCACGGGAATGGCCATGCAAATGGTCGACGAATTCCGGCACTCCACCATTCAGATGAACCTGAAGAAGTGGTACATGGAAAACTACATCGATCCCGCCGGGTTCGATATCACTGAGGCCGCATTCGGCAAGTGCTACGCCACCACCATTGGCCGGCAGTTCGCAGAAGGCTTCCTCACGGGCGATGCCATCACGGCGGCCAACATCTACCTCACGGTGGTTGCCGAAACGGCCTTTACCAACACGCTGTTCGTCGCCATGCCGTCGGAAGCCGCTCGTAACGGCGACTACGCATTGCCGACGGTGTTCCTCTCCGTGCAGTCGGACGAAGCGCGCCATATCGGCAATGGTCACTCCATGCTGATGGCGATGATCAACGATCCCTCGAACCATCAGCTGCTTGAGCGCGATCTGAAGTACGCATTCTGGCAGAACCACGCGATCGTCGACGCCGCTATCGGTACCTTCATCGAGTACGGCACGACGAACCGCGACAAGACCAAGGAATCCTATGCGGAAGCGTGGCACCGCTGGATTTATGAAGACTACTATCGGACCTATATGCTGCCGCTCGAAAAATACGGCATCAAGATCCACCACGACGACGTCGCCGAAGCCTGGAACCGCATCGTCAAGAAGAACTACGTCCACAAGACCGCTCAATTCTTCACGGTCGGCTGGTCATTCAACTTCTGGCGCATCGAAGCCCAGACGGAGAAGGACTTCGAGTGGTTCGAGCACAAGTATCCGGGTTGGTACGCCGAGTTCGGCGACTTCTGGAAATGGCACGAGAAGCTGTCGCATCCGGGCGAAAAGAACATCGCCTTCAACGCCGATGTTGGATACATCTATCCACATCGCTGCTGGAGCTGCATGGTCCCGTGCCTGATCCGCGAAGACTTCTGCTTCGACGAAGTCGACGGCAAGATCTATACCTACTGCTCGGAAGGTTGCCGGTGGACCCACAAGGTCGCCTTCGCCGCCGAGTACGAAGGCCGTCCGACGCCTGCGATGGGCCGCTTCAGCGGCCGCCGCGAATGGGAAGATTGCTACCATGGTTGGGACCATGCCGATGCCGTCAAGGATCTCGGCTTCCTCCGCTCCGATGGCAAGACGCTCATCGCCCAGCCGCACCTGCGCTTCGACGCGAAGGATATGTGGACACTCGACCACATCCGCGGCAACACGCTCGGCAGCCCGCTGCGCGGGTTCCGTGCGCTGTCCCCGGCAGAACGTGAAGTGGCGGCGGCTGAGTACCGCAAAGGGTACAAGATCAATCCCTGCCACTAATCGTTGCAACTAACCCGTTGAACTAACAGCTCAACAGAGCCCGACCCAAGGTGGGAGCCATTAAGTTGGCTCCCACCACACGAAGAACTGTGCGCCGTTACTTGAGGTTTATGATGTCGGGAACCGCCGTACACAATGTCCGTTTCGAGCCGCTCGGAGTCGAAATGGAAATCGAAGAGGGAGAGACGGTGCTCGACGCTGCGTTCCGCCAAGGCGTCTCACTGATGCACGGCTGCAAGGAGGGCCAGTGCGGGAGTTGCAAGGCGCGTCTGTTGGACGGCGACATGGAACTTATGAAATATTCGACGTTCGCGCTCCCGGAATACGAAAGCGAGACCGGCCATGTGCTGCTGTGCCGAACGCACGTCTTCAGCGACGCGAGTTTCGAGCTGCTGAATTACGATGAGGATCTGCTCAGCCGCTCGATTGCCGTCAAGACGTTCGAGGGGAAGGTGAAACAGATTTCCCAGCTCACGCACGATATTCGGCTATTAGAAGTCGAAATCGACCAGCCGCTGCGGTTTTGGGCCGGTCAATACGTCGATTTGTGCATTGCCGGAAAAAACATCACACGCGCCTATTCAATGGCGAGTCCTCCCGCTGATGGGACCCAGCTGAAATTCATCATCAAGAAATACCCGAACGGAGCGTTTTCGGCTCTGCTCGACGGCGAGTTAAAGCCAGGCGATGCGGTAACGGCCAAGGGACCTTATGGCACGTGTTTCCGGCGTGAAGGACGCCCGGGGCCGATGCTGCTGATTGGCGGCGGATCAGGGATGTCCCCGCTGTGGTCGATCCTGAACGATCACATTGCGAGCGGGGAGCAGCGGCCGATCCGGTTCTTCTATGGGGCTCGCACCAAGGCGGACCTGTTTTATTTGGCGGAATTTGCGGCGCTGACGGAAAAGCTGAATGATTTTAGGTTCATTCCGGCTTTGTCGCATGCTGAGGCGGGTCAGGACTGGGCGGGCGAGCGGGGCTTCATCCATGAGGTCGTACAGCGCACGCTTGAAGCGGAAAAGCTTGCAGGACAGATGGATGCCTTCGGTTGCGGGCCCACCCCGATGATCGATGCGCTCCTGCCGGTGCTGATGAAAATGGGCGTGGAGCCTGAGCGGATCTACTTCGACAAATTCACGCCAGCGACGAAACCCTAAACCAGGAGACCTAGACCTATAGTGAGTGGACGGAGTGGGTTTTGGTACGAGCAGGAAAGTCGCGAAAGCAAGAACCGCTCTGGCAACATTTTGGCGGTCAACCACAATAAGAAACGATGACGGACACGAGCAATAAACCAATAAACGAACCAAGGGAGAAAACCGTGAAACAAGAAGACGTCAAGCCGGTCAAGTCGGGCGCTGCAGGCGCTGCCGTATTTCCGGGCTCGGATAGCCGGAAGTACAACTACTTCGAGCCCAAGGGCCGCAAGGCGACCCATTATGAAGATATGACCGTCGACGTGCAGCCGGATCCGGAACGGTATCTGCTGCAGGATTGGATTATCTCGTTTCCCGACGGCACGCCGACTTATTCGAAGGATTGGACTGCCGCGCGCAGCTCTGACTGGCACAAGTTCCGCGCCGTCGACCAGGAATGGGAACGGACCCACTATCAGCGCCAGTCGACGATTTGCGGCATGGTGCAGAGCACGATTGAAAACGGCCGCAAATCGGGTGCGCCCTCCCGCTTCGACCCAGCCTGGGTCAAGGTTCTGCAGGACCATGTCGGAGCCTACAAGCATGCAGAATTCGGTCTTGGCACCTCGACCATGCAGGCGCAGCGCTACGGTTATACGCAGATGGTCAACAATGCCATTTTAACCAACTCTTCCTATAAGCTGCGTTTTGCGCAGGACATTACGCTCTACCTGAGCGAGATCGGCCTGGATATCAAAGGGTTCGACCCGTTGGCCGGCAAGAAGCATTGGCTCGACGACCCGATCTGGCAGGGTACGCGTAAGTCGATCGAATCAATCATGGGCTCGAGCGACTATCTGGAGCAGTATTTCGCCACCAATATCGTGTTCGAACCATTGGTCGGCGAGTTGTTCCGGTCCGGTTTCGTCATGCAGGCGGCTGCTGCACAGAACGACTTCATTACCCCCGCTGTCTTCTCGGCGGCCGAAGCCGATTACGAGCGCAATCTGGCCAATACGGTAGAATTGGCGCACCTCTTGGCGACTGATCCGACGCACGCCGAAAAGAATAAGGCCTTGTTCAACGGCTGGCTTGAAAAGCATTGCGGACTAGCGCTGGAAGCAGCGCAAAACCTGCAACCGATCTGGTCTCAGCCGCGTGTAAAGGTTGCGGTATTTAGCGATGCCCTGGCGGCAGCGAAAAACCGCGTGAAGGCCATCGCCTCCGAGATCGGGCTGAAAGTTCCAGCCAAGCTCGCCTAGTCCATTCAGCCATTCCCGAGATAGGAGACGTCCATGTCAGCAGTAGTCCATGGCAATATTTTCAAGGATATGAAGCACATCGACTTCAAGGATACGATTTCGCATCAATGCGGGTTGACTTTGAACGACAGCGTCGAGGCGCGGGCAATCGCCGACGTCATGGGGCGGAAAAAGGGGATTACGGTCACCTTCATGCCGGCCATGATCCGTATCGACGGCGAAGGCCTGATCGAGTTCAAAATGGATGAAATATCCGAGGAACTCGGACGAACAATGACGCCGTATCTGTTCGAAATCTCGACGTCGACATTCTATGGCCGCATGGTGATGGTCGACGAAAACACCGTTACGCTGTTTGGCGATATGGATGCGATGCGCTCCTTTATCGAATAGGACGGCATCGACTGAGACTGCACCCGCCGGTGGACTGTTCCCCAGGAGCTGTCCACCGCTGGGCGAAAGATAAAAAAATCCGGAGGACGCCATGTATAAGACCGCTACGGGGCAAGAGATTTTTGTCATCGACGGCCATACCCACTTCTGGGATGGTAGCCCCGCCAATCAGAAGAACATACACGGCAAGCAATTCATCGAGTGTTTTTATGCCTATCATCAAAACCTGAGCCCGCCAGCCGAACGCTGGGAAAAAAGCAAGTTCGAAAAATATGATGCCAAGACGATGCATGACGATCTCTTCGTGCACGGCTACGACGACATGGCGATCCTTCAGCCGACCTACCTGACGGATTTTTATAAGCACGGCTTCAACACCACCGAACGCAACTCGGCACTGAAGAAGGCGTATCCAGACCGCTTTATCTTGAACACGGCCTTCGATCCCCGTGACGGAACCAAGGGGCTCGAGCACCTGCACGAGATGGCGGAAAAGCACAAAATTCAGGGTGCAAAGCTATATACCGCCGAGTGGAAGGGCGAGTCCAAAGGCTATAAGCTGACCGACAAGGAGTCCTATCGATTTCTGGAAGCGGCTCAAAAGCTTGGGATCAAGAACATCCATGTCCACAAGGGCCCGACGATCATTCCGTTGAACAAAGATGCGTTCGACGTAGGTGACATCGACGATGTGGCGACGTCATTTCAGGATCTGAATTTCATTGTGGAACATTGCGGTCTGCCGCGCCTCGATGATTTCTGCTGGATCGCCACCCAGGAAACCAATGTCTACGCCGGGATCGCAGTCGCGCTGCCCTTCATTCACTCGCGGCCTGCCTATTTCGCCCACGTCATGTCCGAACTTCTGTTCTGGATTGGCCCGGACAAGATTTTGTACGGCAGCGACTACGGTATCTGGACGCCGAAATGGCTGATCGACAAATTCATGGCGTTTGAAATTCCTGCCGACGTCACGAAAGAAACGGGCTCGGTGCTGTCGCTCGAAAACAAGACCAAGATCCTGGGCCTCAATGCGGCGCGGCTGTATGGGATCGATATCGAAGCACAGAAGAAGAAGCTCAAAACGGCCGTTGCCGCGTAACGCGAAGGTGTATCATGACGATCCAAATTTGCGGGATGGATCGGCAAAGTGAGGTTTGGGCACGGTTGGAAACTGTGACTGATCCAGAGCTCGACGAGTCGGTAACGGATTTGAAATTCGTGACCGGCGTCGATGTGGACGCGCAAAATCGCGTCCACATCGGTTTTCGTTTGCCGACCTATTGGTGCGCGCCGAACTTTTCTTTCCTCATGGCGGATGATATGCGGCGCGCCGTGCTGGAGTTGCCCTGGGTAACGGGTGTGTCCGTTGTCCTCGGCGAACATATGTACGCCGACAAAATCAATGCTGGGCTCGCGGGCGGGCTGTCGTTCCAGGACACGTTCGGTGCTGAGGCCGACGGTGATCTGGAAGATCTGCGCCAGACGTTCCTCGTCAAGGCGTTTCAGCGCCGGCAGGTAGCATTGCTCGATCATATGCTCGCCGCCGGGTTCCAGCCTATTCAGATCGTCGAGGTAACGCTTGCACAACTCGACCTGCTCGGGCTGGACGCCCAGGGCGCGCGGCTTCGTGACCGCTACCTTGATCGGCGCGCTGTCGTTGGCCGAGCATTGCCCACGATGCGCGCGTTCGTCGATGCCAAGGCCGAGCCTTTGACGGCAGATGGCCTTGCTGCCTACGTCAAAGCTTTGCGGCGGGTGTGTATCAACGCGGAATTCAACGGTGCGCTGTGCCGGGGGCTTTTGTCCGTTCGCTTCGACCTCGAAACCCCCTTCGTTCCGAGCCAAACCAAAAACAGTTCCGACAACAAGACCGCGCTAGAGCCGCAGCATTGACCGCAAGAGGATTGTACGATGCCTAAGATGATGTTGCACGACGAAGCGGCCCGCGAAGCGCTCGGCAGGGGTGTCGCCAAATTGACCAAGGCCGTCAGCGGGACGCTGGGCCCCAAAGGCATGAACGCGATCATGGACCGGCCGCAAGGTACGCCGCTCGTCTCGCGTGACGGCGTCAGTATCGCGAGCGAAATCGAGCTGGAGTGCCCCTTCGAGAACATGGGCGCACAGGTGCTGCGGGAAGTTTCCAAGCAGACCAACGAAGTCGCGGGCGACGGCACGACGACGGCGACGGTGCTGGCCAACGTCCTGGTGCAGGAGGGGCTGGCGCGCCTCAAGGCAGGCGCCAATCCCGTCGAACTGGTCGAGGGATTGGAACTGGCGGTTACCGAGACCATCGAAGCGCTCAAGAAATCGGCCAGGCCGGTTGATGGCCCAAAGGGGATCCGCGCCATAGCGAGTATCGCGGCCAACGATAGCAAGCTTGGCGAAATGGTGGCCGAGGCGTTCGAACGCGCGGGCAACCAAGGCATCGTCGCGGTGGAGTTCGGTTCGACGGTCGAGACGACGCTCGAAGTCATCGAGGGCATGGCTTTCGACCGCGGGTATCTTTCGCACCACATGGTCACCGATGTCGAGCGGATGCAGGTCGTGTTGGACCATCCCTACATTCTGATGACTGACAAGAAGCTCCAGAGCGCATCCGAGCTCGAGGGGCTGTTTTCTCTGATCGACAAGAGCGGTCGTCCGCTCTTGATCATCGCCGAAGAAGTGGCGCCGTCCGTGATCATGTCGCTTTTGGCGCGCCGTGAGAAAAACAACTTCAAAGTCGCCGCCATCCATCCGCCGGAATACGGCCACTGGCGCAAGGCCTTGCTAGAAGACATCGCGATCACGACCGGGGGGCGGGTCATTTCCGGCGAACTCGGCGGGTCGGTCGACAAGGTAACGCTTGCTGATCTCGGCGGCGCACGGCAGGTGCGGATCTCATCCAACAAAACGCTCATCACCGCCGGCGAAGGCAAGTCTGCACATATTGAGGCTCGGCGCGAGCAGGTCGAGCGTCAATTCGAGGCGGCACCCGACAATATCGAACGCGACAAGTTCACCGAGCGGCTGGCCAAGCTGTCGGGGGGAACGGCGGTCATTCTGGCAGGCGGCGCAACGCCGGTCGAGCAGAAGCGCCGGACGCAGATGATCGAGGATGCCATCAACGCAACGCGAGCTGCAATCGAGGAAGGGATCGTTCCTGGCGGTGGTGTGGCATTCGTCAAGATCGCGCCTGAACTCGACGGGCTCATCAAAAAACTGAAGGGCAGCGCCAAGCAGGGGGCCGAACTCGTCCAACACGCGCTCAGTCAGCCGCTCTTCCGGATCGCCGCAAATTGCGGCCTGGACGGACAGGCTGAGGTTGCCAAGGTCGCCAAGGCCAAGAACGGCCATGGCCTCGACGCCCGGAACGGTGAAACGGTCGATATGTTCAAGGCCGGTATCATCGATCCGGTCAAGGTCAGCTACTGCGCGGTGCGCAACGCCGGCTCCGTCGCGGCCTTGATCCTCACAACGCAGACCCTCATCGCCAAGAAGCCTGATAATTTCGATCCGACAGCAGGTCCTGCCCTTGGCGGCGGCGCCGAGCTGCTGGGCCGGCCGTAACCAGTTTTATCCGGCGTACGGCCGTTGCGGCTGACCCATCAATAGGAGGAGCGTTTGACCAGTTCTCAGTCTACTGCGCAGCATGAGGCCGGAAATCGCCCTCTCGCAACGGAGCCGCTATACGTGTTGGTATATCGCAGTCACAGTGCGTTATCGGCGCATACTGTGGATGCAGAATTGGCTAATATTCTGCGCGCAGCGCGGGCCAAGAATTCGGCACTCGATATAACCGGTGCGTTGTTGCTATACGACGATTGGTTCGCACAGGTTCTGGAAGGACCTGAAAAGGCGGTGCTCGCGTTGTTCGAACGGATCAAATCCGACAGTCGCCACAATAGCATCGAGGTTATGGAGCAGCGGCCCGCTCCAGCCCGTGCTTTTGCGCGGTGGGCCATGGCCCATGTGGGCGAGCATGGAGACCCGGACATCCCCCTGATGGCTTCGGGGGACAAGCTCGTTCCAGCCGCCGCTTGGAAGCCAACGGGGGAGCAAGAGCTGTTGCTTGCTCAATTGCGGCAGGCGACCCGGGGGTACGGGCGGGGATCCTAGAATTGGGCAGTGATTCGGCTGGTTGGCCGCAAGAATGCAAGCTGCCTCGACCGTCGCCGCAATTGAACAGCCATCGAATAGGTTGTTGGAATGCGCCCAAAAACAAAGCCGCCTCACAGGGCGGCTTTTTGCATTTCTGGCCGGAGCCCTCAATGGTGCAACTGGCCTGAGACGAGGTGATCTAGCCGCTGCCCTGCGGTCAGTCGCAGCGGCGACGGCGAGCTGTTCTCTGAAGTGAAATATCGTGGTGCAAGTTGGCAGCGAACAGCCGAAGGACATAAAAAAAGAGCCACCCGATAGGGCGGCTCTTTCTTTTGGAGTCTTGCGCGAGATCAGAAGGCGATCAAGCCACCGACCTTGAACACATCGATATCCTTGAAGCCAACCTTGCCACCGAGCGGCGCGCCGGCAAGGCAGTTTACGTCAGCAGCGCCGGCCCGGCAGGTTTGGTCAGCCGAGAAGTTGCGATAAACGAACCAGGTCTGCATCGCGGCAGCATCGATCTCCTGCACCACGCCCAGGCCCCACTGAGTGAGGTTCGACGATGAAACGCCGTTGTTCCAAAGCGCAACCGACTGCTTGTCGTTGTTCTCGCCGTATTCGCCAAACAGCACCGTGTGCCCAAGGCCGCTCCACTTCTGACGGATACCAGCCTTCAGATAGAAGTTATCGCCGTCCGTCTTCTTCCCATTGGCCGCAACCTCAATCGGCGTCAGCAGGCTGTCGTTATAGTCCTTCGCGTAGGCAGCGTAGAAGAACAGACCGGTCGGCACGTGCTGAACGTAACCTGCCATCTGCAACGCACCCGCTTCACGACGGAACAACCCAGCCGGGGTGACCTGAGGGTTGGTGATGCCGATGACACCGATAGAGTTATCGTTGGTATCGAAGTAAGCGATGGCAGCTGCCACCTTGACCGAGTTGAATTCGCCGGCATAACGGCCCGAAAGCGCCCATGCGTCGTTCTCGCCCCAAGAGGCCGAGCCCGAGAACCCGCCGAAGGTCGGCGTGTCGTAGCGGACGTTGTTGGCGGGAATGCCTTCGCAGTCGGCGCCAAGACCAACGCCGTTGAGATTGCCGCACGAGGCGAATTGGCCCCACGTGGTGCTGGTACGGGCGTTCGTGGGATCGCCCGCGCGGATCATGGCGAAGTTGTTGTTGTCAAAGAGAACGTAGTTGGCAGGAACGGACGATCCCGAGCCGTCAACCAGGAAGGCTGCGTTATCGGCAGCACCCGACTGTTGGCCGATCCCGAGTTTACCGAGCGTGTTGCTCTTCAAGAACCAGTAAGACTGATAAACGTTCACAACCTTGGAGTTGGCGTTGTCGGCCGTTTGGCTCAGCAGGATGGCTTCATTGCTGATGGCTTCGATGTAGAGCACGTAGCCAGCCGACCAATCGGAATTGATCTTGGCCTCACCCGTGAACGTAACGTGAGATGCCAGCGAGTCGCCGGGATCGCCGACGTAAGCGTTCTTGGTCCGGCCGTCGTCCCAGAAGGTGACCTGCTGAGAGACCCAGCCCGTAATCGTCAGACTGACTTTACGGTTTCCCTTGCGGGCTGTGGTGGCTTCGAGTTCGGCAATACGCTCTTCGAGGTCGGCGCAGCAGTTGCCGCCAACGCCCAGGTCGGCCGCGCTTGCCGTGCTAATGCCGCCGGCGAGAACGCCCGCCGCCAGTAGAGCGCTAAGGCTCAGGGTTTTCATGTAAATCTCCGTATACGGGTGCTAGTTTTTTTCTACTCAGAACACACGGTCGTCCCAGGCAGTTGCCGGGATTGCTGAGACGGAAAAACACGTAGGCGCCGCCCATTGACGGGCATCACTCGGTGATTCGGCAGAATGCAGCAAACAGTGTTAGCTAATGTTGCAGTGCAAGCCGGGTTGGAGTAACGAAGTTGCCACACAGGAATCGCGACTTTTGCGCAGTCCCAGTTAAAAAATAAACGCGACATTAAATTTCAAGCGAGCGGCTTTATTTGTTTTAGGAAGCGGCCGATATTCGTTCGACTGAATTTGGCAGCTTGTTCCCAGGATGTTCCGGCCCCTTTTTGCATGTCACGAGTTCACAGGCCGGCTGCAAACGCCAAGGGCAACCAGCCCGCTAGGCTGCACAGGTGTGGCAACCAAGTGTTTCAGCAGCGTTTGCCAGCGTGCCATCCCTGAGATAAGTCCAAGGCACGCCTCGCAAATGGCCGGATCTGGTGTGTGAGCGCTCCAGCGTAGCGTTCGTGCGTGGCAACCGGGGTTTAGGAGTTTCGAAATGGGCGCGCTTGAGCAAAATATCTACGAAGACGGCTCGTATCTGGCCAATAATCCGACTTGGCATGAAGAGGATGCCCCCTTCAAGGCCAAGTATGTTGCGCAACTGCTGACGCGTAACGCCGTGGCGTTCAAAAGTGTCGCGGAAATCGGTTGCGGGACGGGTGCGGTGCTCAAACAGCTAGCCGGGCTGACGGGACGCGGTGATGTGGTCTGGAAAGGCTTCGACATAGCGCCGGCTGCGATCGCCATGGCGCAGCGCCAGATCAGTCCCAATATGACGTTCGTAGAGCAGGATTTGTTGGAGACGGACGAGCAGTTCGATGTGCTGCTGATCATCGACGTCATCGAGCACATCCCCGATTACATGAGTTTCGCGCGGCGCTGCGCGCAAAAAGCACGTTACAAAATCTATCATATTCCGCTCGATCTCCATGTTTCGGCGATCCTGCGGGACAGCCTGCTGCATGGGCGTGACACGGTCGGCCACCTGCATTATTTCACCCAGAGCACGGCGCTCGCCACGCTGCGCGATACGGGCCATAAGGTGATCGATTCAGTCCTGACGCCGGGCGCGCTTGAGACGGCCGCGCTGCATCCCTCGCTGAAAATCTCGATCGCAAACGTGCCGCGAACAATCGTTGGTTCTGTCAGTCCAGCCTGGTCGTCCCGCCTGTTTGGCGGCTATTCGCTCATGGTGCTGGCCGAGTAGCGTGTCCAACGTCAGCGCAACGTTGCGGGAGTGCTTCTGAGGAAAAGTGTGCAGCGGTTTTCCTCAAAAAGAAGCACGACCAAGCAAAGAAAGTGCTTCTGAGGAAAAGCGTGCAGCGGATTTCCTCAAAAAGAAGCACGACCAAGCAAAGAAAGTGCTTCTGAGGAAAAGTGTGCAGTGGTTTTCCTCAAAAAGAAGCACGACCAAGCAAAGAAAGTGCTTCTGAGGAAAAGTGTGCAGCGGTTTTCCTCAAAAAGAAGCACGACCAAACAAGGACTTAGAGTCTTGCCGTAAGTCTATTTGAAGCGGAAAATGCTCTAGCAGCGTCCGCGGCTACCAGAGGTCGCGCCAGATGGGCTAGCAGCGTCCGCGGCTACCAGAGGTCGCGCCAGATGGGGTAGACGCCGATGACGAGCTTGGTGCCTTTGAGTTCGCGCGTTGAAGCGTTGAGGTACGTCAGGCCGAACTTGGCCTGGAAGGTCTTGGTGACCTGCGCTTGGACAGTCGCCTCGAGCGCCTTGGGGTTATCCTTGTTGAAGTTGACCGTGTAGGTCACGTCGCCGATGGCATAACGCTGATTTTGAAACAGCCCCGCCTTGCCGCCGTTGTAGTCGCGCATGCGATAGCGGGGGTTGCGGACTTCTTCGGCGCAACCGGGGCGGTTCAGGATTTCCTTGCGCAGCTGGCGGAGGTCTTCGGCTGAGTATTCGTAAACGGTCACGTTGTCGACGGTCATCGTCACGCTGTCGACGAAGTTGCCTTTGAAGGCGGCGTTGAGCGTCGTCGAGACGGTCGCACCGGCGTCGAACTGCCAGCCGGAGGTGGTGCCAAGGCCTGTCTGTTGGACGCCAGCCTTGAGTATGTTCTCGTTATTCTCGATGTCGACTTTGTTTTTGCAGACCATTTCGAGGCGCAACACGCCCTTGTAGGTCCAACCCATAATGAGCGAGCCAGGCGTGAAATAGGAGGCCGCCGGCGAAACCCGGTAGACGGTGTATTCGTTGAGGACGACCTCAGCGGCCTTGTCCTGGGCGTGTGCGCCCGTCGACAGGAATACCAACGCCGTGAAAGTAGCCCAAAACCGCATCACATCACCCAACTCACCCGACTGAAATATGGCGCTAAAGGAAGCTTTGAAGGTTCCCGCGTCAACCGGGTCGCAGCGTTCGGCGGCACGAGTGTTGGGCAAATGTCACAGTGGGATGTGCGGTTCTACCGGCTGGCCAGCCAGACCCCCGAGAGGATAAGGGCAAAACCGGCGATGTGGAAAGCATGGAGGGGTTCGCCCAGCGTGAAATAGGCCAGGATCGCCGAGATCGGTGGAATGAGATGCAGCGTGACGCCCGCGCGCACGGGTCCCAAGTCTTCGACACCACGGGTCCAGCAGGCATAGGCGACAATGCTGGGAAAGACCGCGACGTAGGCCAACACCGCGAGCGTGAAAAGATCGAGATTGAGCGTCAGTCCCGAAAGTTGTTCGGCCAGAAAGAACGGAAACGTCGCCAGCGTGGATATGGCGGCCAGCATGTACATGAACGTGAGCCAGTGCAGTTTGGGGCGCCAGCGCAGGCAGCAGGAGTAAAGTGCGAACAGAGCCATGTTTGCGAGGATGATCAGATCGCCCCAATTGAACTTGAGCTGAGCGATGCGGCCTACGTCGGCCTGGGTCACGATCACCAGCACGCCCAACAACGAAACACCGATACCCACCATCTGCCGGCCCGTCAGACGGTCGCCGAACAACGCGCCGCCCACTGCCGAAATCGCGACCGGCCCCAGCGAGTTGAGCAACGAGACGTTCAGCGCACTCGTATATTGCAGGCCGATATATTGAATGACGCCAAACATCGCCCCGCCCGTGACCGCCAGGAACGTGAGCGTGCGCCAGTGGCTCCTGATCTGCGGCCAGTCAACTCTCACGTGCGCGCGGGCGAACGGCCACAGCAACAGCGCAGGGATGCCCCAGCGGAATAGCGAAATCGCGAACGGAGGGACGTGTCCCGCAGCCGCGCGCCCCAGCACGTGGTTGCCCGACCAGCACGCCATCGCCAACGCGAGCAACAGGTAGGGCGTAAGCGTGCCGGAGGATTTCATGGATGGACCGGCCCTCGTCGCTCGCTTCGCTCAGCGGACGCCGTCCGCGCCAGCTTGGGGGAATATGTTCCCCCAAGCTCCCTCCCCTTTTGATAGCTAAGGAAACTGAGGGTTCGGGAGCAGCCCTCCAGGATGGGGCGATAGCCCCTCGCGCGCAGCGCCCTCATCCCAGCCGTTTCATGGCGGCTGAGAGGCGTTTGACCTGGCCGGCGAGTTCGGCCTTGCGCGCCTCGGCTTCCTCGATGGCTTCGGGCTTGGCACGGCTCATGAAGTTCGGGTTTTCGAGTTTGGCATTCATCTTGGCGATGTCGCTCTCGGCGGCCGAGATTTCCTTTTCGAGCCGCTTTTTCTCGGCTGCCATGTCGATCAGGCCTTCGAGCGGAATGGCGGCCGTGGTCTCGCCCACGACGAGCACAGCGGCGGCTTTGGGCGCGGTCTTGGCGAAGGCGATGCCGTCGAGGCGGGCCATGCGGGAGATGGTTTCCTCGTGACGCGTGGCAAAGGCGTGCACGTCCTTGCTGGCGCCGACGAGCACCAGCGGCACCTTGGATGCGGCCGGAATGTTCATTTCCTGGCGCACCGAGCGTATCTCGGAGATGAGGGCTACGACGAAGCCGATTTCTTCGTCGATCTTCGGGTCGGCGAGCCCTTCGAGCACCGGCCACTGGGACAGGCACAACAGGTTTTCGCGGGCAACGCCGTGCTCGACCATGTGCGTCCAGAGTTCCTCGGTGAGGAATGGCATGAACGGGTGCAGCAGTTTCAGGATCTGGTCGAGCACCCAGGCGACAGTGGCGCGGGTTTCCTGCTTCTCGCCCTCGTCTTCCGAGGCGAGCAGCGATTTAATCAGCTCCAGGTACCAGTCGCAGAAAATGCCCCAGGTGAATTCATAGACGGCGGTCGCCGCGTCGTTGGGGCGGTTGGCCTCTAAGGCTTCGGTCACGGCTTTGGCCGCGCGTTCGGTTTCGCCCGCGACCCAGCGGTTGATCGGCTCCTTGATGTTTGCAGGCTTGAAATCCTTGGCGCGGACGCACTCGTTCATTTCGGCAAAGCGGGCCGCATTCCACAGCTTGGTCGCGAAGTTGCGGTAGCCCTCGACGCGCTGGGTGGAGAGCTTGATGTCGCGCCCCTGCGTCGACAACGCGGCCATGGTGAAGCGCAGGGCGTCCGCCCCGTACTGATCGATGAGGCCCAACGGGTCCATCACGTTGCCCTTGGATTTGCTCATCTTCTGGCCCTTGTCGTCGAGAACGAGGCCGTGGATGGCAACTTTCTTGAACGGCACATCGCCCATGAAGTGCAGCCCCATCATCATCATGCGGGCAACCCAGAAGAAGATGATGTCGCGACCAGTGACGAGCACCGACGTCGGGTAATACTTCTCGAGCTCCGGCGTTTTCTCGGGCCACCCCAGAGTGGAGAACGGCCACAACGCGGATGAGAACCACGTGTCGAGCACATCGGGATCGCGGTTGAGGGGGGTGTCCGTCTTGTAATGGGCCTTGGCGGCGGCCTTGGCGTCCGCCTCGTTGCTCGCAACGAAGATTTCGCCGTCCGGGCCATACCACGCCGGGATCTGATGGCCCCACCAGAGCTGGCGCGAGATGCACCAGGGCTGGATGTTGTTCATCCACTCGAAGTAGGTCTTTTCCCAGTTCTTAGGGACAAACTCGGTGCGGCCGTCAGCAACCGCAGCGATGGCGGGCTTCGCAAGTTCGGCGGCGTTGCAATACCACTGCTCGGTCAGCCACGGCTCGATCGGCACGCCCGAGCGGTCGCCGTGGGGCACGGTGTGGAGATGATCCTCGATCTTCTCCAGCAGGCCGAGCGCCTCCAGGTCGGCAACGATGCGCTTTCTTGCTTCGAACCGTTCGAGCCCGCGGTAAGCCTCGGGCACTTCGGCGTTCAGCTTGGCAAAGGCATCGAAAATGTTGATCTGCGCAAGGTTATGCCGCCGGCCGACTTCGAAGTCGTTGAAGTCGTGTGCGGGCGTGATCTTGACCGCGCCCGACCCCTTTTCGGGATCGGAATAGGTGTCGCCGATGATCGGGATTTCGCGCCCCACCAGCGGCAGCACCACCATCTTACCGATCAGCGCCTTGTAGCGTTCGTCGTCGGGGTGGACCGCAACCGCCGTATCGCCCAGCATCGTTTCGGGCCGCGTGGTCGCGACCGTGATGAAGTGTGCCGGATCGTCCTTCAAGGGATACTTGAAGTGCCAAAGATGGCCCTTGACCTCGGTCGGGATCACCTCGAGGTCGGAGATGGCGGTCTGGAACTTCGGGTCCCAGTTGACGAGGCGCTTGTCCTTGTAGATCAGCCCCTTGCCATGCAACTCGACGAACACCTTCGTCACGGCGATCGACAAACCCTCGTCCATCGTGAAACGCTCGCGGCTCCAGTCGCAGGAAGCCCCCATGCGCTTCAGCTGGTTGACGATCTGGCCGCCGCTTTCGGCTTTCCAGGTCCAGACCTTTTCGAGGAATTTCTCCCGGCCCAACTCGCGGCGGCCGGGCTCTTTGTTCTTGGCCAGTTCACGCTCGACGACCATCTGGGTTGCGATGCCGGCGTGGTCGGTGCCGGGCTGCCAGAGGACGTCTCGGCCACGCATGCGCTCGAAGCGGACCAGCACGTCCTGCTGGGTGTTGTTGAGCGCATGGCCCATGTGCAGCGAGCCGGTGACGTTGGGCGGCGGAATGACAATGCAATAGGGCTGGTTGCCAGCCCCCGTGCGCGGGCCGCACTTGAACGCGTTGGCCTTGTCCCATTCGGCGGCGATGCGCGGCTCGATAGCGGCCGGTTGGAACGTCTTTTCAAGCATGGGATGATCGATCGATTTCTTTAAAGGATAAGAAGGGCGGTAGGTTTCGCGCTTTGACGCCAAAATGGCAAGCGTGCTGGCGCAACTGAACCCGAGGCTGGAAATGAAGAAGGGCACCCGTGGCGCCCTTCCGTATCAAGCCGATGACCGGTGTTCCCGCATCGTTCAGTGTTCGCCGTCCGTTTTGGTCGGAATGAGCGGCACCTGTGCCATCTCGATGCGCAGCGCTTTTTCCACGATGCGCGGCATGTTCTCGTCGAGCCAGTGGCGCAGCATCGGACGGAGCAATTCGGCCGCCGTATCGTCAAGCGTGCGCATCGGCATCGGCGTCAGGGCGACGCCACCGACGAAGCTATCGGGCGAGGTGAAGACGGACACCGAGGCGGCATCCTTGGAAAGCGCTGCAGCGGGTGCTGCAACCGGAGTTTCCAAGTCAACGTCCGTGGCCGAGACTGGTCCATCGACCGTGGCAGATGGCTGCGTGACCTCGACGGCCATGGCTATGATCTCGGGGGCAGGCGCTGCAACCGACGGGCTGGCAAGCCGGGCAGCAAGGGCTTCGAGCGCCGAAGTGACAGCGTCGTTGGTGGGCGTGGGCTCTTGAAACGGGGGGTCAAGGCGTTGCGAGGCCGTATCCAGGCCGATCGCCATCGCAGCGACTGTGGGTGCGGGCACCCAAGCCGGTGTAGGTGCGGCTTCGGCAATGGGGCCCGGGGCATCCGTTTGTGCCAAAGCCGGTTCGGGCAGCAGGGTCGCGGATACGTTGGGCTCGGCCGCCTCGAACATTTCCACCGCAGGGATCGTCGGTGGGGTTTCCGAGGTAATGACGTGCGCTGCGGGCGGGAGATCGAAGCCCGCTAAAGGTGCGGCTTCGGCGGCGGTACGGGCGTCGCGTGCGGGCATTGCGGCGAGAACCACCGGCTCCGACAACCGCTCAGACGGCCGCTCCAACGGGTCTTCAGCCGGCTGGGGCTGCCAAGCAGTCGTGGTTGCGGGAGCTTCGGTTAGGGCCTGCGCGGTCACGACAGGCGGCGAGCTTTCGTGTTCGGCCGCTCGACCCGTTGGTCCGTATGAGGGAGATTTCGCGTAAGGCGCCGGGCCATTGAATTCGGCCGTGCGTGGCGGCGGCGTGGGCGCGGGGGCGAGCACTGCTGCCGGGGATGGCATGGCGGCTATGACAATGGGCTTGGAGCGGGGTTGGCCCGGTTCGATCGACGATGCCGAGTGGAACGGATCGGGTCCAGCTGCCGGGCGCGCAAGGGCGGGGCCGGGCGCTTCAAAGGGATCGCCCTTTGTAGGGGAGGCCGGGCGGCTCATCATCGGTGTCTGCAAAGACGGGAGCGGGCGCGCCGGTTGTGTGGGGAGCGTCCTCGGCGTAGCAGCGCCGCCGTTAGGTAACACGGGGTCGGCGAGCAGATCATCCAAGTCGTCGTCGGTGGATAATTTCGCCAGGGACATGCGCGGCTTCAAGGGCAACGCTGGGTCCTGTCCGAAGGCGTCGTTCAGGCGGGCCGACAATTTCGACGGCGGGGCCGCTGGTTGGGCCGCGAGTGCGGGCTGATCCCGCGCAACGGATTCCCGGATCGGCATGGTGAGCTTTGGCAGCGGCCGAGTTTCCGGGGTCAACTCGCGCGAAGGCTCGTCGGCGATGATCTTGCGGATGGACGCAAGTATCTCTTCCATGCTCGGCTCGTCGGCCGTTTCACGTCGATTCATTTTCGGCCCTTGCTCAATGGCGCCCGCGGATGTGCGTGTGAGTTCGCGATAGGATCATAACCTGGATGATCCGGTGCGCTCAAACACAACATCTAACCACGATATACCCGCATCCGGGGCGAGTATGTGGCAGCGCACGCCTCCGCGAAGCACTGCGCACCTTTTTCTGCCGATACTAAGGCCGCGTCCGATAAGTCCCATCAATCCCGCGGCTCGGCGTTATTTCATCGAGTCGTGCTGCTCGCCGACCGTACGCCACGTGTCCAGGCGCTCGTGGCGGCCATCAGCATGAGTGATATCGAGGCCCCACCATTTGCGGCGGACTTCAAAATAATGCTCTTGCACATCGTAGACTTGACCGGACGCAGCCAACTCCTGGACGTTGAGCCGGCCGATCGCCTGGATAACGGTATAATCGTTGACGACGACGTTGTGACGGGTGGTGACAAAATTGACCTGGGCGTTCAAATAGGCCTGTTCGGCATTGAGAACGTCGAGCTTAGTGCGCTGGCCGACTTTTTCTTCCTCGCGCACCCCGGTCAATGCCACGCGGTTGGCTTCCACCGCAGCCTGGTCTGAGGCCAACTGGGCACGGGCAGCCTTATGCTGCGACCATGCGGAAACGACGGCAGCCTGAGCTTCGGTCCGCGCCCGCTGAATTTCCTGAATGGCGGCGAGCTGGGTATGCTTGGCGGCGCGCACCCGCGAATAAACGATGCCCTGCTCATAGATAGGCACGGTCAACTGACCGGTGACGGTGGTCGTGCGCGTCTCGCTCGGGTTGTTGCCGCCGATGCCGAGGGTGTTTGCCAGTGCAGAGCCCCCGCCGTTCTTTGTGTCGGGGTAGCTGTCGGTAAAGCTGCCCTGAACGCTGACAGTCGGCAGCAATTCACCGCGAATAAGATCGATGTTGAAGCGGGCACTCTGCTCGTTGTACAGCGCCGCAACGACCGCTGGAGCCTCCTGTGTGCCGATGGCGACCGCGGCGTCCAGGGTAGGCGGCAAAACCTTACCGAGCGGTTTGGCTTCGACAAGGCTGGACGGCGGGTGCCCGATAAAACGCTCGTAGGTGGCGCGGCTGGACTTCAAGTTGGCCCGAGCAAGCTCGATGGCCGACACGGCAGCGGCGAGGCTGGCTTCGGCCTGCGCCACGTCGGTGCGTGTAACTTCGCCCACCTTGAACTGGTCCTGCGTGGAGCGCAGCGTATCGGCAAGTACTTTTTGGTTGTTCTCGCGTAGTTTCAGGATCGCCTGATCGCGAACAACATCCATAAAGGCCGTAATGGCGCCGATGAGAACGGTCTGTTCGGTATTGCGCAAAGTTTCTCGACCGGCGCGAACCTGGGCTTCGGCGACGTTGATGCCGTTGATGGTTCGGAATCCGCGAAACAACGGCTGCGAAAACGTCACGCCCAAGCTCTTGGGGTGGTTTGTGCCGTTGTTGTTCTGCGAAGGGCTGGATTGTTGGAATTGATAGCCGGTCTGGGCGTTGCCGGTGATGGTCGGGCGGAACTGTCCTTCAGCCTGGGACACGCCCTCGTCGGTGGCGCGCAAGCGGGCGCGCTCAGCGTCGAGCTGGGCGTTGGTGGCGTAGGTCGAGGCGAGCGCGTCCATCAGTGTTTCAGCTGACAGGGAAGCCGGTGCAACAAGGCTCCCCACTGCAACACCCAGAGCAAGGACAGATGCCTGGGCGCGCTTCAACCCGTGTAACCGGAAGGTGGGCATGCTTCGATATTTCCTGCTCAAATAGCGTCGTTAGGATCCAGCGGAGGGATCGCGATACGTCTACCTGTTAGCCGATTCGGTTAACGACAATTTCTGAAGTTGAGTTTGGCACATCCCAACGTGGCAGTGCGTGTTCAAAAACCCACACTTTTGAATAACTGGGCGCAGGGCAAGACAGAATGCACAGTCAAGATCAACGCCCAGGGTTCGCTTCGCAACTGGCGGTATAAACGGACAGTTGGGATAAAATCTGTTCGCGACGGCTCAGAATACAAAGCTAGGGCTGCGGTTGAAGCCGGGAAGCACCGGTAAGGTTGCTTCAAACAACGAGCGCTGGCCGTAATGTTCGCCAGTCCGCTGCCACAGACAAGCGCCGCCGACGGAAGCCTCCTGAAGAACGCCGACCATGCGGCCGCCCGGGGCCAGTTGCTTCAGCAGATTCATAGGCTGTCCGGCCACGGCGCCTTCGAGGAGAATGACGTCGAAGGGAGCGTGGGTGGGTGCGCCCTCGTTCAATGCGCCTATTGCCAGCGTCACCTTCTTTTCCGAGGCGAGGGCGGCCCTCGCTGCGTCGGCAAGGGCAAGGTCGCATTCTAAGGCAACCACGGACTGAGCGATTTGGGCCAGAATAGCTGCGCCATAGCCGCGTCCGGCGCCGACGACCAGGACCCGATCAGTCTCGTTGACGGCCGCGGCCTGCAAGAGCTTGGCAAGTGCGCGCGGGCTCATCAGGCTGCGTTCGTTGGCCGGGCGGGCGCCGCTTGCGACGAGTAGCGGGACCTGATTATCCATGTAGGCGATGGCGCTCAACTCGGCCGGGACGAAGCGCTCGCGGGGAATGGCCTGCATGGCGCGCAGAATGCGGCGGTCCGTTACGTCGCTCGGACGGATCTGGCTTTCGACCATGTTCGTGCGTTGCTGAGCGGTGTCGGTCATCGCGGGTCCCTTGGCAGGTCCAGAACGTGGAGCGTCCGTCGCGGGCGCTGGTCACGGGTACGGTTAGCCATGTGAACGATCAAAGCCGCAGGGTCAATCCCGTCAAAGTGCGGATGGCCCGTCAAAGTGCGCACGTGCTGGCAAAAACCGTTATGGCGGCCTGCGCGGGAGGAGTTCGGGGCGGTACTCGAAATGCATGGTGTCGAAGTGCGACCAGCGGCCGCCCCAGATGAAGCCCTCCGCTTCGAAGGCCTCGACGATTTCAGGGGGGAAGTCGTTGCGATAGGCGGGCGGTGTATCGGAATAAGGGGATACCCAGCGCCAGTAGTGGGCCTGGGCAGGGGCGAGATCGATCGCAATGCCGTAGCCGTGGGCCGACAGCTGCTTCGTGCCAGCGATTGTGCGGCAGCTGTAGGTTCCACCGGTCGGCAGCAGGAATTTGTCGAAGTGGGCGGGCAGGGCGTCCAGCCTGGCCGAAACCGCCTGCAGGCGAACGGCAGCGCCTTGAAGAGCGTTGAAGTTGATCTGACGGCCGGATTTCTTAGGGAGCCAGACCACGTTGACGAGGTTCGGCGTCACCCCCCCACTGCGGCAGTTGCCATACAACTTGTCGAATAGAGCCGGGGGGCGGGCGCGGCCGGGGTCGGTGCCGGCCGGCGGCGGAACGAGCGGGTTGCCTGCCGGATAGGGGTAGGCGAAGATATCCTTGATGTCGGGTTCGGCAAGCCACGCATCATAAGACTTCACGCCTTTACCGTCGTCGATTTGCATCCGCGCGCCGTCTCGCCAGACGATTTCGCCACCCTCGACGCGGTCCAGCGCGGCGGGATAGGCAGCCACCAAGTCCGAAAGCGAACGTTCGAGAGTTCCAGCGTCTGGCGCCTGTGCCGCCGCCGGGCTGATCAGTAATGGGCCAGCGGCCAGGATCGTCAGTGCCAATCGCACCAGGCTTTGCCTTCCATTCAAGATCTGCCGCAGGAGTATTTGACCAACGGTCGCGACCTGCTAAACTCGACCTAACTGTAACCAGATTACCGCCCGAAGTCGTGGCAAGCATCCGCTCGCAAGCATCCAATCGCGAGCGGATTGCGACCCTAAAGCCGGGCACTGGGGTATTGACGTGGAGGGTTCTCCCGCAGAACCAGGCGCACCTGAAGCGCCAGATTCGGACGCGACGACGGACGCGCTTGATGGCGTGGGCGAAGGTGCGCCAGTTTTTTCGGAAAGCAATTTAGAAAGCAATTTAGAAAGTGGTGCCAACGGCCCAACTGCGGCTCAGTCCCTACATGGGCTAGAGCTTACTGTGCAAGAGCCGGCTTCCTCTACAGTACGGCCTGCGGCGCGGGGACAACGGGTGGGCGTCTCGTTTGAAACCTCGATGACCGGCAACGATATCTACGGTGCTCTCGATCTCGGCACCAACAATTGCCGCTTGCTGCTGGCGCGACCCTCCAGGCGCGGGTTCCGCGTGGTGGATGCGTTTTCGCGCATTATCCGGCTGGGAGAAGGTGTGTCGCAATCGGGCACGCTGAGCGAACCGGCAATGTCGCGCACGATCGACGCGCTACGGGTGTGCGCGGGCAAGGTGCAGCGTCACGGCGTGGCCCGGGCCCGATTTGTTGCGACGGAAGCTTGCCGGGTAGCCTCGAACGGGCCTGAGTTTCTGCGGCGCGTGGAACGCGACCTCGGGCTGAAACTCGAAATGCTGTCGCGCCACGACGAAGCGCGGCTGGCGGTTGCCGGGTGCGCATCACTCATCGATCCGAATTCGGAATTTGCCCTGGTGTTCGATATCGGCGGGGGGTCATCGGAACTCGTCTGGCTCGATCTCACCAAACGGGCCCAGCCTTGGCGGGCCCCGTTCGCGAACCGGCGCGAGGCGGACGACGCCATGATGGCGTGGACATCGCTGCCGGTCGGCGTGGTGACGCTCGCGGAAACCTTCGGCGGACGCGAAGTCAATCCGGACGTTTTCGAGGCGATGGTGGATCATGTAACCGCCATGCTGCTGCCGTTCGAGGCGACGCACGGGGTTACGCAGAAAATCATGGGCCGTAAAGTTCATCTGTTGGGGACGTCGGGGACCGTGACGACGGTGGCCGGTATCCAGCTGGGGCTGCAGCGATACGACCGCTCGGCGGTCGACGGGTGCTGGCTCAAGGTCAAGGACGCTCAGGCGATTACCTACAACCTCCTGGCTCGGACCTATGAACAGCGCGTTGCCGAGCCCTGCATCGGCCGCGACCGCGCGGATCTGGTGTTGGCGGGATGCGCCATCTTGGAGGCGCTGCTGAGGCAATGGCCCTGCGAAAACCTGCGGGTGGCGGACCGGGGCTTGCGCGAAGGCATATTGACCACGTTGATGGCGGAAGACGGCGTCTATCGGCCCGGCCGCCGCCGGCGTGGTACACGGACATAGAATTTGGTTCTCGCCTGCGGGTGCGCTTTGCGCTTCTGAGAGCGTGGATGCACCGCTTAGATGAAGGTTTCAAACGTTGAGTACGTCCAAAAAAGGCGGCGGCAAATCGCCAGGTGGCGGGCAGCACGCTCTGCACGTGCGGGTGAAGACCGCCAAGAGGCGGACGGTATCGTCCGTGCGCTGGCTCGAACGCCAGTTGAACGACCCGTATGTCGCGGCGGCACACCGGGAAGGCTACCGCTCGCGGGCGGCCTACAAGCTCAAGGAAATGGACGACAAGTATCACCTGCTGCGCCCGGGAATGCGGATTATCGATCTCGGCGCTGCACCGGGCGGCTGGAGCCAGATCGCTGCCGACAAGGTCAAGTCGCTCGACGGCAAGGGCGCGCACCGCGGGCAAGTGATCGCAATCGATATCGATCCGATGGGGGAATTGCCGGGCGTCGAGGTGCTCCATCTCGATTTCACGCTGCCCGAGGCCGAGCCGCTGCTCAGGTCACTGCTGCGGGACGGCCGCGCGGATGGGGTGCTGACCGACATGGCGGCGCCGACTGTCGGGCATACGCGCACGGACCATCTGCGCATCATGGGGTTGGCGGAGGCGGCGGCGGTGTTTGCAGCCGACGTGCTGGAGCCGGGCGGGTGGTTTCTCGCCAAGGTGTTTCAGGGTGGCACGGCCAACACGCTGCTCGACATGCTGAAGCGCGATTTTGCGACCGTGCGCCATGTGAAGCCGCCGGCCAGCCGGTCCGACAGCGCCGAACTCTATGTCCTTGCAACGGGCTTCCGAGGGCGGGCGAAGGACGAGCGAGCGAACCGCGACGGCGTATCGGATTGAGCGGTGTCCTTGGGCGCATTCTTGCGACGGCGGCGCTGGATATCCTTGAACCGCGAGACGGCTCCCGCGAGGTCTTTGATGATGGGGTCGTCGCTGCCTTGCTTTTTCAAGCGCGCGCGCCAGAGCGTCAGAACGCGGATCGCATTGGCAATATGATCGTCCGTCATCTCCTCGAGCGGGATCTCACGGCCGTCACGCGTGGTCCAGAGCAGAATTTCGCGCTCTGCCTCGCGGGCAGCGTAGGCAACGCCGGTCGATCGGACGAGGGACATGAATTCACTGACCTCCCTGGTGCTGGTGTCGCAACCATCCGGCGGCGCGCAATTCGCACGCGGGGCATGTGCCGCAGCCGTAACCCCATGGATAGTAGTGGCTGCGGTCGCCCAGATAGCACGTGTGGGTGTGCTCGACGATCAGGTCGACGAGGGGTTGGCCCCCCAGGCGCTGGGCCATGCCCCAAGTGGCGGCCTTGTCGACGTACATCAGCGGGGTCACGACTTCGAAGGGGCGATCGAGGCCCAATGCGAGCGCGCGGCCGAGCGTCTGAAGCGTTTCGTTGCGGCAGTCGGGGTAGCCTGAATAATCGGTCTCGCACATGCCGCCGATCAAGGCGCCGAGTCCCCGGCGATAGGCGATGGCGGCGCCGTAGGTCAGGAACAGCAGGTTGCGCCCTGGCACGAACGTGGACGGCAGGCCCGCCGCGGACATCTCGATCGCGGTTTCGCGGGTCAGGGCGGTCTCGCTGATGCGGCCCAATTCGGGCAACGCAATCAGATGATCGCCGCCCAGGCGGACGGCCCAGGCGCTCTTGATCCCGCCGATTCGAGCGAGCACCGCCTGGCGGGCGGCCAGTTCGACGCGGTGCCGCTGGCCGTAGTCGAAGCCGACCGTTTCGACGCGGTCATACCGCTCCAGAGCCCAGGCGAGGCAGACGGTTGAATCCTGCCCCCCCGAGAATAGTACGAGCGCCGATGGCTGGAGTGCGGGTGGGATCACGGGAAAATCGTCCAAGGGCTGCCGGGTCGCAATTGCGCTCGTTATGCACGCATTGCTGCGGCAGCAAGAGCTACCGGATCGCAATTGCGCTACCCGAACGGGTTAACCATTGGGCTGAGGAACGCCTACCATACAGGTGTTTGCGATCGCGCGGGAAGCGGGTACAAGCCGAGCCGTTCATTACCTGCTTCATTCCCTGGCAAAAGGACCCCCGCCATGACCGCCATCGTCGATATCCTGGGCCGCGAAATTCTCGATAGCCGGGGCAATCCGACGGTGGAGGTCGATGTCGTACTTGAAGACGGCACGATGGGGCGTGCGGCGGTTCCATCCGGCGCATCGACAGGCGCACACGAGGCGGTCGAGCTGCGCGACGGGGACGCCAAGCGCTACGGCGGCAAGGGCGTGCTGAAGGCGGTCGATGCCGTCAACCACGAGATCTTCGATTGCCTGTCGGGGCTGGATGCCGAGGACCAGCGGGGGATCGATGCCGCCCTCATCGCGCTCGATGGCACCAAGAACAAGAGCCGGCTGGGCGCGAACGCCATTCTGGGCGTGTCGCTTGCGGTCGCCAAGGCCGCCGCCGAATCGAGCGGGCTGCCGCTGTTCCGTTACGTAGGCGGCGCGCAGGCGCACGTGCTGCCGGTACCGATGATGAACATCATCAACGGCGGTGCGCATGCCGACAACCCGATCGATATCCAGGAATTCATGATCATGCCCGTGGGTGCGGACACCCTTTCGGACGCGGTACGCATCGGCGCGGAAGTGTTCCAGGCGCTGAAAAGGAACCTCAAGGATGCCGGTCATAACACCAACGTGGGTGACGAAGGCGGGTTTGCGCCCAATCTCAAGTCCGCCGACGAGGCGTTGAGCTTCATCACGAAGGCGATCGAGAAGGCCGGTTACAAGCCAGGACACGACGTGGTTCTGGCGCTCGATTGCGCTGCGACCGAGTTCTTCAAGGACGGCCATTACGATTTGCACGGCGAGGGCAAGCGTTTGGACCCGGCAGGGATGGTGTCGTATCTGTCGGGCCTCGTGTCGCGTTATCCGATCGTTTCGATCGAAGACGGCATGTCGGAAGATGACTGGACCGGATGGAAGCTGCTGACGGACGCCATCGGCGCCAAGGTGCAGCTGGTGGGCGACGACCTGTTCGTCACCAACACCGAGCGGCTTGCGCGCGGCATCAAGGCTGCGACCGCCAACTCGATCCTGGTCAAGGTCAACCAGATCGGCACGCTGTCGGAAACGCTGGATGCGGTTTCGATGGCGCAGCGGGCGGGCTATACGGCCGTCATGTCGCACCGGTCGGGGGAGACCGAGGATTCGACCATTGCAGATCTCGCGGTTGCGACCAACTGCGGGCAGATCAAAACCGGCAGCCTTTCGCGCTCGGACCGGCTGGCGAAGTATAACCAGCTCATCCGCATCGAAGGGGAACTCGGCGATGTTGCCCGCTTTGCGGGGCGGTCGGTGCTGCGGGTTTCATAAGTCCCAAGGCCGGCGCCAAAATATGTTGAGATTGTGACGCCGCTTTACACGGCCTTAAGGATCGCAGGGCTATATCCTTGGGCGTTCCTTGTGGTTCCAGCTTTGACATCGAACACTGTGCAGCGTCATCCAATACAACGTGATCGTCGGTCCTGGTCGAGACAGCTCCCTGTGCTGCTCTGCTTCCTCTTGGCCACGGGATATTTCGCCTATCACGTCATTCATGGGCGGCACGGTTTTGAGGCGCGCGCAAGATTGATTGAACGCTCCAGTGTACTGGAGTTCGAGATCAAGAGCCTCGAAGCCGTGCAGTCGCATTTGGCGAGCGATGTTGCGCTGCTGTCCCCTGAAATGCCGGCTGCCGATCTCGTTGAGGAGATTGCGCGCGACGCGCTGGGCTTTTCACGGCCTTCGGATCGGATTTTCAAACTCCAGCCTCAGTAACGGCTGACGCTGCGGTTTTTTTCTCCTAACATGACCTCTTGTTCGCATGCGGATCTGTCCGGTTGCGGGAGGAGAATGTCATGGCCGTTAAACCCGAAAGAGCAGCACCGCTCGAGTTGGATCCGCCGGCAGAAGCACTGGACGCGCAATCCGCATCAGAGGTCATGCGGGCCTGGATCGCTGATGGGCGGTTGCACGTGACGTTTCATGCCGACACGTTTTCGCACGACGTTTCCGAATGGGGGCGGATGCTCGCCGACATCAGCCATCATCTGGCGCGCGGGGTGTCGCTTGGCGGACTGTTGACCGAACGGGAAGCGCTGGCAGCAATCACGGAAGCCTTTGACCGGGGCGCCAACGGAGCTTCAACCGTGACCGGCGGGCGGGTGGAGGGGCGCACGAAACATTGAATTTGCGGCAGCCACGGGTTGCAGGGCCTTGCCATCAGCCGCAATACAAAGTGACCAGTGTGGCAAATCGGCCGTATTTCCACAGCATTCCGACTGGTCTACACACAAGCTAGGGCATAACTGGGGCTCAACTTATTGTCGTAATCGCATCCGAGGAATAGAGGCCTTAGGAACTGGTTCCGGCGTTATCATAAATTCGTTGTAAAGGGATGCACTCTATGCTGGTCCGTTCGCTCATGATTTCTAGCCTGGCTGCAGGGTCCGCGCTGCTGGCCGGTTGCGCCGACACCGCCTCGATGTTCGGCAACAGCGCCAACCTGACGACGTCGTCGGTGGCTCCCACCGCTGCCGCCAAGGCAGACCCGGTTTGCTCTTCGCTCACCTCGCAGATCGATGGCCTTCGCAAAGAAGGCGTCGCCGACAAGATCGAAAAGGCGTCGCTCAAGAAGTACAAGATGACGACCGCGGAGCTGGTCAAGGCTGATCAGCTGAACAAGGCCAACGCTGACTTCCAGAACAAGTGCTCGACCTACAAGCCGACGACAGCAGCCGTCACTGCGCCTGCCGCTGCCGTTGGTGCGGTCAAGGAAGCGGCCAACACCGCTGTCGCCAAGCCCTGATCGAGGCCTGCGACGAGCATTTGCTTCCGTCACATGAGTTTGCGTTTGCCCGATCCGAGCGAAGCGGGCCTGGGCATTAATTGGAGGACTTCGGGTGGTGCAGATGGTCATGTGGTCAACGCGTGCTAATTGGCGCGCGCAGATCGTGCCAACGGTCGTGATTGCCGGCATTCTGGCGGGTTGCGCGGGCGGGGGCTCGTCGACGGGCGGCGACCCCGGCGCTAAGCAGTTGCCGCCGGGTTCAAGCTGTCAGAGCGTCAAGGCTGAACTCGACCGGCTTGTCGGCAGCGGGGTGCAAAGTTCGGTCGAAGCGCAGACGGCCGGGCGTAAGCTTGCACCCGCGCAAAAGGCGCAAGCCGACCGCTACAATCAGTTGTTGGAACAGTATTTGGGCGCACGCTGCCACGTCGCCTGAACGGGTGCAGCAAAGCACTTTCCAGGGGCCGGCGAGCGATCGCCGCGCCCCGCTTTTGTTTGGGGAGCAGCCTGGGCTCTCGACAGCCGGGGGAATTCACGCCAAGTGTTCAGCTTAGCTACGCAAGACAACTAGAGCATTTTCCGACGAAGTGGATGCCGGTTCGTCGAAGAAAATGCGACAAAATCAGAAACCTAGAGCATTTTCCGACGAAGTGGATGCCGGTTCGTCGAAGAAAATGCGACAAAATCAGAAACCTAGAGCAAAATTCCGAGTCCGTAGGATCGGAATGTGCTCTAGGCCATCCCCAAAAGGAGCGACTCATGGACCGGCAGACGCGTGATCTGGTGATGTTGGCGGTGATTGGTTTGGTGGCGGGTTACTTGGCGTCCGTCATCGTCGGGGGCACGGGGCTCATTCGCTATCTCGTCTCCGGGGTGATCGGCGCGTTCGTCGGCCCGATGCTGCTGGGCGCGCTAAAGGTCGACCTCGGAATACGCAACACGTTGGCGGCGCAGATCGTGACTGCGACAATCGGGGCGATCGTTGTCGTAATCCTGGCGCGGTTGATCGGTTAAGACGCACGGCATGCTGAGCCTGAAAAATTCAGCCAGCATTTCACAACGAGGAGAGACGCCATGACCTTAGCTCAAATTGAGCCCTACAAGATCTACATCATTCTGGGCGTGATCGGCTTGATCGCAGGTTGGCTTTCTGGCCTGCTGCTCGGCGGCGGCGGTTTGATCCGCAACCTGATCGTGGGCGTGCTCGGTTCGATGGTCGGCGGATTGCTGATCAACATGGGCTGGCTCAAGCTGCCATTCACGGTGCCGCCGGTCATTCCGTACGGAACGGAAATCGTGGTCGCGACGATCGGTGCGGTCATCGTCACCATCCTCGCGCGGTTGCTTGCCGGGCGAGCCTGACGGCTCGACGACGCGCCGAAGGGCGGGCTTGATCTTCGAGGGCCGCCGGGGCAGCTTAGCTGCGTCGTGTTTCACCTCTGGGAAAGCCTATGGTCACCGTCTTAGATGCGGGCGCGGCGCGTCCGCGTCACCCCGAAAAAGCCCTCAATCCGGATACACCGCGGCTCGAAAAGCCGGCTTGGCTGCGCGTGCGTGCGGCCGGGTCGCCAGAATACGCGCGCACTGCCGAGATCGTCCGAGAGCACGGGCTGTCGACCGTGTGCCGGGAGGCAGCATGCCCCAATATCGGCGAGTGCTGGTCGAAAAGGCATGCGACCATGATGATCATGGGCGAAATCTGCACGCGGGCGTGCGCGTTTTGCAACGTCGCGACGGGCAAGCCTGCGGCGCTTGATGCGACCGAACCGCAGAGGGTCGCTGATGGGGTGGCGAAGCTTGGGCTTGAGCATGTTGTTATCACGTCGGTCGACCGGGATGACCTGCCAGATGGCGGCGGCGCGCATTTCGGCGCGGTGATCCGAGCGGTGCAAGCTGCGGCGCCTGGCACGACCATTGAGGTGTTGACGCCGGACTTCCTGCGCAAGGAGGGCGGTTTGGAGTCGGTGATCGCCGCGCACCCCGATGTGTTCAATCATAATCTGGAGACGGTGCCAGGACGTTACCTGGAGATCCGCCCGGGCGCGCGGTATTTTCACTCCGTCCGTGTGCTGCAGCGGGCCAAAGAACTGGACCCCGCCGTGTTCACCAAGTCGGGCCTGATGGTAGGCTTTGGCGAAACGCGCGAGGAGATCATGCAGGTGATGGACGACCTGCGGTGTGCAAACGTCGATTTCCTCACCATCGGGCAATACCTGCAGCCGACGCCCAAGCATGCGCCGGTTGCCAGGTTTGTGACGCCGGCGGAGTTCGAGGAATTGGCCCGGATCGGGATGGCCAAGGGCTTCGCGCTGGTTGCAGCGTCGCCGTTGACGCGGTCTTCTTATCATGCAGGCGAAGATTTCCAGCGCTTGCGGGCTGCTCGTCAGCGCGCTCTCGCCTAACTTACCGGGAGCGCCAGCGTGCCGACCTTCGATAGCGTTCGCCGGGTGCCGTATTCACCTCAACAGATGTACGCGCTGGTCGCGGACGTGGAGCAGTATCCGCAGTTTCTGCCGCTGTGCGAGGCACTGACCGTGATCTCACGGTCGAGCGTAGACGGGCGCACCGTCATCGTGGCGGCGATGGAAGTCGGCTACAAGGCGATCCGCGAAAAATTCACGACACGCGTTCAACTGAGCCCCGAGGTGCCGCAGGTGACGGTGAGCTATCTCGACGGGCCGTTCCACCATCTGGAAAACCGCTGGCGGTTTCTGCCGGTCGCGGGCACCGGCGGGTGCGACGTGAGTTTCTGGATCGATTATCAGTTCAAGTCGCCACTGCTGGGGCTGTTGATGGGGGCGATGTTCGACAAGGCGTTCCATAAGTTCTCGGAAGCCTTCGAGCAGCGTGCGCGTGAAGTCTACGGGCCGCCTGTGGCTGCAGCAGGATCGGTGTCGACCAGCGCCTGATGGCAGAGCTGGAGGGCGACTCGAACGGTTTCCATGCGGATGGCGCTGCGGCCGATGTCGCCCAAGTTCAACACGGTATGCAGGGGATGCTGTCCCCGGCGCTTGGCGGCCAGATGAACAAGGCCGACGGGTTTTTCCGGCGTGCCGCCGCCGGGACCCGCAACGCCCGTGACGGCGACGCTCAGGTTGGCGGTCGAGGCGCGGATCGCGCCACCCGCCATGGCGAGGGCCACCTCGGCGCTGACCGAGCCATACCGCCCGATCAGCGTGGCAGGAACCCCTAGCAGGTCGCATTTGGCGCCGTTCGAATAGGTGACAAAGCCGCGATCGAAGGCGTCGGAGGAGCCTGGAATTTCGGTCAGAAGGCCCGCGATGAGGCCGCCGGTGCAACTCTCGGCTGTGCACATCATGAGCCGTCTGGCGCGCAGCGCAGCCAACAAGTTTCGGGCCGCTGTCAGGTCGTCTGGATCGAACATCGGGCCCCCGAACGAAAAAGGGCCTGCCGCAGGGATATCCCCAAGGCAGGCCCTCACGAGGTTACGCGGTCCGTGCCTATCAGGCCACGACAAGTTTTTCGGCCTGGTCAAGCAGGCGATCGAGCGTCGCCCGGCAATCGGTGCCCATCACGGCAGTGGTCCGCGACTGCGACAGCTGCCAGATGGGATAGGCTTCTTTCAGAACGGCCATGCCCTTGGGCGTCAGGTGCAATCCGCGCCCGCGCCGGCCGGCAGGCGGGTCCATGACGATGTGGCCGAGCGCGAGCAGGCGTTTTAGGTTACGTGAGAGCGTTGATTTTTCGATGTCGAGATCGTAGCCGATTTCGACCGCCGTGATGCCGTCGCGCGAAGCGAGCTGCGCCAACAGCGTATATTGGCTGGCCGTGATTCCAAGCGGTCGCATCGCGTCGTCGTAAACTCGGGTGATGATGCGGGACAGCTGGCGCACACGGGTCGCAAGGCAGGTCGCGCCCGTGTTTTCCGCGATGTCGTGGATCAAATTCGGATCGGCGATGGCGGGGCGATGCTGTGCGGGAGCCATGATATTCATTGAGTAACCCCAAGGTCTTGGCAACGCGGGACAGGATTATGGTCATACAACCGTTGAGACGACTAGGCCGCGATTCGGCGGTCAGGGTCAAACGGGGCCACCACGATTTTGCGGCTGTGTGACATGAGGTTTCTGACCATCGTTAGGCGGCGTCTGGCGGACGTAACACCGGCGGTCAGAAGTTGCGACCGCTGGTATTCGCGCGCGGGGTTGGTGGGGCGGCCGCGCGCAAAGCAGAGACCCTTATATCGGCGGTCAGAAGTTGCGACCGCTGGTATTCGCGCGCGGGGTTGGTGGGGCGGCCGCGCGCAAAGCAAAGACCCTTATCCCGGCGGTCAGAATGTCTGACCGCCGGGATAAGGGGGCATCAGCCGCGCTCGATCGTGAAGCGAAAAACGCCGCCGGTTGTGCTCTGGGTGCGTAATTTGTGGCCGCCGACGGAGCATAAGACTACGAAATCGGCGGGGCTTTGTGGGTCGGTCGCGATCACCTCCAGGAGTTGGCCCGGACGGAGAGCCGCGAGGGCCTTGCGGGCTTTGAGGACGGGGAGCGGGCAGGCCAAGCCGCTGGTATCCAGGAGCGAATTTCCCATCTGTGGTTCCATTCCCAATGGTTGTGCTGGTGGCCTGGGAGAAATACGCTACAACGTCGCACCGGGGCCGTTAATCCAGCACGGGGCCGGGGCGTGTCAAGGGCAGGTGTATAACGCATGGCAAGCGCTGACGATGCGCAGAAAACCGTCCTGTATGCGGGGGGACTGCAGCGCCTGGGGCTGCTGGGGCTGCGCTTGCCGTGGCTCGTGGGGATGCTCGTTCTGGCCGTGACTGCGGTGGCGGGCTTGGGGATCAGCATGCTGCGCGTCGACGACAGCCTGTCCGAGCTGTTCCGCACGAATACAGAAGAATTCCACCGCTACGAAGATATCGACCGGCGCTTTCCCTCTAGCGAATACGATGTTCTGGTGGTCGTCGAAGGGCACGATCTGCTGGCACGGCCGCAGCTGGAAGCCTTCAGTCACGTGGCGACGGAGCTCCAACTGACTGATGGGGTGGCCGGGATCGTCTCCATGCTGTCGGCGCGGCAGAAGCCCGATGCGTCGGGGTATGCAGCGCCCGTCGTTCCCGACGAACTGCCCGCCGGAACGGCCTATGACGAGGTCGTCAAGACGTTGCGCGGCAACGAGATCGTTTCGGGGAAGTTCCTGTCGGCGGACGGCCAGCTCGCGATGATCGTGCTGTCGCTCGACCGGGCGATGGTCGCAGATAAGTCGGCCAAGACGATCATCGGCGGCATCACCGAAGCGGTCGAGAAGGAAATCAAAGGCTCGGGGCTGACGTTCAAACTGGCCGGCGCACCCGTCATGCAGCTCGAAATCCGTAATGCGGTCGAGCGCGACCAGCTGCTCTATAACGGCCTCGGGCTGCTTTTTGGCGCGTTGATCGCAGTGATCTTCTTCCGGCGCTTCTCGCTGATGCTGGTGGCCGCTCTCCCGCCGGTGCTGGCGGTGACGTGGTCGCTCGGTTTGCTCGGGTGGATGGGGGTCAAGCTCAACCTGTTCCTCAATGTCATGACGCCGCTCATCATGGTGATGGGGTTTGCCGACAGCATGCAGATGGTGGCGGCGATCCGCATCCGGTTGCGCGAAGGCGATACGCGTTGGGAGGCGGTGCGGTTTGCGGTCAATGTAGTGGGGCCGGCGTGCGTGCTCGCGCATGGCACGGCCCTCGTCGCGTTTCTGGCGCTGCTACTGTCGGAATCGGGGCTTATCCGCACCTTCGGCATGGCGGGGTCGCTGTCCGTCGTGATTTCGTTCGTGGCGGTCATTCTGGTGCTGCCGCTACTTGGCGTGCTGCTGATCCGCAACGAGGCGACGCTTGCGCGCGACCGCAGTCCGGGAGACGCACTGATGGATGGGTTGGGGACCATGGTCGGCGGCATCGTCGATCATGTGGTGCACCGCTCGGGCGCCTATTCGGCGCTGGCGCTGTCGTTGTTTGCACTATTGGCGGCGGCACACCTGCAACTGCAGCCGCGCTACCGGCTGGCCGACCAGGTGCCCGACCGGGAACAGGCTCTGAACGCCACTGCGCGCATCGACCAGAAGCTGACCGGGGCCAATCCCGTGCACATCATGATCGAGTGGGGCGATGCGGCGCCGCTGTTCAGCCCCGTACCGATGGCGGTGATAGCCGAGACCCACAAGATCCTCGAACAGACGGCGGGGCTCGGGAATGTTTGGTCGCTCGACAGTCTGCGGCGGTGGCTGCGCGAAGCCGGCGACGACCGTATCGAGACGGTCGCGAAATACGTCGGCATTCTCCCCGAGCATCTGGTGCGGCGGTTCATCGCCAAGGAGCAGAATGCGGTGCTCGTGACGGGCCGGCTGCCCGATATCGACAGCAGTCAGATTTTGCCCGTGGTCGCCAAGGTAGATGCCGCACTCGACCCCGTGCGGGCAGCGCATCCGGGCTACCGGATTTCGGTAACGGGATTGCCTGCGATCGCTGCGCGCAACTCCGCGCGTATGATCGGGCAATTGAACGAAAGCCTGCCGCTGTGCGTGGCGCTCGTGTCGGTGCTGCTGGGCCTCGCGTTCTGGTCGCCGTTCGTGACGCTGATCGCGATTCTACCCGGCTTGTTCCCAGTGGTGGCGGCGGGCGCGTGGCTGTGGGCGAAGGGGGCGGGGCTCGAGTTTGCTTCGGTGGTCGCGCTGCTCGTCGTGTTCGGGCTCGGCATCGATGCGCTCATTCATTTCCTCAACCGGCTGCTGATCGAAGAAGCGCGGCATGAGCCGGCGGGCGCGAGCGGCTATGAACAGCAGATGGATGCGATCAAGCGCGCCCGCGTACTGGTCGGGCCGGCGATCATCCTGACCACGATTGTGCTCGCCTTCGGGCTGGGCGTCACTGTGTTTTCGGATCTGCCATCGCTGCGCACGTTCGGGCTGGTGTGCGGGATTACGCTGCTGGCGTCGCTGATCGCCGATCTCGTGTTCCTGCCGGCGACCATTATGCTGGCGCGGCGCATCTGGCCGTTGCCGACGCCGCCAGCGGACCCGGTGTTTCCGCCGTTCAAACGGGTGGACGTCTAAGCGCGCGCCAGAGGCGACCGTCGATGATGAGGAGCGCGCCCGCGATCAGCAGGCCGCCGGCGATTTGGTTGGCGGACAGCGGCTCATGCAGGATCAACACGCCGAGCAGCGTCGCGCTGACGGGGACGAGCAGCGTCACCAGCATCGCATTGGTCGCGCCGGCCTCGGCCATGATCTGGAAGAAGATCACGAAGGCAAGCGCGGTCGAGAGGACGGCAAGTCCTGCAATGGAGCCGAGGGCAGCAAGGCTCGGTAACGTCTGCCGCCACGGCTGATCGAAAGCAATCGCGAAGGGCAACAGCAGCAGGGACGAACAGGCGAGTTGGGCGGCGGCCGTCATGAGGGGCGGATTGGCCTTGAAGCGGCGGCCCCACAGTCCAGCAAAGCCGTAGCACAGCGTCGCGCCGATCATGGCGGCCATGCCGAGGCCGTTGGCTTCCTGCGGATCAAGTGCGGCCGGTCCCACCAGCGTCGTGACGCCGGCGATGCCCACCGCGACGCCGAGCGCGCGCTGCGGCGTCAGCCTGTCGTCGGAGGTGAATGCGTGGGCGATGAGCACGGTCCAGAGTGGGGTGGACGCGTTCAGGACCGAGGCGATGCCGCTGGTGATGCGGGTTTGGGCGAACGCGATCAGGACGAAGGGGATGGCGTTGGCAAGCGCCGCCATGACGGCGTAGTCGCGCCACTCTTTCGCGGTGCGCGGCCAGCTGTGGCCGAGCACTGCGGCGACTGCGGTCAAGACGAGCGCGCCACCGGCCACGCGTATGAGCACGAGCGTAAACGTCGGTACTTCATGGGCCGCTATTGCAGTGAAGAAGAACGATCCGCCCCACAGCAGCGACAGGAATGCGATCAGGGTCCATTGGCGCGCCGTCATACCGTCTCCGGAGGGCTGGTCCGCAGACGGCATACGCGTTCGGTGCGCCGGTGGCGATGGATTTACGCCGCGCGGCGTCCGTCAGCGGCTGAGATTGAAGAAGGCCGCGCCGCCGCCGCCCCGGAGCTGAGCGCTGAGGCTCGAGCCATTGACCGTGATATTGATCGAGCCGGTCACGCCGTATTCGGCGTTGTTGAACTCGCCGGAATACCGATTGGCGCCGACCTGTTCCAGCGTTGCGGTCTGGGCCGCGCGCGCCGAACTGGACGCGCAAACGGCATTCATGGCGTAGCTCTTGCCGCCCTGTTTCTGGAACGAAACCTTGCAGCGGGCCTTTTCCGTGGCGCCGGAGGGCAGTTCGACGGAACCGCTGCCGCTCCATGAGCCCTGCAGCCCTTCGGCCGCCGCGGAAACGGCACTTGTCATGGCGAGGAGCGCGACGCCTGCTGCCGCGAACAAACCCAACGGGGCCGACGAATTTTGGTGCATCTGGGAATCTCCGGTTCGTTCAGGCATGCTGGCGAACGATTGCCTCTGATTTGTGACAACAGATTACTTGCGGCGAAATAAAATGCCAGAGGTTGAGCTGGCACAATAGTGCATTTAGGTGGACTGTGGCTTCCAGTGCTCAGTGTTACCCGCTTTCAGGCTCTCGTTGAGTGCCCGACGTCATATGCAGCTGCGCCGGAAATGTTCCGCGCGGGCACCAGCGGACCTTCGACACTTTTCGGAGAGTTGACTCGCGCCGCATCAAACCGCCAATTCTCCTAAGACGACGTCGAGATGGGGATTCGGCGTCCAATCGGCAACACGAGCGAGAGGCGGCAGCAGTCGATGACGTACGAAAGCGGCAATGTGTTTGCAAAAATTCTGCGCGGAGAAATTCCGAGCCAACGCGTTTACGAGGACGCCCACTGCGTCGTTTTCATGGATGTGATGCCGCAATCGCCCGGACATGCGCTCGTGGTGCCGAAGGCTGCGAGCCGCAACCTGCTGGATGCCGATCCGGCAACGCTCGCTCATGTTCTGCCGCTGGTGCAGAGGATCGCGCGGGCGTCGAAAGCGGCGTTTGCCGCCGATGGTATCAGCGTGATGCAATTCAACGAGGCAGCCGGTGGCCAATCGGTGTTCCATCTGCATTTCCACGTTATTCCCCGGTTCGACAGCGTCCCCCTGAAACCGCACACGGGGAGCATGGAGAAGCCCGAGATTCTGGCGCGGCACGCGGAGGCGCTCAAAAAGGCACTTGCGGACATGACATAGCGTTAAGCGCGCGGCGCAACCCACTTGTCGCGGAGCGTGACGAGTTCTTCCGCAGCGCTCGGATGGAGCGCCATGGTGCCATCGAACTCGGCCTTGGTCGCGCCCATGCGCATGGCGATGGCAGCCATCTGGACGATTTCTGCGGCATCCGCGCCGAGCACATGGCAGCCGAGCACGCGATCGGTTGCCGCGTCGACGACGAGCTTCATCAACATGCGTTCGTCGCGACCGGCCAATACGGCCTTCATGGGGCGGAAACGAGTTTTGTAGACGTCGACCTGCGGGTACTGGGCGTGCGCCTGTTGTTCGCTCAGGCCTACGGTGCCGATTTCGGGCGTGGAAAAGACCGCCGACGGGATCATTTCGTGGTCGGTCACCCAGGGTTTGGACCCATAGACGCTGTCGGCGAACGCATGGCCCTCGCGAATGGCGACTGGCGTCAGGTTCACGCGGTCCGTGACGTCGCCGACGGCATAGACGGAAGGGGAGGACGAGCAGGACTGCGCGTCGACCACAACGCGACCGTTGGCGCCAAGGGTGACGCCGGCGGCTTCGAGGCCGATGCCGTGGGTGTTGGGCAGGCGGCCGGTGGCGCACATCACGGTGTCGCACCGAAGTGTTTCGCCCGTGGTGAGGGTAACGGTCAGCCCGTCTGCTGTTTTGGCAATGCCCGACAGCTTGGCGTTGAGTTTGAGTTCAACGCCGCGCTTCTGCATGTCGACTGCGAGATCGTCGCGCAGATCGTCGTCAAACCCACGCAGGAGCTTGTCGCCGCGATGGACGAGTGTAACGGCGCTGCCGAGCCCATTGAAGACGCATGCGAATTCAACCGCGATATAGCCGCCACCGACGATAACGATGCGGCCCGGCTGTTTGGGTAAATGAAACACCTCGTTGGAGGTGATCGCGTGTTCGATGCCCGGGATCGTTTTATCAAGAGCTGGCCGCGCGCCCGTCGCAACCAGGATCGTTTTTGCTTGCGCGCACTCACCTGTGGCGGGGAGGGCGATGCGGCCGGGCGCTTCGAGAATTGCGCGGCTCTCGTAGAGGGTCACGCCGTTGCGGGACAGCGTGGCGCGATAGAGACCCTCGAGCCGGGCGATCTCGCGGTCCTTGTTGGCGATCAGGGTCGCCCAGTCGAAGGTGGGGACTGCGCCGAGTGTCCAACCGAAACCTGAAGCGTCTTCGAATTCGTCGCGGAAGCGGCTGGCATAGACCATCAGTTTCTTAGGGACGCAGCCGCGAATCACGCAAGTGCCGCCCACGCGGTATTCTTCGGCAATCGCAACCTTGGCGCCGTAGCTGGCGGCAATGCGGGCGGCCCGGACGCCGCCCGAGCCAGCGCCAATGACAAAGAGGTCGAACTCGGGAGTGGCGGTCAAGGTCGGTGCCCTTCGTTGGAGTGAGTTGCCGGAGGCCGAGGGCCGGTGTGTCGCAAGGCGCGGAGCTTAGGCATCCAGGCCGTCGTCCAGTGCGAACAGGTTTTCGGCCTGCAGGACTTCGACGCCGTCCGGGCCAGCCAGGATTGCGGTATCGCAGATGCCGAGGAACAAGCCGTTCTCGACGACACCCGGGATCTGGCGCAGCACGTCATCGAGGGCTTCCGGGTCCGGGAGGCGGCCGAAGGCGCAGTCGAGGATGACGTTGCCGTTGTCCGTGACGAAGGGCTGGCCGTCCGCCTTCAAGCGAAGCGTTAAGGGGCCTTCGCAGCCGATGTCGGAAGCCAGCGCTTCGATCATCTGGCGGGTCGAGGCGAGGCCGAAACGGACGACTTCGACAGGGAGCGGGAACGCCCCGAGCATCGCGACGCGCTTTTCCGCATCGGCGATGACGATAAGCCGGTCGGAGGAAACGGCGACGATCTTCTCGCGAAGCAGGGCGCCACCGCCGCCCTTGATAAGGCGCAGATCGCCGTCAATTTCGTCGGTGCCGTCGACGGTCACGTCGAGGATCGGCTCTTCGTCGAGCGTGGTCAACTTAATGCCGAGCGCGCGCGCCTGGGCGGCGGTGGCCTCTGACGTCGGCACGCAGACGACTTCGAAGCCGGCCTTTACCTTTTCGCCAAGCAAGGCCACGAAGTGGGCGGCCGTGGAGCCGGTTCCCAGGCCGAGCTTCATGCCGGGCTCGATGAATTCGAGGGCGCGGGCTGCGGCGGCGCGCTTATAGTCGTCTGCGCTCATGATGAATATCACCTCCGATTGTTCGACACGATGTGTCACGGTAAACAGGAAATCGCAAGGCAGCACCGAACGAGCGCTGTGTACTTAGTCGCAGGGTCCACGGAACAATTCTGCCATCAAGTTCGTATAACCGACAGGCTCGGCATCTGACTGGTTGCGCCATGCAGGTGGGCCACATAGCTTCACACAAAGCCTACGGAGGTTTTCATTTCGTCTCCTGACCTCAAGCTGCACGTTGTGGACCGGGCAGAGGATCTGACTGGGCTGGACCACGCTTGGCGGGCACTAATGGCGCAGAGCGCCTCGGCTGAGCCAATGCTCGATCCCGATTGGCTGTTTACCTGGTGGACCATCTACGGGGCATCACGCCGCCTTGCTGTCGGGCTGTTTTATGAGGGTGAGCGGCTGGTCGCCATCGCGCCTTTTTGCCATCGCGTGCACAAATACGGAGGGGTGGTTCCGTTCCGGCGGCTGGAATTCATGGGTGCGGGCGATGAGCCGGACCGGGTGTGTTCGGAGTATCTCAATCTGATCGTTGCGCGCGGCTTTGAGCGGGCGGTCGCGTTCAGCGTCGTCAAGGCGCTGAAGGATGGGGCGTTCGGCGTATGGGACGAATGTGCGCTCGAAATGATGCATGGCGACGACCCTATGGTTGCGCTGCTGGCCGAGGCCTTCGGCGGCGTTGGGCTGGTGCCGGAACAGACCGAATTGACGGAAGCGCCGTTCATTGCGCTACCGCGGGATTGGGATGCCTACCTTGAGACGCTGGATAGCTCCAAACGAAAGCGGTTCCGGCAGATCCTGCGAAAGTTCGAGGCCTGGGCCGGGGATCGGGGCTACCGGCTCAATCGCGCCCACGACCAAGCTTCGCTGGACGAGGGCTGGCGCATTTTGCAAGCCCTTCACGGCCAGCGGTGGAATGAACAGGGAAGTGCGGGGGTTTTTGAAGCCGAACGGTTCCGGAATTTCCATCGAACCTATCTGGAGCGGGCTCTGGAGCGCGATAAGGTCGAGCTGTTATGGCTCACGGTCGGCGAACGCCCCGTTGCTGCCATGTACAACATCAACAGCGGCGGTTGCCTTTACTTCTATCAGTCGGGACGCGACGTGTCGGTGCCCGACGATTTGAGCATCGGTTTCGTGATGATTTTCCTGGTGCTTCAAGACGCGATGGCGCGCGGCTTGAAGGAGTTCGATTTTCTCGGCGGGGATACGGGATACAAGCAGCGTTTTACGGCGAAGACCCGGCCGCTTGTGCAGCTGCGCGTCGTGCGATCAAAGTTGCTGGAGGCCGCCCGCAAGGGACTGACTGCAACCAAACGGGGCTTGCGCAAACTACAGGGGTCGGCGGCAGTATCGCGACTGCCTACGCAGGCGTAATCGCGCCGCGCCCGCTGAGAACGGCCTTGATGCGGCGGGCCTTCGCAACGATTGCGGGCGGCAACCACGACATGGCGAGCAGCATCGCGACGCGCAGAGCGGGTTTATGGTGCAAGCTCGTCCAAAGATAATGGCGCGCGTCCGGCAAGTTGCCTGTCTCCATCGAGGCTTCACCGAGCCAGCCCATCGACCGAGCCAAGCGCTCGCGAACATCGGCAGGGGGAAGCATCGCGCCGGCACGCTCGTGGTTGATGTAGCGCATAACGGTCGTCAGATTGTTGCGGGCGATTGTCACTTGCAGCTCGGGACGGGTCAGTTGGTCGCCAGCGCCGACGCGGTACAATATACTGGGCGCGTCCAAGAGGGCGACCGGGCCGTTCATCGTCGTACGCATGTGGAATTCATAGTCCTCACCTGTTTGACGCAAGCTGAGGTCGAAGAGGCCGGTATCGACCAGGCGGCGGCGGGTGAGCATCACTGTCGAAGTGTGGACGAGACTGCCATAGAACATGGCCGCAAAGATATCGCCTGAGCGGATCTGGTCGCCGGCGATGGCGGCAGGCGCCTGTCGCCAGACATCGCCCACGCGGGCGACCGGCGGGCAGTACTTGTCGAAATCGATATGGCTGTAGCAGGAATAAAAGTGGCGGAGGTAGCGCTGCTCGACTTCAGCGCTATTGGGGTCGATTGCGGTCATGTCGGTCCAAACCATGCCGACTTGGGGCATGGCACGAAACACCGCGAGCTGAGCCTCGACCTTCCAGGGCAGCCAGGCATCGTCTGAATCAAGCAGGGCGATGAATTCGCCGCGGGCTTGCCGCAGACCTAGGTTGCGCGCTGATGACACGCCGCCATTCGGCTGGTGGAAGTAGCGCACCTTGGGGCCATAGCCCGCCACCGCCTGCGCAGTCGCGTCTGTCGAGCCGTCGTCGACGACGAGAATTTCGATGTTCTGATAGGTTTGGTTCAAGACGCTGTCGATGGCGGTCCGTAGGATATAGCTGCGGTTAAAGGTGGGAATGACCACGCTTACCAAGCCAGGCTCAAACTGCTCCGGGATGCCCATAATATGCCTTGCTTCTTGGTCGCGCTGCCTTAGGAGCGCCTCTGAGGCTTCCTGCCGAGCGCATGCTGACAGAAGGTCAGCCAATTAACGGAACAGTCGTAGCGGTTCCGTCGGGCGGGGATAGAACGGGTTGGTTTCTCGGTAAACGCGGAGAGGACGCTAGAGCCAGACGCGGGTGCTGGTGGCCATCAGGCCGAGTGCGGTGCGGGTGCGGGCATGGCTTGCAAAGGGTTCGAACTGTACGCGGCGGACGTCGTGCGGGTCGATCCGCCCTGGCAGGTTCGTGCCCCCGTAAAACGAAAAACCGGCCCGGAAGCCAGCTTTGCGGGCCACCCGCTTGGTCTCGTCGCTAAAAGCCGTGCGGGAGCCGACTGGATAGGCGACAATATCGGCCTTGATGCCAAGTTTTTCGCGCATTTTGCGCTGGCAG